>JAJPHV010000001.1 GCA_021325095.1 Chloroflexota bacterium | reverse complement strand
GCCGCCGCCAGGATGAGTAAGAAGGCATCGCGCAGTTCCTTGCCAAACAGTTCATCCAGCCAGTTCGCCAGGTGCTGGTTGGCCCAGGTGACGATCTGTTGCCAGAATGCGATCCCGATCCCAACGGCGACGCCCGCCGCAATAATCACCCATGTCATCGTCGCATGTCCTCCGTACTCTCCTATACGCAGAATAACACAAAATGGTGCATTCCGCGCGCTTCGGCCCCACCAGAGTGGACTGAACCGGGGTGTTGTCTACTGCCACGCGATACACTGCGTAATGGTCGGCGCATCGGCGGGTATGTAGTAGATCACGCGAAAGCGCCTGTCCTGTGCGAAGGGTTCAGAGGTCAGCCGGAAGCGGAGCAAGCCTGCGTGCGGCACGTTCAGTTCAAACGAGACCAGGGGCCTGGCGGCGACCAGGTAGCTTTGCTGCTGCGCCAACGAATCCAGCCAGTAGTGCCTGAACAGGGGGCACTCGGCCAGCATTTCGTCGATGAGCGCTTCATACCAGGTTTCGCTGCGAAACCAGCGCATTTCATAACGAAGGGCGCGGATTTGCGCCGGAAAGAAGATGTCCGGGTTCGCAATCAGCGGCGTGACGCTGTAGCGAGGGTCGAACAGCATCTTGAGCACCGAAAGGCAGTAGGGGTGACTCAAGCCAATTGGACCAAAGAGTTTAATGAAGAAGGCGTTCCAGGCCAGGACGCGGTGCGCGCAGTCCAGCAAATAGGCCGGAAAAACCGCCGTCTCCAGTTCGGATTGACACGAGGCGATGGCCCATTCGATCTCCGGTTCCAACGGTAACGGGGTATCGACAGCGTAGCCGAACATCTCCAGAATGTCGCGCCGCTCAGTATACTGCGCGCCCAACGCCGTCAGAATGCGTTCAAGGGTGTCCCGTTCGGGATGGCGAACTTTGCCTGACTCGATGCGCTGCAAATAGCCCAGGCCCAATTCAGCCTCGATCTCGACTTGCAGCTGTGTCTTGCCCAGGTACTCCCTTAACGCCCTCAGGCGGCTCCCGCCAGGAGTTATCATGATCCTTTGATTCGTTTCTCGACTCCGGAGTCAATGACAGCCTGTCTGGTTTTCCCTAGAATAGCATAAAACACGAATGGGAAAGGCTTATGGAGACCTATACTGTCGAATTTACCGGTTACGCGCCCGGCGCGCTGGGCCGTATCACGGAACTACATGCGTGTTACTATGCCGATCACTGGCAACTGGGGCTTTACTTTGAAGCGAAAGTAGCAACAGAGATGGCGACCTTCCTGACGAACTTCGATCCGGCCCGTGATGGAGCCTGGTTTGCGAAGGTCAACGGCGAGATTGTGGGCGGCGTGTTCATCGACGGCAGTGACGCCAATGGTCAGGGCGCGCGGCTGCGCTGGTTCATTGTCGATCCGGCTTATCAGGGGCACGGCCTGGGCAATCGCCTGCTGGCTGAGGCTGTTTCGTTCTGCAAACGCAAAGGTTATAGCCGGGTCTATCTGACGACCTTCGCTGGCTTGAATACAGCCCGCCATCTCTACGAGAAGTTCGGCTTCCGGTTGTGCCGCGAGGTAGATGGCACTCACCTGACCGGCACGTCCGCTTTGACCGAACAGGTCTTTGAACTGCATTTGCCATCCCAGTCGCGGGCCTGATGCACGAAACTGCGCCCGCTCTGACGCTCTTTGTTGTTAATACGCCGGGCTGATCCAATTCGCTAACGGCCAGCATGGAGTATAATTCCGGTTGCGGCTGAGTCATTAGCCACGTCTCAGTTTAGGACTGATCCATGCTTGCAACCGTCAATTCAGGGGCAGTGGTGGGCCTTGATGCCACTGCTGTCACCGTCGAAGTCGATTACAATCCGCGCGCGATGACGAGCTTTACCATTGTGGGCCTACCTGACACCGCTGTTCAGGAGAGCCGGGAACGGGTGCGCTCGGCCATCAAGAATCGCGGGTTGGACTTCCCGATGAAGCGCTATGTCGTCAACCTCGCGCCCGCCGACATTCGCAAAGAAGGCCCGGCCTACGATCTGCCGATTGCGGTGGGTGTTCTGGCAGCCACCGAGCAAATTCCAGCAGAGAGTCTGCACGACGCCATGTTTATTGGGGAATTATCTCTGAACGGTTTCCAGAAGTGGTACTTGCGCGCGATGTACCGTTTTCGTCCACAATTGCCCCCGCTGGTAGCTGTATCAGTAAGTCCGTCATGGTATCCGCCGCGCGTTTCTCCAAGTCTCGCCGCATAGGGTTAAGCGCGTCGGGGTTTGTTCTATCAAGATATTCGTAGTAGCTCTCGAATTGAGAGAACGTCATGCCCCGGATGATTGTGGCCGTTCCGAATAGGTCACTGATCTTCTGACGCAGGCAGTTCCAGCGGCGGGTAGGAAATGCCGCCGCGATTTCAAGCTGTTTCGCGCCACTGTTGACCAGTTCTGTCAGCTTTGCGAGGTCTTTGGCTGTCCAGCGCTCTCCGTTACCGCTGACTAGGCAGAACACTTTACCGTTGACGCGCTGGTAGAACGCATAGAAGTTTTCCGTGTCTAGTATGGGCTTGGGGAACACTGACAGATTTTCATTAAAGCTGCGTCTGTAGTGATCGCTAATCATTTTCCAGCGCAGGCCGGGGAACGCCATTGCGATCTCAACCTGGCTCTTACCTTCGTCCGCCATCCGTTTGAGCAAAGCGGTATCGCGCTGTAGCCAGGTTTTATAAGTTGTCCCTTGCCGGGGTAGACGTATCGGCTCCGACCTTGCGCCATCCCGATAGCAGACCACCAGTTCAATTTCACCATCTACGATAAGCGCTTCAACACGGTCAATGAACGTGTCTATCGCGGTTTTCTGCATATCCGTGCTTAAGTCGTGCCAGATTTCCCCGGCGCTTCCGAAACAGTCGTAAAGGCTCTGCAACAATTCCCGCCGGCCATGTTGATGGCCCAATGCAGCAAGTTTCTGGTTGAGGCGGTTGATCTCGGCTTCTTGCTGGTCATATTCCTGCTGTAGCTCATCGAAAAGTTTGTCACTTTTGGCCCTGGCCGCGTTCCGTGCCGTAAGTTTTTGCTGTCGCTTGACGGAGGCAATCTGTTTCTCTAAGTTCCGGCGCTCTTTTGCGGTGTCTGGTTCAACATTTTCCAGCATGGTTGACCACACATCATCGTGAAAACTGGCGTTCATTTTGTGCCGTAAGTCCTCTACGATTGCGGTGTCAATCCAGCGAGCTTGCCGTTCCCAGAGCGCCAGCCCTTCCGAGCCGTCACTGTGCTGGCGTTCTTTGAACCGATAAGACCAGTTCTTTACTCTGCCGTCCCATGTTATGCCGACTTGCCGCCAGTCACCGTCGTTTTCTTTCGAGACAATATAGTTTTCACACAGCGGTCTAGGCTTGCCTTTCGTTTCGTCACGTGTAGGGCGCGCGTGGTTGACGCGCGGTTTGTAATCGGGATTGGGCTTGCCGTCCAACCCGATTGCCGACAGGTAGTTAAACGCCTGCATGAATAGCCCTTCGTCAACAATGGCCTCATGATTGTTCCAGACAACTCCCTTTCCGTTTACGGGTCGATGTCCGATGTACATCGCATTGGTGAACATCTGGTATAGCCCATGCTTGCTAGGGTAATACTGCCCGTTCTCCCCCCGCTTCATTCGATTGGGGCTGCGCCAAATGTACCGCTCTGGAACCTCTTTCAGCAGTTCGGGGTCGTCAAAGTCGATATACGGCCCGTTCTTGCGGATATAGTCGGCAGTCTGGCGCAGGTTGCCGCGAAATTTGTAGACAAAAAGCTCAAAATAGGTGATCACAGTCGCCACAATCGGGTAAAAGGGGACGAAACGATACCGGATACGTCTACCGTTCGTCTCCGGTTTCAGCATGAAGCCAATGGTTATGGACGCACCAGACCAGTACCCTTGCAATGCCAGTTTTTCCTTAGCAGGGAGCATCCGCTCTCTGATGTGTTCGAGGTATTCCGCCGCTTTGGTCGCCTCATAGCGGAAACGGCGCATATCAGATTTGGCCGTCATGGGGTGATTGAAATTGTAGGTTGTCCAGCGCGTGATTACGCGGATATTGTGCTCTTTACATGCCTCAAGAAACACGTTGGGCTGTATCTCCGTCTGATCTCTGAAAAGCCTATCTTCAAGCCACACCGCAACAGCCCCGATCTGTTCTTCCAGGATCATGCCATACAGCTTGCTCATACCGGGCCGTTCATCAATGCGTGTAGTGCCGCTTACCCCCTCATCATCATCGATCAGGATGATAGCTTCCTTTGCCCAACCACGACTTTCTACGTAGGCGGGCATGTCTTCCGTTTGCTGTGAAGTGGCTACATTGCCGACCTGTGCGATGGTTGACTGACGGTAGTAAACTGCGATAGGTTTATCGAGGGGCAGGTCGTATGGACTACCTTGATTTTCCAGCGACGTGCCGTCCGATTGAATGTAGCGTTGTTTCTTGCCCATTGTTCACCTCGTTTTTAGCCGTCCTAGCGGCCTGATCCGACTATCGTGACTTCCCGTACCTTTAAGCGGCTGTCGCCTCACCTTGCCCGTTCTGGCTTGAAATTTGGGCAATGTAGACTTGCTTGGCTTGCCCAACCAACACGTGTGAAACGTCGCCAATCTTTTCCGCCAGCGCGCGGTTCGGCAAGCGGTAATCGTCGGGGTTTTGCGTGAGGTAGGCGACAATCCGATCCAGCTTGGAAACTTGCTTACCATTGGTGCTGGAAAGTCCGCTTTCCAACTTACCAGCACTTTCCGGGTTTCCACTGGAAAGTTGGTAACTGGCACTTTCCGGGTTTCCAGCGCTTACCGCTGACTTTCCAGCCGTTGGATCAAACGTTTCCCACGCCATGTGGTCGGCGTATTCGCGTTGTACCAGTTGGAGCATGACGGCCCGATCCTGTTCCACAAGGGGCAGTATGAGGTCACGGTCACGCTTGTAGCGGCACAGTTCATCGTAGATGGCTTTGGCCCACGTCCGGCCAAAGTCAGGGTGTTTGTCGGGGTTGGCCTGGGCGCGATGGTACTCATCCATTGCGGCTTGATATGCGGCGCGTTGCTCCGCCCTCGCCTTAAGAGAGGCCATTACAAGCCCTTCAATGAGCATTCCGATCCCCAGGACTGCGATAGGTGGGATGAGTGTCATGAACCACTGGAACACGGCGATTGGGGCGATTTCATGAGTAGCAGTGATGCTCACGTTGGCAATGACCGCCAGCGCCGCGCACAGAACGGCGAACAGGCGGAACGTCAACCGCTTGCCCCGGCCCTCAAATACTGCGGCGGCAACCTGAAACAAGATGGCTCCAAGTTCACCGAATGCCAGGGAGAGGACAATCGCCACATCGCCCCAAAACGGCGTCAGCCGTTCTGACGTACTGAGAGGGTCAACCAGCATTCCAGCGGCCATAACTTGCTTCCCGGCTGACATCCAAAACGCCGCGCCTGCAACGATTACAAGCAGCGCAATCAGGCTCCGCATGAACCATGCCGGAAACGCGCTGATACCTTGCTTGCTGACGTAATGGGCGGGGTCGGGTTCCGGTACGCTGGCGCGCACAGTTTCAATCGCCCGCTGTCGGGCTTGCTGCCAGCGTTCGGCGGATAGATGGGGGATGTTGGATAGATCGGCAGACATGGTAAAATACCATTACCCTTTCATACACTCGTGTGATAGGTTGCCTTGCGCCCCTTCGGTTTCCGGCTGAGAGGGGCGCTTGTGCTTAGTTGCGATACACCATAGCGCGGCTGTAAATTGGTTCGTCCTCGCCCCAAACCATTGTCGCGCCCACTTCGGCCATGATCTCTTTTTCAAGCGTGATCTTGACGCGCCCGTGCAGACTGTCCAACTCAAACCAGTCTGTCTGGTTATATTCGCCATCGGCTATGAGGCTTACAGCGAGAGCCAGCGCCCGTTTATACTCCGCTGGCGCATATTTGCTCATCGCCGTGTGTGAAAGCCTTACGCGATCATCCGCAGGCTGGTTATCGTTGTGGAACGTAGACACGGTTGCTCTCTCCTTTCAACTAAATGTGATAAGTTACTCAGGGTCGTCCTTGTCGAGCCGGGCCGTACTTGTTTCCGGTCTTGACGCTTCGATCATCTTGCGCAGTTCTTCCACTTGCTCCGGCGTCCAGCTTTTGGTAGGCAGTGGTGTTTCGGCCCCTTCGACCTTCTCGATGGTGTTGAGCATGTGCAGTGCGTAGCGCATGACATCGCTTGTGGTGGCAAGAAACGGATGGCGCTTGCGTATGCTCTCGATAGCGGCGGCGTCCAGTTCGGTTGGACGCCAAGTGATCTGTTTTTCGCTCATGGCGCTTCCTTTGCATGTCAATGTCCTGCATTGCAAGGCAAGTATAACACAGACCGCCAATATATTCAACCGTTTTGCAGAAACTTGAAGACTTTTATTTACTTGAACAGTGGGAACAAAAACAGCCCGTGATAGGCATTATCACGGGCTGTTCAGGGTCGGGGGATGGCGTCTAGAAACTGTTCAGATTGAACCTGCGACGGATTTCCGCGAGGTATTCTTCGTCGGTTTGCGGTGCGGGCTTGGGCTGATCCGGCCAGGTGCGTTTGCCGCGCGCTACGAACGGCTCAACCGTTGCGGCATTCGCCATTGGCGGGACATACACAGGCCACTTCATTTCATACGGATTGTCCGGGGCAGGTTGCCAGCCAGCGGCCCGTAGAGATGCACGCGCCGTTTCCGCGTCGGGGTAATGAAGGCGGTTTGTGCTGTCATTGAACAAGACGGTTACGCCGCGTAGCGTTTCTTGCAGGGTCGCGGTGGGTTGCAGTTCAGCCATCGATTGCTCTCCTTTACTGGATCATGGTTTCAGGTTTAGGGTGACGTAGCGCGTGAACGCGCTCTATCGCCCGCTGGATTTCCTCATTTCGGCCCATTTTTCGGCGCTTTGCTACCGCAATGACGCGGCCCGTTTCATCCTCTGGCCTGTCGGGGTTGCTATGGGTGTAGCGCCTTACGTGCGCTACAAGCGGTTTGCGTTCAAGCATCAGGTATGCGCTGCTGCTGGCATCAACCATATCGTCGTGCTTTCCGCTTGGGAACGAACACAGTTCGGACAGGTAATCCTCTAACCAGGCATGACGCAGGACGTACACCATTTGCGCGTCAACGCGGGCCGAAAACGGCAGGGCGCGGGTGACTTTATCGGTGTGCGGGCGATAGCCCTTGATCGAGTACCCATGCAGATCGCGCCGATTGAGCAGTTGCTTGACTGCCTGCGTGTGAAAGTAGGCGGTTTCCACGCCGATACGTACCCCTGGCCCGTCCAGTTGCGCGACCTCTGCAATCCGGTCTGTTACGTCCCCCCAATTGACCTGGAAACGTGCCACGTCCAGCACAATCAAACGCCCGTCCGCCGTTTCACCCATGAGTACGCCAACGGTGTAATCGGCGCTGGTCTTTTCAGACAGCGCCAAGTCCCAAAAGCGGACTTTGTGCTTGATATTGGAGGGCGGGTTATCAATAACCTGAAACTTATCGCGCTGGAATATGCCGCCGTCCGCTGGCACGGGCGATTGCTGGTAGAGGGCGCTGAAACTCCACACACCCATTCGAGTACGGGCGGCTTGCAAATCTTCGGCGCTGAAACGCTCCGGCCAAAGTGCCTCACCGTATTCACGCCCTAAGGGGTCGTTATCTTCGGCCAATGCTGGCAAGCGGATAACGCGCCATTGGCCCGGTTCGTGCAGATCAAGCCGCCCTAGTGGGTCGTCTACGTCCCATCGTGTGCCGATGGCGATTTGCGCAGCGCTTGGTTCGGCCCGCGTGGAATAGTCATCGGTGTACCAGCGCCAGAGTTTTTCGCGCTGACCCTCGCTCGATATTTCCTCGCGGCCTTTCACCAGGTCATCGCTGATCAGCAAGTGTCCGCCCTTGCCAGTGAGTGCCCCGCCCACGCCAACGGCGATCAGTCCGCCACTGTGGGGCGCTGCCAACTCCCAGGCATCGCGGGCCGTGCTGTCATCAGACAGCGCAACGCCCGGAAAAATAGATTGATAGGCGCTATCTCTGATCAGGTTGCGGACATAGCGGCTGTGGCCTTCGGACAGGGAAGCGCCATAGCTGGCGAGGATGACACGCAGGTTGGGTATGCGCCCCAACACCCAGGCGACAAACAGCCGCGCCGTTGTCACGGATTTGCCGTGCCGGGGCGGTAGCTCAATGCGCAGCTTGCCAATGCCCTGTTTGCCGCCAGTTTCGAGATACCTGGCAACGTCCATCAGGGCGCGGTCAATCAGTTCAAGGTGCGGCGCGTGGATATACGGGCGGTAGACAGCAAACTTGAACGATGTGAAGTCACGGCGCGCTTTGAGCGCCGCCAGTTGATGACGGAGTAGGGGGATCGTCAAGGCGGGGTTCTCCATGCGGGGGGATGGCAATACGGTGGTCGGCAAGAATACGGTCTATCTGTTCATCGGAGAGGTCGGCAAAGCCGGGCGATTGCGCGTTCACGTTGTTGATCTGGACAGCAACGCCCGGCGCAATGCGGGGGGATACCGCCCCGAATTCGCCGTGAATGATGTCGTGGATCATGCCGATCAAGGCAACCTGTTCCTTTCGGCGGGCGAGCGATAGGCCACCTTGCTCGATTTCGGCGTTGATCTGTTCCGACAGCTTGCCAAGCGTCTGAATAGAGTTCCAGAGGATACGCCGCGCTTCCGCGTTGCGCTCCTCATAACTGGTTAGCTCCTTTTCGTGCTGGTAGGCGTCCCAGGTGGCCGCGCGTTCCTGCCAGCGGTAGCGGCGGTAGGCAATCTGATAAGCCCCGCTTGGCTTGGCTTGCTTGCCCGTTTCAGCCTGATACAAGGCCCGCAATGACCGTGACGGCCCAAGCTGGACATAGCGCAAAAAACGGGCATACCATCGTTCCGGTTCATCCGGCAGTCTTGGCACATCGGGCAGTGTGATTGATGCGGAGTTACTCACGGGGGACATCCATTGGGGGACAAATGAACATATGAACATTCTATCATATTTTTACTCCAAAATCAAGAGTAAATCGGAGTTTTCGGAGATTTTCGGAGTAATTGACGTTGCCAGGGCACGCTTTGGCTCAAATGCGCAGTCTTGAGCGGTGCAGCCGTCGAAAAATCTTGGCAAGTTTAGCCGTCAAATCGGGCCAAAATGAGGTGAAAGTGCAAATCAGGTATCGTACATCATGCAACGCAAGAAAGCCCGTTTTTAGGGCCAAAAACGGGCATTGTACGCTTATAGCAACGGCGGTTGATCCGGCGCGTCTGGATTAGCACGCGGCGCTTCTTTGAATGTCCCTCGTTCGGCTGGCATTTTGACCTCAGCCCCGTGTAGCAGGTCTTCAATGGTCAATATCTGGATCGCCGGATACTTCTTTTGGGTAAACGGTGACACGTACAGCCCGGCTGATGCCGCTTCCTTCAACATGTCTCTGCTAGGCGGTTCAAGCGTGATAAACACGCCAATTTCGGCCTTCTCACGCTGGACAGTGCCGACCAAATCTCGAATATCGCCGCTTTTGACGTGACCACTCTTGACCTGTACCAGTACCCGTTTCGCCTTACCGCTGGCGTCATCAATGAAGTTGATCACGCCGTCTATCCCTTTGTCGCTGCCTTTCTTGCCCTGCCTGCTACCCGGTTCACCACCTTGTGGCCTGGCCTTGACCAGCGACAATGCCCACCATTGGAACTGATAGCGGCTACGTGCTGCCAGTCCCCTTGCATCGTGTATGTCTTGCGGCAAGCCGATTACCTCATACTCCGCGTCAGGGTACATATCGTTGAGCCGATATTCGTTCATGGCGGTTGCCATCGCCGTGATGTCGATCCCGATCCAGCGACGGCCCAACCCTTGCGCTGCGACAATCGTAGTCCCACAACCAGCGAACGGATCGAGCACCAGATCGCCGGGGTTGCTGCTAGTCTTGATTATCCGCTCTAGCAGGGCAAGCGGTTTTTGTGTGGGCCAGCCCATGCGCTCTTTTGCTACAGGGTTGACCGGGTTTATATCGTCCCAAACATCCTGAACAGCCATACCAGGCCGCTCATCCAAGAATAATTTCAGATAGGGCCATGCGCCGGGCTTATCGGGCCAGTAAATCAGCCCTTGCGCCTCTAACTTGTCTAATTCAGACGGCGGGCGCATCCAATGACGGCCCTTCGGTGTAGGGTCGATCCCACGCCAGGGCTTTCCAGTCTCACCATTTCGGACACCAGCACCAGTTATGTCTTGCCGCTTATATCGCCGTCCATTCTCCATATTTGAATAGTGGCTGTTTTCATAACTTTCATCAAACGGTCGATATTGAACATTCCACACGTAACGAGATGTTTTCGAGTAGGACAATACCACGTCATGAACCGGGCCGAACATTCGTCCACTATTGTGAGCGCTTGTGCGCTTCCAGATGATCTCATTGATGAAGTTTTGTGGGCCGAAAATGGTATCCATAACAATCTTAAGATAATGGCTTGCCGTAGGATCGCAATGCAGATATAAGCTGCCTGTCGGCTTAAGGACGCGGTGTAACTCCACCAGCCGGATAGCCATCATCACGAGATAAGCCATCATCTGGTTAGTGCCGATGGCTTGGTACAGAGCGCCGATGATTGACCCAACTTGACCGCCCACGTTTGTCACCAGTTCGTGATATGTCTCAGCAGCACCGCCCGGCGCGTCTGTCCAGTGCCAGGTATCCTCGAACGCGGCGATCTGCGCTTCACTTTCATAGCCGCTTTCGTCCTTAAACAAGACGTTATACCCACGTCCTGAATTGAACGGCGGATCAAGGTAGATCAGGTCAACACTTTCGTCAGGGATGTAATTTCGCAGTATATCGAGGTTATCGCCATAAAAGAGGGTGTTTTTAGTGATTGGTCTTGGTGACATAGCCCCTGCCATCTCATGCGATTGAGGTACAGCCCGATTTTACGCCAGACACGCCAGAAGGGGCAATGAAAAGCGCCCCGATATATCGCCGGGGCGCTCTGCCTGCTACTACTTGTAGAATACCTTGACCCCGCGATGATGAGAACACGCACCCTGATGCTGCGCTGCGTAGCTGTACGTGCCGTCGTTACATAGCGCCGTCGCTCCATTGCCAGGGCTGGACTGACTACCTTGATTGTCGGCTGGCGGTTGGGTAGGTGGGGGCACAACGCTGGGGGCTGGCGGTTGGGCGGGCGTGCTCTGTTGCGATTGGACTGTAGGTCGGCGCGTCACTACCGGGCCGATGGCAGTCAGCGTAATCTGATAAATCGCGGCAGTAGCGGCCCGATCTGCGGCTATCTGGGTACGTGTGGCGTACAAAGCATCAGCAGTTGCAGTCTGCTTGAAGGTGCGGGTTCCCGCAACATCCGTCCGTGACAGGGTAGGCGTCAACGTAGCGCATGGGGCCGGAGGTGGCATCAACGTCTCAGTCATCGTCGGAGTGATAGAAGGGGTTAGGCTTACGCGCGGTGTGCGACTAGGTTTTACCACTGGCGGGCATGGTGGATAAGTCGGTGTAATAGTTGGAGTGAAGGTGGCTGTTGGGCTGGCGGTCAGGGTTTCAGTAACCATCTGAAAGGTATGGGCGATTGAGAAATACGCGCCGCCAGTTCCGTCAAGCGAACGCAAAAACACTAATCGCGGATTTGGATCGCCGCTATATACCTCTTTGACAATCCAACCCTCCGTAGATTGATGCGGCAAGATGTCCATACCGGATTGACCGCCAAAAACAGGTTCGGGAGGGTTAGGGAGTGACAGAAAGGCTAACTTCCCATCATATTCACCATTGCTAAGGACTTCAAAGCTGGCAATTGAAAGTGGAACCACAAGGTCGTTGGGGCCGTCCAAATAATCCAGTTTTAAGTAGATCAGCACAAACTCTTTTCCAGGGGGCGGGGGGTTGCTGTAATCGGCAGTCTGTTTTATTCGAAGCCAGGCCGCTTCTCCCCTGATAACTTGAGTGACAATTAATCGCAAAAAGCCCGGTGCTTGGTTGCCGAAATTTGAGCGTACCGTGAGTGACGCTGGCGTTCCAACTCCAACTGGATAGGTTCTGGTCTGAGCCGAAACGATGATCCCATTTAAGATAGTTATTGCAAAGATAGCCCCGAAGATAACCCCAATGTAAGCGCGCCTCATGACGCCTCCCTGTGCGAATGTAAGTCACACGGGAATTGTACGCCCATCAAAGAACAAGGCCCAAATAAGAGCAAACGTCAAACCCCAATTGAACGACCCTCAAACCGAATTCCCGTCTTGCCAGGCGGTAAGAGTTAGCGTAGTCTACAGTCGAATATCTGTTCTATTCGGAGTTACGGCAGTGGCGACTATAAACACGCTGGATCACCTTCAACGGAAGTGGACGGCCTGCTACCAGGAAAAACAAGCCCTACAGCGGGAAATTGAATGGCTTAAGGGTGAACTTGCTGAATTTGAGCGCAAAAAGAAAATCGCGCTGGATAATGCCTATGAGAACGGGTATGAGGCTGGTCGGGCCGATGCAAGGAAACGGCGGGGCGCGTGATGCCACCTAGATCATTGCCACATATCGATTTCAGTTTTTGGAGGTACAATAATCTTGGTGCAGAATACACGCCGGAGGCTAGTATGGGCACATCACAGACACAAGAGAAAATGTTACAGGCCCGTGATCTGATCAAGGCTCAAAAGTACACCGAAGCACGAAAAATTCTAAAGACCATCGATCACCCCAAAGCCCGTGAATGGCTGGCGAAAATTGATGAAATTGAACTAGGCGACCCATTCGCCGCATCAGCCCCGGCCATACGGCCTATCTCCATACCACAGGTATCGCCAGAAGTCGAGGCTGCACGCACCAAAAGCTACACCAACGCGGCGGTGATTGTTCTGGTACTTTATTTTCTGTTGTGGTTGCCTGGACTAATCGCCAATATTATGTATGTACGAGAAGCACATCAGACAGAAAAAACGGCAGGCCAAAGCTTGCCGGGAGTAAAGGCGCTGGAATTCTTGCAGGTCGTGGGCATCGTCCCCGTTTTCGTTGCCATTGTTTTGGTGGTGATTTCCCTCATTCTGGCCCCTAGCATTGCTGCTATCAACGAAAATATCATACGCAGCCTTTAGCACGAACTCTAGCAATGACGCCAACTAAAAATAAAGGCGCTCCGAACGTTGGAGCGCCTTGCTTTTGGAACGGGAATTGTAGCAGGCCCGCCGCTTTTTTCTTGGTTTCCTCATCACGGCGGTCATACCGCGCCGTTGTCGTGACGCTGGCATGGCTCATCAGTTACACTCGGCCCTCAATGGCTGTTTCATGCTCGCGGCTGGATTGAGAAGCGCCTACAAAGGAATGGGCGGCATACAGCGCCAATTGGCGTCAATTTTGCCTGATCTGCTGACCGCGAGACAGAGCGACGTAGTTTAATCTTTGAAGAAACCGCCCCAGGCGAGCGACAGCAGGCAAATTGGAAAAAACAAGAGAAACAGCATAGCCATTGAAAGCGGATCGCCGTAGACTGAGGTAAAGAAGCCAACAAATAGGGTCACGGCGGAAGTGATAAGCGCACCGAACACCAGACCAGTTGCAAGTTTTCTGAGCCGGATCGACATAAAACACTGCCTTTACGGGTTATCCGCTGGATACTGCACTTCGCTTTTCAAGAACTCTGAACACCGGTGTTCAGCGGCACAGCCCGATCTATTGCCCTTGTGGAGCGCATTTGCGTTCTAAGTAGCTAGGTAACAGCGAACAGCAATAATGATACGCGCAAACACTATTTCCATCTAGACTATAGGTGTAGAATGATATTAAACATCGAAGTTTGGAGGCTAACAATGCAAACCCGGTTTCTCATCGCCATTGTTCTCCTGGCGTCGGCCTTGGTTGCGCCAAATCCATCAGTCGCACAAGACAAGCCAAAATGCGATCCCGCCGCTGTAATCAAAATGGCGAATGCACTGAAATCAGGTGGAAACTCTGAAGCAGATATGACGGCGTTGATCAAATTGCAGACCGCCATTAGTGAGGCGAATATTGCCTGTAACGGTATGAAGTTCAGCGGGAATTCTGCGAAATTGATTGGCCCGTTTGATTTACCAGCCGGAATATACAGAGTTACAGTCACCACCACTAGCCACTTCTTCGCGGAACTCAAGGTACTTTCAGGGAAATGTGATACAGGACACGGTTTCGACACGATCCTGCTTGTGGTAGTTAATATAGACGGGACTAAACGCAGCGACGAAGCCATTCTGCAATCAGAAGGCTGTAATCTTGTTATCAAGACGAGCGATATTCTAAAACCCTGGCAATTGACCATTGAGCCGTTGCAGCAGTGATCCTACACTGCAATGCCCTCGCCAGATTACTTCCGATAATAGGGGTTATCATCTATAAATGCGGTAATCATCGGGAAAATCGAGGAATTATCGCCTCTGGCGAGGCAAAAGTTTCATGTAGCAAGCGCCGCATGTAGGGTTTGCGCAAACCCTACATGCCCCCTTTTTGCGTCTGCTGGTGCGGGTAAACGGGCCAGCGGGGGGAGGGGATAATGTAGGGTATGTAGGGTTTTCCCAAAAGTCCCTTATGAGAAATCGATTTTTTGAATTTTGGATTTTATGGAAAAACTCTACATACCCTACATGCACCAACCCTCCTATGGTCTGTTGTTGGCGTCATTGTGCGAAAAAAGCCGCATGTAGGGTTTGGGCAAACCCTACATGCGGCTAATCCCCCTCTGGGCCGTTACTAATACAACACCGGGGCGTCGGCTCTCGGCGCACTGGATAGCAGACCGACGCCACAGTAGTACACGCCGTCAGTCTTGCGTTGCGCATCCCCGTACAGCCTTTTGATGCGTTTCCCGAATGCTGTGCTCGTCATAGGGTGAATGCCGTTCTCACCGGCCCACATTCGGTATGACCGGTAAAGCCCACTGGCCTTAACCGTCTTGTCTGCGCCAGTGATGCAGCATTCCTCGATGAATGCTCCGAGCGTATCTTCCTCACTACGATATTCCCCGGTAGCCGTCGTGACACTGGCTGGCGGATTAAGCCCTTCGCGCTGCCATTGCAAGCAACCACGTACCAGCCAGGCCAGAATGCCCGGCGCTTCCTCTTTCAGACGGTCTTTCAAGCGTTTATCGGCCTCGCGCTCGTTTTCGGCAGTTGGGTTGTCAACGAAACGCAGTTCAAATGGGATCAGCAGGACGCGGCTCCACAGCGCGTCATCATCCGCTGGCGCGTGTGGCTTGTGATTTGTCAGCACAAACAGCTTGTGTGTGGGTTCAAATGTGTACGGCTTGCCGTACAGGGGGCGCGCATTGATGGCCCCGCCGCCAGTGATCAGCTTGACTTGTGCTGCATTCAGCCTGTCCCCCTCCCTGGTTTCGCTTGCCCATACTAGCCGTTTACCTTGCAACTCCACGAGGTGAGGTTGCGCCGCGCCAGCCGCGCGGTGTTTGCTGTTGTCGATTAGTACGTCATTGCTTACCGCGCCAGCCGCCATACCCAAGACCGTTTTGAGGGTCGCCAACAGAGTATCCTTGCCGTTGCGCCCTTGATCGCCCCAAAGGACGGGAAGGATGTGTTCGGACGTATCGCCCGTTATAGCATACCCAAGTAGCCGTTGCATGAACGGCGGCAATTCGGGGTCTGTGAAAATCTCGGTGTTGAACTGTTCGAAACGTGGCGCGGGCGCGTCCAAGCCGTGCCATTCAGTCGGGGCAACTGTGCGGATATAGTCAGTTGGCTTGCCGGGGCGGAATTGGCCCGTTTTGAGGTCGATCACGCCATTTTTGACGCCTAACAGCCAGGGGTTTCTATCCCACATGTCGCCAGCCACAGGGATGTCGTGTAGGTTCTGAACATCCTGCAAGGTTGACGCGATTTTGAGGACACTCTGTATCCGGTTTTGCTTTCGCAGCGCGGCGGCTCTGGCGATCAGCCGCTTGTACAGCTTGTTTTTCTTGGCATTTTCGGCTTGTGCCGCCTTGCTGTCTTCGGTTTCGACAATGCCGCCGTCGTCACCTTGCAGCGCCTCCGCTTTCAGTTCTTCGTGTACTTCGTCTGCGATCCTGAGATATTGCCGCGCTACTTGGTCAATCAGGTTGTTGATCTTCCCTGTTTCGTCGTTTTTCCAGTGGTGGCCTGCCCACAAGTGCCATACTTTGCTTGCCACGTCAAAGGCAAGCTTGCCGTCGTACATATGCGCCAGCAAAAGAGCATCGCCGCGTTCCTCTTGCCGCAAGCAAGCCTCCACGAAATCGCGCTTGGGGTTCGGATTGGTTGCCAGCAAGCCGCCAGATGGTGTGAAGGGTGTGTTACGCGGGTTCTTTTTTGCCGCTTCGAGCGCGCTGTTGAGGGTTGCCGTTATTTCGTCATGCTCAAGCCCCGTCTCAAGCGCGACGCCGTACACGGCTGAATACGTTTCATCTTCTGGTAGATCACCGCCAGCCATCAGCCGGAACACGTTGTATGCCGATCTGTTCAATTGGTCATTGCGTGAACCTTCCGGCGTGTTCCGCAGCTTTTCCAGTTCGGCTTGCAGCGCGGCTCTTGCATACGGCGTTGTGCCTGAATATGCTTGGGGATTGTGCCCATTTCCGTTTTGCTGAGTGGGTTTCTTGGGCTTTTCAGCGATGATTTGCGCCAGCCAGTCGGGGATAGGCGGCAGGTCATCCGCTTTAAGTTCCCACCGATACGCACTGCCGCTAGGATGTACGGATGGTGGTGCTACAATGAATCCGCCGTCACCGCGAAGATCGATAGCGTCACCGTCCTGTTTGACGAAATTGCGCACTCTGTATCCAGGATGAGCAAAATAGATGTGCCATCCGTTACCCGTTTTGACGCGCGGTGCAAGTTCAGGCAACCCCCATTGACGGGCAAAGGCCATAGCGTCATCACTGTCGCAGTCCAGTACGACGATCCCGCTGATAGCCCCGGTCACAATGCCGATATTGGCATCGGGCCACTGTCGCAACCATGCGCGGATTTCGTTGGGCGTAGCGCGCCGCCCCCGGTAGGGCTTCCATTTGATAAGTGGTTGCTTCGCCTGAGGTTTGATCGGGATCACTGATAGGCCACGTTCGGCGTAGTCCAGCGCCGCTTTGAGCATGTTGTTTGCAGTCATGGCTCAGTTCCCCTCGGTGTACAAGGCTGTCAGTTGTACAAATTGCGAGACTGAGGGGCGAATGGCCCTCCTGGTCGCTTCCTCATGCGTCATGTCGGGCATCACCTGGGCGAGAAACAGCGTTGTGTAAAACCCGTGCGCAAACTGCCCGGCGTCATTTGCCGCCGTATACACACGCCCGTCGCTGGTGAAGATAAAATCAGAGGGGCGGATGGCGAACACGACAAGCGTTACGCCGTCACCCGCGTTCTGCAAGAAATCGCGGATTGCGGGATGAGGCACAACGTCGCCAAAACGCTTGGCTAGGCCGCGCGTGTGGATAGTGAACACGCACAGGCGCGCGATTTCACTATCCAAAGCGTGAACATCTATGCTATAATTCATTCTGCTTTTTCCTTTCACTTTGGCGCATTTCCGGTGCGCCAGAAAGCCGATAAAGTCCGCAAATGGCCGCGTGCAAGGCGGCCATTTGCTTTGATGGTCATTCTACAGCAGCGTAGGCCCCTAAAAGTGCTGAAAACTGGTTTTCAGCACTTTTCCCTTCTCTGGCGGTTACGATGTTTCGCAGATGCTTTACGCGCTCCTGATCCGTCCCTGTTTTGCTCCAATGGTCGAGCGCCTTTCGCTCATTGTCCGTTAACGTCCCGGCTTGGCGCTTTCGGCGCAGTTCGCCGTAAACCAGCCTGGCTAGTTTGCTCCATTTCCACCTCCCACCTGTTTGGGTGTCCCGAAGCTGCACAGCCAGCGCGTACACGGCGTCGTTTACAGGGTCGGTGTTGCGCCCGCCCCGGCTGATTTTTCGCGCCATTTGCCAAAATACCTGTAGCCCGCTGTTATCCAGCTTGGCAATTTCCCTCAGTTCGTCGTGTGCGGATTTATTGCCTGCCTCAAGTCGTTTTATGGCGTCCCAACGTAGCTTGATGGCCTGTTCGATTGCTTCTCCTTCCGTTTGAAACGTGAAGTGGTGTCTGGCGCAAAGGAGATTGAGCTTGCTGTATGTCGCCATGAGGTCGCTTGCCAGGGCGTTCAGACGCAATACCAGGGTCTTCCCGCTGGCGTGCATTGCGCATTCGTCAATGCGCGCCAGGAGGGTATTCAGCAACATGACTGGCTCTAGCAGTTCAAAAAAAGCCTCATCCCGCTCTTGCTGCTTGCATGCCATGTGTTGCGCGCCACGCTGAAACCCCCTTTTTTCGGCGGCATCCAACAGTACCAGCCTGTCACGGATTGAAAATTCACCCATCACTCTTGCTCCTATCTCACTGTGCGGCTTGCGCCAGCAGGTTGTACGCGGCCCGTAGTGCCGGGTCGCGTCGTATATTGAATTGAAGTGAGCGCATTTAGTGGCAGATTTGCCGTTAGCGCGGGGAAGTTGAAGGGTGTAGGACGTTCGCAGCGCTTATAAAGCGTGGATGTACCACTTTTGAAAACCGTTACTGGATGGCGCGCTGCGCCACGCACGAGGGGTGCTGGCACTGGCGAACCTTGCCAAAGAACAGGGCTGCACTACGTTTTACGTGCCGGAGTGCGACGCCGCCGAGGCAGCCCTGATCGACGGTATTGATGTGATTCCCGTCCCGACACTCGGCCACCTGGTCGAGCACATCTTCCAGTTGAATGTGATCCCGCCCTTTGATCGGCGGAACCTGGTGGTCGCACCGGAAGAACGGATCGAGCGCCTGGTCGATTTTGCCGATATAAAAGGATAGGAAGGCTCACAACCTGATCTTCCGACTGGTCTACTCGCTGCGCGATAACGCCATTTTGTCTTTTGAAGTCAGCTTTCTTGAAGCGCCGCTTTCCTAAGTGGCGCTTTTTGCTGTGTCTTGCCTGCGAAATTCGGACGCGACGAGCGCATAGGGTGAGGGGATTCCCAATGAACGAGAATATTGATATTGAAACGATCTATCGCCAGGAGCGTGAACGTTGGCTGCGGGAGGAAGCACCACGCAAATCAGCCCGTGAGATGATCGCCGGGAGTGTGCCGTACTGGATTGTGGTGGTGGCTATTGTGCTATATGGGCTATCAGCACCACACACGGCAGCGGTATTTGACAAACTCACGCCCGGTTGGGGCTTTATTGCTCCCATCGGTGTTGAATTCGGTCTGTTATACTCAGCCTTTCGCCGCAGACTTGCCAGGGCTATGCACACCGCAACAGCATGGACATCGTGGGCGCTTGAAGTCTTGCTGTTTCTGACCGCAATGTTGGTCAACGGCGCTGGCGCATTTACCTCAGTGGTGGCTGCAACGCATTTGGACAGTCTGTCCTTTGCCGCCATGATGGAGCGGTTTGGCAACCTTCCCGCCACCAGCCAGGCGGCGCTTATCATGGCAGGCTTGGCAGCGTTTATTATTCCCATTGGAGCGCTTGTGGCAGGGGAGGGACTGGCAGCGCTGGTACTTGAGCGGCAGATGGGCGTTGACCTGCGAGAAACTAGATGGCGGGAGGTTGAGTTTACGACTGTATACCGGGCGGTCTATGTGCGCTATCGCACACATGGTTTGCCGGATCGGGAAGCCAGAGCAAAGGCGTTCGCCGAAGTTAAAGGGTATCTGGCAAGTTCGCCACTGTCCGGTGTGCGTGCACTGTCCGCCGGGAGCGCACAGAGCGCACAGCCAGTCAGCGTACAGCAAAACGGCATCAAGGCCCAAATCCGAGCGTACTTGGCTGCCAATCCAGATGTCGCGGGCCAGTCCATCACCAACGTCATGTCCGCACTGAGTGCACAGGGTATACGGGCCGGACGCACAACGGTTGCTGAGGTACTACGAGAAACCAGGAGGGTTGAGCCGCAGCGTACCGAGGTGCAACACTGACCGTCTACACCTGCCATCTGCTACTGAGCTACTCTTCAGAAGGGAGTAGCGCTTTTTTGGCGAATATTCTTTTGTTCAGTGCAACCAGTGGGCATGTAGCGTGAAATGGTTGAACAGGAAAGTTACCCAATAAGGCACACGCCACGCACGCTGAGTAAAAAAGGTATTCGCCGACATGGGCCAGGGGAGACCCTGGCTTTTTCATTGCACAATCGACAAGCGATACTTCGCCCTACGAGTCAGGACGGGCAGGCAATCGGTTTTCCCTCATGCGCATTAGGAAGGAATTGGTTGACAGTCCAGATTTGGGGCTGATAGCATGACTGTATGACCCCGGAGATTCCACAACCCAATAAGGCGTTTGAGTTCTCGGAACAAGAGGAGCTTTTTGAGCGGATTAGTCACGAACGCTTCACTTCAATCCTGACCGATGAACGCACTGCGGTGCATTCTGTCGAGGTGTCCACCAACAATTACGGAGAATTCCTGTTCGTCACGATGAGCCGCCCCACTGAGGATGATCGGAAGTTCCTCACCTTTTGGGGAGCAGGCTATCACGAGAGCCGGGAACGCTGGCTGACCAACGAGTGGCGCTGGTACGAAACCCAACAATTCTTGCATCAGATACCCCAGAAGATTGCCCCGGCAGATGCCCAGGCTTTAATCCAGGAACGCTTGGACGAGATTGCGCCCTACGTTACGCCACACCAACCATCCAAACGAGCACAGTTGTTTGAAATGCTGGCGGAGTTAACCGACGAGGATGGGGCTTTTAGCGAGCTTGAAGACCTGGGAGAGGCGGGCATAGACTGGCTTTTGGGCGATGAGGATTGAAGGGTCAGGACAGTGTGTAAATTGTATGAGTAAAGCTGAAAGACCACTACAGCAGGATATGTTTACGGGTGAGTTTGTGGATACCCGCACCCGCAGGCAAAAAGAGCAAGACAGGGCGCGGGAACTGCCCCTGCAAAACGAGATGTTTTCGCAACGCGACATTGCGCAGTTTGGCGTGACGGCCACACCGCTCTTGCCCTTGTCCCCACACACCCGGTTAATGCTTATCCAGGAAGACCCGCGCACACCGGAGGAACAAGAACGTGACCTGGAACGGCAAGCCCAGGCCCGCACCCGGCCTCTGGAAAGTCTGGTGCAAGCCCAGGAAGAGTACCCAACCGCCGATACGCCCATGACCCATGAGGTAGATTTTGAGTCGCTCAAAAAGACCATTGAGTCCGACCCCAAGTACCAGGCAGAGTATGGAGTGTGGCTTGATTCAGTGCCCACATCGCTTGAGGAACCATGAACCAGGAAAGGGGAGTGACTGACCCAGAGCAAATTCTGAAACTGAAAGACGAAGTGCTTGAGCGCTTCCAGCAGCTTCCCATTGCGCACCAGGCAACCTTTGCGCTGGTATTGTTGGACAAAGTGATGCAAGGGGAGTATGGGCTGTGGATGCGGGAGGCGATTGACCTGCGCTTCCCAAAAGTGGGCAGTACCCCAGACAAGCTCGTGCCACTGGTGCGTGTGGCCCAGGATGACTTGCAACAGGTGAACTTGACAGAAGCGGAGATTGCGCAACTGACTGAGGAAGATTTGCATCACATCGCCCAAGCCATTCGGGATCACTTTGTTGAAGATGTCTTCTGGCAAGAACTGGAATTTCATGCCAGAGGGCTACTGAACAAAAAGCCGCAACTGTAGGCTCTACGTCGAATGCTCCATTTTCCACGAACAGAGCCGCTCTTCTGCGCCAAAGCAAGCGAACTGAGGTATAGTTGTTGTGCAATACAGTTCCTATGAGAAAGTTTGGAGGGCATCTCATGCGACGACTCACCGCCATCTTTATTTTTGTGGGAAGTGTATTTCTTTTTCTCGGAGGAGATACCCATCGCGTCCCCTCGCTGGCTCAGGCTGTCTGTGGAACGGAGCGCTGGCCCGTCAAGATCGGCACTGACTTGGATGCAGGCTTGGTCAATCTGGCTGCGCCTACCGAGACAACGATTGCGCAACTGGTGGCTCTGCCCAAGCCCCGCACGCTCCCTGACAAAAATCGGATTGCGCCAACAGAGACCACTGTGTTTGTGGTGACGGCCACG
Organism: Chloroflexota bacterium; assembly: GCA_021325095.1. Classification (GTDB taxonomy): domain Bacteria; phylum Chloroflexota; class Anaerolineae; order Aggregatilineales; family UBA2796; genus JAJPHV01. The sequence continues at coordinate 60,891 of JAJPHV010000001.1, read as the reverse complement.
CTATTTGCTTACAAACTTGAAGTCGGTGACTCAGATTATCATTTAGCACTACGCGATGCCAATGGGAAGACCATGATTGCTGAGATTCCCGCGCCAGATTGTGTATTGGGCAGTCCCTTTGCCGCACAAATTGCCCAGGCCAGGGCAAAGTTTGACGCACAATTACACGCGACTGGCAGCTATCAAAACGCGAACCTGACAGTGAAAGTGACTGGCATTGGTTTCTTTGATTTCATACATGGGCAGCGGGGTGTTGCGCGAAACGGGATTGAACTGCATCCTGTGCTTGATATTGACTTTCTGGGTGCACCAACTCCAACACCCACAAGTACACCCCGACCCACGAGGACGCCCAGACCAACTGCAACCCCTAGACCTACCAGGACACCAACGTTTACACCATTACCACCTGTTGCCCCTCAGCCAGCGCAAGGGGCGGTCTGTCCCAATTTGAGCGCTACGTGTTCTCAATTGACGTGTGACCAGGCGTATGCGTGCCTGAGAGCGGGCAATTCGCGGCTTGACCGCGACCACGATGGTGTGCCATGCGAGAATGTGTGTCCAGGTGGGTGAGTCGAAGGGATTGACCCATCCCGGCCCATATCACTTCTGAGATCGCAGCCGAATTAATTGACGATACGGTGCAGCGGTTTGCTACGCTGCCTGTATATCTCCCAAAAACCGTAGGCGTAAACTTTTTGTGAAGTTTGTGAGAAATTTCGGGTTGGACAGCGCCCGCCCGTAACCCCTGGCTTGACCATACGTTATTGATCGTAAGGATGCTCAACACTTCATCAAGTGAGGCCCGACATTGGAGACGACATCATGACCACCGTGCCGCTTCCCAACCGAGAAAGACCACCCACGATCATTTTCGAGATTGACGATGGACAGTTGACCTTACCGAAAGCTGAGGTGCTTATCATTGGGCGGCGTACCGACAGCCCGGATTCGCAACCTCACATCGACCTTAGCCCGTTTGGGGCAGAGCAGAAGGGCGTGTCGCGCCGCCATCTCCAACTGACCGTTACAAATGATGCGGTCTATGTGGCCGACCTGGGTAGCACCAACGGCACATGGCTCAACGGCCAAGGGCTGTCGGTCACCACCGACCAGCAGTTGCGGCACGGCGATGAGCTACGCCTCGGTGATCTGCGCATCAAAGTCCGGTTTAGCTGACTGCCCATAGGTCGCGCGGTGCGCCGGAAGCCATTTCTAGGCCAATCGAGGGGCTATTCGCGGTGCTTACACTCAAAAGCCGGGGCTTGAGGATGTTGGACAAGAGGACACAATGGCCGCAACAATGAGAACAGTTCTGATCGTCGATGATCAACCTCAAGTACGCGAATTGCTCCAGGTGACGCTAGAGGCCAGTTCAAATCCGCTTCGGATTCTGACGGCGGCCAACGGAGACCAAGCTCTGGCACTGGCCCAGGCCGAGTTGCCGGAGTTAATGATCCTGGACATTCAGATGCCCAAGGGCCAGTTGGACGGCTTGGATGTATGCCGCCTCCTCAAAGCTGACAAGGCTACCCGCCCTATCTTCATTATCCTGCTGACGGTCAAAGGCCAGCGTTGGGATCGACAGGTAGGCCAGGCGGCAGGCGCAGATGATTACATGGTGAAGCCGTTTAGCCCACTGGAATTGTTGAACAAAGTCGAGGCAGCCCTCGGAGAGGGGACAGTTGCGTAAGTGGCTCCTGTTTCGTCGTTTTCTGTCAGCGGGCAGCCTGACGTTACTTTCATCTGCTATCATGTTCTTATGTCTCCTGAGATTCCCCGACATGAAGGGATACTTGATCCTGAGTCCCGCGAACGCTTACCAGCGCTGTATAGTGGGGAAGAGAAGGGGCTTGAGGCTCAGGCCATGTTGAAGTTCTTTACGCCAGATTCAAACTGGACATGGTATGCCTCAGATGGCTCACCAGTAGACGAAGAAGGCTACATGGACTCGGACAAGCCAAAGGTGGATTTTATGTTTTTTGGCTTGGTATCGGGGTTTGAACTTGAATTAAGGCACTTTTCGCTATCAGAGCTTGAGGCAGCGCGTGGCCCGTTGGGACTGCCCATTGAACGTGACCTGTACTTTCAACCCAAGACCCTCAAAGCACTCATGGAACTTCACCAGAAGGGATTAACAGGCTAATGGTGAGTATAAGAGGTGACATGTGCGATATTCGTTTGCGGTAGGCAGACTGCCACCTGGTTGCGTGAGATTAGGCATACCCACCATTGATGTACTGTTGAAGGGTGCGCGCTTCACCCTCAAAATAGTCCAGTTGAGCCTTGACCACATCACCGATAGACACAATACCCACGAGTTTCCCGTCTTGCAGGACAGGCAGATGACGGATGCGCTTGTGGGTCATGGTGTTGCTCACGTAGGCAATATCGTCATCGGGGAGGGCGATGAGTAGCTCTTTGGTCATCACGTTGCCCACCTTGAGCGACTTTGGGGAAGCGGCCCTGGTTGCCAGTTGGCGCACGATGTCGCGCTCGGAGACGATCCCGACAGGCGTGTGATGATCATCTACAACCACGAGTGCCCCGACATTCTTGCTGGCGAGGAGTTGGCAGGCATCAAGAAGTGATTGCTCTGGGCGGATGGTAAAGACCTCGGACGGTTTTTTCCTCAGGATGTCAGAAACTTTCATAGTCCTGCCCCCAAACTACAAAGGTCGCGGACGGTTGAGCATCAGGCGACAGCCACCTACCTTCACGTCAGGATAGCACACTTTCTGGCTGGCTGTACCTTCACGGTGTTTACGCTTGCATTTGCTTTGCCCACCTTGAGCGTCAGCAGTGGTGCTGCTCTGGACTTCGCTTGTATGCGCGTGTTATCATGCAGCCAGCTATGGCCCAGACCGTTGTTTTATCCCCAGAAACCCAACAGAAGTTTGCCAAACGCGCTGATTATTTGGAGCCGGCGAGTAAATTGGCGCGGGATTTGAGTGAGGCCAAGCCCAGTGAACTGCCCATTCCACACCTCAAACGCCCCAAGCATGTCCTCGCAGATCAAGCGTGGTTTTGGAGCGAGGAATGGCAGAGAGGGGAGCGGGAAGTCAATGCGGCTCTGAAAATGGGCGACTATGAGGTATTTGACAGTATGGAGGAGCTTGTCGCAGACCTAAACGCCCATTCATGAAATTCCTCCGAACCCAACCGTTTACCAAGCAATTCAATTAACTCCCGCCAACCATCCAAAAGAAAGTGCAGCGCAACTGGTCTTTTTAGCTCAGGATATTCGTCACCCAAGCCTCGCAGCCAAGAAAATGGGGCACGAAGACGACATCTGGGAAGCCAGAGTTGACGAGCGTTATCGGCTGACATTTCAAATCCATCAGGACATCATTGTCCTGCGTCGGGTTGGCACACACGCGATATACAGAAGACCGTGAACCCCCTTGCTTTGTGCTTGAGCTTGCCCAGGCTTGCGTGCTACCATGAGAGATGAGCGACAAAGCAGGCTACCAAGAATTTCTAAGGCAGCATCGAAACGTCAGCGCCCCCAAGCCATCGTGGCAAGAGCGCATGTTTGAACTCTTTGACTACTACGGCCAGCTTCCCCCAGGCACGACCATGCAGCGCTTTGTCAGCAGTGGCTTCAACTATGTCTCAACAGGGAGTGCGCGCCATGACAACCTTGCGCAGCCCCAAATAAAGCGCCAAGGGCGGCGCCCAGTGCAGTTCGGCGACCTGCCATTATTTCAGAAAGCACGATGACATACCCCACATCCGTAACTCTTACTACGAAGGGGCAAATCACGGTTCCAAAGGCCGTGATCGCACAACATGGCTTCAACCGAGGCGACGAATTCCACGTTGAAATACTTGATGAAGATACCCTGCGCTTTACCCGTGTAAATCGAGGGAACCACCACAAGATGTGAACGAGTGTGTATCAACGGCTTCGATTTACAAATGCTCCCGTTTCTTGCGCTCGTGCAGTTCCCGCAATTCTTTGGGTACATCACCGTAGCCCCTGAGTATCGTATAAATCTCGATGAGCGCCACAATGATGAATAGAATGATCAGCATTCCATAAATGGGCAGTTGTGATTGAATCGCCAAAATTGCTCCTATCAGCTACTATCTCTTCCCAAGATTACCGTATAATCTCAGATGTGATTTGTTCAACGCCACTAGCCGCATAGAGACGTACCGCTCTAAATGATAATCAGGCGGAGGATATAGCTAGTGCAAAGCCCGGAGATGTAGTCGGCAAACGAATTGTGCCTGTTTGCCCTTATGCTGCCGAAAAACAGCTAGCCATTCCCGAAAAGGTCTCTTGATAATGCACTAGGGGATAAGCTGAATATCAGAACGCCCTACTGAGGACAAAAGCTGATCATTACGAGGAGACGTGAATGACGAGACAACACTTTAATACAGCAGAGGAAGCTATACGCGCCTGCGACGAAGAAATTGCTCGCAGATCATCAACAGAAGAGGTCTGGGCAGGGGTTTATATGCACTCCACACACACGCCTCCATATTTCTACGTTATTGCCCCAAATTGGCAGTCCGCCGAGGTTGAGAACGATTGCCAGTTACATTGGGAGCGACTTCCTGATGGGCGCTGGCAACTCGCGCCGTCATGAACTGTTGCAGACAACCGCTTTTGGGAACTGTCAAATCCAGTGCAGCCATACTGGCTTTTTCTTTATCTGGCGTGCTATGACGCGCTATGGCTCGGAAAATGGTGTTGACCCGCAAGCAACGGGGCAAATTCGCCGATAGTTGATGGAGTGGGGGAATCTGGTCTTTGCAGGACTGGTGATCGCTCAGATTGTCCCTGGCACAAGCCCGTTTCGATGGAGCATTCTTCTGCTTGGGTTGGCAAGTTTTGCGAGTGCGTATGCGTTCGCATATTATCTAACCAGAGGAGGTGAATAATGAATGGTTGAACTATTCTTGATGATTTTGGGCGCACTAGCGATCATTGCTGTGTTTGTCTACCTGGGCACTCGTCAAGCCAAGCACTAAGATGCTCTGGCTACTTCTGATGATCGCTGGCGCGTTAGTGGTTTTTGCAGGGATTTACTACCTGTTGGCTCAGGGTGCGAGAAAAACGACCAAGTAGCGGCCACCGCACCCCATAGCTTGTTGCCCCCGTATATCCTCTCCGCCAAAACTATCGGTTATTCTCATTTTCAACCCAGGCACGAAACCTTTGTTATACCAGCACTGAATCAGGTGGTGAGGCCGCAGATGTGTCGCAAAAGAAAGGTTGTGCGACTGAGGACGGCATAGTCATGGCGAAAATGCCCTCACCTGATATATCCTATAACTTGACAATATGCTGTGACCTTGCTATTATTTTCGCTATAACTTAGCAGCCCAAGGGATCGACCCTGCGCTTCTAAAGAGTCTCGAAATCTCCACATACTGGATGCAAAGGTGGGCAAGCATTGCTTGTCTAGCCAGTGTCCAGTATAGTTTAAGAGGGAGAACTCATGAGCGACAGCACAAGTAAGGCCAGTCAGGGGAACCAGGGCGTCAACCTAATCAATTGGGATTCCTATATGTCCTATAAGCTCACCGACCCCGTTTTCAAGCGCGAATGGGACAAGGTAACGGAACTCACAGATGAAGAGTTCCTCCAACAGGAACACGACGCACTCATGAAACTAGAGGGAAGCAGCGGGGAATTCCCGGACTCACAGTAAGGAACTACACCATTGAGGGGAGCATAGACTGAATTGCAATAGCACATTCATTTGTGCAGCAACACACTATCCACTCCCCTCAAACCGATTTCCAGCATTGCTTCCAAGTCGCTCTAAACGAAACACTAGCACACAAGTTCAAGACTTGACGGGATCAAAAAATTGTCATATTCTCTATTTCGCTGGAAGGTAAAGAATCCAGCACCCGCAATGAAAGGTTGATACTCCAATGTCAATGTAAACCTCATTTCGCTTGCCAAAACAGGTGTCAATCCAGTTACAGGGATTATTGCGCCTGTTCATTGGCTATCGAAGGAGGTTAGCAGTTGGAGAAAAGTCCATTTTCCCCGAAGTTCTACCAGAACGACAACCGCTCACCAGTTACAGAGTTCATCGACAGTCTCGCAAAAAACGAACAGGCCACAGTTCAACGAAAAATCCAACTCCATGCGATGATGGGAACGGCCCTAACCTACCCACACACGCGACACATCGAAAGCAAACTCTGGGAACTGAGAGTGAACGCAAATGGGCGTTTCATCAGGCTTTTCTACTTCATGCGAGGGAATGAAATTATCTACCTGCACGGGGTAACAAAATCCCGTGACAAGCACCTCAACAGCGACATAGAAATCGCAAAAGGCCGTGTGAACGACCTCCTCAACATAAAATAGCCTGAAAAGCTTGTGTGGGCGGAACCCCGCCCACACAGTCTTATTTGTACCTTATTCTCCGCACAGCCGTGAAGCACGCAATTTTGCTAACCATGTTTGTCTCCTATGCTTGCTGTCGGTCATTAGCTTCCCCTATGCTATTCAAGTTCCTATATGGTCAAAGCCAGGCAGTTTGATAGAAGATTGACTTTTTCTCCTGTGCAATAATTTGCCTAATGCACCTCCGAAAAGTCCTGCAAAATCCGCTACATGGAGCGCCAGTGGCACACTCCGTGCCTCACAGGCCGGCGCTATCCCCACCACCTGGCTCAATTCCTGGGCGATGGCTGTCATAGCCGCTCATCCTCGTACCACATAGGATGTAGTGTAGCATCCCGCCGTGAGCAATAGAAATTTCCGTTGGCTCTGCCTGCTTGCGCGAGTATGCTATGATACGACTGCGATGGTCAAACGGTATAGCGAAGATCAGCCGGGTCGGATAGGGGAAAAACTGCTGGATTTGGGCAACATAGCAGCCGGGGCGCTGCTGTTTGGTCAGTTTGTGTCGGATAAGCCGTTTAGCCTGTCTGTGGCTGGTTCGGGCTTTTTGCTGGTGGTCGTCTTGTACCTTATTGGGCTGCGGATAATGAGGGGAGGTGAGGAGCGTATGGTGAATGTTCCGCCTGTTGTCCTTTATATGGTGGGGTTAATCCTCTTTGCCCTGTTCATTGGGTGGTGGGTTTTACGAGCGGGGAAATAGCCTAGAGCAAGGTATTGCAATGTAGCCGCTCGTGAGCACTGTATGGTTATATTCCTCTCACCACTTGCCTCGTGTTTCCGGCTATACCCCTCTGCCACCTTCCATGAGCCTCAACCGCACGTCCGTAACGTTCTCTTCATGCTACGGAACGGTGATGTCCTGACTTGAACCTCCGAACCCACGTGGGCTGTCAACGATAACAGTAACGTGATACGTGCCTGGGTTGAGGTAGCTGTGGGTAACATATTGTCCGCTGCCAGTTGTGCCGTCACCGAAGTCCCAGGTATACCTTGCAGTTTCGTCTGCTGGAATGAGGGCAGTAGCAAGAAGACTGACCATTGTCCCGCCTTTAAGAACTTTGGTCGCGGTGATGGAAACCGCGACAATCGGCGGGAAGGGGGTCGGCGATGAATAGGAGATTGGACTTGTCGGAAACCAGTTGATCGTCGGGTAGGGAGTGGCAGTGGGGTCGGGTGGGTGGGGAGGTGACAAACCGAGCACAAGAAATACCAGTGCTCCTACCAAGAACAAGAGTATGACAACCCAAATCGGGTATCGCTTGTCTTGTCCGCCGATCTTGTTCCTTGTGCGCTGCGCCGCTTGTTGGTGGCGGATGTGTTCTTGTCGTGGACGCCCGGTTGCATCCTGGCGCTGCTGTTCTTGGTTGGCTGTACGTTGCTCTGCTTCTTCCTGCTCCCGTCTTCTTGTTTCCTCTGCGGTGGGTTGGCGGGGTCTCTCCGCTTCTTCTGCTTTGCGCTGTTCTTCTTCAACAGACTGTGAGCGTGTCCATGAGGCGCGTTGGCTATCGTATTGAGCACGCCTCGCAGGGTCTCTCAACACTTGATACGCTTCAATGATTTCCCCCATCCGCTCATTAGCATTTGGGGATTTGTTGTGGTCGGGGTGATATTTTAGCGCCAGCCGCTTGTACGCAGCCTCGATGACCTCGCTTTCTGCGGAGGGATCAACCTGAAGGATTTTGTAGTAGTCCTTGTTGGGGAATGACATGGGGTAAGCGCCTTTTGTCTGTGTCCCGTAGCAGTAAGGTGAGATTAAAGCTGTAGTTTATCGCAGTGGTTGAGGACGCAGTGCGATAGCAAGTCAAGTATCGCTGGGGCGCGATTAATCCACGAACTTGTGTGGGGCATACTGTTGAAGCCTTCGCTCAAGGTCTCGCCATGCGGGTAAGTACATCCCCATACTGATCTTCCAGCCTTTGTGATGATTGGGGAACTTCAAGTGAAGAAGCTCGTGGACAACGACGTACTCAACTAGCTCCAATGGGAGCTTGCAGAGGTCATTGGAGAGCGTGAGATTGCCCTTTGTGGAGATTGAACCCCATTTGCTTGTCATCGGGCGGATTTGCAAACGCCGAACCGTCACGTTGAGCCGTTTAGACCACTCTTCAACCAGCGTGTGTATGTCACCCATTTCCACATGGCCGCTCGGTGGTCGTGGTTGCGATATGCTCACAAGCGACTGCGTGATGAAGCTCTGCACGGTTGGATGATCGCCTGTGAGGGTCGGTGGGATTAGCACTTCAGCCCGGTCATACGCGAGCTTGAAGGCAAGGCTCTTGCGTTTTTGTCTGCGAATTAGAATATTCATCCGGTTATCCCGTGCATCTTCATCAGATCGTCTACTATCTGGTTGGCTCTCGCGGCGTCAAACGGTTGCATGAAGGGCATTAGTCTGCGGTAGATTTCGAGACGTACTTTCGCCTTGAGGCGCTGGTTGAATTTCCAGCCTTCATTTTCTCGCAGGTATTGGGATAAATCGGTTGCCAATCCGTCCATCCCGTGCTCGTCTCGCTGGCTTAAATCGCTTGCTTTCAAGACCATGCGCAGCGAAAAGGCCAGGTTGTCAAGGCTACTGTGCGCCTGTTCTTCCTGGGCGGCGGCAATTTGTTCAGCCTTGTCCTGAAGCGCCGCAAGCGCAGTCTCGGCGCTAATCTGGCGCTGGCGCAACTGCTCAATCACGCGCTCAACTTCATCGCCAATGCTCACGAGGTAAGGCTGGTTCTCGCTGTTATCCTGAACGTGGGTGATAAGACTACGGTGCAGGTTAATCACCTTCACCTGGTCGGATAGGTTATCAGCACGAATAACATCGGCGATGTTTTTGTTTATTGGGTACAGAGGCAGCGGGGCGGACACTGAAGACGCCTCTACGTGCTCCTGGATAAGTTGCTCCGTCTTGTTCAATAAATCGCGCTCTAGCCGCCGCTGCTGCGCCTTCGGGTCAAAGTACGAATAGACGGTCTGGTAAATATCGGCCAGCATCGCGTAGTCGTCCACATAGGGTCGCAAGAAAGCATCCGGCGAGATGACTTCGTAGGCAGCCTCTAGCTCCTTGAACGAGCGCATGAACGGCTCGCGGACTTCCGGCTCAAAGAAGTGCTGCAAAATGCGGTCAATGCGCCCGTTGGGATTGTCAGGCTGGATGGGGTCTACCGCCTCAAACGCTTGTTGCAGCAATTCGACAAATCGCTCCTTGAGCATTTCAAGGTCAATCAGCCCTCGATTGAGACTGGACTGGTCGAACGATAAAGCACGTTGCAGGTTGTCGAAGACGCCGATGTAATCCACAATCAAGCCGTTTTTCTTGTTCTCAAAGGGTCGGTTGACGCGGGCGATAGCCTGCAATAGCGTATGATCCTTCAGCGGCTTGTCAAGGTACATACAGTAAGCAACGGGTGCATCGTAGCCAGTTAGGAGCTTTTCTGTGACGATAAGCAGCTTGGGGTCTTTCTGCGGGTCACGAAACGCCTTGCGTACCCGCTTTTCAGCGTCCTCGTCAAGATAAAATGACCGCATAAGGTCACTGTCATGCTTGGGGTCATCCGAGTAGACAACCGTGCTCCATTCAGCGGGCAAGAGTTGATCGAGCGCCTGCTTATACAGCGCACAGGCTTCTCGATCTGGTGTGACAACCAGGGCTTTGAAACCCATCGGCAACACGTTTTCCTGATAGTGCGTGGCGATGTGTTCGGTAATGGCGCTGACCCGCTTCGGCGATTTCAAAACCGCCATGAGCTTGTCAGCCCTTTGCAAGAGCTTGCTCAAGGCTTCCTGTGTGGCTGCGCCTTCTTCCTCTACCATGTCGAAAAAGTGCTCAAGAAGCTGCGCGAATTCGCCCTCAAGTTTGAGTTTGTCAACCCAGATTTTTGTGGGGGCAAGCGTGTAGAACAGCGGTACGGTTGTACCGTCGTCAATGCTCTCGTTGATGCTGTACTTGTCGTGATAGCCGTCCGGGTCAAACTTCCCGAACATCTCGAATGTGCCTCTGCCAACTTTCCCTTTGTTTACAGGTGTTCCGGTAAAGCCGAACTGCAACGAATGGGGCAACGCGGCACGCATGTAAATACCCAAGTCACCCTCTTGAGAGCGGTGCGCTTCGTCTATCAATAGAACGACGTTGCGCCGTGTACAGACCTCGGCAGGGATACGGTCAAACTTGTGGATGGTGGTGACAATCAGGCCGCGATAATCGCTTTGCAATAGCTCGTGTAGATGCTCCTTGCTCCTGGCTCGTATAACCGTTGGGAAGCCAAATGCTTCCAAGTTTTGGAGCATCTGCCCCTCAAGCCCAAGCCGATCTACAACCACCAGCAGCGTTGGGTTTTCGAGCGCCGCCTGGCGGCGAAGGATATTGGCCGCAACCATCATGGTGAGGGTCTTACCTGAACCCTGCGTATGCCACTCTAACCCGGTGTTGGGCTTGTCCAATCCCGCCTGCCCTTCAACCACACGCTCGACGATCTTTTCAACGGCGCGTATCTGGTGTGGGCGTAGCAGATACTTCTGGATAGCATCATCGCTGCGATAGAAAATCGTGTAATCCCGCAGCAGGCTCAAGATTGCCCGGCGGTCAAAGAACGTCTTGCTTAGGTCTTCTAATCCAAAGTCTTTTTCGCCCGTTTTCCACTTGTAGAACGCTTTGAGATCGGAATTCCATGTCGCGCCGTATTCAAGGCGGCTGGCGCACACGGCAAAGGGGATAGGGTACTTGAGAAACTCCGGTATAAAGCGGGTGTAGGTGTCCTGCACCTGATTGAAGCCCTCAATACCGGGGTCTTCGAGCTTGGGTGATTTGTTTTCGATCAATACCACTGGCAGGCCGTTGATAAACAGCACCATATCCATTCGGCGGCGGTCACGGTCAACAAACCACATCTCCTCGGTGAAATGAAAGGCGTTGTTTTCGGGGTTGTCATAATCAATGAGACTGACGTTGTATTCGCGTTGGGCGCGACTGTCGTAGGTCGTCTTGTGCCCTCGCAGCCAAGCTAAGAATTCTTCGTTTCCTTCTAATGTGGCCGGAAGCAAGCGCAGATTGCGAATGACCTCTGTTATGCGTGGGTCGTGTTCTGACCAGCCATTGAGCTTTGCAAGCTGACCTCGCAGCACGCTTTCAAGAAAAGGCTGTTTCTCGTCGTCGGTGCGCCATTTAGGGAGTTCGTACTGACCGATGAACGTCCAGCCGATGCCGATGAGGTAGTTGATGAGCTGATCCTGTACGTCTCGTTTTTCGGTAATGCGGCTCATAGTGGCAATCCATCGTCTGATAGCAGTCGGATTTGACCTGTCATCAACTGGTGAAGCATGGTCTTGAAAAAGTCCTGCAAGGCTGCTTTGCGGTCTTCTTCAGCAGCGATTTTGGTATCAACAATATCTAACTGCGTGGCAATCTCTCTCTGTTCCTCAAGAGATGGTGGAACAGGGATTTTGAACAGTCGGAGCTTTGCAGCGTTAATATTTGACTGACTGACGCCTCTTGTCGCCAACATTTTCAAACGAGCCTGGGCCTGGTCTGTGTTCAAATAAAAGTTCAAATACCCTGGTAAGAGTATGTCCGCTTTAGTGATGACCCTAACCAAGTACGAAGCAAAAACAAAGTGATCCGCTATATCAAAAATCGAGGTCTTGCCGACAAGTTCGAGGCTATTGGTACGGTTGAAAAGAATATCGCCTGGCCTGAGCCTAAACTTCTTGAAGGAATTTTCATCTAGGTCAATAAACTTCAAGTCTCTTGTGTCAATTCGCCCATCTACGAGACTATTCATTCGGAGCATCGGGTATTTGCCAGTTTCTTCTGCTCTTTCTGACAGACCATATTGGGTGCTTTGTACGACATCGCCTAACTGTTTCACTTCCCAATGCCCTGGGATTTCGCCGATTTCAGTTTCCTTCGTTTCGGCTGGCTGCTCGCCTGCGCCATAGGTAAATAGCTGCTGCATCAAGCTACGTTTGAACTCTCGCGTCTCGTTGATAAGGTCATCTTGTGCGGTGATTTCGTTTTGAATGGTGTTCAAGACGGCAGCGATACGAAGCTGTTCCGGGGATGGTGGAAGAGCAACTAACAGGTTTTCCAAATCTTGCTTCTGCAAGCTAGGCATCGTAGTTTTAGCATGTTCGCCTGATAATTTGTGCAAGTGGAGATACGCTGCTAAGTATTCAATATTTACATTGGTTCGCCATTCCAAAAAAAATGCTGTGTCTGCAATCCAACTTGGTGTTTTAGTAAGCCATACTTGCCCTGCTGACCCTTTTCGTCCAATTACGATTGTTGGGTAGTCAACGAGAGGTTTATCAACCCAAGTATAAATGCCGCTCGAACCTAATACGGGTATATCGCCCTGTCCATGAGGTTTAGCTTTCCCGTATTTAACAGCGGCGATTTCACTCAGACGACAGATTTCCCATTCCGCAGGAATTGGCCCGATAAGGGTGTCTTTGAAGTTGATTGCGGTGTTGTCGTTGACCTGTATCATTCTTCTGCCTCAAAATCACGCCAGTTAGCAAAGCCGAGCTTCTTCATTACCATATCCAACTGTGTGTCTGCTTCTGCTCTAACTTCCTCTGCCTCACGCAACCGCACAATCGCGTCCTCAAGGGGAAGTGGCGGCTCTACATCATTATTGGTCACATAGCGGCTTGGGCTGAGGTTATAGTCGTTACGGATAACCTCAGCGCGTTTGACCACCTTGCTAACGTGTTCTTCTTCTTGCCAGTTCAAATAGAGGTCGCCAATATAAGCCACTTGCTCATCAGTCATATAGTTCTTCGGGCGACCCTTCTCACAAAACTTACTGGCATTGATGAACAATATTTCATCGGCGCGGGCGCGTCGCTGCTCTCCGGGCTTTTGAATGATCACAACAATTCCTGGTGCGGACGTGTTAAAAAACAGGTTGTCCGGCAACAAAATCACGGCTTCAATGACATCGGCATCTACAAATTGCTTGCGAATATCGCGCTCCTTGTTGGCTCCTTTATTGCCGCTGCCGCGACTGGCTGCACCTGTGTCCAAAACTACCGCCATTCGTCCGCCATCGAGCAAGCTGGCGTACATGTGTTGTATCCAGCCCCAATCGGCAGAACTGGCCGGAGGGATGCCCCAATAAAAGCGCCCGTACTGGTCATTCTCGTAAATCTCGGTGGGGATATTCTGGTTCCACATAGGATTGGCCGCCAGCTTGTCAAACTTCTGCAAGCTCCCGTTGGCGTCCAGAAACGCCGGGTTGCGCATGGTGTTTCCCTGGCGAATATCGGCGATCATGTCGTGGATGAAGGCATTCATCTTGGCGGCTGCCACGTTGTCAGCCTGTAGCTCCTGGCCGCACAGATGAATGGGGCGCGGGTCATCGTCAGGCGTCAATTCGTTGACAGGTTTGCCGTGCGCCGCGGCTAGTTTTTCTCGGTGGTGCAGTTGTGTTTTAATCAGCAGTCCGCCGCTGCCCGCTGCCGGGTCGTAGATGATTTCGCCGGGTTGCGGGTCAAGAATACGGGCTATGAGAAAGCCCACTTCGGTAGGCGTGAAGAATTCTCCGGCACTGCTGCCGCGCTCGGCGAACTTGCGGATAAGATACTCATACGCGCGGCCAAGAATGTCCGGCTGCACATCATTTAGCCCTAAGCGATGCTCGTTAAGAATACCTATCAGCCGCGCCAGCACGTCGTCGTCTAACACGCGCTGCCCCTGGTCGGTGGCGTTGAAGTCGCGGCGGTTAATCACGCCTTCGAGCTTGGGGTTCTCTCGCGCAATCTGGCGCAATGTGTCCGTTAATCGTTCACCCAAGCCCTGTGTTCGCTTGCGAACCTCGTTCCATCGGGCTTCAGGCGGAATATAGAAGCGGATCAAGTTACGATCTTCGGCGGCCAATTTTTCGGCCTGGGGAACATTCATGTTCAATTCTTGTGCGAGCCGTGTGAGTTCGTCTGCGTAAACATCATCAAGCCGTTTGTAGAAAATGAGCGGTAGTATGTAGTCCTTGTACCGCGCTGCGTCTACCTCTCCGCGAATGGAACAGGCTGCTTTCCAGAGCCAGTTTTCAAGTGTTTGAAGCTCCATGACGTTTCGCCTCTGCATATATGTGGCTATTGTATCATCACAGTTTGACGAGCGCGCGGATACTTTTTGCCTCGGTATTGTACAATACGCCCGTATGTGTGGGGGATATGGCTTCTTCGCACCTAGTAATTTTCGGCAACGCTTCCATATCGCGCAAATGGATTTTGCGCTCAAGCCGCGATACAACGCGCGGCCTGGGCAGTTCATGCCAGTCATCACGCGGAATAGCCCAAACAAGGCGGAACTGATGAAATGGGGGCTAGTGCCTCATTGGGCAAAAGAGCCGCGCGTGAAGGTTTCAACGTTCAACGCGCGGGCAGAAACAGTGGTAACAAGCCCGGCGTACCGGACGCCATTTCGTCAGCAACGCTGCTTAGTGCCTGCCAATGGGTTTTTCGAGTGGAAAGGGACGGATCATGGCAAACAGCCCTATTTTATCAAGCTCAAAAGTCGTCCGTTGTTTGCCTTCGCTGGTCTGTTTGACGTGTGGAAAGATGCTGAAGGGAAAGAGCTAAAAACCTATACCATTATCACGACCACACCCAACAGCGTCGTTGCGCCCATCCATGACCGGATGCCAGTTATTCTCTACGAGGCTGACGAAAGCACGTGGCTCAACCCCAATATTCAGGCCGTGCCACGCCTGGGGGCGCTCCTCAAGCCCTATAATGAAACCAATATGACGGCGTATCGAATAAGAACTCTGGTCAATGACCCGGTGAATGACCGACCCGACGTGATAGAACCTATCGGATAAAAGTAGAGTGATTACGACCAAGTGAAGCCACAACTGTGAGATAGCGCCGCGCTACTCGAACTACTATCTTTCTCACATTTGAGGTATACTTTGCAGAGTTTGCACGCTTGCGAAGAGATTACCGTGAAGCGCTTCGGTTCTACGAAGGAGCAATTAAAAATCCCTGAGCTTGTCTTGCTCGAAAAATTCGGGGTCTGTATCAGACGCCTGGAAGGGTAAATGCCCCTTCTAGGCGTTTTTTGTAACGCGTGAAGGGTATTTCTAGTCGTTATTGTTAGTGGGAAGGGAATAGCGTATGTCACCAAAAACCAACAAGGGCAGCCAGCACCTTTCACTTGTAAGTCGGCAAGCAGCCGGGGGAGATGTGGCAGACGAAGGATTTCATTATCAAGCAGGTGCTATGCTTGTACGCATTCCGGGCTGGCTTGCAAGAGATGGCTTCACCGCTTGTCTTCGAGAAGGGCTTGAGGACATAGAAACAAAGTTCTTCATTCCAAAACACGGCTTCGTGAAAGAGCGCATTCAGGTAAAACGCGAACGCATCACCAACAGGGCGTTTGGCACTTTGCTTCGCGGTTTCATGTCGATATACAGTGAAAGCCCCTCCTCTTACCAATGGTTTACTCTCGTTTTGCGGGAACTGGCAGATGAGTTAAGGCCGCTTGAGTCCGGCCTGCGTCGCATTCGAGACCCATATTCGTTCTACAGTGACGATGAGGCTGTGCAAGAAAGCTCCTACCAGGATTACCTCGCACGAGCACAA
Organism: Chloroflexota bacterium; assembly: GCA_021325095.1. Lineage (GTDB taxonomy): Bacteria > Chloroflexota > Anaerolineae > Aggregatilineales > UBA2796 > JAJPHV01. The sequence goes on along the minus strand of JAJPHV010000001.1, from coordinate 44,936 downwards.
GCACTCGGCTATTCAGAAGAAGAAGCTCAGTTCCTATTCGAGCACGTCCTTATTGACACAGACATTCCTGACGCTGACCACGCGGAAGGACTTTTCACTACTGCCCTAAATACCGAATTCCCTGAATACACCGATTTCTCGGCCAAACTTCACCGCGAAATTTTTAATCGAACCAAACTGCTCGTCCAAAGCCGCAAGAACCAAGAGATTAGCCGCCGTGACATTGAACAGACAATCCGCAGTGTGATACCAGTAGCCCAACAGCCACCACAACGCTCAATCCACCTTCATACCATTGGAGTGGTTGAGAAACTTCCACCACCCGCAATTCACTTTGAATGGGAAGCCTTTTTCGGCGGGCAAAGCAGAGAATACCCACCGATGGCGCAATGGAACGAAAGCCTACTGCCGCAATTGCAGGCGACGAAAGACTGGCTGCTCAATTACCGCAGAACTGAAGGAACGCCAATCTCCCTATCCCTAACTGGTTCGCGGCGTCTTTCCGCTGCTTTAGCAATTGGGTTCACATTTCCGGCTGTGGCCGGATTTACTATCGAGATGAACCATCGAGGCCAAATCTGGGCAACAAACAGCTTCGAGGCTTACGACAATGACCAGTACCCGATAACTACACGGTACGTTGATATGCCGAGTGACGGGCTTGTAGTAAGTATCAGTATTCCAAATCAGGACATCACCCTCAATGTCGAACAATTCATTGCCGCACACAGTACGGAAGCGTTGGCGCGGCTGCATATCAAAGGAGAACGCACAATTCAGTCATCCAGGCAAGCAAACACTGCCGTCAATAATATTAAGCAAGCTATTCTGCAAGCACTCGCTAGAGGTCACTACCAGAACATCCATCTTTTTTTCGCTGGGCCTTCGTTTCTGGCGCTGTTTCTAGGTCATCGTCTGAATGCGACAGCAAACATTCAATGCTACGAGCACATTTCATCGAGCCTGTATGTGCCAACGTGTACGCTGATAGCTAGGTAGGGGGTGAGTATGTCAAAGCTAAACGATCTATTTGACCAGTTCTTGAGCAATATCAATCCTGACGAGAAAGCGGTTGCATATGCTCAAACCGCGCATGAACGAGTACGGAAGTGTTTGGAAGAAGAGGATGCTTTCAAGCAGTATGTGACAGATACATTCCTGTATGGCTCGTACAAGCGCCGTACTGCGGTTGGCGACATCAAAGACGTAGACATCGTGGTGCTAACGAACTTTGACCTCAATGATGACAAAAACACGCCACAGGCGGTTTTACGCAAGCTGAAAGTTGCTCTAGTCAGATGCTATGAAGATGCTGACAATCCCGAATACCAGCGGCGGTCAATTCGCGTCAATGACCCGCTACCAGAAAACCACGATGCTCAGTTGACCCTTGATATTATTCCCGCCGTTGCAGAAACCGATGATAAGTCACCATTGCGCGTGCCTGACAAGGAACTGAAGAAGTGGATACTCACTCATCCCAAAGGCCACCTAGAGCACGCTTCACGATTGAACTCAGACGACTGTAGCAAGGGGCAATATGTTCCGTTAGTCAAAATGATGAAGTGGTGGTGGCGCTACCAATGTGAAACCAAACAGCCCGAAGTCGAAAGGCCACACCCGAAAGGTTTTTGGCTTGAATGTCTAACTGCTGAGAATTTCGACCCACAGCAGACTGCATGGGCTGACCACTTCATCGCAGTCCTAGAAAACGTGAAGAGAAAATACGCAGAACCAACCGAAGTTCCGAAACTTTGTGACCCAGGCTTGCCTAGCGAGACAATCAAAACAAGCATGACGCTGGCGGAGTTCAAGACCTTCATAGGTATTGTCGAAGAGTGCTTGGAACAAGCACAGCAAGCAAATGAGGAACCCGACGATGTTGAAAGCTCAAGGTTGTGGCGCGTACTGTTCGGCCCTGAGTTTCCTCATTACGATAAAGAGGAAACAAAAGAAACGCAGAAGATGGCCCGCTCCAACGCTCTTGGCGACATTGCCCACGCGCAGAAACCAAATTGGCCCATGTCAATCAATAAGCGTTACAAGGTCAGGATTGATGCGTATTTGTATAAGGAAACTCAACGCCTGAGCGGTCTCAATTCCAATGGACGGTACGTACAAAATGGTCTTCGTATAAAGTACGTTGCGAGCACGAATGTAAAGGGAAGCTACGATGTTTGGTGGCAAGTGGTGAATACAGGCGAACATGCCCGTAAAGAAAATGGCCTGCGGGGTGGGTTTTTCAAAGCTAGAGGATACGACTTCAAACAACCATCATCTAACCCACTCGTAAATTGGGAATACTCGGCGTATACAGGCAAGCATTGGATTGAATGTTTCATCGTGAAGGACGGGGTTTGTGTCGCCAGAAGTGGGCGATTTTACATTTCGATCAAAAACCCCAACTACCCATGACACTATAGGTGAGCCTTCTCCAATAGTTCTACTGGCTACTTCTCCCCGCACGTAACATATTAAAATTTCGCCTGGCACATCGCACACGATACAGTAGGCGTCTTTTGGCACACGCTGAGAGCCGGACGTAAACTAATGTTCTAAAAGTGAGCCGCTGGAACGGTTCAGGAATCGTTTGACAAAGGGGGGAGATTGCCAAATTCGTCGAGATGGTCTTGCAAGATGGCGTCGGTGGCAAGACGGTCAAGCAAGCGCCGCAAGCTAGCGCACCTCAACGTACATTTCAGAAGCGGCAGCGAAGAATGGTACACACCGCCCAAACTCATTACCCTCGCAAGAGATGTTCTCGGAGTAATAGACCTTGATCCTGCAAGCTGCGAGGTTGCGAACCAATCTATACAGGCAAACCAGTTCTACTCGATAGATGATGACGGCCTTGCGCTCCCCTGGTTTGGTCGTGTCTGGCTTAATCCACCATACGGCAAAACCATAGGTGAGTGGGTAGAAAAACTCTGTTTTGAATATGAGACTGGACATATCACCGCAGCCCTCGCACTTCTTCCTGCACGCTCCGGCTCGGCCTGGTGGCGGCGTGTTAGTCGCTACCCTATGTGCTTTCTACACGGGCGTATTCGTTTCGTAGGGGCAGAGAAAAACGCTCCATTCCCAAGCGTGGTTGTCTACCTCGGCGCAGAACCGAACCGCTTTGCGCTGTCGTTTGCCAAAAGCGGGGCAATCATGTCCCCTCTTATGCTATAAGCCGACGTAGATTCTGGCCTAAGGCCAATGGGAGGGTCAGACATGCCCGCGAAGAAGTACGTTGTCAACAAGTTGGAGCCGGAAGAGCGTGAGACGCTGTTAGCGTTAACGGGAAAAGGTCGTGTATCTGCCCGAAAGATGAAGCGAGCGCCGATTCTGTTGAAGGCCGATGAGGGATGGAAAGACGAAGCCATCATTCGGGCGCTGAATATCAGACAGCAATGCGAACCAAAATCGGTTCTCACCGCCCGCCGACTAAGATAGTCCATTATGACCCATAATTACCCTTCCGAGACCCGAAACTTTCTGGTATCATGACCCGTTATCGTAAACACCCCACCACTGTTCAGTCGAGAGGAGCCTCAATCAATATGGATAAGAACAAGCGCAAAATGGCGGAGGGGTGGCTTGATAAGGCTTCAAACTACCTCACCTCAGCACGAGAACATTCAAAGTCCTACTATACGTATTCAGAAGCCATTCAAGAGGCTCAGGAATGCGTCGAACTCTCTGTGAAATCAATTCTCTCCTTGCTAGACATCGAATTTCCTCTCAGTCACGCATGGGAACCAAGCAAGGAGCAATTTGCCAAAATTGCGGAGCAAATTCAAAAACGGCAGCTTCAAGAAAAAATCGCAGGGGAACTTCCCACCTTCAACTTACCACGCCTGCTGTTCCTACAATTCTTCTGGGGACAATTCTACAATGTAGCTAAGTATGGCCTTGAGGCGGGAAATCTTGCCGCTGCAAAAGACCTTTTTGAAATCCAGGAAGCCGAGCTTGCGGTACGCCACGCCGAGGAATGTCATCGAGCAGGAACATGGCTTCGGTATCTTGATGAAAATAAACTTGCGGGCATCACTACCGCAAAGTGAATGCCACAGCCCGGTCGTGGTATCAGCATTCGCGCAGCCACCGCCACCTTATCGCAAAAACGTTCTATTGGGTTCACCAATTGACGCTTCACACCTCTACAAAAGTCTGGGAACACAAGGAGAAATAGCAGTGACAACAGGGTTTGGGTTCAAGAAACTGACGCTAGACAATTGGCTAGAACCTGATATGCCTTCTACCATCTGGGCACGCCGCGCACCCGACGGCACAACTCACCCGGTTGAGGGTAATGACTGGGGGTTCGCTCCATTCTCAAACCGGAGCTAATAGAAACCGTTCCTGATGAAGTACAAGCGCTCTTCGAGGTCGCACGGGCTGCCCTAGCTTACGGATACTTCTTCTACCCGCTCTACACCCTCGGCGCAGAACAATTACACCGAGTAGCGGAGGCTGCTGTCACCCACAAGTGTAGGGCCATTGGAGCACAGTGCGGCAAGTGGCCGTTTAGGAAGAAGGTGGAGCATCTGATAGGCCAGCAAGTCATCCCTGAGCGCGAAAGAATACGATGGGATGGAGTTGTGAAGATTAGAAACACAACTTCGCACCCAGATCAACAGAACCTCATAATGCCCACACATGCCATTCGAACGCTAGAGGTCATCGCAGATTTGATCAACGCTATGTTCACCAGCTAAAATTTCGCAGGCACAACACGCGGGCGAAGACATCTTGCCATACCTCCTCCGCCCCAACAATGGATGGCGTCTGACTGCAAGCCTATCTTCAGTGTAAACCCAAAGCGATAGAAAGTAGCAAGCCAGATACGCTGATAGGTTACTGGCTCATGTTAAAGACGAGTGCAAAAGGTGATAAACTGAGCAAAGGGGCGGGCAGGCAGGATACGAGCAATGCCGATAGAATTTCCAATTGTCGATTTAATGTCGAGCCAGGATAGTTATGAGTGGTTGGTCGACTATTTCCACCCAAGCGGGATGGTGTGTCCGCACTGTGGTGCCGTTTTGAAGGAAGCGCGGCAGTTCCGCGTTACCCGGCGTAGTCAGGTTCCCGCCTATCGCTGTCGGAAGTGCGATCAGACATACAACGTGTATAGTGGCACGGTTTTTGAAGGCCGCCGCTTGAAGCCTGAACAAGTCGTGTGACTGGTACGGGGCGTGGTCAAAGGCGAACAGGCGCAAATCCTGGCGAATGAAGTGGGTGTGTGCCGCCAAACGGTTCAAACCATCCGCCAGCAGATGCAAGCCAATGCCCAACGGATACAACCGGATAACCCGCTTGACACGGATGAACAGACCGAAACCGATGAGCTGTACCAGAATGCGGGGGGAAAAAAGGCGAACCGCATCTTGATCCCGCTGACCCACCCCGACGACGAGCCAATAAACAACGTGGACATGGCACCTATGCCAATGACCGACCACCGATTGTCGGCACGGTTGGGCGAGACAGTGGCAAGGTGCGTCTACGGATGGTTGAACACACCGATGGGGAGACGTTGTGCGCCCAGGTGGAGCAGTTTACCAAAGAGGATACCCAGGTCTACACCGATGAATGGCAAGGTTACAACAACGTGGATCGTCCTCACGACACGGTGTGTCACGCCCAAAAAGAATGGGCGCGCGACGATGACGGCGATGGCATCCGCGAAGTTCATATCAATACCGTCGAAGGCATGTGGACGCTAGGGCGCAACTTTATGCGGCTGTTTCGTGGCGTTCACAAAAAATTCTTGGCAGGCTATCTGGCTATCTGCGAGTTTCACATTAATTTGAAGCGCATTACCCCCGATTTCGTGGCAGCCCTGGTTGCGGCGCACTTGTAATTAACATGAGCCAGGTTACTTTGTCCTGCATTTGCCATTTGCCCCAGGAATCGCGTGTACAATTACGTTATGGATCACCCTGGCAGGAGCAACGACAGAAGGCGCGATGTTGGAGAGAAAGGGGGGCCGCGATGACGGTACAGACTGCTCAACAGTTTTTGGAACGTCTCTCAAGCGATGCCTCAATCCGAGCGCAGCTTCAGGCCACCGGGTTAGCCAATGTAAACGCCATCTTGGATTTTGCGATGACCAAGGGATTGGTGTTCACGGAGGGGGAACTTCGCACAGCACTGAAGGACTTTCCGCCGAGTGCGATCATTAACCAAATGCGTGATAGACTGAAAATGAGTAATCCACCTGCCCCAACCGTGTAAGGTCGCTCAGGCTTTTGCCAGGGGTGGTTCCAGGCTTTGCAGGAGTTTCCTGCGAAGTCTGCGTCCCCATACTACTGCACAGGGCCACCCAACCCCATTGCAAATCCAGTAACAAACGCCCTGATCAATGGACTTTCCGCTTGTCTGCCCTCAGTGTTCTCGTGCAGTTGGGTTAGCCCAATGAGTTTGCCCTCCCTGTCACGGAGCATTTCAAAGGTCAAAACATTATCCTCAACGGTCAGGATATTGGTGTGAGCAATCAGGAGGACTTCTTTGCGGTTGGGGTCTTGTGAGGGCGGTGTCATTGGTAGAGAGTCTTGTGTCCCAACACTCATCCATCCTTCACTAATGAAAAATATCTGCTGTGGCACGCCAACGACGTGCTCTTGCGCCAGGATAAAGCCAGCATGAAACATCTGGCGCTGGCGTTCATCAGAGGTATCAGCAAGTTCCGTGATTTGGATGGCAACGTCTTGTTGACTGCCACTAACCAGCACCGTTGGGACATGATAGCCATCACGAAGCAAGGTTTCTTTGGCGATCTCAGCAACCTTTTCAACGGTCAGTGACCCCGCTTGTGGTTCTCGATCTTTATTCATTCCAGTGGGTATGTTTGTTTGGTATAGCACATTTGGAATTTCCGCGTCAAAACGATACCAGTTTTGCGCGTATCGGAATTCCCGGCCTCATAACCCTCCGCACGAGCGTTCCTTATGTACCCGTCAGTCATATTGAACTTCTCATTTCGATGGTCTAGCATGGGGCATGGCAGGCCCCGAATTTGGACAGTCACAATCCACGCGCCCTGGCCCCGAAGACCTTGAGGCGATCCTGAGTGAGATACAGCATCGTCTTGAAAACAACGACGAAAACGAAAACACGATGGAGCGCTACTTCAACCGTGATCGTTTGCTTGAAAAACAGTGGGAGCTTGAGGAAGAACTCAAAGAAGACAGAAGCACGGATAACCTTGCTCCTGACCAAAATTCTGTGACTAGTCGGGGCGATCAACCCTAAACCTAATCCTCTCCCCTAGCATCACCTTCCCGTGACCTTATTGACAAGGCGTGGCCCGTTGTGCTACAAGGAGACGTGATTGACAGCAAGCAGCTTCTCTGGGATGACTGGAATAGGGCACATATCGCACAGCACGATGTTACACCAGAGGAAGTCGAAGAGGTCTGTGAGGGAGAGCCAATTATGCGTAACAGCTACAGCACGCGCATCATGGTTATCGGCCCAACGCACTCTGGCCGAATGCTTGCCATTGTCTTGCATCCAAAGGGTGAAGGTGTATTCTACCCTGTTACCGCCCGCAGTGCAGACCGACGTGAGCGAAAAGACTATCTTGAGGAACAAGGAGGTGAACAAGCAGCATGACCACTAAACCAGCAAAAATACCAGCATTCAAAAGTCGTGAAGAGGAAGCGGAGTTTTGGGACACCCACAGCTTTGCGGACTACTGGCACGAGTGGAAGCCCATAAAAGTCAGTTTTGCCAAAAATCTGTCTGATACCCTCAATGTGCGCTTTGATCCACAGGACGTTGCCAAAATCAGAGCAGCAGCCCAGAAAAAAGGCATCGGCCCAACAACCTTGATCCGCATGTGGGTGAAGGAACACTTGCAGGTCTAAACACTATCCAGACCATCCCCAACATAGTGCGCCCCTTGACCCCAACGGCAGTGCTGTGAGTGGCACTGATCAGCAACCATGAAGCTCTCTCCCCTCCCCTTGCGCTACATCACGTTCGTATAATACGAACAGGATGAGCAAGGAGCGCCCAAACAAGGTGGAGTTTGATCCCCAGGCAGTTTCAGGCTATGCGGCAACATTCGTCAACCGCCGGGATATGTACCCCATTCAGCTTGAAAACGGAACCTACGTCACGGTTGCCAAGCCCCTCACTGACAACCTGATCTACGCCCACCTGATGGGCCATCTAACTATCGGCGCATACGCCCTTGATCCCAAAGGATGGGCCAAATGGATTTGCTTTGATGCAGACCAGGATGAGCACTTTGAGGGCCTGGTCAGCATGGCCCAGGCACTATCGCTTTTTTCAGATGTGCCTACCTACCTTGAGCCATCCCGACGTGGCGGCCACCTGTGGCTGTTTGCTCCCACACTCCCAGGATTTCAGGCGCGACGGTTTGGGAAGCAGTTGCTTGCCGATCACGAGCTACCTGAAAAGCACGGCGAGGAACAGCCTGGCATTGAACTGTATCCCAAGCAGGACAAGCCCTTCCCCGGCCCAGGCTCATTGGTCAGAATGCCATTGGGCGTTCACAAACTCACCGGGCATCGCTACCACTTCATCACGCCTGACGGCACGCCCCTTGCCCAAACGATCCGTGAGCAAATACAGCTATTGGCCGCACCATCTCGTGTTCCCCAGGCGTTTGTTGATGAGATACTTGCGCGCGCACCAGCACCGAAGGCGGTATCCCCCACCCAACCGTTTCAGGTAAAGCCTGAGACGAACACGAGCGCTCCCCTTTCCGAGCGCATCAAGAGCCGCATCAGTGTCTATGATTTTGTCAGCCAGTACGTGGCGCTTGACCAACGCGGCAAAGGCTACTGCCCGTTTCACGACGACCAGCACAAGAGCTTTCAAGTTAACCAGGAAGGAAACTACTGGCAGTGCTACGCTTGCCAGATGGGAGGCTCAGTCATTGATTTTTGGATGCAGTGGCGTGGCGCACACAATCAAGACAGCAGTTTCAAAGAAACCGTCAAAGACCTCGCAAAAATACTACTGTAGTCGCGCTTACAGCAGATAATATTGTAACTGCGACCTCAAACGATGTAGCATATTGGTTCGTGTTGCAAGAGGAGAGCCGAGATGGACAGCTTGGAACAAATGAAGTGTGTGGCTTGTCGAGGGGATGAACCCACCGTCACGGATGCTGAAATTGCGCAATATCAGCCCCAAGTGCCAGAGTGGACAATCGCGGAACGAGACAATATTCGACGGTTAGAAAGGTCTTTCAAATTTTCTAATTTCAGAGAGGCGTTGGCGTTTACCAACCTTGTTGGGGAACTAGCCGAGACGGAAGGCCACCATCCCGCGATTTTGACGGAATGGGGTCGAGTAACAGTGACTTGGTGGACGCACAAAATTAAAGGATTACATCGAAACGACTTTATCATGGCGGCCAAAACCGACAAGCTGTATTCAACCCCAATCAAGACAAGGTAGCCCTCTACCCTGCTACGCTCCAATCAGCGTTGACATTTTATCCAGAGAAATGCAGTTCCGAAGTCCTTCATAAATGCCCCTGTGACCTCACCAAATGCGCCAGGACGGGCGATATAGTCATTCCCCCATTGACACGCCACCCGCCGTCCTCTATCGTTAAATCACAAATGTGCTCAAAAACCCAGATTTGGCTTTGAGCAGATTGACGGCTTATGGTGATTTCAATCGCGTCCCAAAAGGGCGGCACAGGGAAAACGACCACATCCATCTCCCTATCCGCAGGCATCGCTCGCAAGGGCAAAAAGACGCTGCTAATTGACATTGATAGCCAGGCCAACGCTTCGAAGGTTTTACTGCCGAATTACCCCCGCATCGCCGTAGGAGCCACGATCCACGCAACCATCCTCAAACGCGAACCACTCCCCATCCACAAGACTTCTGTGCCCAACCTCGAAATCGTGCCCTCTCACATCTTGCTATCCAATACCGACATCGAACTGACCACCGCTATCGACCACCGGGAGGCACGCTTAAAAAGTGAACTGGATCGGATTAAAGGCCAGTACGAGTACGTCTTTATCGACTGCCCACCGACCCTCTCCTGGCTGACCATCAATGCGTTCACGGCATCCGATAAAGCGCTGATAGTGGTCTCCCCTGGCTATTTTGAACTAGACAGCATCGTTCAGATCAGCAAAACGGTCAAGGAGGTTCAAGAATACTTCAATCCACATCTGCAAATCCTGGGGTTCTTGTTTACGATGAGCGATGCCACCCTCAATACCAGCACTTCCCTGCAAGTGCTTCGCCAAACCTATACGGAGCATGTATTGAAAACGGTCATTCCCCGCAATACCGACATTCGGGACGCCCATATGAACAAACAAGACGTGTTCGCTTTCAGCCCCAAAGCCAAATCCGCACTCGCCTACCAGAAGTTGATCACTGAATTGTTCGAACTATGACCAAGAAGCCACCCGATCTGGCCGCCCTGACCAATGAGTTGCAAGGCGCTTCCCTGTTCTTTGCGCCGCACTCCCCTGTGCCAAAAGCTAATATGCCTTCAACGGTACAAGAGACTCAGGCTCAGACTGAGCAGTTTGCCCCACGCACCGTTTATCAAAATACTGGGGCTAAAAACGAACGTTCGAACGTTCGAACGAACGGTGCAACGGTGGAACGCAAAAAGAACCGAGTGAAGATACGGCACACCTTTGACATTTTCGCGGATCAGCTTGTTGCTTTGCAGACCCTACAGTTGGCGGCAGTACAGAATGGCAGACGAAAGCCCGCATTGGGCAAGATGGTGCAGCAAGCCATTGATCTATACCTGGCGAGCAAAGCCAAGAGAGGAAAGAAAAATCGAACCTAAAAACGTTCGGACGTTCGAACGAACGGACGAACCATCGGACGAATTTGACACCTACCATATCAATCTGCTTATCTATATGTCAGTACCTTTGCAAATCCATCGAGTGAGTAGGGGAATGTGGTCGGATAAATCCAAACCACTCCGGTGAAACACCGGCGTAGGGGCGCAGTAGCAAACCAGGCTACCACCACCCAGGGGAAGCCCGAACACCAAAGCTCAATGGTCGGCTGGCTGCTATCGAAAAAGGGTAGCTAGACCTCGCAGGCGCTCTGACACAAAACAGCGCCTCGAAAAAATCGAAGCGCCGTTTGATTCAAACCTGTAGGACTAACACTCTGAGGGCAACTTAAACCCAGAGCTTTAGCTCTACGAATTGCCGAAGGCAATTAAAGTTTAGAATTAGGACGGGCTGTGTGTCAAGCACATTGTGAAATTATCGACACCCGTTTTTGAAGACCAAAGTTGGCGAATACTAGTCTTACATCTCCCAGGTTTTGATCCCATCACCGTATTCTAGGATGTAGCACAGGCTGTAGTCACCCATAACTACAGGAACAACTACGCCACTATTGTAGGGCTGCACCCCACAATATGTGCTTGCCATCGGGCAGGGGCGCTCCCTCACCATCAGGTTCGGTCAACCCCCACCACTCGGCAAGCACCCCCCCGTCGGCCTTCTGCGCTCGTCTACGCCTCACTTGAAGCCCGACTTGCCCCAAACCGCCGCCCGCCACATGGGTAGTGTCCCCATGTTCCCACTTCACCTTGACAGGTGACAGTGGCGGGCGGTTCCCTCATTTGTTCACTGCGTTCACGAATTCGGCGGACGCGGCAGTGGTCTACTCACTTCGTTCGAGTCCACCGCGCGCTTTTGGGGCAAGTCGGCCTTACAGGTTCGTTCGCTCGCTGCCGCTCGCTCACCCGACGGGGGGGTGGCGTATTTGAATGCCCTTGCGGGCATTCGGCTTTTTGCGGAAAGCCGCCTGTCCTGGGAGACAGAGGAGACGTTGTCAGGAATGCCCGTGAAAAGCAATGAAAGACCATTTCACACTTGGGAACTTCCTTATGTGGCTCAGAAGACGGCTCAAGATCGGGAACCCTCCCAGAAGCGGCTCTCAAAAATGAGGTACTTGCGCTCCTGTCCTTCTGATTGTACGGCCACCCTTGCACCGTCAAGGACTGCGCCACGTATGGACGTGGCTTGCAAGTTGTCCCGTCGTTGGCGGGACAATCCTTGACTGGCAAGGGAACCCGGCCAGCGTGGAGTGGGGGACAGGCACGCAAGCGCGAGCCTGATAAATAGAAAGGAAGGAGGTGATCATATGGATTGGAAGAAGCTGGCTGAGGCTGAGAAGCAGCGACAAGCGCTGATCGACGATCTCTACCGCACACTAGAGGTGCTAGAAGGTCGGCGTCCACAGAAGCGGACGCAAAATCTGCTGTTGGACGCTTTGGAAAGCGCAATGGGCAAGCTCGTGGATTGGATGCTACGCCGCATTCCACAATATCGGCGAGTACGCCGCTAGGGTAGGCGAAAGGTCGGGAGGCACATCACTGTCTCCCGGCCTTTTTTCATGGTCGCTTTAGAACTCCCGCGCCCACCAGGGAAGCTCAGGAAGTTGCTGGTCGCATTTGGTCATAAGTCTGGCTACCACCGCTTGTTTATGCGCACGCAGAACCTCATGAACGAGCCGCGCATCAGCCCTTCCATGTTTGGCAAGGAATGTTGCGGCGATTTTTCGGAATTCAGCCTCAGCCAGCCATTGCACCCGCAATGCTCGAATTTGACGAAGCCAGGCAGCTAACACGGCCACTATTTCCAAAGGATAGGCCAGAGCCAGGCAGAGCATGAAAAAAGGGACAAGCCCCAAAAATGTGGCGAAGGTCATGATCCAGGGTAGCAAACCAACACAACGGTTTCAAGCAGTATCGCGCCGCCACTGGTTGCTAGCTCAGATCAGAGGAGAGGCGACGAGACGTGGCGGCGCTTATTTTCTTCAAGATGCTAGACATCCTAGTTTTCACGGCCTAAACTAGCACTGCTATGCCAGAACGATTAGGCCCAAGTCAAGATGAATTTCAACCAGCCAGCCAACAATCAGATTCATCTGTACCTGAAACATCTGAAAAGGCAGCAATTGAACCATCCGATATCGGCTCTGAATATACGTTCAGATATACAGCAGAAGATATTGAGGGAGAACTTATGGGCGCAAATCGTTTGGCTGAGCTTACAGGGTATTCGAGAATACGCCTTCTACAACTTATGAGATACGGGCGGCTCCGCGGAGTATTTGATGAGAGCATCGGTGCACGGGGCAAATGGTTTTCAAGTGTTGAAGAAGTAAAACGGTATCGCACAGAGAAGCGCTATGTAGAACCGGATAATCCTGAGATGCAATGGAGACGCGCACATGGGCATTCTAAACCCATTAAGAAACAAGAGGAGTTGGAAGATTACAAGCGGGCGTTTACGCCAGAAGATATTGAGGGCGAGCTGAAAACGATTATAGAGTTGTCTGAGTTAACAGGCTATTGCAGCAAACATTTGACAGATTTATGTCGTGATGGAAGTATTCGTGCAACTTATACTCTTGAAAACAAGCGTTGGAAATGGCGAACGAGTGTTTTGGAAGTGGAACGGTATCAAAATGAGCATCCTACTAACCACAAGCGTAAGATCGGGAGTAAATATCGACGCGGCGGCAATTCGCAGCCAGGCCAATAGTCCCGCTTCCTCATGCTTCACTTGCATTGACCGCAGATTGTCCCAAACCCAGAAGTGGGGTGTGGTGTAAGGATTCCTTATTTGTTCTGAACCTACGCAGCGTTTTGAATAAGATAGTCAGCGATTTCTTCGTCAATCACCAATGAATTGGCATACCCGCTCCGCAATGCCATTAGGACTGGCCCCTGCTTATGTCGATTCGCTGCAATGACCCACGTAGGATTGACCTTGGTTCGTAGGCGCAACTTATCCAGTCCTATCGTGAATACTTGCTTCTCGTTAATCTGTTGCACAGCGTTATCGATAACTTCACCCTTATGATTGACGTGGATTCCCAAAACATCTCCTGCAAGCTCCCCTATAAGGCCGCGTTCCCAAAGCACATGATTGATAGATTGTTTCAACCGAACTGTAGAAGGTTCTACCGGAAGTGTCGAGTCTGGATTCTCTCGGCCAACCGTTATGAAGTACGTGGTTGCTACCTGATGAAATCGCGTGACAGCGCTGCTGGTCTTTTGGTCTACAGCTAGCAGTTCACTCCACGCTGCTTCGGTAAGCTCCGCTCGCTTCTCCAAAGGGACGAACGGGAAATGCAGTGACTTTCCTTGATGATGAAGGGCCATGAGGCTCGCTACAGAGTTCGCAGAGTATACACTTCGCTCAAAATCAGCATCGTCTCTCGCCATCATGGGTATCCACATTGTACTTTCACCAAAAATTCTGGGGCACATCGCGCTATTTTGGGCAAAGCGATACATGGTCCAACCATGTCCGATCCCCACGTTAGGATTGTCGGCAGCAACACTGGCTAATGCTTGAGTGGCCGCCAGAAAGCTAACAAGCTCGATCCTCAGGTCAGTGCCATCCGTATATTTATCAGGCCCCAAGCGAGGAGTTTTTGCCACAATCACATTCCTCAGCCCGTCGTAATGGCGCATTAGCTCTAATTCCTTGTCTTCGTCATGCTGCACTTTCAATATCTGTAAGCTACGAGTGCGAAGGGCAAATGAAAGCCACGAATTTAAGGTTTTCCAGTCAACACGCAGTTTAGAAGTGCAATCACTCACGGATGTGCCATACAGAAGCAGCTTAAATGTTTCGATGCCTTGAACAATCTTCTGCCGTTGCTCCGGAGAGCAATAATCGGGAATCCGAGCCAACCACTCAATACCGTTATATTCCTCTACAGGCTCAAGCGAAAGAAGCCGAGCTATATCCCACTTGGGAGTTTTTATCTTTATCGCTTCATCCGCGATCTTGGCAATGTCGGCGAGCCTGGGAAGTAATGTACCCGTCTCCCATTTTGAGATTGTCTCTTGTTCACAACCGAGCATCTTGCCAAACTCTGTTTGCGTCATCTTAAAAATGCTTTCACGGAATTGTTTAAGGTTTTGGCCCAGTCGCTCAGTAACGCGAATTTTGGTTGACTCGTCAGATTGTTCCATCATCGCATACTCCTATGCCTTAGTGGCATAAATTTTCTCTGTAGCAGCATAAATTATGGGCCGTATATTCCAATCTTTGAGGCTTTTGTAGTTGTGCATTGACTCTCTTGGAAAAGAACTTAAGATTTTTATCGGGTGTCCGAATACATTTTCTAATAAATGGGCAACCAGTTAATTCTTTGTACGCACTTTAGAAGACTTTCATCACAATCAGTTTGTATTTCGGAGGCGGTGGGAGACCGAACTTTCATCGGGCTATGAGAATGTGTGGGGAGCAGCTAACTACAAGGTTATTTTCTTAGTGTGCAGTGTGCTACCACTGGACGCTATCAAACCCGAAGTTAGCCACCCCCCAACCGGAAAAGCGAAACCTTCTGTCTTCCCGACAAGAGTTCAGCCAGTTGCTTTGGGCCACTGGTGGCTTCGCTTATTCCCCGATCATAGCAAAACCTTTCCGGTAATTACAAGAGCCATAGCAGTGGAGAGGCTTGCCATGTCAAAACCGAAAGATGTCAATCCAGAAGCAGAAATGTGTGCGGTCTGTGGCAAGAAGACGCCCTGGCTGACCCGCACGATGAAATCATGTCCAGGTATATGTACAAGAATTGCCTTCCGACGACGTATGCGTTCTACACCAGACGAACAGGTGAAACTACAGCAGCAGGTGAGGGTACGACGAGCGGCTTACGAGCAGGCGGAGATTGAGCAGGTGAGCAAGGCACGCCTGGCGAAGAAGCAGATCAATCCGCCAACAGACGATGCTCTTATCGCGGCATACGAAGCGGTATTTCCGCAACTGCCGGAAATGGTGTCGGACTGATACACCAGGCCCGCTGGACGGGGGCGGGCCATCGTAGATCATATGTAGGAGGCCAACCATGAACCTTGCGTATACGAAACACGCCAATCAGCAAGCCACACTTCGGAAGATTACCGAACAGGAAATCGAAGACGCCATCTTTCTAGGCACAGTCTCTCAGGGACGCGATAACAGACGCCTCTTCATTGATTGGAAAACGAACGTAACTGTAGTGGTGGAGCACTCAGATCCAAACATTTATGTGGTCATTACCACCTTTCGCCTGACGGCCTGGAATCGCCGTTTCTATGCCAAGACATTAGTTCAGGCTTCCTTTCGGGGGATAGATAACGCCCGCTCGACAGCATTGGATACGAATTCAGCAAAGCAATCACCAAATCAGAAAAAGGACACGAGTATGACCGCAATCTGTGAACACTGCCGCATTGCCTTTGAACGGCAAATTGAAGGGCAGACGTTGTGCGATGCGTGCTACGCAGTCGAGACTGAACAGTATTTGCCATTGCAACTGAGTTACCTGCCTGTGCCTGACGAACAGGAGGATGTGAAGGACAACTCACACCCGCCAGTTCTCGTTACCGTCGAGAAAGATTAGCCAGTTCCATAAACGTTCGATGTGCATGAGCAGGCGCAGTTGCCAGTCTTCGCCCGCTCACAGTCGTTTGACCAACTCGTGTAGAGAAAGGATGTGACGCAGTGTTTGGTTTTGGAAAAACTGAACGACGCGACCCTGTTTCGGAGTTTCGGCAGCAGGCCACAGGGCTTATCCAGTCAGGAAATCGGACAGCCTTGAAGCAGTTATACGCCAGCACTGTTGTAAAGGCAAAGATGGCAAACCCTGATAGAGCGCTGGAAGTGGACGCTCAGATGAGACTGGCACTCAGAGAGGCAATCCTGGCAGGTAGCGATAACGTCAGGCGCGGAATTTACGACGACCTGTAGGCGAGAGGAGTGAGTAGATGCACGCAAACCTACAAACACTGCTGTTTTTGGCAATTGCGCTGCTTTTGATCGCCGTCCTGATCGAGCGGATCGCCCTCAAACGGGAGCGGCGGCAGACACGCATTTTCAAAACCTACGCGCCCTATCTGTTTATGACCGAAGTACCGAGACACGGCTCAGGTCGGGGAAGACGGCACATGGATACGAAGAAAAACTACGTTCAACGGGCACGAGCGGGCCTGCCAGACCTGCAAAGTTTGCAGGGCATGGCATCGGGGATGAGTAGTGCGGAGCGTGAGCGCCTCTCTGTGGCTTTAGGGCCGGGGCAGGTTGAGGCACTACGAAATGCGATGGCACAACGGGCGGAGGGCATACTCAAGCGGGACGAGATACGCACCAGGGGGACGCTACACCTTGACAAAATCGAGACAGCAGGTTTGCTCATTCCAGCAGCCAGCCAAGCCGTAGGGCACATCTTGATCGAATTGGCTGAGATTGAAAAGGACATCATGGCCCAACTTCCTCCGCACCATCAGGTCATCTTCCAGGCGAACCAGGCGCAACTGGCTGAACACGTCCTGGCAGAGGCTAGTCTGGGAACCAGTGGCTTTGGATTCAATGTGAAGGAACTCTACCTTTCGGCCCTCCATGCGCTGACCCAGGAGACAGGCAAATCTGAAACCGTAAAGTCAGATCCTGGCCTCAGCCAGCAGCAAAAAGCTAACGACCAAGACCTTCCACTGAAAGAAAGCACCAACAGTAACGGCAACCACAGCAGGAAGGATAGGTTCTAGATGGAAAGGGCAGTTGATGAACTGGCGGGATTGATAGCAGTGCTCATTGCCGTTGCCATTTTGGGAATCCTTCTGGGGATATTGCTCTTGGTATACCTTGCCATCACAGGCGTCATTGCCATCGTCATCTACCAGCGCTACTACCAGGCCGCAGAACAGGAATACCAGCAACTTGAGGATGAGCTAACCGGGGGGCTGTCCACCGACAGTATTTTGCGTTCACTGTATGGCGCAGGCATCGACCTCTCAGACAACGGCGCGGAGAACACGATTGATTGGGCGACAGAAACTTTGTTTGGCGAGGAGGTGGATCGTGCAGCCTAAACTTCCCTGGCCCTGGAATGAACTATTGGCCGAGACTGCCAACCAGCGTTTGGGAGGGCCGATGGGCCTTCCCGACGCCATTCGAGGACGGCACTCGTTAACCATTGGCGCGACAGGAAGTGGCAAAAGTAGGCTGATCGAAAGTCTGGCGGTTCTGGATGCACTACGGCGCGTCACAGGCCATTCTAAAAGCGGCTACGCCATCATCGACAACACAGGCGACCTGACAAGAAACATGAGGGTGCGTCTGGCGGCCTTGTCGCAGCAGTACCCGGCGATCAATGAGTTACTGTACATCTTTGACCCCACGCACCAATGGTCGGCACGGGTGAACCCGTTGCAGCTATACCCCGGTGATGTTGCTGAACAAAAAGCCGATAATCTTGCCCACCTCATTACCACCGTTTTCCACGAAGAACCGACAACCGTTGTGCGCATGTACCGTGTGTCGTACCACACATTCCTAGCACTATCGCTTGCCAAGCGTAGTTTAGTTGACGTACCGCAATTTCTGACAGACCGAGCATTCCGAGAGCGTATTGTTTCGTCGCTCAATCACGCCGAACTTAACCAATATTTTCTGACAGAATTTCCCGCTCAGGCGCGAAACGGCAGCGAAAGGGAAGCCCTCGCAATGGTTGAAAGTACGCTCAACCGTTTGGGCCGCTTTGTGGCACTCCCGGCCATTGCAGCAATGTTCGGCGGGCCAGCCACAGTCAACATTCGGGAACTCATGGACATGGGCGCGATTGTGCTGGTGAATGCACCAAAGGGTGTGCTTGGAGAAGGGGCAAGCGCCCTGTTGTGCGCGTTTCTTATCTCGGCGTTCGAGCAGGCCGGGTACAGCCGCCAGCATTTAGCCGACCACGAGAGGACACAGTTTTATCTGATCTGTGATGAGTTCACGGCGTACATGAGCGAGGCGATGATCCGCATCATTGCCCAAAGCCGCAAATATGGTTTATCGCTGTCACTCGTGACCCAGGAGGTGGCGGGAAACCCGAAGACTGAGCCACTAATCCGCTCAGTCATAAACACTGTCCAATCGATTTTCTCTTTTCGTCTGTCAGACCATGACGCGCAGGTTATCGTGCGAGAGCTATTCACGCCGCCTCTAAATCAACCAAAGGAAGTTAAACAGCGTCGCGTGCCCACTGGTATTAAGTGGTTTCCGTACACCACCGAGCAGGAAATTGTGTGGACACCCATGCAGGAACTATACGAGCAGGAGATCAGGCGTCTTACGCAGCTTCCAGACCGCATGGTGTGGTGGAAGCAGCGAGGGCAGCCCGGCGCACACCTGATCCGCACTCTGTCAGTTGCCAACATCGAAGACTTGCCCAACGCTCAGGCTCTCCCAGGACTTCTCTTGGCCCAAGAGATGGCTCTTGCCAAGCGAGCGGGAGTGGCGAAGCAGGGGAGTAAGGCAGAGGCGAAACCACGTAAGCCACTTCTGTTGCTCCCAGGCACAGCCAAAAATGGAAAGGATGACGACGACACACTGGACTACAGCGAGTTCTTTGACGTATAGTGGCGAGGACAGGATGCAGACGACAAAATCAAGCTACCAGACCGGAGAAAACTCAAAGCCGCGCCAACGGCGGCGGCGCGACCAACGCGCTGAGAATCCGCCGCGTATGGTAGAAACCGAGCGCGTGTGCGAGATCGTTAAGGCCGTCTACGAGTACCGTGTAATGACGCAGGGGCAGATACAACGGCTGTTTTTTGGTGTGAACCCAGGCGCACGCAGCAGAGCCGCCAGAACTTTGGCAAAAATGTTTGACAACCACTATTTGGAACGCCACTTTTTGCCAACACGAGGCGGGTTGCAGAACTCGACTGCCATCTACTCGCTAGGGCATAGAGGCGCGGAGGCGCTGCGGATTCAGTACGGGATTGAGCCGAAATGGTACGCATCCAGCCGTGACCTTCGCAATGAATTCCTTGAGCATTCAATTGCAATCAGTGAGGTAAGGCTTGCGGTTGAGCTTGCTTGCCGCAGTCATGGGTATGGGCTGCGCTGGACAGGGGAAACTGAAATAAAAAGCAGCGGCTATGACCGGGTTTCGCTCAAAGGCCACAAGGAGCCAGCCGCCATACTGCCCGATGGCTATTTTGTTGTCTCCGGCACGCCCCAGGGAACCACGCACTTCATGCTCGAACTCGATAGAGCAACGGAGCAAAATTCCCGGTTCAAAACGAAGATTGAGGCATATATCGAGTATCACCGAGGCGGAAAGTATGAAGCGCGCTATGGCACGCGATCCCTGCGTGTCCTGACGGTCACGTTAGGGGAGCGGCGGCTGGCAAATCTCAAGGCAACTACCGAAGCGGCGGGCGGTGAGAACCGATTTTGGTTCGCATTGCTGTCTGATATTCAGCGCCCGGATACTGATATTCTGGTGGCTCCTGTTTGGCAGATTGCTCAGAGGTCGGGATTGCACTCACTGTTTCCGCAGGGGTAACGCCCCATAAACCCATAAAATGGGCTACCCTCTTGATCGGGCAGCCCATGTGCGAAGGCTTCGCTTAATCACCTGTCAAACCTTACTGGCACGGGTATGGCAGGGATCACACCGTAGTTGCCAGCATACGGCGCGTCGCAGTCCAGCTTGCCGTGTGGACTACGAAAGGAAAACACTTCGCGCCCTCTCAGTCTAGCGCACCATCACCGCAAAAGGCGAGTTGCTAGACCCGTGCGTTACCAAAGAAATATTCGCCGAAAAGGTGTGGGGTTTGTGTGACGAGGGGACAACCAGGAATGGCTTCAACTCATAGGACACCTAGAGAAACCAGTGATGTCAGGCAGATTCCACGAGTTGTTGTTTTTGCAACGCTGGAACTCATCAGTTGGTTACTACAAATGTTAGACGCCACAAACGTAGGTGGTCAGCATGAGTGTGAGCATAACCAGGAAATGCACGGTGAGGCGAACAAACTTCAGTAGCAGTGCCCTTGTCCTTTTTGGTCTTGTAAGGTTAGAGTTTGTCGCATTACCCTTGACAATGTAAAACACAGGTCTTACGATGGATGACGTGAATGAGCTACTACCAGTGCCAGAAGCCGCAAAGCGCGCAGGTGTTGCGCGCAGCACCATGTTTCTTGCGGCCAGGAGCGGCAAGATAAAGAGCGTGAAACTTGGCCGGAGCCGTTTTGTTTATGCCAGCGATATAGAGCGCTGGAAGCGAGAAGACTATCGGCCTGACATGGCAATCCGGTATCCAGCAAAACCAGAAGGCGAGGAAGGAGGTGGATAGATATTGTTAGGGGCAGCACAGTGTGCTGCTGAGATTATTACCGCCTAGCGACGGCTTGGTAGGCAAACGCTAGGCGGCTCGTCCAGTCCGTAAACTGAACAAACGAGGATTGTACCTCATGGCAAAGCCAAAGTCCTTGCAAGCGTTTAAGGATGACTTTGATGCGCTGGCTACAAATGGTTCAATCGGCGATCCCAACGGAACGCCCGCGTACCTCTACATCCGTGTTTCAAGCGACGGCCAGGCAGAAGAAGGCCGTTCAGGTCTTCCCCGTCAGATAGAGCATTGCCACCAGGTTGCCACTGAAAAAGGCTACAAAATCCCCTGGGATCTCGTTTTTGCCGACGATGATTCCGGCTTTGAATTTGAAGGGCGGCCTGCCTTGTCGAAGTTGCGAGCAGAAATCCGATCACAGAATCGGCGCGCTGATGTCATTGTGATGGAACACCTGGATCGCCTATCGAGAAACGCTGATTGGCATCAGGGCTATTTGCTTCATGAGATGCGAGAACACGGCATTAAGGACGTATTCTGGAAACCCTTTTATTCACGAGTTGAACGGGCAGTCATGGGTATGATCGCCCAGGAGGGCATGGAGCACGAAATAGAGCGAATGCGGGAGGGGATGCTTAAGAAAGCCAAGCGAGGCCGCATCACGACCAAAATTCCTGCGCTTGGCCTAAAACTGGTTGACCCCCAAGGCCGCCAAAATACAATTGAGGCTCGCAAGGAAACGTGCTATGCCATTTGCGAGGATACTGCCATTGTTATTCGCTTCATCTACGATGCTATTGCCAACAAGGGCATGTCCTCATATGAACTGGTGAAAGCGCTCGATGAGCGAGCAAAGGTTGACCGACGCTTCAAACCACCCCGCGCAGCAACATGGGGAGGGCGAACGATTATTAAAATCATTAGGAATCCGCTCTACAAGGGTGAATACATTGCCAATCGATACCGCCGAGAACGGATAACCGTCCCGGACAAAAACGGGATACCGATACGCAAGTGGAGGTCGTGCGAGAGGCCAGAGTCAGAGTGGATTCGGACAAAAGTCCCTGCCATCGTTGATGAGGCAACGTGGGAACTGGCGAACAAGAATCTGTTCAAGAACAAGGGCTTTGCCAGGCGCAACAAACGGTATACGTACCTTTTGACTGGCCTGATCCGCTGTGCCACATGCGGCTGGCGCTATCACGGGCATACATCTTCAATCCGCCCGCAGCAACGACAATACAAGCAGGTGCAGCGATACTTTTGTTCAAAAATCCACACGACCCCGGCTAAACGTGCGGCAAAGCCTTGCGGACAGCCAAGTATCCGCTGCGAAGTTTTGGATGCTCGTGTATGGGCTGTAATTTCCGAGGCGCTTCTGAATCCTGAGATTGTCGCGGCAGCGATTGATGCAAAGTACGCCGGAGATGCTGTGAAGGCAGTGCACGAACAAATCGCATTCGTTGAACGCGAGATAAGGCAGAAGGCAGCGGAAGCTGACAAGCTCTATAAAGCATACCTGGCAGAAGCATTCACGGCGGAGGAATTTGCAGCAGAGAGGCAGTGCTTAACAAAACAGCGCGACACCCTGGCCCGTGAGTTGCAGCACCTTCGCAGCCAGGTACTAACCCCCGAAGAGTTAGCAGAGAAAAAGGAGGCTACCATACGGCTACTTGACCAGGCGAGGAACTCCGTTGACCTAGCAAATGCGCCATTTACTCTCAAACACCAGTTGGTTAAACTGCTTGTGGATGAAATTGTACTCAATACCAAAGAGGGCTGGTTTGAGATAAAGGGAGTCATTGCAGAGGGCTTTTTCCCAATCGCGCCTGATCCGGTAGTGAGCACGTCAAAGGACAGGAGTACATGAAACGTGCGATGGAAGTGGCCGCAGCGGGCAACCACCACCTGCTCATGGCCGGCCCTCCTGGCGCGGGTAAAACGCTGATCGCGCGAGCACTGCCGGGCATCCTGCCGCCGCTCTCGCCCCAGGAAGCGCTGGAGGTGACGCGCATCTATTCAGTAGCCGACAAGCTCCCGCCCGGCAAAGCGCTCGTGCAGCGCCGGCCTTTCCGTGCGCCGCACCACACCATCAGTCAGGCTGGTCTCATCGGGGGCGGCAGCATCCCACGCCCTGGCGAAGTGAGTCTGGCCCACAGGGGCGTGCTCTATCTCGATGATTTTGAGTTGTCGCACATGCAAAGGCATCCTCTCCTGCTTCTAGTGTATTGGTTTCTACGTTTTCTTGCTCCTGTTGTTGGCTCTCCCGCTGCTTCCTAAGCAAGTACATCTCGTAGGTCTCATACTTGCGAATTTCTCCTGATTTGCCATTCTCGACTGCTGCACCGGGCACGTTTGCTTCACTGCCACACACTTTGGTGATCGTAGCGCGTAGTCTGCCCCAATTCCGATGGGGGAACGCGGCGGCAATGTCTACTTGTGACGCTCCGCTTTCGACCATGTGCTTGAGCGTATCGAGGTCTTTTTGATGCCATCGCTCACCGTTTCGGGCTTTGTATGCTCCGGTGCTGCCATTGGTGCGCTTGAGGTAATCGGTATAGGTTTCATCATCCTTGATGGGCATTGGTGAGACTTGCAGCGACCCTTTACCTCGTACAGACCAAACCTTCTGGCGAATCGCGTCCCAAGTTCTATTTGGAAACACTGAGCAAATCTCAAGCTGTGACGCACCTTCATCAACCAGCGAAAACAACCGTGCTTCTTCGGTCTTGAGCCATTGCAGATAGGTCGTGCCTTGTCGGGCAAGGGAGATTTCATCCGTGCTACCGTCACGCCATTCAACGATCAGCCGAACGGCTTGCCCCTCAAGTGGCTCAACCATCACCCGGTCAATAAAAGACTGGATGACCACGATTTTGTCTTCACGGGGCATGTCGTCCCAATTGTTCAAGGCAGGCGTGCATATCTCTCGCAGGGATGAGAGCGCTTCGATGCGTGCCATCTCCGCTGTCGCCGAAAACACATCTTCGGTCAGCCGTTTGTGTTCTTTTTCAGCCTCGGTATAGCGAGCCTGAACACGTTTAATCATCTCTGGGTGGTCAAGGTTTTCGAGGCTTAAGAGCAAGTTGTCCATCGTCTGTTGCAAAGCATCAAGTTGCTTCTGCTTGTAGCGGCGTTCTTTATCAAACTCGCCCTTGAACTCATCAAGTCGCTGTTGCCATTCCTCGGCGTTGAAGGTGACTTCGAGTTTCTCCAAGAGGAGTTTGGATAGTCCTGCATCAATGAAGTCCGCCCGTTTCCACCACAGTACGCTTTCAATCGGGTATGGGTTGTACACGGCGTAGGCGTACTGCTCAAATTTGCTTTTGTAGTTTGTGGCTGCCCGGCGAATTTTCCCATTCACTTCGCTAAAGAGCATTCCAGAGAAGAGTGGCCGCTCCACGCGGCGGTGTTCTTCCAGTGTGGGTCGAGCGTTCTGTTGGTACGGGTTATAGTCGGGATTTGGGTGTCCATCCAGCGTGAATGCAGACAGGTAGTTAAATGCCTGAAAGAACGTCTTCTCATCAAGAATGGGTGGGTGGTTGTCCTTGATGACAATCACATCGTTGACTGCCCAGTGTCCGATGTAGGCGGCATTGCTGAATAATCCCACCAAACCTACATCACCTAAACAATAGCCTTTGCCGTAGTTACGCAGGCGATACGAGGGAACAAACCGAAACCCATCAGGAACAGTGGTGGTCTTGGGGTCGGGGTAGTACGGGCCGTTCTCGTAAATATGTTTGACCGTCGCATGAATGTTGCCTGCATTGCCCAGAAAAATGCTGTACCACTCCCGCACGATCTGAGCGAACGGTTCATACGGGGTGTACTTGCGATACATCGGGTTGGCGCTACCATCGACCAGCGTTTTTCGCATGTCGATTAAAAACCCAAGTGGAACGCTCCAACCTGCCCACTTACCTTCCATCATCAGGCGCTTCTTGGCGGGATGCAGCCGTCCTTTGATATACGAGATGATGTACTCGGCAGACATTTCCGATTTGAAGCGGAATTGACGGACATAGAATGTTCCCATTTCCGGGTGAGCGAAGTCATAGACCATGCTTGGGGTTAAGACCATCGTGCCAGTTTCTTTACAGGCATGGATAAAGGTGTTGACCTGAATTTGGGTCACATCCCGAAACAAGCGGTCTTCATCTTGGCACGCTACCGCGCCGAGTTTGCCATCGGTAATCAGGTCAAAGAGACTTCTCATACCGGGACGCTCATCAA
Organism: Chloroflexota bacterium; assembly: GCA_021325095.1. Lineage (GTDB taxonomy): Bacteria > Chloroflexota > Anaerolineae > Aggregatilineales > UBA2796 > JAJPHV01. The sequence continues at coordinate 19,601 of JAJPHV010000001.1, read as the reverse complement.
TCTTAGTTGTCCCACTGATACCACCATCCATGTCGATCATGATGATGTTGTCTTTAGCCCAACCACGCTGTTCCAGATACTTCACCATGTCGATAGTCTGCATGGCGGTTGAGACGTTACCAATCTGCCCATCGGTAGACTGGCGATAGTACACGGCGACAGGACGGTTAGTGGGTAGTTCACTCGCCCCTTTGGGGAAGGCTTGGCTCTCCGGCTGTTTTTTATAATTGTGGCGGCTCATCGCTGCACTCCTTGTGCTTCATCTGTCTGTCGAAGGTCTTTCAGTTTCCGTGCGGTCTGAACCTGCACGAATCCCTTGATGAGCGCGTGGTAGGCACGGGGGAAATCAATCCCTTTAACCTTCTTTTGGCGCTCCTCAATAGGGGATGGAGAAGCAAAAGGCGCTGCGGTTGGTGACATAACTCCTTTCTCTAGGCGAGACCTAAATAGAATTGTTCATTACTTCTACGGACTGAGTATTTGGCAGCAGCGCCTTTACGGACGTAGTACCGCCGAGGCGCAAAGCTGCTTGCTATTTCGTAGAGGAGAATCGTGATCGAGTAGAACAGAGGATGGCGCATGTTGTGGGTGGACAGAAGCCGCTCAGTATCCATGAGCAACAAGCGATACCAGCGCTCCGGGCCTGTCAATCGCTTGCGCTTTGCCCATCGAACCAACCGCTCAAGGTCGGCTCGTCTGCCCAACAAACAAAATATTCGCCAAAACAGTAAGGCGAATACCCAGACAGCGGAAAAGAATCGGTGTATCTGTCTAAAACGCTGTTGCATACTCTGAGTCAGGACTCTATCAGGCGTCCCGTACCAGAGTCAACAAGGGAAATACAACTATCGAGGTGAGTGCGATTTGTGTTTTTGATGTACATTACATTGGGGTGTTTGATCGCCTAGCCTAAATAATCAGCCCTTTAGTGACTTGGCTTTTTTACGAGAAAACGCGATAATCCAGTTTGGAACAGTCAATTGTGAAAATACAGGCGGGTTTTACCGTGACCGATATTGCACCCATAAGTCAAGACACTGTGGTTGACTACATTAGTGGTCAAACTCTCAAAGCCACACCCGAAGAAGTCGAAGCAGTACAAGTCTTTGCCCGCCGTCTTGTTGAAGACTACGCATATCCAAAGCCACATCTCCAGACACGTCCACAATTTCGAGTACGCAAGCGCCCCTCTGACGAGGAAAAATCGTACCCGGTAGACATCGCTGTATTTACGTCAGATAACCGCATCGAGGACAATCTATATCTCGTCGTCGAGTGTAAGCAGAAGAGCCGCCGTGATGGTATCAATCAACTAAAACTCTATCTGGATATGTCTCCTGCCACAATTGGTGTGTGGTTCAACGGAAATGAACACGTTTATCTTCGCAAAATTCACTATCCAGATGGTTCACGCACTTACGAAGAACTTCCCAATATTCCGCGTTATGGACAGCGAATTGAAGATGTTGGTCTTTTCAAGCGCAAAGACTTGAAAAAACCATCGAACTTAAAGGCAGTGTTCAAAGACTTGCGAAACCATCTTGCCGGGATGACCACAGGTATCACTCGTGACGAGGCGCTTGCTCAAGAAATTATCAATATCCTCTTTTGTAAAATCTACGATGAGCGTGAAACTGCTCCGAATGAAATAGTGACATTCCGAGCTGGAATTGGTGAAAGTAGCGCTGCGGTAAAACAACGCATTCTACAATTATTTGAGCATGTCAAAACAAAAGCCTACGGTGACGTTTTTGATACTACAGACACGATCACTCTTGATGAAGAAAGCCTGAGCTATGTTGTCGGTGAGCTTCAAAACTATTGTGTTATGGAAGCGGATCGAGATGCGGTAGGTGATGCGTTTGAAGTCTTTATTGGGCCTGCTCTACGTGGGTCTGAGGGGCAATTCTTCACACCACGAAACGTTGTGCAAATGATGGTAGAGATTCTTGATCCACAACCCGGTGACAAGATTATTGACCCCGCATGTGGGTCAGGTGGTTTTCTTATCACTGCGCTTGATTATGTCTGGGCGCGACTTCGTGCTGAAGCCAGTCAGAAGGGTTGGAGTGAACGACAACTGGTCAAACGCGAAGATGAAGTTGCGAACGATAACTTTCGTGGAATAGACAAAGATCGTTTTCTCGCTAAAGTATGCAAAGCATACATGGCATTGATTGGAGACGGACGCGGTGGGGTATTTTGTGAGAACTCGCTCACTCGACCAGATACCTGGTCTCCTCTCATGCAGCAGAAAATTCGACTTGGTTCGTTTGACATCGTTATGACAAACCCTCCCTTTGGGAAGAAGATTGTCGTCAAAGGCCCTGCAATCCTCTCTCAATATGACTTAGGGAAAAAGTGGAAGCGCAACAAAGACACTAAAGAGTTAGAGCCAACATCTGAGCTTCACGAAGATCAACCTCCACAAGTGTTGTTTCTCGAACGGTGTTTACAACTGCTAAAACCCGGTGGGAAACTTGGTATTGTTCTTCCTGAGTCCATTTTTGGGATGCCAACCTACGAATATGTAATCATGTTGCTGAGAAAACGTGCTCGGATTAAAGGTGTTGTGTCTATGCCTGAAGCACTCTTCAAAACAAGTGGAAAGGGCGGCACTCATGCAAAAGTCTGTGTCGTTTTCATTGAAAACACTCCGCTACAAGATAATGAGGACTACGACGTTTTTATGGCAGATGTGAAATGGTGTGGACACGATTCGCGGGGCAATCCAACCCTGCGGAGAGACAAGGATGGAAATCTAGTCTTGCTTGATGAAGTACCCTTCGTTAGTCAGAAATTTCGGGAGGTGATTGGGCAATGGTAGGCAATCACCTCTATCGACTTGGTTTCAAGCTATCTGCATCAGCTATACGGAGCAACGTCTATGTGCCGCGCTACTATGATCCAGATATAACTGTTGATCTTGAGCAGCTTCGAGAAACACATTGTCTATATACAATCCAAGAATTGGTGACAGAAAAACATATAGAGCTTGCCACTGGACACGAAATCGGCAAAATGGCATATGGCACAGGCACGATTCCGTTTATCCGAACGTCTGACATATCCAATTGGGAACTCAAGACTGATCCTAAACAGGGCGTAAGCAGAGCCATTTATGAAGAGTATAGTGCGCGACAGGATGTGAAAAGCGGGGATATTCTCTTTGTCAAAGATGGAACCTATCTGATTGGACAGTCGTGTATTGTTACAGAGCATGATCTTCCGCTTCTGTATCAATCACATATTTACCGTATTCGTCTGAAACCGACTGCCCCAATTTCTCCCTACTTGTTTTTTGCTGCGTTGAACACTCCTATTGTCAAGCGCCAAATCCGCTCTAAACAATTCACGGCTGATATTATAGATACCATCGGCAATCGCATTTTAGAGTTGGTTTTACCCATACCCAAAGATAGGGAGCTTGCTAATCAGATTGAAGCTGGCATACGGGACATTTTTGAAGAACGGATGCGGTTGCGAGAAAAAATCCGCAAAATACCCCTCGTGGCACAAGGCATACTGCGTAGTACAGATGATGGAATACAAGATGTCCCTGATGTCGATCAGAGTGGAGGAAATTTAGGCTTTTCAGTACGTTTATCCAGTATTCGATCAAATGTTTTGATACCCAAATACTACGACACGATCTTGCAAAGCGACTTGGCAGCACTAGCTGGTACACATGAGTTGGTTGACTTGGCTTCGCTCATTCGCAAAAAGGTTATGAGTTGGGAGAGTGGAATCGAGGTTGGAAAAATGGCATACGGTACGGGAGATATTCCCTTTATCCGTACTTCAGACATTTCCAACTGGGAACTCAAAAGCGATCCCAAACAGAGTGTAAGTGAGGAAATCTACGAGAACAATAAACAAGATGTTGTCGCAAAGGACATTTTTATCGTCAGTGATGGGACGTACCTTGTTGGTACATCTTGTATGGTGACGGCAAACGAAACAAAAATACTTTATTGCGGAGGAATTGATCGACTTCGGGTTGAGCAAACTGACGTTATTGATCCATACCTTTTGCTTGCCCTTCTGAACACACCTATTGTAAAACGGCAAATTCGTTCAAAGCAGTTTACCAGAGACATCATCGACACCCTCAGCCGACGGTTACTGGAAATTGTTCTGCCAATCCCCAAAGACCCTGAATTGAGAGAGTATGTGACGAGGGAAACCGAGGAAGTTCTTGAGGAACGTGTTGCCCTCCGACACTCCTCAAGGGAGCTTGTGCTGTTGACGGAAGGGTTGTCATTGCAACCGGATAATGACATTGGAGCGTTTCTTGATGAGGCCAAGTGAAAAGCTGTGGCGAGCTTAGAATTGTTACTCTATTTCCTTTGACTTTTGGTTATTCTTCTCTCGGCTCGAGACGGCAACATGCCGGGTCTGCGAACAATAATCACATCTTCGATACGATCTCGCTTTAGAAGCGCGTTACGCAAACCGTCGTATTTTTGGGGCTGGTGTTTGTCACAATCGTCGTAAATAAAAACAATCATCTTGTCGAAAAGCTCTGTATCTTTGAAATACAGCCCCAAATCGTTGCCAATTTCCCCTTCGACCTTCTGAAAATCAGACGAGTCACGCAAAAACTTCACTTCAATAATGAGCTTCAACTTATGAATACCAAGATCGGCACGTGGTTGCGTATTTCCCCAATTCGGAAGATACGATTCATCTACCAGTTCCGAACCATAAATAGGGTACAGAACTGCCCAGAGTAGGGACTGAACATCATACTCGTTGTCGATAAGCCATTGAGAAGCAAATATTGCTCCCTGTCTTGGCTTTTCTTCCCATTTCCAACGCTTAAAAGAATGCTCTACGCTCCCTAGAATCCGAGCCGTATCAGAGATTGTAGGAATAAGTTGATGACTAGAGATGCCAACGATGTATTCGAGCGCTTCTAACCAGATGACGACACGATCTAGCTCCTCTGACTGAGGTGGTACGTCACTAAGAAGCTGCTTAAGGGCAGTAGGCAGTACATCCTCTGAAAAATGAGCAACTACGGAGAATGGCGTGCGCCAAATATGGCGTAAAACAATTTCAAGGGAAATCGCATCAACGCCGCTGTCAGAAATACCAACCCGCAATTTGCCTCGATTGTCGAGTAAATCTGTCGCCAAACTTCTCATTCTTGATGACCATTGGGAGGGGGTTGTAGTTCGCTCAATACCGTCCAGCAGCCAAGCTCTCTCAGCTTTCGCATCAGGGAGAAGTGATAACCCGTCAGCAACCCCCAAAACCGCAACGTCGTCCAAGAAAAAATGTCTATTCATCTGTGTGTCACGGGTCTGAAGGCGTTGTATTCCGTCAAGAAATCTCGTAGACAATTGAGAGTCGGAAGGATTACTTGCAAACAAGAATCCTAAAGAGGCTACTTCGGGGTATCCGCCATATTGAGAACGGTCAATGGGCGTTGAATAGTCCATTCCCGTCGCTTGAAGATGTTGTAGATGTGGAGGGGATAACACACGAATAACAAAAGCGCATGTGTGAGGGCGACTATCATTTAAGCCATTTTTGAGTGACTCAAATAACTGCTCTTTTCTTTCGTGGAGTAACTGCTGCCCTATCATAAGAACCACCTTCGCCCACGAAGGCTGCCAACCGATAACACAGTGCTGTCCCATCCGTTCACTAAATTGAGATTGCCAAGCATATTGGCAATTAGTTGGGAGTATTTAATTGTGACAGGCTGCGTTGCAGGGAAAAAGCTGCGCCACGACATAAATGAAAAGTGATAAATCTGTCGCAGCAGATACGTCATGTCGGTAAAGTCGGAATCGGGATGTAATTCAACAAGTAGTGGTTGTGGTAGTCCCTGCATATCTGTTTTTATATCCCCCGGCCCGGTGAGGTGCAAAAGACCCCGCCGATCATCTAATTGCAGGCATAGTCCACGTTCTGGCAAACCTGCTCCTTTGGTTGACTTGCGCCCGTTTACCCAATAGGGGACACCTTGCTGTGCATTGTCGAAAATGTGATAAATATGTTGTTCTGAGACATCCAAAAATGCGAACTCAACCGCGAATCTCTTGTCGATCAATTCCCGGACAAGCGTCTTGATAACATCAACTTCGCTATCTTTTAGGCGCTTATATACATGGCAAATAAGGCGGATTTTATCCCCCGCTTGCCATCCATTTTGCGATTGAACATGACGTATTGTTGCTCGTAGGCTCTCTAGCAACGCTGAAGCATAGTCTTCAAACTCAACTTCGCGGGTTAAGCCCCAGACAAGGTACATACCATCACCTTGAAACATGGTTGTGATACCCACATAACGTTTGCGAGGGCTTACCCGCGTACTTGAAACTTCCGTTGAGCCAAGCCCTACAACCAACTCATACGTTGAGGGGCGGTGTGTAGCGATGACCCAAGGTGTGCCATCTAGTTTTGCATAGGTGGCTAGGGCAACATTATTCAGCAGATAGGCAAGACCCTCGCCCTGCTTCTGCATGTTCTCAATGGTTACGTCTTGTGTCGGGACACCAGCCAGCATAAATGCCGCTTTGGACACAAAATATGGGTTTTTGTGTGTTGGAAGCTGTCGGAAGTTACTTCTTATTTGAATGATTGCTAGATCAGGAAGTTTAGAAGTGCGCTCAAGGACACGTTTCACAGCAGCTTGATATGAAGCTGCCGAAGCATCTTCGCACTCCTCATACTCTAAGTCCACCTTCTGTAGCTTGTACTTCCCGATCAAGCCATCAGGGAACGGATTTGTTTTCTTGGGATTGTTCCAGAGTTTTTCATCAAACCCATATCGCATAGATTGAATAAATTGCTCCACGCGACCGCGTTCACGTTTCTCGCAGATGACCACAATTAGTGGAGTGTTGCGTTCGTGTAGCATGTACATGAACGGGCCATACGTGGTTACTCCTCTGTCAGGATATGGGCTTGAACTGCGTCCTTGAGCGCCAAAAAGAAGGCTGGGACGATCTGTACTTATGATTTCAGGGAATGCGTTATGCTGCGGTTTGAGTGGCATTTCTAGGCTGACCAGAACGCCATCAGCCACTTCTAGTTTGCCGATATTCAGCGTTTCAACGGTCTTGCGAATGAGGCTTCGTTTGCCACTGGCAGTGCTAAGATTTGTGCGTTTGCCCTTCAAATCGCTAAGGATTGCATTACTTTTTGCTTTGTAGATGTGTTTGAGAACAGCCTCTAAGTTTTCCGTTCTTGGCTCAAGCAAGGCATCTTTTGCCTCAACCTCTTGAGCGAACTCGGTATCAGTTAAGATCAACTTCGAGCCTTGAATCGACTGCACGCGCCCTAGAATATCGAGTCGAGGTTGTAAATAGTCGTGTTCAAAGTCTCTGCGTTTACAGACAAACTTACCTACAAGAGGAAAACGCCTCTCAAGTAGGCTAGAAGCAGGTATCTCAATAAGATTGGAGGTCGCAACATCTATCACTATGCCCAAATAAGGTGTTCCGTCAGGCTTACGAAATAGACGACAATCAATTTCATACTTAACAGCGACTTCTAGCCCTTCAACAGAGGTTTCCTCTACTTTTTGAACTGCCTGTGTGAGTAACAACGCCTGTTGTGTTTGCCCCCAAAACACAAGCTGTTTGGATTCTTGAAGGATGCGCGTATTTTTGGAGGCGACCCAGACCAAAATTGCTCTTTGTACACCCCTGGCAAAGAGAAGCAGATGCTCATTGATAGCTACTTCTCGCTTTTCTCCCAGCGGAGAAACGCCAGAGACAATAGGAATATTGTAGATTGTGTCCGAGACATTATCGTACCGGAAAGCATGTGTACGCCAGTTTTTGTTGCGTAACTGCTTATACGCTTCGCTGTCGGTATATGGCAGTGTGCCAACTATGGCACGCTCTTTGCTAAAAACAATTGGCGCGATATTGAGTTCTAGACTTGCGCTCACTGGACGTACCACCTAGATGAAGTTTGTGTCTGATAATTATAGGACACTTGTTCCAAAACCACCAGTTGATACAGAGTATAAGATAGGCGTATTGAAACACTGAAGAGCATCAAGAACTATGGCTCTTGAATAGGTTAGAAATGACACGAATAACTTGAATGGCAGCGTGTCGTGCTTCATCAGTAGGGAGTTGGTGGAACTCTTGCAGCATAACCTGATCGAGGGGGTTATCTCCGGGTGTGCCTTCGTAGAAGTACACGACAGGTACTTCTAGTACACGGGCGAATATGGTTAGATCAGTAGCAGCTACCCTACGTTTCCCACTCTCATACTCTGAGATAGCTCGTTGGTCTTTACCAACTGCGTTGGCAAATTCTTCTTGTGACAAGCCCGCTTTATCACGGGCTTGTCTGATACGCTGACCTAAGACTGCTGTATCCACCACGACTTCATTCTGAATATGTATCATAATCTATTGCAATTCTACAAAATCGGCTGTAAACTGTGTATTGTACTTTGACAATGGATGCTCATTCTAAAAATGCCATTGTTTGGTGCGCCCGTCCGTCTGAGTCTGAAAGGAGCGTGGGAGATGGCTCTCGAACACGGCGGCGGCGGTTAGTAACCCTTGTGACCGTCTGTATTAGTGGGGGCAGCAGCCATATCTGCTGCCTTTTCAATTACCATTTTCATTTGAAAGAAGTCGTTAGGGGAGAGGAAGGGTGTATGTCGCGCCGTGATGAGTGGATTGTCCGCCTGTTTCAGGCTGGTGGTATGGTGATTTTCCTGTCCGGCTTCGTGTTTTATAAGTGGGCAATCCTGATTTCGATTGTGTTCACCTTGTATATGATCCTCGGCTGGATGAGGATTGACAGTTGGGCAGACTACAAAAGCTATGTTCAGAGTCGCAAACAGCAGGAATCTACTGAGGGAGAGGCAGAGCAGGATTTTTGACCGGCTAAAGGCGTTTCAGGAAGCCCGTAGTCCACTATGTCATTTGAGTAAGGCAAGTTACCACTCCCATTTGAAAATATAACCCTCAAATAAGCGTGGTCTCTTGACCCACCACGTATAGGAAACCCGCCCATCAGGTAAACGGGTCTCGTGGTCTTTTCCTAGCTGATGCGAGAGTTTTAGGTTGTTTTCGACAATGGCTATGCTTTTTGGATATCTACCTTTAGGGAAAATAATGGTTGTGGATAGCTCTTTCGTCGGGTAATCGACTTGAATCTGGAATGTCTCATTCGTACCGAGAAAGCCGTCTTCGATAGTGCGCTCAGTAACTAGCTCTTGCACGTCTCCCTTCTGGTAGTTCCGGCGAAGGGAGATAACGACGTATTGACGATAGCCCTCTTGGTATCTGTCAACCGGAACTCCGGGCGTACAGTGGTACTCAGCAAAAATGTTACCGTCTCCCCAAGCCTGATCTTGAATCGCAAAAACGAGGTTCTGCAAAAATCTCACCTTTGCCCGTTTGGTGTAGGTTGCCCGATGCCCTTTTTTGTCCAAAAGCTCAAAGGTGGCGTTAAAAGTATGCACATCATAAGCACCCTTAAATTTAGATGTGCGCCACCTATCGACAATACTGGCGAGTGCTTGTTGGAGAAACTCTGATTTGACAATAGCTGAGAGGAAAGCGGAAATAATTGATTCGGGTGACATATAAGTGGTGTAAAAACATTTTTGTCTCAACACTTATGTGGCGTCAATTGGAGAAAATGGTTGATCTCTTTAATGTGACTTTGGGCAAGATAGGAAACGGGATCCACATCACGAAAAAGCCCCCGCTGTTAAAACATAGGGGCTTAGTACAGAAAAATAGTCACTCAGTCGTAGCTGGCTTTTGGAGATGAGTAATTTTTACTTTCTTGTTTTTCTTCCTCGGTTGAGTTGTTTATCAACTCCGGTGACATTACGACGGAATTGAACCATGTCGAGGCTCGTTACAAAGTGGGCTGCGATTTCTTGATTTGTCATGCCTTTGTGTAATGCCCATAGAAGGCTTTCGCGTGGGAGTTTCAAACAACCACATAGCCAATCAGCCTCTTGTTCTTGTTCAGGGTGGCATGTCCGAAGCGAAAAATCACAGTTTTCAAAGCTAATAAATTTCGACGGCGGATGACCACAAATCAGGTGTGACATCTCATGTAAGACGTTACTCTCATGCCGACCACGAGAATGGGTTGGGTTGTAAAAGACGCATTTTCCTTTTGTTGGATGCGAAATAGTGAATGCTGACCAACTCTCGTTGTCGGCTTTCCAAAGTTGCTGTCTGATTTCGTCGGGTATTTGCGTGATTTGATTGGCTGAACTCACCTTCACATTTAAGTGCTTTGAAAGTTGAATGCCCGTTAGAGGCATGGACATTGAAATAGATAAGGCAGCTCGTAGCGAGTTCGCCTCCCGTGCTGCATGTGCCTTAAATCCGCGCCTCAAAGTAATTCCTCACTCTTCATCTCCTACTATTTCGTCACGTTCAATAGCTTCGTAGGCTAATTGGATCAATTTCGCTAATGCCTTTGCCGTCTTGGGATCGAGTGTCCGTTCAGCACGAAGATGAACCGTAATTGTCTGCTGGCCTGGGGGATCCTCTATTTCAGCAGACATACTTTTGTGTTCTGTGTCTAATGTACTCCCTATTATAAACGTTTCCATTTGAACACCCAACCAGCGACATATCCGAACAAACGTGTCTAAGTCGGGAATTTTCCCCTTTTCAATACGAGACAGCGTTGATGCACTCACTTCTCCGATTTCTTGAGCGACTTCCCGAAGTCCACGCTTACCCCGTTTAGCTCGGAGTTGGGTCGCTAGTTCCTGTACATTGATTTCGTTATCCATAACCTTCCTCTCCGAAAGACTGTTTTTCACCAATGATACACCCTGTTGCACTTGCAATACAAAAACAGTTGATGTATTATGTGTGCAACGGAATTTCTTACCTGTGCAACAGCATAGGATGTGCAAGGAGAATGTGGAATGCAAGCCGAACGAGTAACCTTCAAGTTCACTGTTGACGATGAGCCGTTCACCACACACGAACACACCCTCACGCCAACGCAAATCCTTCAGATTGCGGGTATTGATCCCGCGACCCACTATCTAGTGGAAATTCGGGGCAACCATCAGGTGTCCTACAAGGACAAACCCAACGAACCGATCCATATGCACCAACATGCCAAGTTTGTATCCGTGTTCATGGGTGAAACTCCGGTATCGTAAAGGTCAAGCGTATCATGGCGCGGCAAGACTTCATTGACCAACTCAAAGCACTAGGATATTCCCCTGAAGATTTGGGAAATAACCGCGTGTGCTTTCCGTACACAATCCCGGTGGGAAAGTTCATTGGGCAACAGATTAAGTTGGGATTTGTTGTCGGGGAGGACTTTCCCGCTAATCCACCCGGAGGGCTGCATGTTTCCCCCCACTTATTACCGATTAACGGAAGTGGCACTCACCCGTCTGGAGGCATACACGACAATCGGGAATTCGGCGCTGGTTGGCAGTATTGGAGCCGCCCCTTTCCATCATGGGCAAATACTGATCGCACCGTTCGTACCTACATGGCGCACATCCGTCACCTTTTCGAGACACAATGATTTATAGTGTTGCGCTGCCATCCACTGTTCACAAATCTGCCATAAATCACTTGCTCCGTGAGGGCGGTCAGGAAGATTTATGCTTTGCCCTCTGGTATTCAAGTAGCGGCAAAACCCGCACAACAGCACTGGTTCAACGTCTCATTCTTCCACTGGATGAAGAGAGGCGTGTTCACGGCAATGCCAGTTTTACAGCAGCGTATTTTGAACGCGCTCTGGGAGAAGCGATTAGAGCAAAAGCCGGGCTTGCGTTTATGCACAGTCACCCCGCTCGTGGTTGGCAGGGCATGAGTCACGACGACATTGTTGCAGAACAAGGACATGCCGCTGCGGTCAAAGCAGCAACCGGATTGCCGTTCGTCGGTTTGACTGCTGGAACGGATGAAGCATGGAGCGCTCGATTTTGGGAAAAAATAGCCCCACGTACCTATGAATGTCGGTGGTGTGATTCCGTCCGAGTAATTGGTGATAAGCTAGCATTTACCCTTCATCCCGACCTTGCTCGTTTGCCTGTATTTCGCCCTGAACTTGAGCGAACAATCTCAGCTTGGGGAGTAGAAATTCAGTCATATTTAGCGAATATGACAGTAGGTGTCGTTGGCGCTGGCAGTGTGGGCAACATTGTAGCTGAGGCTTTGGCACGAATGGGCGTTGGGCATATTCGGTTGCTTGATTTTGACAGAGTAGAGTTGCTCAACCTTGACAGGTTACTCTTTGCTACCAAAGAGGATGCTCTGCGAAAACGTCCAAAGGTGGATGTGCTTGCTGACGCGCTCCGTCACAGTGCAACAGCGGGTCAATTTAGCGTTGAACCCTTAGAGTGGAGCATTGTTGAGGAAGAGGGGTTTCGAGCGGCACTGGATTGCGACGTGCTATTTAGCTGTGTGGATCGCCCTTTGCCACGATTTGTATTGAACTTTATTGCCTATGCCCACCTGATCCCTGTGATTGATGGCGGCATTCGTATCCGGGTGAATCCCAAAACAACTAAATTGCGCCATGCAGATTGGCGGGCGCATACTGTCATGCCTTCACGTCCTTGCTTGGAATGTCTTGAACAATACGATCCCGGTTTGGTATCTGTTGAGCGAGATGGGTATTTGGATGATCCCAGTTACATTGCAGGCTTACCAGAAACACACTCACTGAAACACAATGAAAATGTCTTTGGGTTCAGCTTAAGTGTTGCTTCGTTTGAGGTTCTTCAATTTCTGTCGCTGATTGTCGCGCCGTCAGGACTTAGCAACCCCGGCGCACAGATGTACCATTTTGTCACCTCAACATTAGACAAAGACGAACTTGAGGAGTGTAAGCCTACCTGCTTATTCCCAAGCTATATAGCTATGGGTGATGCTGCTCCCATTAAGGTTACAGGTCGTCACGCTGTCGCTGAAAACGCTCGTGCCGAGCAGCGAGTAACCACTGCCTCTCAGGGATGGTTTGTGAGTTTGTGGAAATGGGTCTGTTCTTTAGTGCAGAAGATGAAATAGTTGCTAGTGGCGCAAAATACACTTGACACCCCATCGCTTGAAACCCGTTCTGAGAAATCTGAGCGTGCCTCCCTAGATGTAAAGAAAATATGGCGGATACTTGCTCCTAAACTTTTAGTCTGGTCAATATCACGGCTCTCCTCACTGTAGCGGGGTTTTTTGTCATCAATAGCTACCTTGCCTCATTTTCAAAGTTATTCACGTTCAACATCAGCTTGCCACAATATCTAGCGGCTGGCATAAACCTAGTTCTGGGAACATTTGCGTATATTCTCTATCTGCTCTTACCGGGTCTGGGATATGGGGTGCTTCTTGGTGTAGGGGCAATCATCGTTTATGCCATCAGTCGCTTTTGGATAAAGCGAAGCAGTCGCATTCACGATTTGTGGGATAGATTCCGGCGTTGGTGGCTGCCCATTTACTATTGGCTGCGCCTTGGGCTTCGATTTCTCTGGTCGCTCTACCGACTTTCAGCAGGTGCTTTGCTCACACTTATAGTGATTTTGATGGGCTTGGTATATGGAACCTACTATTACGCGCAAAGTCCGCGAATGTTAGGCGATGGAATGCCTGCGGCAGTTATTCTCGTATTTCGAGAAGATCAGCCTACTCAGAATTCAATCTGGGGATTCTCAATCAACAGTTCAAGTGCTCGACAAAGTATGCCAATACAACTGTTGATTGAACTTACAGATGGTGTAATCGTCAGAGATGCCGCTACAAACATCGTTACCGTCGTGAAGAATGATGTCATTCAAGGAATTATCGATGCCGAGCCTTTATCCATTGGCTTAACAAGCATTACTCCAATTCCTACTCAAACTTTGGCAACTCCAACACCGTGATTCTATGCAGCCGCCTGTAGCTTGAATTTTTTGGGATACACCTGATCGAAACTGAGAATCAGGGGGATAGAAAACTGCTGCATTACAGCGACATTCGCGCAGTCAGTATAACTTGTTCCCCGCTCTCTTTGCTCTGTGAATAGCGCTATCGCCTTTTGATGTAACCGTTCATCAATATGAATAATGGACATTTGACTACGTTTAATAACATCAAGGAAACGAAGGGCAAGTTCTTGCCCTCTTCGATGGCTCAAAACCGTTGCGGTTTCGCCAATAACAGCGCTTGTGGTAGTCAGCAATACACTTGCCCGTTCAAACTTCTCAAAGAGTGCTAACGAGTGATGGTGATGAGAATCATCGGTAAAAAAGCGGCCTACAAACGCATCGCTATCGACAAGCACCTGATATTCACTCATCACTTCCTTTCCAGGCCCCATTGTCGCCGTAAAGCACATCATTGATGGTGGTAGAAGCATCGGTGATTCCTTTGCCGCCCGCGCCATCAAGTTCTTTCAGCGTTGTGTACATCTGGCGAAGGTGAATTTCCTGGTCTTTTTGAATGACCCGTTTAACACCATCTTCAACGACCTGAGACATTGTTTTGCCTTTTTGGGCAGCAAAGTCTCTGAGGCGTTGAAAGAGAGCCGGGGGAAGTGTGATCGTGGTACGAATAGAAGTGGTCGTATTCATGCACATATTACAGCATACGAATACGTGTTTTGCAACTAGCACTGAGCGTCAATCGGGGAAATCAAGTTACAAGCGTTTCGCCTTGCGACACTCCTCCGCCAACATACTCTTTATCTTGGCAATTTCCCGGCGGAACTTGGTGAGGGGGATGTTAAAAAGTTCGGTGACATCTTTCCGCGTCGCTGACGTGGTAACAATATAGAGTGCCAAGAGAAGCCGCTGGTTATCCATAACTCGCTCGGCTACCCGTGCTACGCATTCGAGGTTGTGTCCTTGTTGCAGTTGGTCTGTCCAGTATTCATCGGATGGGCTGGTATCTTCATCCAGTTCCAGAAATTCGCGTATGTCATATTTGACTTCATTTCGGGCTTCAATAAGCTGATTTTTGTGGGCATGAGCGGTGGCCTGTACATCCTTCATTTTGACTGAGGTAGTCAAAGAATACAGAGCAAATAATTTTAGGGGATCACCGTCATACCGCTGCGCCAGTGCGTTCATCAGCAGCGCGAAGTCAATCCGTTGATCGACACGGGTTGCCCAGGACGCCCATCGTTCCAGGCGACGGTTTCCGTATACCTCTGGGTCGGTCAGCGGTACAGAACGGGCTTTATGCTTCCAGAGTGACCGTATGCTGCCCGCCTGAGCAATCCAGACCCCAACCCATGCCGCGCCTTTGTCTAATAAAAGGCAAGGTTGCTGTTGGAGGGTTTGCCAGAGCTTTATCGTGCCAAGTTGAAAACAATCCTGAGCGTCCTCGTCGGTATAACCGAGTGACCGCATTTTGGCAAAGGCGACTTTTCGTACCTGCGGATCGGAGAGCAGTTCTTCAAGGGTAGCTTCCCCTCGCCAGCGGGTTTCGTATGTAACCTCTGGTGTTAGCGTGACAGGCGCTAGAATTTCTTGAGAGGATGGTAGCGGAAAGCGGCGGAGCGATACATCAGTACGCGGTTTAACAACGCTTGGATACGGCGTTCTATCATCGAGCAAGACCGGAGTGATAAGCTGCTTGTGAAGGTGAGCCGATTGGAATGATCGAACTTTCGGGAGGGTAAGCGGCTCTACCCCATTCGCTGCGCTTCCATAATTTGGCAGTTCTTTTGCTAATGTCGCTCGTATCCGACGTTTGGCGGCGGTGAGCGTACTTAAGCCGTGTCGGGCGGTTTGAGCAACATCTTGGGTTTTTACGTCTGTTATCAGCGTGTAGAGGGCTAACAAGTAAATTGGGTTAACCAGTTCAGCGGTGTACTCGGCTACCCGTTGGATGGATTGAGCCAGATCAATCCATGTCTCGACTTGGGAAATGGTCAGATCGCCAGCGTTTTGGCTGGCATGAGCATCCGCGTCATACACGATTTTGCGATAGTGCCTGATGTGGGCATATCGCTGCGCTTTTGAGCGCAACACAACTGCCTGGACAACATACTTTTTCGGCTTCCCCGCGAACAAGTCAGGCTGCTTTTGAAGTTGCTCCCAGACCTTGAGATACCCAGACTGCATACAGTCATCTATATCTTCTGGGTTGCTCATTCCCATCTGATTCCGCAGAGCAAAGCCTACGATCCGGCTGGTTGCATGGTAGAGTTCTGCGAAAGTAAATTCACCGAATCCAGTCGAGTATTTCGGCTCATGTTGAGTACAATTTGTTTCTTCGGGGAGATGTAGCGCAGTTTCGGTGGTGGGATTGCTGGCTTCGGAAACTTGTCGGTTCTGAGAGGGTACATCCCAATCAAGGGATAAAACTGGATGAACTCGTTCTACTTCTAGTAAGCGTTGCACTCTCTCCTATGGGTTCAAATAGATGAGAGAAACACACTAGCATGTTGAGTAAGGGGTGTCTAGCAAAAGGGAGAGCGGAGCCTTCGTGAAATAAACCTTAAGTAAAAGCTTAAATACTGTAGAAAATGCTTGATGTGACGCGCTTAAAAGTAACCTAAAGTCCTCGGTAAATAGTCGCCTTTTTACCTTGTGCGGTCTTATCCGACTCATCTATGCTAAATCCGTGCTGACGATACCATTCGATGAGATAGGGTGTTTTTAGGGCATCATCCGTTGTGACTTCACCGCGAATACCAACCATACCTTGCCGAGTGGCAAGAGCAATGATGTATTCAAGCATGGCTGATCCTAAGCCTAGTTGCCGAAAGTTTCGTTTGGGTCTTTGAAAGGGGCGGAGTGAAAACAAACCATTGCGAGGCAAAATGGGGTTTTCAAATATCTCGATATTGCCAATGAACAATGTCTTGGAAGGCTCGACGATACACTGAATCCGCCCCACAATAGTTCGCTTCCAAATAACTAAAGCCTCAATATAACCATCGCTGTCTCTCAGATCAACAATGTATTGGTTATTTTGCTTATCCCACAATAAGGATTCAGACATTAAAGCCTTCTCCGTGTTTACTATACCGAATATGATGACTTGTTGATCATATTTTTAGGAAGCAAACCACAAATTTTTTGTATTTAGCTATTTGTTCACACTGTTGATGCAGATTGCTAAGTGCTTGTATAGTATTACTGTATAATTCGCGAAATTATCACTATATAAACAAGGTAGGTGTGACAGAAACAAATCAATCAACAAACAAAATAATCCCCGTTATTCGTTGGATAATTGGAGGTTTTCTACTGGTCATTGGCACTCTTTCAATAATTACTATGGAATTGCTTCCCGCGCTACTCTTATTTGCGTTAGGTTTATTCATAACTCCACTTTCGGAAAAGTACCTCTTTGGAAAGTTAAAATTTGTAGTACCCACATGGGCCAAAGTCGTTGTTAGCGTGATTTTATTATTGGCTTTTGTCTGGGCTTTGCCATCCTCTGATACTCAACCCAAAACAAACATCGAACAGGCTAATCAAATTTCGTTTGCTTCAGGACAAGTAACAGAAGAGACGATCAGAGCCGAAATCGAAAGGGTGCGTGAGAGTGGGTATAGAATCGAACTTGATGATATTTCTAAAGTTGAGGTGATTAAGCAATATAAAGAATCAGAAGATTTGCCCGACACGTATGCGGTGAGTATTTTTTACACTTTCGATGCTTGGGACAATGAAGATGTTATCAATACATCAGCGGCCAGTAGTTTAGAGCTTTTTAGACGACTATTTGCCCATCCACAGATTGTTAGGGTCGCTACATTTGCAGAACAAGATTTTACTGATCAGTATGGTAAAACCGAGACCACAACAGCGGTAAAGTTCATCATGGAGCGAGAAACAGCAGACAAGATTGAATGGAATGGTATGAAAGATCGCGTGTTAAGTGATTACAAGGCACTGTTTCCTTTGACTGAGTACACGATTCATGGGGCAATTAGGAAGGATCTAGAATAAATTTAAGCTCCGATAGGTAACAACAGAAACGGATTTCACTGGTTACGGCTGTCCTGTGGTTCATGTTGCATAAAATATTTGAACGTGTTGTAGGTGGCTGGTTTTTCAAGCAATGGGTTAATGAGTTTTTGGATCGACCCCACTGATAATCCTAAACGGCGATATTCTCGTATCTGGTTTGCAAAAGGGGTTAAAAGCGACCCTCGCTTATTCCGACTCCCCTTCGGTCTCCCCAACAGCTTCCCACTGGCTCTAGCTGCGGCTAGTCCTTGTTTGGTTCGCATGGAAATGTAGTCGCGTTCAGCCTCGGCAAAATAGCTATAGATTGCCAAGAGTAGTTTCCCATGTCCCCCGCTAGTAGATAACTCCGGCTGTCGAACAAAAGTGATCTTTATCCCTCGCTCGCTCAACACATTAATGATATTAAGCGTTTCGAGCATATTCCGTCCAAGCCGGGAAAGCTCGGCAACTATTAAGTGATCGCCAGTTTCAAGCAAGTCCTGCAATTCAATGATGCGGCGTTCTTGTGGGGTTTTGCGTGAGGACACTTCGGCTTCAATGAACTGGTCAATGATGAGCCGTTGCTGCTGTGCATACTCTAGCAGTAAGTGTTTTTGTTTGCTAAGGTCTTGCTCGTCGGTGCTGACCCGAATATAACCCACAGTGAACATAGAATTCCCGTCTCTGCAAGAAAAAGGCATCTTGCTGCACGTATTCACTCACTTTCGGCGGCGGTAGTCAACCAGTTCTTTTGCGGTCTGTGAGGGGAAATAAGGTTCGTTTTCTTTGCAAATGCAAACCCATGAGGTGTGTTGATGGGTATTGCTCACTACGACAAATAGCGTTCACATATTGCGACATTTATCGTTCAAAGTGTCACGTTGTTACTTCATCGGCTGTATCAATGCCTCCACCTTATCCCAGGGAAAACCAGACAATCGCTGGCGTGCTTCATCCAGCGTTGCCCAGTCGTATTGGGTTACTTCTGTCACATCTAGCTCCACATTTCCCTGTGCTGCCAAAAACACATACCGGAAATCGTGGTGCGGGTGCGCCGCCTCTTGTTTTGCTTCGTTGGCTGGAATGAGATGCGTGTCAATATCGAAAGGCAGGTTTTGAGTAAGCAATGCCGGGTGCAATTGCACTTGAGTGAGCTTTGTCTCTTCTTCAATTTCTCTGCTTGCCGCTGCCAGCGGAGTTTCTAATCCGTCAATGTGTCCCCCAGGCTGGAGCCACTTGTCTAACGCCTTGTGATAAATAAGCAATATTCGATGCGACATATCCACGACGACAGCACTTGCTGTCAGGTGTCCATCATAATTTTTCCGGTTCGTAAGAATTTGATGCTTCCGAAGCAATCCCTTCAAGTCAGATAGTCGCTCCCTCTCGCCGGGATGCTGCCGTATATACCGCTTGACCAAATCCGTGATCTGCCTGTGGTAATGAGCTTCAGGAGAAAGCGGGGGTTCCTTCTTTGCCGTCATACGTTCCTTTTGAATAGACTGTATGTTATCAACCCAAAACATCCATCAAAATCGTTTCAGAAATAAGTTTTTTCACGCGACTCTGAAAAGCAAGGCGGTGGTCTGAACTGGTTCCTAAGCTTGTGGGCTACCTTGAAGATCAATCTGTTGCGGAAGCCAGGGGTAAGTCCCAATACTCACTTCTAAAGGTAGTAGCTTGCCGTTAAGCAGACTGGCTTGCCCGGTTTGAGCAAATTCGTCCAGCG
>JAJPHV010000128.1 GCA_021325095.1 Chloroflexota bacterium | reverse complement strand
CGACGTTCCGTTCGGGCCTTCAGGCGTCAACGTAGCGCAGTCGCTCATGCGTAGCCTGAGAAGCTGTTGCTTAAAAGCAGAATCTTCTTCTATGAAGCTGTCTGCTTGAGCTGACAGAGTGATCACTTTCGCCTCATTATCATGGTATGCCCTCGGGGAGCGCCGGCTCCGACAGCCAGCGCGGACGCTCCCCCAAGGCCTGCCTGAGTGCGCGTGATGAGATGCTACTCCGGCTTACGCTTCCCCTGTTGTGACGAGCAGTTCGCGGCGCTCCCGATTGCGCAGGATAGTCAGTTTGAGGGTCGAGCCAGCCGGGTGTCCCGCCAGGTAGCGGTGCACATCGTCCACTGTCGAGATAGGCTTGCCGTCCAGGGCGATCAGCAGGTCACCTTCCCGCAATCCCGCCCGGTAAGCCGGACCTTTATCCTCCACGGCCACCACCTCCACTGTCGAGGGTGAAGGGAGTTCAAGATAGCGCTGCGCGCGCTGATTGAGGGGGCGGACCTGCCCGGCCAAGCCGAGGTAGGAGCGCCGCACCTTGCCGTGCATCAGCAGTTCGCTGATGACCCAGCGCGCCGTATTGATCGGGATGGCGAAGCTGATGCCCTGCGCCATATAGATCATGGCCGTATTGATGCCAATCACCCGGCCCCGGCTGTCAACCAGTGGCCCACCCGAATTGCCAGGGTTAAGCGCCACGTCGGTCTGGATCACGTTCTCGATCAGGCGTCCCGACTGGCTGCGCAGCGAGCGGCCCAGCGCCGAGATGACGCCCGTCGAAACCGTGTTCTGAAAGCCCAGTGGATTGCCGATGGCAATCGCCAGTTGACCGACCCGCAGCGCTGCCGAATCGCCCAGATGGGCCATTGGCAGGCGTGGGGCGTCAACCCGTACCAGGGCCAGGTCGGTGGCCGGGTCCGTGCCCACGATCTGTGCTGGAAGGGTATTGCCGTCGGTCAGGTTGACTTTCAACTCCTGGCTGTGCTCGACGACGTGGTTGTTGGTCAGCACGAAGCCGTCGGGTGTGATAATGACACCTGAACCGGCCCCCTCGCCAGTCCCCCTGGATTGCCGATTCTTAACCTGAATGCTGACGACTGCCGGGCCGACGTTCTCGACGACGCTCACGACTGCCCGCGAATAGGCATCCAGCAATTCCTCGTCACGCTCCGACGTATCCACAGCGTCCGAGGCAGCCGCTCTATCGGATCGGGCCGCTTCCCCTGCCAGCCATGCTAAAGCCTTCTCGTTCTTCATCCCCTATACCCCTGATGCCGTCATACACCACGACTGAGGATAGCGTAGCGCATCCGGGACGGCCACGCACCATACTTTCGGCCAGGTGGGGCCTGATCGTGCGGTTGGCCGCGCAGAACCACGTTGAAGCCCATTGACCCTCACCCTCGGCCTTTTTACAAAATATTTGCACATCGTTGATACAGCACTAATGAGCCGGTGCTACGCTCTAAGGGTGAGGACAAAATAGCAATGTTTGTATGTCTGGAAACTGGTTAAGGATGGAAGCAGATGTATCCTTTCAGTGATTCCCGACCCACACGGAAATTCCCGATCATGACCTGGATTTTGATCGGAATAAACGTGTTGGTATTCCTGTACGAACTTCAGTTGACTCATCGAGAGCTGGATCGGTTTATTCTGAACTGGGCCCTGATCCCCCGCGATGTGCTGTTTGCGGCAAGCCACCCGCTGGCACGCGGCGCTTCGCACGCCTTTCTGACCCTGATCACTTCACAGTTTATTCATGGGGGCTGGCTGCACATCGTCGGCAATATGCTGTTCCTGATGGTCTTTGGCCCTGCTGTGGAAGAACGAATCGGTTCGCTGCTGTTTCCGTTCTTTTACCTGGCGGCAGGCGTCATCGCCGGTCTGGTTCAGGTCCTGGCGATCTCACCCATGTTCGGGGCAATGACTGAACCGAACGTCGGGGCCAGCGGCGCAATTGCTGGCGTGCTGGGTGCGTATCTCGTGCTCTATCCGCTGCGCTGGATCACGGTGCTTGTGCCGATCTTCATCATCCCGCTGCCGATTACTGTGCCCGCTTTTCTGCTGATCGGCTGGTGGTTTATCCAGCAGTTGCTGTATGGCATTGCTTCGCTGAGTCCCATCGCTGTAAGCTCGGGCGGCATTGCCTTCTGGGCACACATTGGCGGTTTCATCGCCGGATTATTGATGATCTTGCCCTTTACCGGGCAGCCGCCGGAAAGGCAGCACAGGTCGCCCTTCGACAGCGACTTTCAACGCGATCCGTCGTTCCTCGACTACCTGTAACAGGGGTGTGGGGCGTGTTGCGCGCTGGTCGGAAACCGACGAAAATACGGCCCATGCGTATAGTCGTAACGGAGTAGCGTGATGTCAAGCCCAACCGCGCCGACCTGCAAAGTGATTCGTCCCACCAGCACCTATCACGGCAAGCAAGACCTGGACTACTTTGCTGGCATCTCCGCCGAAAGCGTGGGAGCCAGGGGTCTGTGTATGCATTTGCTGACAATTCCCCCCGGCGGCAAGGCCAGGGCACACCGCCACGAGCAGCACGAAACGGCGATCTATGTGCTTTCCGGTGAAGCCGAGATGTGGTATGGCGAGAACTTGAGTGAGCGATTGACGGTTCGCGCGGGCGAGTTTTTGTACATCCCCGCCGGCACGCCGCATCTGCCGGTTAACGCGAGCCAGACTGACCCCTGCACCGCGATCCTGGCGCGGACTGATCCGCATGAGCAGGAAAGCGTGGTGCTGATGCCAGAGCTGGAAAAAGGGGCTAATCTGTGATTTGAGCGGGCGGTGATCGCAGGGCAGGCCGTCGAATTGCCCTCGAATTGCCCTCAATAGCGCGCAAGCAAGAGCGGCCCGCTACTTCCCCGCGTACACTGCCTCGTACCGGATCGCGTCGGGCAGCGCCTTGAGGGCTTCCTGCTCGTCGGGCATGAGCCGGGCATTCGGACTTTTCCGCAGGTAACGCGCTGCCTGATACGCCGCCCTGACCGTCTCGAAATCCGGCTCCCGCCAGTTGGAGGGCAGGTCGAGCACCGCGGCCAGCGCCTTTAACCGCTGGCCCGACGTGTTGTTCCAGTTGGGGCGATTCGCGCCTGTCGCCAGGGCGCTGGCCCTGGCCTGCATCTCGCTGGCTTCGCCGCCCGACGCCCGATCCAGCTTGCCGAGAAGTCGGGACGTAATGCGCTCGATCATCGGGTTGGCCTGTTCCGGGTTGACGTTGTGTTCGCGAGCCAACTGCCGTATTTCGGCAGGCCAGGCGTTGCTCAATGGATCGACAGCCACCGCTACATGACCTGCCAGGACATGCCGCAGGTCGTCAGCAGTCTTGCCGGGTCGCAATAAGGTCGCCAACGCTTCGTCGCTGGCCTGTCCATCCCGGTACAGCGCCAGCCCGCCATCGGCATCAGTCAGCCAAGCGTGCAGCACCACGCGCCCTTTGCTGAGGTCAATCACCGTCTGCAAATCGGGTTCGCCCAGGATGCGCACCCAGCCATCGACGGCTGGTGCGATGAAGTGCCTGACGAAAGTCTTCAATCCGGGGGGTGTGCCTGTGCCACCTGCGAAGGGGTCATAGCGCTGGTAGCCGTGCTGGCGCAGCGCGCCGAGCAGCGCAGCGGCGATAGCGGGCGGGTCATCGGCGCGGAGGTACAGGCTGTGCCACATTTCGGGCATGAAGGGGATCGCTCTCCAGTTGGTGGCTGTTATCATGTTCTGCCGCCGGCGGTCTGCAATAGGTGATCACGTTATCCAGATCGACGAACCCCAGACGGCGGTACAGGTGGGTCGCTGCGCTGCTCGTCCCGACCATGAAGATCAGCGAACAGTCTTTGGCCTGCGCGAATTGCAGCGCCATACGGATCGCCGCCGAGGCCACACCACGGCGACGGTAAGGCATGAGCGTATCGGCGCACTGGATTTGTGCAACGGGCGGATTGAGAATCACGCTGGCCCCACCCGCCAGCGTCAGTTCGTGGCTGACCAGAAAGTACATTTCGTGGCCGCGCAGGACATTATCCCAGACTTTGCGCACTTCGGCAGCGTCGGGCTGCTGCCCTTCCAGGTTCAGGCTGATCCAGCGCGCGACGCCGTTCTGGTCGGCCACACCGTACACAGCCAGATCACGCGAGGCAGGCGGTACAGGGCGAACGTCCGGCGGCGTCTGGTCACAGTTGGGGACGATGCCATAAGTCAGCAACGGGTAGTCTGACTCAACTTCCAGGCCCAATTTTTCCATCTGGGCGTGGAAGGCCGGTGGAAACAGGCCCTTGACCAGTTCGAGGCGCGGAATACGTTCCAGTTCGGCCAGCCGATCCAGGCCGAACTTGACATCCTTCCCCGGCACCCAGGCTACACCACGCCGGGGTGTGATGTAGTTGTAGAGCGCTGCCGTATCACGCGGGTGGTGGTAAACGTCTACCGTGCTGGCCTGCTCAAACAGCACCCCCCGGCGCTTGCGCGTGGTGTTGAAGTGTTCCTGGATTTGCCGGAGGACCTGCCGCTTGTGCCGGTTTAGTTCCGCCATGATAGACCGTGTCCGCCCCGCTCAACCCACATTTTTCAGATCGGTTTTGCACAGACGTGCAATGCACCGTGAAACAGCACTTCGTGGAGTTTACACCCGATTGGTATGTCCCGTCAGTTGGAGAGCGGTAAGAAAGTTTGAAGGTGCGATGAGCTATTGTGGACAACCGCAGTGGCCCGGGCATCAGCCCCGCCCGCGCAGCAGAATCATCAGGAAGACGATGGCCGAGAGGCCATACCCGGCGATGCCCAGGCTCTGCTCGTGGTTTACATATAGCAGTGTGCTTGCCAGCACCAGCGTGGCAAAGACAATGCCCAGCACAATTTGACCGGTGGCGGTTTCAATTCGGTTAAGCTGGCGCTGCAACTGTTCGTTGGGGGCCATCCTGACTTCGAGCGCGCCGCTGTCGGCCCGCATCAGGACGGTTTCAGCCAGGGCAGGCAGCTTGTAGGCCCGCGCCAGATAGTCGCGCAGCACCTTGAGCCCGACCTCAACTGTCGCGCGTCCTGGCCCGTGCAGCGCCGCCTGGGTTCGTTCGCTGCTCTGGCTCAGGAGTTTCTGGGTGAAGGGCTGCATTTCGCGCCAGGGGTCAAACTCTGGATCAAGCCCGGTGCACATCCCGCTCAGGATACCGACGGCGCGGCTCAGGTAGATAAAATCCTGTGGCATCTGGAAGGGCATTGAAAGCAGCAGGTCGCTGAATTCTTTGGCAACGTCGGCCATTTCCTCGAAGGGCATGTTCGCCATCTGGGACATATTCAGGCCCCAGACCTTGCTGAAGACGGCGCGGGTTGCCTCCTCCACCCGCTCGACGTTGGCGCTGGGCAGCAGCACGCCGAGCTTCTTATAGCTGGCGACCAGCCCTTTGGCATCCTGGGTTGCCACCGCGATCAATGTCTCGCGCAGCCCCTCTTGCAGGCGCGGCGTCAGGCGACCTACCATCCCAAAGTCGATGAAGATCAGGTAAAACGGGCGCTTCCCGGTCTGAGCAGGCTGTCCGTTGCGGTGACTCTGTCCATCACTGTGGCCGTTGCTGCCGACCTCCACCCTGGGCTGTTCCGGCAGCGGATAGACAAAAATGTTGCCGGGATGCGGATCGGCGTGGAAAAAGCGATAGTCGAAAATCTGGCGCAGGTAGCAGTCCAGCAGGCGCGTCGCCACTTCCTTGCGATCCACCCCGGCCCGCTCAATGGCGCTGTAGTCGTTGAGCTTGATGCTGGTCACGTCTTCCAGCGTCAGGACCAGGTGTGTCGAATAGGGGAGGTAAACTGAGGGCACGTAGATGCCCGGGTCGGACGCGAACATGGAGGCAAAAGTGAGCGCGTGATCGGCTTCGGCCAGGTAATCCAGTTCTTCCCACAGTACGCGGCTGAATTCTTCGAGCAGTTCAGGAACATTGGCCCGACGGCGGATGGGGCCGTAGTGCATAGCGAGCCGCGCCACCACGCTCAATGCGGAAAGGTCGGTGTGCACGATGTCGTTGATGTTGGGCCGCTGCACCTTGACGGCGACTCGATCCCCATTCGGAAGCTGCGCCCGGTGAACCTGCCCAAACGAGGCCGCCGCTACCGGCTCCGGGTTCAGCCAGGCGAAGCGCTCGTCGATGGGGCCAAGCTCACGCTCAATCGTCGCCTTAATGTAATCGAAGGGGACAACCGGAACCTGGTCTTGCAGCCCGGCCAGTTCGTCCGTGATCTCCGGCGGTAGCACGTCCACGCGGCTGGATACAAACTGGCCCAGCTTGATCATCACGCCGCCCATGTCCGTCGCCAGTTTGCGGAACTGCCGGGAGTAGTGCCGGAGGCGCTGCGAGCGCCCGCGCGCCACGAAGCGCTCCCCGGCCAGGCGGCGGATCACCACCTCCCAGACGATGATCCGAGCGAACAGCAGGCCGAAGAAGAACACGATCCGGCGGTAACGATTGCCCCGGAATCGAAAGCGGCGGTGCGCCACGTCGGGTGCTGTCGGACGCGGCTGGTTGTCGGCCTGGGCTGGTTGCGGTTGTTCCTCCGGCATCGGCCCCAGCGGAACGCCAAACAGCACCCTGCCGTCCGGGTTTGTCCGATCAGTGTTTGGCGACGAAGTGGATGTTGAGCGCGGATTCTTCAAATTTTGCATCGCCAATTTCCAGACTCCACAGCGCGTAAGGCAGCACGATGTTTCTGCGGTACGGCCCAACACGCAGCGTCAACTCATCCGCCGAGCGGTACAGGTCAAGGTCTTCCTTTTCCGCGAAAGGCAGCGGCACACGCAGCCGGTAGCCGCCCTGCTTATCCGGCGTGATCTGGTGCGTGCTGCCCTGGAACATGACTTTGGAAGGATCCATGTCGCCGTACAGCGCATCGCCCAGTCGCCGCAGCGTATCCAGGCCGTTTACGTCGCGGTCAAACATCGGGGCGCGCAGCAGCGGCAGTTCGCCAAACGCCTCCTGGATGAGCGCGATGTTTTGCCTTTGCAGGTCTTTCCACTGCGCGAAGTACGGGTCGGTGATCGAGTCGGGCAGGATACGGTTGCACAGCACGGCGTCCGTCGCATAGCCGTACAGGTTCAGGTACGTGTAGGTGCGCTGCGTCTCCTTGATAACCATCTTTTCGGGGTTGATGACCAACCGCAAGCTGCTGACCGCCGGATCGGTCAGCAGCAGCCGGACGTCATCCAGCGTCTTGAACAGCGACTCGACGGTATCAAAAGCCTGTTTGTCGGGCAGGTCTGCGCCGATCAGAGGCCGCGCAATCGGGCGCAGGAACTTAGCCGCGCCCCTGGTCAGGGTCAGCACACGCTCGAACCACCAGCGCGTCACGTCCGGCAGACTGAGCAGGCGCAGCGTTTCGGCAGTCGGCGCGGCGTCCACGATCAGCACGTCGTACTGGCCTTCGTGGATGTACTTGTTGATCCACAGCAGGTGCGCACCCTCTTCCAGCCCCGGCAGGATCGTCACTTCCTCTGCAACGATGTCCTTGACGCCGCGCTGCGTAAAGAGCGCCACCATGTAGCGCTGGAAGGCTCCCCAATACTTATCCATCGAATAGCGGGCATCGACTTCTTGCGCCCACAGGTTATCTCTGATTTCAGTCGGTTCCGGCCCGATCTCCACGTCGAGCGAGTCGCCCAGGCTGTGGGCCGTGTCGGTGCTGATCACAATCGTGCGCAGGCCCATCTCGCTGCACCGGAGCGCCGTTGCCGCCGAGATGCTGGTTTTGCCTACGCCACCTTTCCCGGTGTGGACGATGATACGCATATTGTGTTTCTGGTTCCCTCGGGGTTGCACCCACCTGTTATAGAGTATAGCAGGCGCAGAGGACTGGTCGCCCTCTGGTGCCTGCCTCACATGAATCATTACGCCCGCAGAGGGGGAAAGTTGCGTGGAACTCTGGTAGAGACGCGGCTCACTCCAACTGCCACAGCCGGAGCAGGCGCTTGACGGTGCGGTTAAGCTGGTTGAGCGTGTCGGCCCGGCTTTGCAGCACGATCACGCGATCCGGCAGTTCGTGGATACGCAACTCAGGCACACGCGCGGCGTCGGCCAGGATCATCAGCGGGGTCATCGCCAGCCAGCTTTCCCGCGCCGTGTGCTGCATTTCCAGCCAGCGCACCGCATCGACGTTGGCTGCCGGGTCGTCGTGAACCAGGATCAGGACGGGATCACATTCGCGCGCGAGCTTGAGCGCCTCTTCATAAGTCCGGGCCTGAACGACCTCGTAGCCCTGCGAGGTGAGGCGATCACTATAGGGGTTGAGTGCGTAATCGGTATTATAGAGTTCAAGAATACACGTTGTCCGTGGGGCTTCCCGCCTCAACGGAATCGCGGTCATGATCACGACCCTCCTGCTTTGCGCTGCTGGAGCCTGCCCTCACTGAGCCGCCGTGTTATCGACCTGCGCCTTCTGGGTTGCGCCAGCAATCGCGTCGTCCACTGTCGGGTACAAATACGGCCCGATCTGATATAACACCAGTCGGCCCGGAAAGCGTTGGATCATTTCCGGCGCATCTTCTTTTTCAAAGACCCGGACGACGATGATGTCGCTATCCAGGTACGGGCTGGTGAGGGCCATCGCCGCGCCGTAGTCACGCCAGTTGTCCTCAATGGCCGGGTTTGGATTGCGCAGCACGATGATCAGCACTGGCTGGCCGGGCTTGCCATATTTGGCGCGCATGGCCTCGATCTGTTCGATCTGCTGCCGTCCGACCTCGTTGTAGCGGAACAGACCGTTCGGCCAGCCCGACAAAGGCTCTTTGAAGCGGGCCGGTGTATACCCGGCCAGGCTGGCGGCACAGGCGACGAGCAGCAGGATGTAACCCGGCCATAGTTTTCGCCATGCCAGCCTGAGCCGATCTACAAAGGTGGTGGCCCACACAGGGGCAGGCCCGCTCCGCAGGCCGTTAAGGTAGTCAATCGGGATGGCACTTTGCGCCGCAGCAGCGGGCAGGCGCGCCACGCTCACCACCGGGCTGATCGGCTGTTTATGACCGGCCAGCCAGCGCGCCAGGGCCACCACGCCGTACCCGGCCACGATACACACCCCAAACGTTGCCTCATAGTAGTAGCGCAGGCTGTAGGCTGCTGTCCCATATACGACAGAGCCGATCCAGTAGGTCAACTGAGCCAGGACGATGGCGACGAACAACTCAAAAAACAGCCAGATCCATTCGCGCTTGCGCCCCGCCACCAGCCCGACGGCCACCGGAATCCAGCTCAGACCAGCGATCATGCCCCATATCACGTTTTCGTTCAGCGTTTTTGCAATGTCATTTGTGCTGGACGTCAGGCCAAACAGATTTACAGCCAGATATTGCGCAATACCTGGGTTAAGGGTGAAGCCGAACAGGTCGCGCTGGTAAACCACCAGATCGGTACGGGCGTTGCGCCAGCCATACTCGAGGGTGTGACCGCCTTCCATCAGGCCATGACCGGGGCCGAAGCCCACTACGTCATACGGCCACAGGAGTGTGTACACATTGGTACGGTAATCGCCCGTCCAAATCTGGTTGAAGACAGGCCACAGCGCGCCAGTTGGCAGCACGAAAACGGCCAGCACGATCAGCGGGGCCAGCGTCGCCCACAATTTGCTGCGCAGGTTCTTCTCGAATACGGTGTCAAGCACACGGGACACGGCGTGCAAGGCGACGGGCGCGGCGATGGCAACCGCCGTCAGGGGGCGCGTCGAGATGATCCAGCCGAGTGCCAGACCAGCAGCAATGGCCCAGGCGAAACGCCGTCTGCCGTTGCGCGTCACCCGCCAGTACGCATAGACGAACACGGCTGCCATGAACATGGCCGAGACGTGGCTCATCAACGTGGCATTGAGCAGCAAAGCCATCGGGCTGATCGCCAGCAGCAGTGCCGAGACGAGGCCCACCGGCTCGCTGAAAATCTCGCGGCCCATCCGGTACACAAGTGCTACTGTGAGCATTGCCAGGAAGCCGTTGACGACCCAGGGCTGCCCCAGGATAACCCCGATGGACAGCAGCAGCGGCCAACCCGGCGTGTATTTGCCAAAACGCTTCTGAACGCCATCGGCAGACGTTTCGGGCTGAATGACAAACGGCTGCCAGAAATACTTGACCGGTTCGTTGCGCACGACCCAGGCATGTCCACCCGCAAAAATCTTGGCCTGGTACAGATAGGCAAATTCATCTTCGAGATGCGGCAGACGTTCAAAAACAGTGTCGCTGATGACCGCCGCCGCCGCCAACGTAAAAAAGGCGATCAGAACGGCGGCAACCATACCCGGCGTGAGTCGTTTCACTGGCTCCTCGGTTGATGCCTTCCACTCAGGTTCACTGGACTGTTGCGCCGCGTATTATACCGCCGCCGGGACAGGCAGGGCACGCGCAACATTGGCGGTGGTGCACCAGTACCGTTCCGATGCCAGGTTGTGCGATTCCTTCAAATTCTCGTCCAACTTTCCCACCAAAAGGGGTATAATCAGCCTGTTGTCCTTTTCGTGGAACAGGTTGCTCGATGCCAAGACGATCCGTTTATCCATTTACCGCTATCGTTGGACAGGAGCGTATGAAGCGGGCGCTCATTCTGAATGCCGTGAATCCGAGTATTGGCGGCGTTCTGGTGCGTGGCGAGCGCGGAACAGCGAAATCCACTGCCGCCCGCGCGCTGGCAGCCCTACTTCCCGAGATCGAGGTGGTGGCGGATTGCCGCTTTAGCTGCGACCCGCGCCGCCCCGATCAATACTGTGACGAATGCCGCGAGCGCGTGGCCGCTGGCGAAACCCTGCCGGTTGCCATGCGGCAAACTCGTGTGGTCGATTTGCCGGTGAGCGCCACCGAAGATCGTGTAGTCGGCACGCTCGACATCGAGAAGGCGATCAAACAGGGCGAACGCCACTTTGACCCCGGCGTTCTGGCCGCCGCCAATCGGGGCATCCTGTACGTGGACGAGGTGAACCTGCTCGACGATCACGTGGTTGACCTGCTGCTGGACTCGGCGGCGATGGGCATCAACGTGGTCGAACGGGAAGGGATCAGCTTCCAGCATCCGGCCCGGTTCATCCTGGTGGGCACGATGAACCCCGAAGAAGGCGACTTGCGTCCGCAACTGCTGGATCGTTTCGCCTTGTCAGTGGAGGTGCGTAGCCTGGTTGATCCCCGTGATCGCATGGCGATTTTGCAACGGCACATCGGCTACGACGAGGACCCGGAGAAGTTCCGCGCCGAATGGTTGAGCAACGAGCAGTCCTTGAGCCGAGAAATCGCAACAGCGCGGGAAATTGTGGACGACGTGCTGTACACAGAGCGCGACCTGTTCACCATTGCCAACCTGACGAGCAGCCTGCACATCGACGGACACCGCGCCGACCTGGTGATTTTGAAAGCCGCCCGCGCGCACGCCGCACTGCAAGGCCGCCAGCAGATCAATGACCGCGACATTATGCTGGCCGCCGAACTGGCGCTGCCGCACCGCCTGAAGCGCGGCCCCTTCCACGAGGCGCAGGTCAGCGTGGCCGACCTGGAGGAGCGCGTCGAGCAAATCCAGAGCGAGTACGATGGCGACAATGCCCAAACCACGCCATCCGGCGAGGAGTCTT
Source organism: Chloroflexota bacterium (assembly GCA_021325095.1). Classification (GTDB taxonomy): domain Bacteria; phylum Chloroflexota; class Anaerolineae; order Aggregatilineales; family UBA2796; genus JAJPHV01. The sequence continues at coordinate 44,709 of JAJPHV010000128.1, read as the reverse complement.
CGGCTAAAAAAAAAGTGAGGCCGTAGCCTCGGAACAGGCCGAAGAAGCGCCCGACCTGAGCAACGCCGAACCCGCGCCGCAGTCGGTCTTCGACAACCGTGCCGCCCACTGGTGGGAGGGCGGGAAAAAGGTCGAGACGACGGCGGAATTCGCGCCGCGCAGGCTGGACACGCCGCTGGATCGGTTGACGCGCAAAGACAGTGGGCGCCGCAGCCAGACGCGCACCGAGCGCAAACGTGGCCGGTACATCCAGGCCCGGCCCGCTGGCGACAGGCGAGATGACATCGCCTTCGACGCTACCTTCCGCGCTGCCGCGCCCTTCCAGCGCCGCCGAGAACATAAGGGGGTGGCCTACGCCATTGAGAACCAGGACTTGCAGCGCAAAATCCGGGTGAAGCGTGCCGCCAACCTGATCCTGTTCGTGGTCGATGCGTCGTGGAGCATGGCCGTTGCCGAACGCATGAACGCCACCAAAGGCGCGATCATGTCCCTGCTGACGGATGCCTACCAGCGCCGGGATCGCGTCGGGCTGATCGTCTTCCAGAAAGACCGGGCGATCCTGGTGTTGCCGCCCACCAACTCCGTTGTGCTTGCCAAGAAAGCCCTGGCCGAAATCCCGGTTGGCGGCAAGACGCCGCTTTCGGCAGGATTGATGCTGGCTTTCGAGGTCTTTGCCCAGGAGAAGCGGCTGCACCCCGACGTGATGCCGCTCATGATCCTGCTGACGGATGGCGCGGGCAACGTCTCGATGACCGACCTGCCGCCCCAAGAAGAAGCGCACCGCATCGCAGAGCAGTTTGAGGAAGAAGGGATTCGCAACATCACCATCAACATGGAGCACGCCGCGTTCGATCAAGGGCTGGCGCGCCAGCTTGCCGAGCGTCTGGGCGGGCCGTGCTACACCCTGAATGATCTGCGGGCCGAGACGCTGTACCAGACTGTCAAGCAACAGCTTGATTAGGAATTGTGCAGCACGTAATAGGAGCCGCGCTTCTGGCCGAGTTTGAGGAGGATCCCTTTGCTGACCAGATCGGCCAGGTCACGGCGCAGGGTTTCTGGGTGGACGTCCGGGAACAGTTCTTGCAGATCGCTGTTGGTGATGCGTTTGTAGCCGCCTTCGGTTAGATGCCGGATGGCGCTTTCCTGGCGCGGGTTGAGCGCCACGCCCATATACATGCTTGCCCCGGCGACGGGCACGATGGTTTGCGGCTCCGGCGTGTTACACAGGCTGACTCGAAAGCCGCCGCCGGTCTCGGCAAACTGCGGCGTGGGAAGGCCACGATCCAGCATGAGCGCGATGACGCGATCCACACCGTAGCCGAGCCGCTCGATGAACCCCATGTCGGAGAGTACCTGCACAATGATCGAGTTTCGTGAGTAACGTTCCTCGACGATATTGTCCAGCGTGACGGGGCCGGGCAGTCCGCCGGGGCTGATGACTTCCATATGATCGGCGAAGATGAACAGACGGATACCGTCGCCCTGGATGCTGTAATCGCGGTGCGAGACGGCGTTAACCACCAGTTCGCGGGCGGCTTCCATCGGGTATTCCAACTGTTCGGCGCGTTCCATGCTCGCGCCCAGGTGCACGCCCCGGCGCAGATTATCCAGCAGAAAGGTTTCGGCACGGCGAATCTGATCGGGCAGCGGGCCGCTGATGTCTTGCCGGGTGAACACATCACCCATCTCGGTTCCGGCGAAGCGCACCGCGGTGATGTGCGCGCCACGCACAAAGCGGGTCGGGTCTTTGCCAAACAGCAAAACCCCGGCGTTGGTCGGGAGCAGCTCGCCGTGATGGCGCAGCAGGCAGCCGCGCCGCAACAGCACTGCCTGCGGGGTTTCGCGGCCCGCAGCGCCCAGGCGACGCGCATAAAGTTCAACCTGCGGCCAGTCCAGGTCGTCCAGAGTCGCGCCGTGAGCGATTTCCTCCTCATAGCTCAGGTCGCCGCGCTCGATGAGCAGGCGGCGCAGTTCGCGGGGGGAGAGTGGACGGTTCGCGTCCCCATCTCGGAACAGGTAACGGCCTTCGACGGCAAACACATGCGGCAGGCCAGGCGGCACGGTCACGAACAGGTGCGAGTCACCGTCAACGACGGGCACGGGCAGGATGAGGGTGGGTTCGGCGCGCAACGAAGCTTCACGGACGCGATCCAGCGCATCCTCGATGGGGGTGTCGCCCAGAACCAAGTGAAGGACCCCGCCCCGGCTGTTTGCCATCGCCACGAGCGTTTCCGCCAGGGCAAGCACCGAGATTTGAGCAGGCAGGGTATCGACGACGGCTTGGTAGCTCAAGGGAGCGCCTCAATTAAAGTCGCCCTGAAAAACAGGCGAAACAGGCAATTGTATGGTCGAAAAGTTTGTGAAACCGAACACAACAATTTAGCGGAGCAAGGCAGAGATCTACCATCCCTGAAGCACAGAAACAGACCCAGCGCAAAGTTAAACCCACCATGACAGCGGCACTCCGCGTGATGATAGGGTAGCACACGTGTTCTAGGTTGTCAAGGGACAGGTGTTGACCTCACCGCCAACCCCTCTCCGCTTCGCAGAGAGGGGTGTCTGCATGGGGCTAGGTTCCGCTGGCCGTGACGACCCCCACGCTGGCGGGCACGCGCGCCGGGCGCTTGCGCGAGCGCGAGGTCTTCGGCTTCGCCGTTTTGGCCCTGGGCGGGGCGCTTTTGCGCGCAGCCGGGCCGAGCACCTGTTCAAGCACCTCATCCATGGAATCCACATAGATGATCTGCAACTCACGCAGCACCTTCTTGTGGATTTCGATCAGGTCTTTCTTGTTGCGGGTCGGCACGAGGACTTTCTTCAGTCCCGCCCGGTGTGCCGCCAGGACCTTCTCCTTGATGCCGCCGACGGGCAGCACGCGCCCGCGCAGGGTGATCTCGCCGGTCATACCAACCTTGCTGGATGCCTTGCGCCCGGTGAACGCCGAAATGAGCGCCGTCGCCAGCGTGATTCCGGCGGAGGGGCCATCTTTGGGTACGGCGCCCTCCGGGACGTGGATGTGAATGTCTGTTTTCTCGAAAGTGTTCTCTTTGATGTTGAGCGCTTTCGCCCGGCTGCGCGTGTAGCTGAGGGCGGCCTGCGCCGATTCCTGCATCACCTCGCCAAGCTGCCCGGTGAGCAGCATATTGCCCTTGCCCGGCATGAGCGTGATTTCGACGGCCATAATGTCGCCGCCGCCTTCCGTCCAGGCCAGCCCGGTGACCAGGCCAACCTGATCGTTTTCCTCGAGTTTGCTTTGCAGATAGTGGGCCGGGCCGAGGTAGCGATCCAGGCTGTCGGGTGTGATACGGCGCGTGAAGGATTTCTCAGAAGCGACGCGGCGCGCGACCTTGCGGCAGACGTTGGCGATCTCGCGTTCCAGGTTGCGGACACCCGCCTCGTAGGTGTATTCGCGGATCATGGTCTGGATGGCCTTTTCGTCGAAGCGCAGGCCCTTGTCGGCCAGGCCATTCTGTTCAAGCTGGCGCGGGATCAAGAAGCGGCGCGCAATCGAGAGCTTTTCTTCCTCGGTGTAGCCTGCAAACTCGATCACTTCCAACCGATCCAGCAGCGCGGGCGGGATGGTGTCCAGGATGTTGGCGGTGGTGATGAACATCACTTTGGACAGATCGTAAGGCACTTCCAGGTAATGATCGGAGTAGGCATTGTTCTGTTCAGGATCAAGCACTTCGAGCAGAGCCGACGAGGGATCGCCCCGAAAATCCTGACCGAGCTTGTCGATCTCGTCCAGCATGAAGACGGGGTTGACCGTCCCGGCGCGGCGCATGGTCTGGATGATGCGCCCCGGTAGCGCGCCGATATAGGTGCGGCGATGGCCGCGAATCTCGGCTTCGTCGCGGACGCCGCCCAGGCTGACGCGGACAAATTCGCGGCCCAGCGCCTTGGCGATGCTACGGCCCAGGGATGTTTTGCCCGTTCCAGGCGGGCCGACAAAGCACAGAATCGGGCTGCGCATCTTGTCGGGTGCGAGTTTGCGCACGGCGATGTGTTCGAGGATGCGGTCTTTGGCGCGCGGCAGGCCGTAGTGTTCCTCGTCCAGCACCTTCGCAGCGTGTTCGATGTCAAGATTATCTTCGGAAGCCTTCGTCCAGGGCAGGTCGAGCAGCCAGTCCAGGTAAGTGCGGATGATGCCGACTTCGGGGGCCATCGGCGGCATCAGGAGCAGGCGGTTCAGTTCCTTGAGGGCTTTGTCGTGGACTTCTTCGGGCATACTGGCCTGGTCGATGCGCTCCCGCAGATCGTTCAAGTCCTGCTGGAAGATGTCGGCTTCGCCCAGTTCGCTCTGGATGACGCGCATCTGCTCGCGCAGGTAGACCTCGCGCTGGTTGCGGTCTACCTCTTGCTGCACCTGCGAGTTGATCTGCTCCTCAAGTTCGAGCACATCCAATTCACGACCCAGCAGGACGCTGATCCGGTGCAGGCGCTCCATCGGGTCGATCAATTCGAGGATCGACTGGCGCTCCTCGATGCTCAGGTCGAGCGAGGAGGCAATCAGGTCGGCCAGCCAGCCCGGTTCGTCCACGTTCATGGCATAGATATAGGCTTCTTCGGGCAGATTGCGATTCAACTGCACGCACTTCTCGAAGAGAGCCAGCACGGCGCGCATGAGGGCCTCGGTTTCACGGGTCTTTTTGTTGTTCTCGAAGACCGGACGTGCCTTGACGCGATAATAGTTCTCGGTCCTGGTGAACTCGACGATCTCGACGCGGCGACGGCCCTGAGCCAGGACACTGGTCGTACCGTCGGGCATCCGCATCAGGCGGCCCAGCGCCATCTCCGTGCCGAACACGAACAGATCATCGGGCTTGGGATCGGGCACGCTGGGGTCGATCTGGCCGACGCCGATCACGGTTTGCTCGTTGGCCTGGGCTGCCATGATGGCCGCCATCGAGCGATCCCGGCCCACGAACAGGGGTGTCACCATGTTCGGGTAAATGACCATATCGCGGAGCGGAATGAGCGCCGCCTCGATCAGCCCGTTCTCGTCAGGCTCGGCGTCGCGCACATTGTAGAAGTCGTTGATTCCTTGTCCAAACATTGCATGTCTTTCTGGCAATACGACGAGTGTGTATTGCCGTGATGGTGAGTTTATTTTACCTCAAGCCTGGCTCTCTCTCCACCCTGTGGAGTGGGGAACCGGTTGGCAAAGCTACATCTCAGGCCACGCCTTGCATGGCCTGCACCGCCGCCTCGTCCAGATAGGCAGCCCTGGCGGGCGTTAATCCGAGGATGGCGCGCAGTTCGCCGACCACCGAGGCCAGCGACCCGGTGGCGCAGATCAGGTCGCCGGGCGCAGCCAGCGCTTCGGCACGGGCCAGCGCTTCCGAGGCCACCGGAATGGTTTCGAGCGGCCCGGCGTAGCCGGAAGCGCGTGCCAGCTCGGCCAGTTGATCGGTACTGAAGGCGCGTGGGCTGAGGCCCTGCATCAAGATGAGGTGCGAGGTGATGGGCAGCAGCGCCCTGAACATGCCCGGCACGTCTTTGTCGGTGAACGCGCCAAAGATCAGGATCAGGCGATTCGGGTTGAAGATCGTGGTGATCGCGTTCGCCAGCCGCTCGGCTGAGGCGGCGTTGTGTGCTACGTCCAGCACGAGCCAGGGCGAACGGCGCACCACCTCCAGGCGTCCGGGCCAATTGACCAGTCGCAGCCCGGCACGGATGGCCTCATCGCCGATGGGCACACCCGCCGCCCGCACGTGATCGAGCGTCGCCAGGGCTACCGCCGCGTTGAGAGCCTGGTGCTCGCCCAGGAGCGGCGTCCAGTAACGGTTGGGAACGTCGCCGTGACGGTTCATGGTGAACCACTGGCCGTACTCATCCGCACTCTCCAGCCGGTAGTCGTAATCGCGGCCCACCAGCGTCAGCGGGCTGCCGCGCTCGGCGGCGATACGTTCCAGCACGTCCAGTGCCTCGGCATCCTGCGGCGCACTGACTACCGGAATGCTCGGTTTAATAATGCCCGCCTTCTCGAAAGCAATCGAGGCCAGCGTGTTGCCGAGCAGGGCCATATGGTCGTAGCTCAGGCTGGTGATGGTCGAGATAAGCGGCGCACGGATGATGTTCGTCGCGTCGAGCCGCCCCCCCAGGCCAACCTCGATGACGGCAATATCGACCTTTGCCTCGGCAAAATAGAGGAAGGCAATGGCCGTTGTGACCTCGAACCAGGTCAGGCCGGGCGTGCGCTCCACCACGGGACGGATGCGCTCCACGAGTGAGGCCATGATCGATGGCTCGATCAGTTCGTTGTTGATGCGGAAACGCTCACGGAAGTCCTGCAAATGTGGCGAGGAATACAGGCCGACGCGCAGCCCTGCCGCCTGCAAGACGCTGGCGCACATGGCGCTGACCGAGCCTTTGCCCTTTGTCCCCGTGACGTGGATCACCGGGTACGTCTCCTGCGGATCGCCAAAGGCGGCCATCAGTGCACGCGGGCGATCCAGGCTGACCACATCGGGAGCATAGCGATCTGGCCGCCGCACCTCGTAGTTGATCAGGCTGTATAGATAGTCCAGTGCTTCGTCGTAAGTTAGAGTCACGCCACCCACCCAATGCGACAGAAAGGGCGCTCTACAGCGCCACTCCACAAAAATATCGCGGGTGATCTTAACCCTGCGATGGGCAATCCACAAGTGAGAAATGTGTAGGAAATTTGGGGAAGCGCGAGTGCCCGGATGCCAAAGCATCGGGCTGAAGCAGCCAAGCCAGCTAAAACAGGCTGAATGCTCTCCGCCTGATGGGAAACGATCATGAGCGCAAGGGCTGGATCAATGAAGCCATTGCAGGGCCAGTTCAGGCTCGAAGCGGCTTCGCGGCGCGGAGGGCCAAAGTATTACCGTGCGCGCCGCAGCAAGGCTATACTTGGCCCGGGTAATCAGGACGGTCCGTCAACAGGCACAATGAACACGATGCAGCACAATCATATCGAGGTCGTCTGCGGAATCGACGTTGGAACGAGCGGCGCAAAAGCGATCCTGGTTGCGCCGGATGGCAGCGTCGTCGCCAGGGCCGAACACAAATTTGCCCGGCCTCCCTACCAGCCAGAACCGGGTTGGGCCGAGCAGGACGCGACAGCGTGGTGGGCAGCCGTCGAGCGGTGCCTATCCGAGCTGGCTCGGCAGTTGCCAGCGGCGCACATAGCCGCCATCGCCGTCGATTCCACGTCGGGGACGTTTGTACCCGTGGATGCGGCTGGCGAAGCGCTCATTCCAGCGCTGATGTACAACGATGGGCGTGCTAACGGGCTGGAAGCCGAAGTTAACAAGGCCGCCGAGGAACTGATTGGGCGGCTCGGCTATACCTTTCCGCCTGCTTTTTCGCTGGTCAAGCTGCTGTGGTTGCAGCGCCATCGCCCGGAGGTGGTCACGGCCACGCACAAATTTCTGCACGCCGCCGACACCCTGGTCGGAAAGCTCACGGGGAATTTCGACTGCACCGATACCTCCAACGCGCTAAAATCGGGCGTCGATCTGCTGACAAGCCAGTGGCCGGACTTCATCGAGCACCGCCTGGGGTTGCCCCTCTCGAAGTTTCCAAAGGTGTTCAGGCCGGGCCAAAAGGTCGGCGAACTGTCCGAACAGGCCGCAGCCAGTACCGGACTCGTGGCAGGAACGCCCGTTGTGGCGGGCGCGTCGGATGGCATGGCGTCCTTCCTGGCCTCTGGCGCGAAGGCGGTGGGCGATTGGAATCTGACGATTGGCACAACCATCGCCATCCGGGGCGTCTCCGAGCAGTTGATCCGCGATCCGCAGGGGCGGTTGTACTGCCATCGCCATCCAGACGGCTACTGGCTGCCGGGCGGGGCCAGCAACGTCGGCGGTGAAGCGCTGGTCAAGACCTTCGGCGCAGACCGGCTGGCAGTGCTGGACGAGGCGGCGTCGGCGTGTTTACCGAGTTCGCTGCTTGTCTACCCGCTGGTGCGAAAGGGCGAACGGATGCCGTTTGTAAGCGCGGCGGCGGAAGGCTTCGTGATCGGCAAGGCGGAGAGCGACGCGGCGCTTTTCGCGGGTTACGTCGAAGGGATCGCGCTGATCACGGCTTGGTCGGTGCAGGAAGCGGCGGCACTGGGCGCGGCGGCGGACGGCGAATATTTCATGTCCGGTGGGGGCACGCACGGCAAACATCTGGGGCTAACGTTGGCTTCTGTGCTGGGCCGCCCGCTGATCGTGGCACGAGAGCCGGACGCCGCAATGGGCAGCGCCTTGCTGGCGGCGGGCTGGGCCTGGCATGGCGGATCGGTCAGCGCGGCCCAGGCGCACATGGTGCAGCGGGCCGAGATCGTGCAGCCCGTGCAGGCATGGATCGGGCCGCTTCAGGATAAGCTCACGGAGTTGAAGGCAGAATGCAAACGGCGAAACTATCTCTGACCGGGTTCAAGGAATGTGACATTCGCGGCGAATTCGGCAGCGAGATCACGCCTGAACTGGCTTACAAAGTGGGGCGTGCCATCGCCACGTACACGCAGGCACGGCAAGCGGTTGTCGGGGGGGATTTTCGACTCTCGACGCCGGAACTGATGGAGGCACTGACGCGCGGGCTGACCGACAGCGGCGTACACGTCTATGCGCTCGGCCAGCTTTCCACGCCCGGCTACTACTTCGCCCGGCGACACCTGGACGTGCCGGTGGGCGTGATGATCACGGCTTCGCACAACCCACGCGACTGGAACGGCTTCAAGCCCGCGCTTGGCCCTTCGCCGATCACGCCGGAACAATTGGAACAGTTGAAGCACCTGGTCGTCCGAGGAGATTTCGTGACGGGGCAGGGCAGCCTTGAGCGCGTGGACGTCAGGCACGAGTACGCGGGCTGGCTGGCGAAGCGCTTTGCCGGTCTGTCAGCAAACATGCCGAAAACGGTCATGGATTGCGGGAACGGCGCGACGGGCTGGGTGCTGCCGGACGTGCTGAACGTGCTGAACGTCAGCGCTGACGTGCTGTATGGCGAGCCGGATGGCCGTTTCCCGAACCGTTCGAGCGACATCTCGCGGCCCGACGACCTGGCGGCGCTTCAGGCCGAGGTGGTGCGGCGGCAGGCAGCGCTCGGGATCGGTTTCGACGGCGATGGGGATCGGGTGGGTCTGGTGGACGAGGCAGGCCACCGCGTGCCCTCGGACCGGCTGATCGCATGGCTGGCGCGGGAACTGCTGCGGCAAGCGCCGGGCAGCGCCATTGTCTACGACCTCAAGTTGTCCAGGCTCGTGCCGGAAACTGTCGAACGGCAGGGTGGCACGGCCATTGCGCAAAAGTCCGGGCACACCTTCATCAAAGCGGCGATGCTGGAACACAATGCACTGTTCGGCGGCGAATACAGCGGCCACTTGTTTTACCGCGAGCTGGGCGGCGGTGACGACGGGCTGTACTCGGCCCTGCTGGTCTGCACGCTGGTCGCCGCATCAGGGATGCCTATTTCGCGGGCACTGGCCGACCTGCCCACCTATTTCAGCACGCCCGACATTCGCATCAAATACCGGGGCGAGAAGGAAGCTCTGCTCCGGGCAGCAGCCGCGCATGCCGAGACCGAGGGCGCAAAGCTGGTGCTGCTGGATGGGGTGAAGGCGGAGTTCCCCGAAGGCTGGGCATTGATGCGCGCCTCCGTCACGGAACCCGCTTTTACACTGCGCTTCGAGGGCAACAGCAAGGCGGATATGCTGGCAGTGGCCCGCCGCTTCCTGGATGGCGTTGGCGAGGTGGGGGACGCCATCTGGGAGGAGGTCATGCGGCACAGTGATAGCACTCCGTGACAGCGTGAAATCGTCTGCCGACGATAATTTTTGCTCATGTTACGCACAACCTCACCCCCTGGCCGCCTTTCCGCAAGCCGGAAGAGGAGGCTGTGAGCAAGGTCACGCTTGTCGGGCGATCTCCCAGGCCAGATGATTCAGTTCGGGCAAGATCAGTTCTTCCAGCGCCAGCTTTACGGCCTTTGGCGATCCCGGCATCGAAAAGACCAGCTTGCCCCGGTAAACGCCCGCCGTCGCCCGACTGAGCATGGCCGCCGCGCCGACCTGCTGAAAACTGAGCATCCGGAAAATCTCGCCAAAGCCGGGCAGCACCTTCTCGATCTTGCGGGCGATCACGTCGTAGGTTGTGTCGCGTGGGGCGATGCCCGTCCCACCGTTGAACAGGATCAACTGCACGCCGGGCAGCGCGGCCATTTCCTCAAGGACCGCCTCGACCTGATCCGGCTCGTCTTTGACAATGCGATAGCCCGCGACGGTATGGCCGCGCGCCGCGAATTCATGTTGCAGGTAAATGCCATTGTCGTCCGTCTCGGGGGTACGTGAGTCGCTGACAGTGACCAGGGCCACCGTCACCGGGCCGTGCCCGGCAGCCTCGCGGTGTCGTTCAACGCTCATTGGGCTTCCTCGTTGGGGAACAGGCCGGGCAGCATCGGCCCGAAACGGGCCAGGGCCGTCGTGACAAAGCGCTGGCGATGATGGGCACACGATCCATATTCACGCAGGGCGGCAACGTGTGCCTGCGTGCCGTAGCCCATATTGTGATCCCAACCGTATACCGGAAAATCCAGGTGAAGATCGCGCATGATGCGGTCGCGGGTGACTTTGGCGATGATGGACGCGGCGATGACGGCCTGATCCGAGCCATCAGCGCGGACGACACAGCGCACGTGCTTTGTCTTGCGGCCCAGGTTTGCCAGTTTCAAATTGCCATCGACGGTATAGCGATCCGCATCGACGCGCATGATCAGGCGCTCGAAGGCGGTGCGATTGGCCCAGCCGATGCCCTGTGCGTTGATCTCGTCCACCGAGATGGCTTCGACGGTCAGCGCCAACGCCACCTCGCGGATCGCGTCGGCGGCTGCTTCGCGCTGGCGGCTGTTCAGCTTTTTGGAATCGTCAAAGCGTAGCTGCGGGAAGGCTTCGGAGAAGATGAGATCGGGCGGCAGCACGACAGCCGCCGCGACAAGCGGCCCGGCCAGCGGCCCGCGCCCTACCTCGTCCAACCCACAACGCCGCGTGTGTTTGACCATGCTCAGTCAGGCTATAATCCGCGCCCATGAACCTTTGCCGGTTATTGTACCAGCATCCTTGCGGCCCATGCGACTCGCGCTTGTCCACGACTGGCTGAACCAGGTCGGCGGCGCGGAGGACGTGCTGACCGAGTTGGTAACGCTCTTTCCGGGCGCGCCGCTGTACACGAGCATCTACTGGCGCGAGGCAATGCCCGCCGCCTGGCGCGACTGGCCGATCCACACCCTGTGGCTGGATCGCCTACCGGGAATTTACCGTCATCACCAGCCCTATCTGCCGCTGTACCCGCTGGCTTTCGGCGGGCTGGATTTATCCGGTTACGACGTGGTGCTGTCCAACAAGAGCGGCTTCTGTCACGGCGTGCGGACGGGACCAAAAGCGCTGCACATTTGCTACTGCCTTGCACCGACGCGCTACGTCTGGCAGTACGACGCCTACGTGCAGCGGGAGCAGTTCGGGCGCGCCCTGCAACTGGCCGTGTCGCCCGTGATCAGGCTCTTGCAGCGCTGGGATTATGCGGCGGCGCAGCGCGTTGATCACTTTATCGCCATCTCGACGGACATTCAGGCGCGCATCAAGCGTTACTATGGGCGCGATTCGGTGATCATCTATCCGCCAGTGGACGCCGCCGAGCGCTTTGGCCTGTCGGAACACGTCGAAGATTACTTTCTGGTCGTCTCGCGGTTGATCCCGTACAAGCGGATCGATCTGGCGGTAGAGGCGTGTACGCGGCTTGGCCTGCCGCTCATCGTGGGCGGCAGTGGCCGGGATCGGGCGCGGCTGGAAGCGTTGGCGGGGCCAACGGTGAAATTTGTCGGCTACGTGCCGGATGCCGATCTGCCGGGTCTCATGGCGCGCTGCCGGGCGTTTATCTTTCCTGGCCTGGAAGACTTCGGGATCACGCCCGTACAGGCACAAGCGGCGGGCCGTCCGGTCATCGCTTATCGAGGGGGTGGCGCGCTGGATACGGTGGTGCCGGGCGTGACGGGCGAGTTCTTCGGCGAGTTGAGCGTCGAGTCGCTGGTGGACGTGCTCAGGCGCTTCGACGACTCGCGCTACTCCTCCGCCGCGATCCGTGACCACGCCCTGAAGTTTGACCGGGCCGTGTTTGATCGGGAAATCAAGGCGTTTGTGGAACGGGCCTGGGCGGAGAGGAGAAACCTCACCCCCTGACCCCTCTCCGCTTCGCAGAGAGGGGGAACCGACAGGCCAAAACGCCCTTCTCCACCAGAGTGGAGGGGGTCGGGGGTGAGGCGAAGGCGGGTCATTCCGTTTTGATATGCAGGGTGAACGCGCCGGGCGTCATGGCGTAGCCGTGCACCAGGACGGTATAAGCGCCCACGCCGTCGTCCAGGGAGATTTGCAGAACGGCATTGGTATCGTCCGGGCTGCTGTCGTCGGTGATCGCCAGACGGCGGCCACTCGGCCCGTAGAGTTCGATCACAGGGTCAAAGCCACCCACTGCCCGTTCCCGCACGTCGATCAGCACGACCTCACCTGGAACGCCCTGGAAGATATAGGTGTAGTTCTGGCCTTCATCCACCTCGGCGTTGATGGTCTGGTCGAGGACGGGATTAACCGTCACTGTGGGCACGACCTTGAGCACGCGGGCTGTCAGGAGGTAGCTGCCCACGCTGCCGGGCTTGGCCGCGCTGACGCGAATGACGTAGCGCCCCGGCTGCGCTGTGACCAGCGATGGAATGCGGGCGGTGTGGGCAGTGGGGTTGGCCTGGGCCGTCGCCAGCACTTTGCCATCCGGTGCGAGAATTTCGACCAGCGTATCCAGTTTGCTCTGCTCGGAAGCCGTTTCGACGCTGAACGTCGCATTGGCCGGCAAGTCCAGCGTCCAGACTTCCCGGTCTCCGATGCGAGGAATGAGGCCCTGCGAGATGGAGTCGGTGGCGGGCGATCCCCGGTTCAGGTCGCGCAGCGTGAAGCCATCACCCACCGCCAGGTTATAAGCGCCCGACGATTGGCCCTTATCAGCGGTGGCATAGATGATGTAAGCGCCCGTCGCGGGCAGGGTCAGGCCCGTGACCACCGCCCCGGCAGGGCCAGCCGCCTGCGCAACCTGGTCGCCATTGGGCGCGTAGATCACGAACGACGGCACAAGCCTGCTGTTGTCGACAGGGAACATGCCGACACTGATCACCGCCCCCGCCGGGCCAAACACGGCGAAGCGATCCACCTGTTCCTGGCTCAGGATCGCGCCCTGCACGGTCTGCCCGACCCGTATCTGTGCGCCATTTTGTGCGACGGCGACCACCGTCGGCGTGATGGTCGGCGTGGGGCTGGGGCCTTCGGTGGGCAAAATGACGGTGGGCAGCGGCGTCGGGGTTGGCGTGAAGATCGGCGCACCGGCCAGCACGTTCAACGAATAATCCCCGATGCGGCCCCCTCCCGACGCACGAATGAAATAGATGCCTGTCACGGGAAGGTGCAGCCCGCCGATGAGCGCGCTGCGGCCTCGGTTGGGGTTCTGGTCACTTGCCAGGAGCGAGCCATCCGGCGCAAACAGGCGCAGGGTCGGGTTGAGGTCGCCTGTAATGGCGTCCATGCGGACGGTGATGACCGTATCGGCCTGCCCGTTAAAGGCCCACAGGTCCTGGGCGTCGCCCGTTTTGAGCGACCCGGTGCGCGCCTCGCCCAAGCGGACCAGACTATCGGTGATCGGAAGCGGGCTGGGCGTGGGCGGCGCGATGATGGTCTGGGCGTCAGGCTCCGCCTGCCGCAGCGAGAGGGTGTAGCTGCCCTCACCCTCCCCGACGACTATCGCAAACTGCCCGTCGCCGGGCAGACGAAATCGATCCAATCGACCCGTATCTGGCGAAATGCGGGCCAGCGAAGCCCCTGTCGCATCGATCACGGCCACAGGCGGCAGGTTGGCCTGCCCGACGAGCTTGAATTCGAGGCTGATGGTGTCGCCGTGCTGGCCTTTGAACAGCCAGCGGCTTTCGTGCCAGGCCAGTTGCCCGCGCACCGTCTGGCCGTAGGCAATCGGGTTTTCGGGGATGGTGGGTGTGGCGGCCTGGGCCTGGCAGGCTGCTCCGAGCAGACCGAGCATCATGGCGAATATGAGCGTGCGTATCAAACGTATCAAAATTCCATGAATTTCCTTGATCGTTGATAGAAGTGGCTTTACACTGTGCAAACACTCGCCGTTTACAGGCCGCATTGAAGCAGGGTTTGAAAGCCGAGGTCTCAGCATGGGATCGTTTCTCTCTCGCCGTTTGAACCAACCAGAAGACGCCACCAAAAAACCGGGAATTGAGCCTTTGCGTCCTCTGACCGCGCCACCACCAGGCCCCGCAACTGCGAGTGCGGTGGTCCCGCCTCCACCCCCGCCGCCCGTTGTGCCGCTCCCGGTTGAGCAGGCGAAGCGTGAGGCGACTCCACCCAAGCGCCGCACGACGCCGAAAATCGCCGACCTGCGCCGCCAACTGCGGCCAAAACTGCTGGCCGCCCCCAACGAGGCCGACGAATGGCAGCGCGATAACCCGGAACATCAAAAGATTATCCTGGATCGCCTCAAAATATACATTCAACGGGCCAACATTCAACTTTCCAAGCCCGAGTTCGACGAGTTGAGCGAGTGCCTGCTCAACGACCTGCTTGGCTTCGGCGCGATTGATCCGCTGATCCGGGATCGCTCCTTCAGCGAGGTCATGGTCAATGCACCGGATGTTATCTTTGCCGAGCGCAAAGGTAAACTCATCGAGACAGAGTATGCTTTTGACGACGACGAGCACACGTACTGGGTGGCGCAGCGCATCGTGCGGCGCATCGGGCGCGCCTTCAACCGTGAGAACCCGATGACCGACGCGCGCCTGCCGGATGGCTCTCGCGTCCACCTTATTCTGCCGCCCTCGGCGTTGGGGGGCACGACGATCACGATCCGCAAGTTCCCAGAAAAAGTATTGACCATCGAGGATTTGATCCGTTTTGGATCGCTGACACAGGAAGTGGCTGATTTTCTAGAAGCGTGCGTCGTATCGCGCCTGAACATCGTGGTATCGGGCGGCACAGGCTCCGGCAAGACGACCCTGTTGAACGTGTTGTCGTCCTTCATCCCTGAAGACGAACGCATTATCACCATCGAGGACTCGGCGGAATTGCAGCTTGCGCAGCGCCACGTCGTGCGGCTGGAAACGGCCCCGCCCATTCCCGGCGGCGACGGCGAGCGGGGCAAGCTGGTTATCCGCGACCTGGTGCGGGGGGCGCTGCGAATGCGTCCGGATCGGATCGTGATCGGCGAGTGCCGTTCGGGCGAAGCGCTGGACATGTTGCAAGCCATGAACACCGGGCACGACGGTTCGCTGACCACTGTCCACGCCAACTCGCCGCGTGACTGTGTGGCGCGGTTGGAGACGCTGGCGCTGATGTCCGGGATGGACCTGCCCATTGGTGTCATCCGCCGCCAGATCGCCAGCGCGGTGCAGTTGATCATCCAACAAAGTCGCCTGAAAGATGGCAGCCGCAAGATCGTCCAGATTTCGGAGCTGCAAGGCATGGAAGGCGAGCAAGTCACCCTGCAAGACATCTTTGTCTACAAGACGCCCGATCACCGGGGCGCAGGGCCAAGCCACAACGGTGGCGGCACATTGATGCCCACAGGCTTCCGGCCCAAATTCATGGATCGGGTGGAGCAGGCCGGGTTCAAACTGAGCGGCAAAATCTTCGGGGCGGGCACGCCCAAAGCGGGTGAGTAGCTGCCCTCAACTTCGTAACCCCGTCTCCACTTCGCGGAGGATGCTGGTAGCGGGGAAGCGCGCGGATCGCGGGCAGCTTCGGATTGTCCAACATTGCGATAATCACTTTGGCCCGTTGGACTGGTCGGTATGCCACTTTCGACGATGTGGCTAACTTGCGGATTGGGGCCTCTTCTTGGGTAGTCAACGGCTTGTTGCCGTTCACCAGAAATAACACATAACCGGGCAGCACTATAATACACAGCTTTGTTCGCTAAACAGCTTTGTCGTCGGCTTCTGCCGACGAATCGTTTTGCGGAGCCGACGCTGATTGCACACCAGCGTGGCGGATATGGGTCAGCTTGTCGGGATTGAGAATGTTATGGATGGCCTGAATGCGATTCCCGGCAAAAGTAAAAGTCATCACGAAATAAGGATGGTCGTCGTACCCCCACAAGAGGAGCGCTGGCGACCCATTGACCTGAGCCACTTCGATGTGGACACCCGGCGGCAGCAGACGGTAAATCCCCAATAGCAGGAAGCGCTTAACGGCTTCGCGCCCTGTAATTGGCTGCCTCACCGCTGACACTTTGCCGCCGCCGTCGCCGTAGAAGACCACGTCTTCAGCCAGCATCTGGATCAGCCTTTCCACATCGCCCGTCGCCATCGCTTGCAAGAAACTTTCAACAAGCCTTTTCTGTTCATCAGTGGACGGCTCGAAGCGAGGGCGGCGCTCAAGGAGAAACTGCTTGGCGCGGCGATAGTAGCGGCGGCAGTTGGCTTCGCTCTTATCGACTATCCGGGCAATTTCGGTAAAGCTGTACTCGAAGACATCGCGCAAGAGGAAAATCGCGCGTTCAACTGGCGAGAGGTTTTCGAGCAAGACCAGGAAGGCTATCGAAATGCTCTCGTGCTCACCGAGAAGCGCCCCCGGCGAACTATCGGTCAGCACAGGTTCAGGCAGCCACATGCCGACGTAGTTTTCGCGCTGTATCCTGGCGGATTTGAGATGATCCAGACAGAGACGGGTAATAATGGTGGTCAGGTATGCCTTTGGGCATTGAACGTCTTTGTCCTGGGCTTTTTCGTAACGCAGGTAAGCCTCCTGTACCATATCTTCAGCCTCCATGACGCTGCCGAGCATCCGGTAGGCAATCGAAAACAGAAGCCCTCGGTGCTGCTCGAAGATCTGTGCTCTGGTTTCCGCTGGTTGGGTAGGCATATCCTGTCCCACATCTCATAACAAGGTCATGAATCGATTGAAATCCTTGAAAGGGGAGTGCTCCGTCCTTGCGAAAATCGCTGCGAGTGGACGGTGACAAGCGCTCCCCTTCATCGGGCTTATCGGGCGTAACTTGCCAACGGTTCTCGCTTCTCTGGCCGCGCGAGACCAGCCTTCAACAATATTTGTGCCACCTGGCGCGCACTGCCCAGGCTGGCATCTGCCAGGAATCCCTCACCGATCCAGTCACCTGCAAGGTAGAGATTTGTGATCCCTGGCACCGTTGGCCCTGGCCGTCCGGCATAGCCACCGGCCCTGGCCGTCGGCAGCATCCCAATGGCGTCGATCCGGGGTAGGTACTGACGGTGAACCAGCAACTCACGCCAACCGGGCTGGGCCGCGTCGAGCAGCGCTTCCAGGTCACGCTCGTCTTCGTGTGGATCGCTGACCTGACGTGGATCCAACTGCTTAAAGGTATAGATGATGGCCCCGCCCTGCGGAGCGACACGTGAGTAAAGCGAGTGCGTCGACATAAATCGCGGCCCATCCAAATCCTGGACAATGGTGTGGTGCATATTGGGCAGGCGTCGGAGGGCAACGTCCAGGCAGGCAACCTGTGCCGGAATGAGACTGTTGACGATCTGGCGCAGCGGCTTGTACTGGCCGTTGTCGATCAACTTCACCGCGTCCTTCGGAGCTGTGGCAATGACAACAGCGAGCGGGTTGATCGTCGTGCCATCGCTCAGACGCACACCCTGTATCTGACCATCCTGGTACTCGATAGCCTCAACGCGATGGCCTGTGAGAACGCGCGCGCCTGCCTGTTCCGCCTTGCGCCACAGCCCCTGCACGAGAGTCTGCCAGCCGCCATCAAGGTAGAGGATAGGATGTTTGAGGGCAAGCTGCATTTTGATGATGAACACGTCAGCGCTGACCAAATCCAGCGAAGAACAGTAGACCAGCGTCCGTGCGTTGGCTGCCATGAATTGGTGCAGCCGGGGCCGCCGCACATTCTTGTCCAGCCACTCCTGGACGCTCGTGTGCCGCACTTCCTGCGCGTTGAGGCGCGGGAATCTGGTCAACAAACGCATGAGTTCCAGCTTGTCAGCAAGATCGAGCAGATCGGTGCGCAGCAGTGTGGCTGTGTCAACTGGTGCTACGTGAAACCTGCCCTGGCGCAGGGCAGAGATGGCCTTGGGGCTGTGGCCGCTGTAGGAGATGTCCAGTTCTTGCAAGACCTCAGAAGCAGCGCCGCCTGTATACAGGGCGTGGATGCCGCGATTGAAAAGATAGCCATCGTGATTCTGGGTGGAAGCGCGCCCACCCGGGGTCGGCGCTTTCTCAAAGACTGTGACCGCGACTCCTGCGCGGGCCAGATAGGCTGCGGCACCTAGCCCGGCCAGGCCACCGCCGATAATCACCACGTCAGTCTGTTCAAACTGTGACTTCATAGCAGGCATTCCTTCTCCTCATCAACTGATAGGGAGATGCCTTGTGTTCCGTGACATCTCCCTATAATTAAGGAGACGATTGAGGTCGGCATTTTGTAACTCATCCAAAGCCGACCTGACGGCCTATCTGCTAAGGTTCAGCGAACTGCAAACCCAAACAGCAATCAGGGATGGATCGCGCTAGAGAGTCGATCTGAGAGGCAACGAAACTGAGTGGTTCCGAAAGCAAATAGGAGCCGGATTTGTTTTATGATGAAGGGCAACCGACGAGCGATCCGAACGGGTTCAATCCTCTAATCGATCAGCGGGCGCAAGCCCTTGTAGACCTGGTTGCCCGCCAGTGTGCGAAGGATGGTGGCAGCGGGCCGGTTGATGCGCTTGGCGAGTTCATTGGGCGAGAGCGGTTTGTTGCCGTTCGCCAGAAAGACGCGGAACACGGCATCGACCAGGGTGGTGTGATCGGTGATGTATTGAGGGTCCTGGGCTGCTTTGGACAGCGCCTGCTGTAAGGCATCCACCCGTTTGACCTCAGCCGTTTCCGGATCGATCCAGTCGATCATGTTACCTTCCTGCGTGCCCTCGAACTGAGCGCGCTGCTCAGGCAGCAGGTGGCTGATCAGGTACGTGCGCAGATCACGGTCTTCGCGTTCCCACCAGCTATAGTCGATGTGGAACCGGGTGTCAAGCGTAGGCTTGATCCGGTGGCTCATGGGCTTCACGGGTGGGTTATTGGTCACCATAGCCTCTCTTAGCTTGACAGACGCCAGTATGGCCCGCCAACGTGCTGGAATTCGGGCCGCGCGACGAGAGCAGCAAAGATAGGCCCTGGTGGGCAGCGCCGAACGACGTTGACGGCGCTGTAGAGCGTTTTGGCATGGACGGCGTTCTGCGGGTTCAGCTTCGCCAGTTCCGGGATCAGGTCGCGCATGATCTCGACCAGCCCACGCCGCCGATCCCGTGCCGAGGCCCAAACTGCATCGACCCCTTCCAGGTCCTCCGCGCCCAGGATGAGCAGTTCGTCGTAGCCTGCGCCAATCGAGCGCTTGAAGTTGGCGAAGGTCAGGCGATTGTCGGCAGGCACGGCCAGCCGGATGTATTCGGTGCGCGGGCGGTGCGCCTCGAAATCGACGATCAACTTCGACGGATCATCGGTAGCGCGCACCGTCACGTAAGCGCCAACGGGCAGCTTGTGGCGACGGTAAAACTCGTCCAGGCCAAAGACGTACAAACCCTCGCGCACGACCCACCCGGCAAATTCTGCGCCGGTCTGTCCATCGATGAAGGTGATGCGGATGCGCCGCGACTCGAGGGCCGTTGGGAAAAGGCCCTGAACGCGCGACGAGAGCGGCAGTGTCCCGACGCGGCGATGCGGGTAGATGAGCGTGAGTGTGGCCTCGGTAGGCTGTGTGGCAGGCGGCTGCAAGTCGGAGAATTCGTCGTCCAGTTCGCGCTCCAAGGCGAGCAGTTCGTCGGACAACAGGCTGCGGTCATAGTCGAGCGGCTGGTAGACCAGGCGCGGCGGTATCTTGAGGACTTCGGGCGGCTCCAGACGGCGCAGATACCAGTGCACCTGCCCGGCGGGGCCGACGTCCTCAAAGCGTTCGTCGTTGCTCATGGCGACGCCCAACGCGAATTCCTTGAGCGTCTGCGGAATCTCTTTGGGTAGCTCGATGTCGTTGAGCAGGGTTGCCGTCGGCAGCGGGCCACCGCCATTGATGTCCAGGATAGCTTCGGCCAGATGCAAGTGCCCGACGTTAATCTCCGGCAGCAGCGACTTCAAAAACCATTTGCCCGCAAAATAGATGACGTCTGGCTCATCGACGAGGCGCGCTTCCAATTCCTCAATGATGCTTTCACCATACTGCTCGAAAATCGCGTCAGCGTCTATTGACGGCAGCTCGCCGAGCTTCTGACCGCCAGCCACATCCAGGCTGAGGGCGTGCGGTTTTTGGAGCATAGAGGCAAATTCGCGGCGCTGCTTGTTCTCGAATTCGACTTCGATCACGGTGAAATCGCCATAATCGGGGTTTTGGCCGGGGCGCTGCCCGACCACCTTGCCGATGGAAAAGTCAAGAACAGGAAAGATTAACTCCTGTCCGATTTCATAGGCAGCCTGGGGTTGAAACAACTTGCCCCGTGCGACCAGCTTGCGAAGTCTTTCTTCTTCTTGCGACACACGATGCCGAATCAAGCGCATTGCCAGATCGCGGATCGTAAGGGGTGTTTCATCTTCCAGAAATAGCGAGAAAAGGTATTCGAGATCGGCGCGCGTCACCTGGAACGTTGTCCAGTAGGCTGCCACCTGGGTCTGCCGTTGAAGCACCTAGCGAACCTCCAGCCGTGCTGGTGAGAATAGAGCGTGACCATTATAGTCAGGGACTCAGGCCGATGCAAGTACTGGACTAAGGCGCAGCGAGCGCAAAGGTTGTCCATCAGGTTAACACGCGCCGGGAGCCTGTCTTGAGCTGCACCTACCCGCGCACCGGGCGCGGCACGCGGAAGTACAGGTCACCGACGGTGCCGGTGCGCACTTCAGCCTTCGACTTCGGCCAGATACCCGGGATCTTGGTACGGCATTTCGGGCAGGCCCCATCGTCTGTCAGGTGATAATTGAGCACCACGTAGCCGAAGCGCTCGATCAGCACGGCATGGCAGTTCGGGCAGTAGGTATGCTCGTATGGCCCGACGCGCCCCGGCAGATTGCCCGCGTACACGTAGTGCAGACCCTCGCGCAGGCCGATTTCGGCAGCCCGAATCAACGTGTGGGCGTCGGTGTTGTCCGGGTCCTGCATCCGGTAATCCTTGTGAAAGGCCGTCACGTGCCAGGGAATATCCGGCGACACGGATTTGATGAACTGCGCGGCATCGGTCAGTTCGGCGTCGGAGTCGTTGAAGCCAGGGATGACCAGCGTCACGATCTCCAGCCAGAAACCCAACTTGTGAACCATGCGCACGCCCTCAAGCACGTTGTTCAAGACCGCACCCAACTGACGGTAGTTCTTGTCATTCATGGTCTTGAGATCGATCTTGTAGCCGTCCGTGTAGGGGCGGATGTACTCAAGTACCTGCGGCGTGGCATTGCCGTTGGAGACGTACATGCACGTCAGGCCGCTGGCTTTCGCCAGCTTGAAGATCGCAGCTGCCCACTCGGAGGTGATGAGCGGCTCGTTGTACGAACTGGCGATGCACTTCGCGCCGTTGCGTTTCGCCAGCGTCACCAACTGTTCCGGTGTCACCTCGGCGGGCGGGCGCCCCGCTGCCGCGTCTCGCAGGGCCTGGGAGATGTCCCAATTCTGGCAGTAAGAACAGTGTAAGTCGCATCCTAACATCCCGAAAGTCAACGTATCGGAGCCGGGGTAGATGTGGTTGAACGGCTTTTTCTCGGTGGGGTCGCATTGCAGTGCTGCGACGTAGCCCCAGGGCACCAGCAACTTGCCGCCCTTGTTATAGCGTACCTGGCAGATGCCGCGCGCGCCCGGCTTGATCTTGCAGTTATGGCCGCAGGCATAGCAATGCACCGACCCATCGGGCAGTTTTTCGTACAGTTCGCCTTCGCGCACCATCGGCGTGATCACGTCCGCGATGGCTACGTCCCCCGCAATCGGTGGACGGAGTTGATCCATCAGCGCGGATTCGGTGATGCTGGCCCGATCAGTCCGGCGCGTGACAGGTTTCGTTGGTTTGGTCATACTCTTCACTCATTTTTACAATACGTCTACACTTATTTTACACCTCTTTACAGGCGGGGTAATCTCCCTAAATACAGTTGGTAGGTACAAAGATGGTCAGTAATGCCCGCCGCCATAGCGGGAGAGCGTTGTAGCCGACGGTTATCAGTCTGCGGGAATAGCTCAAGTCGCAGGGTTTTTACAGGTCGTGTGAGATTGTAACCAACATCTTCCCACACACAAACCTCTACCTTGCCATGATCGGGACAGGCTGCGTTTGGGCAGAAGCTCCCCACTGCAACCAACTCGCTCATCTTGATCCCTCAACACTTTTGGTTCATGGTTGAGGGATCAAATTGTACCAACTGTGTCAAAGGAGACTACTTTATTATTATATTTATGTGCAAAAATTCTCTAATTTAACGATATCAAGAGCTCTATTATCATGAGTGTTGACTGTGATATTGTTTCCTCATAGCTCAGAGATTTATAGGGCTGTGCTTGCAACCGGAACGGGTGCTCCCTTGGTCTCTTCATCGGCTATAGGCCCGAAGGGGCGCATTAGTGAGTTGAAGCGCGCATCCGGTGTAGGCAGGAGGCAAAGCGGAGCGATTTGGTATGGCAATAGGCCCGTTTGATTGTCCAAGGACCGATTTCACTACTGGCCGTCCACCGGATGCGCATACTGCGTCGTTCACGCCCACATGGTATGTTAACCCAGAACATACCATGTGGGCGGGTCTTGCACCAGACTACTTGGGCAAGTGGTATGGCGAGACTGATCACAAGGTTCTTTGGTGGCGTCGTGGCCCACTGGAAGTCAAGGGAGATCATCTCAATCTGCCAGCAATGTCCCTTAAGGCGACTATCCCAAGCGGCTATCCCTCGGTAGGATTCCAGGCCAGCGGCATTTATGTCCCGGTTGCGGGTTGCTGGCGGATCGTTGCACGGACTCCGATGGACGTCTTGACATTCATCATTTATGCATATCCACGTGACTATGCCGGGTCAACCAAGAACAGTGCGTCGTTAAATGATTTGGTCTTGAATTCAGACGCAATCATCCTCGGAAAGACAAAGAGGAGCCAGGCTTTTGAGGGCGCCTTTTGGCGACAGACACTAGGTGTGAGCCATGTTTGGAAGGGTAACATAGCATCGGGAGCCGATGTGGATATTTTGCAAGATCAGAATCCAATAGGGATGGCTGGTGAGCCAACTTTGCGGATAGGGCACGAGTATCTTCTCTTTTTAGAACAACGAAGGTTTGATCTATGGAGAATTATCGGCGGGGGGTCACTGATCGCTGAGGTTAAGGCTGGACGATTGCAGTCGATGCGCTTCTTGCCTGGGGCCTTGTTCTGGCAGCCACATAGACAATCTTTAATGGAGATAGACACCATGCTGCGCCGGTTGGGATGTAGGCCGCTTTATTTCTGACCTGTAAGTCGCAGCTAAGTCGTCTCACGCCATCGACAGCACGGCCAGGGTTCGGTCATCGAACGAGCCGCGCCGGTCATAACTGATCATCGAGAGCAACGCCTGTTCCTGCTGGCGGAGTGGGTAGCACAGGACGCGGTTGCGCAGTGCCTCGAACAGATTGGTGTGCAGCAGTTCGGTGTAGGGCTCCAGATCGCCCGACAAGCCGTCGGTCATCAGCGCCACGATGTCCAGCGGTTCGTCGAACTGATAAACCTTCGTGCGCTCCATCCACTGCTTGAGCGGGCCGCTGGTCAGAAAGAGCGTGCGGCTGCTGTCGTCGGGATCGGTGTCCGGGTCGGTTAGCAAGTAATACTGCCCGTCGAGCGTTTCTGCCGCAACAATGCCATCACCAATGTGCGCGACGCCCAGCAAGCACCCTTGTGGCTGCGGCCAGTGGACGAGCAGTTGGAGCGTGGTGCTCAGGTCGGCCACCGCGACGTTGTTCTCGGCGGCAAATGCCTTGAGAGCCTGGTACGCCGATTTCAGCCCGGCCCAGATGGCCCGGCCTACATCTTCGCTGGCTGGTACGGGCGGCATGGCTTCCTTCATGGCTTCGATGGCGCGGATCACTGCCGTATTGGAGCCGACACGGGCCAGTTCAGCCGTGCCCGCGCCGTCGGCCACCGCCATCAGGTTCCAGTGGCTGGTCGTGCCGATAGCGACGGCATCCTCACGGAACGTTCCCTGGTGGGCGTGAGTCTTGCCCCGGTGACTGGCCGCCACCATCCGATAGCCCGCCACGCCTTCCAGCGACGCCGAGTATTGTTCGGGATAGTAGTAAGCGTCCTGGCGGTTGGACGGCAAATGCCGCCAGCGCGCCGGTGCAGTCCTGACCGGAGGGGCGGATGGGGCAAAGGCCAGCGTCTTTTGTAGGATGCCCGCCATCCAGTGCATGGCACTTTCCAGTCCAGCAGCGTTCTGCTGGGCGACGCGGAAAGGCGCACGTGGGAAAGGCTGCATAGCCGTCATTTGCGCCAGCAGGCGGATGTCACCGGGGTCGAGGTGATCGGTATACATCACGTACAGCAGGTGCGACGGGCCGAGCCAACTACCGACGGCCTGCTGCCAGCCAGGGAGCAGCGCGCCCGTCAGCAGGATGAACACCTGCGCTTCCTCGCGGGGCAGCGCCCCAAACCACGCTTCGCCGACTTCCTCGGCGATCACGTCCAGTGGTGCGGGCAGGCGGGGCTGTAAAATCGCGTTCACAAATTCTGGATCGAGCGGCGCGGGCCAACCGCGAGGATCGACCAGCAAATACACCCTCATGTCGAAGTGTTGTCTTTATCCCATTTCATCACAGGCGGCAGTGGCAGCGCGTCCAGGCTGCCCTCGTCGGTCTTGCTGTCGATGCGCTGGCTGGTCTTCTGGATGCTGGAGGACACCCATTTGAAGAACTGTTGCAGCGAATCCGGCGAAACGTCCGACATCTTGATCACGTCGTTGGTGATCTCTTTGAGCAGAGTCACGTTGGCGTTCGGCCCGCAGCCCAGGGCCACCAGCGAACCGACTTTGTGTGTCGTGCGGGCCTTCAGTTTGGCGACGGGTTCTTTCCAGGCGTCGGTGGGCGCGCCGTCGGTCAGGAGGAAGACCAGCGGGCGGTAGTCACCTTTGCGCCCCTCCACGTTCGGGCGCAGCTCGCGGTCAAGCGCTTCGTTCAGAAGCGTGATCGCCGCGCCCAGGGCTGTGTTGCCCTCGGCCTTGAGCGTGGGCGGCGTAAAGGCTTCCACGGAGGTGAGTTGGACAATCTGCCGCGCCGTCGAGTCGAAGGTGATGACGCTCAGGTACACCGTCTCGATGGCGTGGGGGTTATTCAGCAGTTCGCGGTGAATCAGATGGACGCCCTGTTGCACAGCCTGGATCGGTGCGCCAAACATCGATGACGACGTATCGAGCAGCAGATACACCGGGCGGCGTCGGACAAATTCCTCGGTATTCAAGCCATCACCTCGTGTAGCCTAAGCGTCTGGCGCGGACAACATCCAGTTTATACTACCACACGCGCCAGGGCTTGGGAACAGCTGTTTTGGGAAGCACTTGGCCGCACCAGAAGCCCCCGCAGTCAGCAACATAGCGTTACTGCATTTGACCATTTTTGACGAAACGTAGCCTTTTTGCCCGTTGTAGATGATCTGAAACCAACCGTTGACTTCGTCCTGGATCGGGTAGACCTGCCCGCTGTCGATAGCGCCAAGCCGTTGGTAGTTCGTTCCGGGGCCAGCCCGCACGATCAGCAAGCCTACCGTCGAGGTCAGCGACTTACCCTGCCACACCGGGGCGTTTGCGATGGCCTGGGGAGCGCCTGGCGGGTTGACCACCTGCGTGATAGGCGGCATGGGGCGCCAGGCTTTCCAGGCGGCGATCAGCGGGCGCAACACGTCAAGGGAGGTCTGCCGTAGCGTTCGCTGAGTTCAATATACGAATTTTCGAGGTATTCGTTCCAGCTTACGATCAGAATGGCGCGAGTCCCGGCGGAGATTGCGCCTGCCCAACTCCGTGCCAAGAAAGCCCCACCTGCGCGATCTTGCGAAGGCGTCGGTTTTGCTGCATTGTGAAACACCTTGTGTGTAGTAATGTGAGACCAGGAACGCATTATAACGATAGCAAGCTGATGCACAAGCGGGAAGCCAACAGTTGCCGTATCCGCGAAGACTCTCTATCATTTTCACCAAACTCACTCAGTGGATTAACCTGATGACCGAAAAAGTACAGACACAAACCGCTGCCCGTGTGGCAGGGATACGCTTTCAAAAACTGGGCCGCTTGTATCACTTCGATTGCTCCGCCTTCCCGGAACTGGCAATTGGCGACTACGTGATCGTGGAGACGGTACGGGGTCGCCAGATGGGGCAGGTGCAGGGCTTCGTCGATCACGATCCGAGCGATGACCGCGAGTACAAAGCTATCCTGCGCATCGCCAGCGCCCGCGACATGATGCTGCGCGAGATGTGGGAATCCCGACAGCAGGAGGCGCTGATCACCTGCCGTGAGAAGGCGTTCCAACTGGGCGGCTACGAGGGCTGCAAGTTTCTTGAAGCCCGCTACAACTACGACGGTAGTATGCTGACCATTCTGTTCAGTGCCGAAGACAACAAGATCAATACCAACCGGCTGCGTGCGGCCCTGTCGGGCATTTACAAGGCGAAAATCGAGCTGCGGCAGGTCGGGCCGCGTGACGTGGCAAAGCTGATCGGGGGGTTTGGTGCGTGCGGCATTGTCCGCTGCTGTTCAACCTTCCTGACTGATTTCAGCCCGATCTCGATCAAGATGGCGAAGGCGCAGGGCATCTCGCTCAACCCTTCGGAGATCACCGGCATGTGTGGGCGGCTGCGCTGCTGCCTGGTCTACGAATACGAGCAATACGTCCAGGCGCGCAAAGAACTGCCCAAGCGCAATAAGCGCGTCGGCACGCCGCACGGCGAGGGCAAGGTCGTGGACGTTCACCCGCTTCAGGATGCCGTGACCGTGCTGATCGAAGAGGCGTTCTATCTGGTTAAGCGAGAGGATTTGACGCCACTGGACGAGTACGAAGCGCTGGAAGCAAAAGCGCGCGGCGGCTGCTCGAAACACGATAACGGCGGCTGCGATTGCGGCGCGCATCGCCCGGCGGAGGGCAAGGCGGCGCTTGAGGACGAGGACGACGAAGCTGACGAAGGAGTTGAAGGACTGGATGAGTGATCAGGAACAAGCTGCACCAACCAGGGTCATGGCGATTTATGCGCACCCTGACGATCCGGAGTTCTTCTCCGGTGGAACGCTCATCAAATGGGGACTGGAAGGCAAAGAACTGATTTACGTGCTGGTGACCAGCGGCGACAAAGGTACTGATGACCCACAGATGACAGGGCCGCGCCTGATGGAGATTCGGGAAGCGGAACAGCGCGCCGCCGCCGCACACGCCGGCGCCAAAACGCTGATCTTCCTGCGCTATGCCGACGGCGAACTGGAGCCGACGCTTGGTCTGCGCCGGGCATTAACCCGCCTGATCCGCCTGCACAAACCGGACATTGTTGTGACCAACGACCCCACCACACGCTGGTCGGCCAATGGCGGCATCAATCACCCCGATCACCGCGCCATCGGCGACGCCACCCTGGACGCCGTGTACCCCTCAGCGCGTGACCGGTTCACGTTTGTCGAGTTGTGGCGCGACGAAGGGCTGGAACCGCACAAGGTCAAACAGGTCTATCTATCGGGCACGCTTGATCCCAATGCGAAGGTGGACATCACCGGCGTATTCGAGAAGAAGCTGGCCGCGATCTACGAGCACAAGAGCCAGGTCAAGGACGTGGAAGGGCTGACCAAACGCCTGCGGGACGGCCATGATCCTGCCTTTGCGGACAGCAGGGTGTATACCGAGTCGTTCCGTGTGCTGACGCTGCGGTAAGGGCCAGCCGGAAAAGCAGAGAAACAACTGCCTCGATTCGTCACAGATCACGCTGGTGACAATAGCCCGACACCAGCAGTGCTCGACGGGCCCGCCAGCAGGTGGCGCTGGCAGGCCCGTTTCCTACCCTCCGACGGATGCCAAAATCAGCCTCGCAAGCTCGGCAGCCATTGCCTTTGCCGAGGCATTCTCAGCCGATTTTTCAAGCATCAGGTCATGCAGGTACGCCAACACTGCCAGGTTCGCACCCGACGCCGTCTCGGCATCTGGCAGGCCATTGGGCCACCAGACATTTACCAGCACATGATCCCTGACCGCCGAAAGGGTCGTCTTTGGCAGGGCTTCGTCTGTGAGGGGACTGGTCAGCTTGCTGACCCGAACTTGCCTGTCAGCCAGCACAATGGCTACTACGTCGAACTCAGCAGTCCCTGTCGATTTTATGCGGCTCATTGTGCAACCATCGGCTAAGGCTCGGCGATGCTTCCGAGCGCCGGAACCACTGGCTTGCGCAGCATGACCTGTTGAAGCGCATTTTCCACATCCTCGATCATGGCTGGCTTGACGATATAGTAGTTAGCTCCGGCCTCGAAGGCTGCCTGCTGGTGCGCCTCCCCATCGTTGGCGGAGACAATGATGATGGGCAGGTCTTTAATGGTTGGCTCACGACGTAGATAGCGACAGACTTCCAGGCCGTCGATGCCCGGCATATTCACGTCGAGAAAGAGTACGTCCGGAATCCTTCTCCTGAGGCTGTGCAGTGCGGCGCGTGGGCTAGGTGCGACCACTGCTGTGTGGCCGAGTAACCGCAATAGATCGGCCAGACAGTCGGCCATCGTCTTGTCATCGTCAACCACCAGAGCGTAGTAGTACATGATCTCCCCTTGGGACTTACCTGTTTCCTTCTGCAACTTTTCGATGCGTGCATCGTTCGTGCTTCGAGCTGGCTACAGCCCGCGACTCCCGAAGGTCCCCGTCAGCCATGACCATGCGATTATTGGGATGAGGAGGCTGTGAGAGCACAGGCAATCTCCGTATTGATAAAAACTGAAGATTTCACAAATGATCGCTCAAGTCTTTATACTTCAAATAGTATACCGGGTGTGGCCGAAAAAGGTAACGCAGGCATTGGCACTGGTAGGACTTCTGTCTGTTCAGTCTTGTTATTGATACAGTGCCTTGCGGTTTTTACTACGCTGGCACGGGGCGAGAATCAGATGGCATGCCGTAAAGCAGGTTGCAGCCAGCCCGGCGTCGTCCTGAATTTTGAGGAGGTGTGCCAGTATGCCTATCACTGCAATGCATCAAGCCAGGCCCAACGTATTGGACGGTATAGCCGCCTCCTGCCTGCAAGCCTCATTTTGAAACACACCCGATACGCGGCGGTGCTGGCGCGTCTCAGCAATTCCCTGTATAGTAAATGCAGGCACGCATTCGCCGCTTTGATCGATCCTGAACGGGCTGCGTCGGCCCGCGAAAAGCGTATTAACCCCAGAGTCGGGGGAGGTGCATGGTGGCAAAGGGACGTATCCTCGTTGTAGAAGATGACTTCGACATTTCAAACATGCTGCGCATTTACTTCAGCGGCCAGGGCTACGACGTGCAGGTCGCCCCGCGCGGCGGCGACGCGCTGACCCTGACGCGCAAGCAGTTGCCGCAGTTGATCGTCCTGGACATCATGCTGCCCGACATGGACGGTTACGCAGTGTGCCGCGAACTGCGCCAGACGACGCGCACCAGCCACATCCCGATCATCTTCCTCACCCAGAAGGACGAACGCTCGGACAAGATCGCCGGGCTGGAATTGGGCGCGGACGACTACATCACCAAGCCGTTCGATATCGAGGAGTTGAAGCTGCGCGTCAAGAATGCCATTGACCGGGTGGACCGCGAAAAAAGCATGGACCCCCGCTCCAACCTGCCAAGCAGCAAACTGATCGAGGAGCAATTGCGCGAGTTGATGCGCACCACCGAAACGTGGAGCTACCTCGACCTGAAGATCAACAACTTCGACGCCTTCCAGGAAGTGTACGGCTTCGTCGCCAGCACGGAAGTGCTGCGCTTCATGGCGCTGTTGGTCGGCGAAGTGGTCGATGAACTGGGGACACCCGACGATTTCGTCGGCCACGCCGGGAACGACAACTTCGTGATCATCACCTACTCGCAGAAGGCACAGGCCCTGCTGGATCGCATCGTGGCCCGTTTCAACGACGAGGTGAAACAGCACTACTCCTTCATTGACCGCGAGCGCGGGCACATCGTTCTGGAAA
Organism: Chloroflexota bacterium; assembly: GCA_021325095.1. Taxonomy (GTDB): domain Bacteria; phylum Chloroflexota; class Anaerolineae; order Aggregatilineales; family UBA2796; genus JAJPHV01. The sequence continues at coordinate 14,548 of JAJPHV010000128.1, read as the reverse complement.
GCGGGCAGGAAAAGCCGCTGATGACACTGGGCGCGGGCATGGTCTCCAACGCCACCCAGAATTTTGCCGATATCCGCGAGATCACCGAACTGGCCGCCGAAGCGCGCCGCCGTCCGGCTGGCGAGTCGAGCGAGCCGATTGAAACGGCCTGGTAGGCTCCGGTTGCAGGTTAAGGTGCAGGCCGCGCCGGGCCAGCCGACGTCCGGTTGAGAGGCAAGAGAGCGTAAGACTATGGGGCTGGTACTGTTAGGGATCGTGCTGGCACTCCTCCTCATTGGCGCGGTCTACTGGATCGCGCGCTGGCGGCGCGAAGCACAGCGCTATGTTGAAGCGCTGCCCGAATCCGTCGTGCCGATCAATTTGCTCGACAACGAGAACGCGGTGGTTGTGGCCGAGGGGCGTGGGCATCTGGTCTTTGCCAACCAGATGGCGCGCAACTGGTTCGGGCTGAACGGCGGCGAACCCAACCTCGAAGTGCTAGCCGCCGAGGTGCAGCCTGCCGAGACGTTCCTGGAATTGTTCGGCAAAGAGGGGCAGGCGTCCTTCCGGATCGGCACGCGCCGCGTCGAGGCCACCTCGCACTATATCCCCCGGCCAGACAACCCACAGATCGTTGTCGTGATGCGCGAACTGGCTGCGGCCTCTTACGACAAGCGGGCGCTCGATCCGGTGCAGGCCATGAACGTGGTCAGCGAGATCACCCAGACGATCAGTAGCAGCCTCAGACTGGACAAGACACTCGACTCGATTCTGAATAGTGTGGGCAGCGTTATCCCCTTTGATGCGGGCGAGATCACGCTCTGGGACGAGGATTTGCGCATCCTGCGTCCATTGGGTCAGAGCGGCGATCTGGACTATGTTGATCGCCTGAACGAGACCGACGGTGTGTACCACCTGGACGATAGTTTCAGCGGCTGGATCGCGCGCTACCGCCAGCCTCTGCTTATCGCAGATGTGTCGCAGCGCAGCGACGTGCGGCCCAAGATTGGCAATTACCCGTTCCTGTCCTACGTCGGGTTGCCCCTGTCGGTCAGTGATCGCTTCATCGGCACGCTCGAACTTTCCAGCCTGCGTCGGAATGCCTTCGATCACGAAGACATGGCCCTCTTGCAGGCCGTCGCCGGGCAGGCCGCCATTGCCATTGAGAACGCCCGCCTCTACCAGAGCCAGGCCGAGCGTGTGGCCGAACTGAGCGGCTTGCAGCAGATCGCGTCGGCCATGTCCTCGCTGACCGACCCTCGCCAGATGTACCAGCAGCTGACGAGCCGCATCGCCGGGCTGATGAACGTCGAGATGTGTGGCATTCTGCTGTACGAGCCGGAACAGTCCGCGCTGATCAGCCAGCCACCGTTCTACGGCGTGCCCGATACGATTCTGTCCCTGTATCGAATTCCGCTGCCTGAAGGCAGCCTGGCACACCACATCTATCACAGCAACGACTGGTGGTACACCAATAACGTCCAGATGGACGAGATGGTGCGCCAGGCCGGATTGACGAATCTGGCAGAGGTGGTCGGCGTCCGGGCGACGGTGCTGGTCCCGATGGTTGTGGGCAACCGGCGTTTTGGCGTCGTGCAGGTTTCCAACAAGCGCGATGGCAGCGGTTTCAACGACGAAGATGCTCGCCTGCTGTCGATCTTTGCTTCGCAGGCGGCAATTGTCGTGGAAAACGCGCGCCTGTACGATGAAGAGCAGCGCCGCGCCGAAGAACTGGGCGGCTTGCAGCAGATCAGCCAGGCCATTGGCGTGCTGCGCGACACCAATGAACTCTACGGGCAGATCAACGAGCGCATCGCCCGCCTGATGAACGTGCAACTATGCGGTATCCTGCTGCAAGACGAGAACCGGGACAGCCTGGTCAGCCAGATGCCGTTCTATGGCGTGGACGACGAACTGGTTCGCTACTACGAGATCAGCATCCGCCCCGGCAGTGCCCTGTACGCGCTGTACACCGAAAGCGAATACTGGATCAGCAACGACCTGCTCAATGACCCGGTGGTGCGCGATGGTGGGCTGGACAAGGTGGCAACACTCATCGGCGCGCGCCAGATGCTGATGATCCCGCTGGTCGTGGCCGGGCGGCGTCTGGGCGTGGTGCAGGTTGCCAACAAACTGAACGGCACTGAGTTCACCGAGGACGATGCGCGTATCCTGTCCATTTTTGCCTCGCAGGCGGCGGTCATCATCGACAATGCGCGTCTGTACCGCGAGATGCGCCAGCGTGCCGACGAGTCCGAGGGCCTGCGGCGCATTGCGGAGGTCGCCTCCAGCAACCTGAACCTGGATCAGATCATCAAGGCGGTGGCCGAAGAAGCGCGCCGCCTGATCAACTGCAATGTGACGGTGGTGAGCCTGTTGGATGATCGCACGGGCGAGTTGACGATCCGCCCTGAGTGGTCTACGGGCCTTGAGGCGCTGACACAGCCGTTCAGCATTGACGCTTACACCCCGAACTTCCAGACCAGCGTCGTCATTTCCAGGCGCGCTTTTCTCTCAAATGATGTGCGCAACGACGGGCGTGTCCTGCCTGTTTACCGGGCGATGGCCGAACGCTTCAACTACAATGCGGTCATCCAGGTTCCGCTCATCGTCCGAGAACGTGGTATCGGCGATCTGATGGTTGCCAATCGTGGCGACAGGGAATTTACCCAGGACGACTTGCGGCTCGTCCAGGCCATTGCGGCGCAGCTTGCCGCCGCCGTCGAGCGCACCCGGCTGTATGTCGCCACCGATGCTGACCTGCGCGCCCGCATCCAGGAACTTGACTCGCTGACCCGCGTCAGCAACGAACTGAACCTGACCATCCAACTGGATCGCATCCTCGAAGTGATTCGGCACGAGGCGCAGCGCACCACTGACGCCGAAGCGGCGATGGTCGTGCTCCTCAAGCCTGCTGAGGAGTGGCCTGATCCACAGACGCCGGTGGTGGATCAGCGGCTTGGCTCTGCTGACGAGTTAGCGGGGCTGGCTCCGGTTGAACTGAGTGCCATTGAACAGGAAACTCTGGTAGCCGTCAACAACTACGAAGCGAGCAACCTGGAAGCCTTTCCGCCGAGGGCGCTTTCGGCAGTCGCGGCGCCCATTCAGTACGGTGGGCAGATGTCAGGCGTCGTGCATGTCTACAGCGACAAGCCCGAAGCCTTCCCGACCCGCGCCCAGGAGTTCATCAGCGCCCTGGCGAATCAGGCAGCCATTGCCGTCGGCAATGCGATCCGCTACCGCCAGCAGTTGGAGCGCTCCGAACTGCTCAAACAGCGGGCCGACCAGCTTGCGCAAATTTTCGAGTTGGGCCGCACGCTCCGTTCACAGGACAGCATCGAGCGCGTGCTTGAAGCCGTTGCTCACGGTATCACCGATGCAGTGGGCTTCAACGTCGTACTGTTCAGCCTCGCCGACCACACGGCAGGCGTCATGCGTCGCGTTGCGCAGGCCGGGCTGACGCTGCAAGCCTTCGAGCACATCCGGCAGATCACGCCGCCTATCGCCGAGGTCGAAACATTCTTCCAGCCACGCTACCGGATCAGCGGCTCGTACTTCCTGCCCGCCGAAGACAGAGGCAACTGGACAAAGCCCGGTCAGGTCTTCGTCCAATCGCCACTCTCGACCAGCAGTGAAGGGCCGCGCGCATGGCGCGAGAATGACCTGTTGCTGGTTCCACTGCGCAGCCCCGCCGGGGAACTGCTCGGCCTGATGAGCGTCGATAACCCGCGCGGCGGCAAGCGTCCGACGCTCCAGACTGTCGAGGCGCTCGAAATCTTTGCGAACCAGGCGGCCTTTGCCATCGAGAACTACCAGTTGGTGCAGGCCTATCAGGCTGAAGCCGAGGCGACCCGCCGCGAACGTGACCGCTTGGCGCAGTTGCATCTGGTCGCCAGTGAAATCCAGCGAATGCCGGACATCCCGACCCGTTTACAGGTCGTTGCCGATGGCATTCGTGCGGCGGGTTGGGGGCGCGTCGCCATCACGCTGCGCGATCACAACCTTGAGCCGCGTGAAACTATCACCGCCGGGTACTCCGATGAAGAGGCGCAACGGCTCAAAGCCAACCTGCTGCCCGGCATCGTCTGGGGCCAGCGCCTGACCGACCCCGACTTCCGCCAGTATCGCGTTGGGCAGGCGTACTACATCCGCCACAACGACCCACTGGTCACCGAAAACAAGCTGATGGCCGGGGCGCCAGAAGCGGAGCCGTCCGAAGCGCGGCCTGCCGACGTGAACGCACCCTGGCATCCGCTGGATACGGTTTATCTGCCGCTCTACGGTCTGGATCGCAGCACCCTGATCGGCATTATCTCGATGGACTCACCTGCCGATGGCAGCGCGCCGACGGAAGCCTCGATGCGTCCCATCGAATTGTTTGCAGCGCAGGCGTCCTCAACTATCGAGAACACGCGGCTTTATCAGGAAACGATCCGCGCCGCGCAGCAGGAAGCGCGCATCAACGAGGTGATGGAAGCCGTCTCGTCCACCCTTGAAGTTAACGAGATCATCAAGGGCATAGCGCGCGGTCTGCAACAGATGATGGCCTTCACGCGCATGAGCGTAGCCTTGTTGAATCGCGCCCGAACCGAATTCGAGGGCTTGCGCGTCAACATTGATCTGCGTGGCGACATCCAGATTCAACCGGGCGAGTCCACTGCGATTGAGAAAACGGCTGTTGGGCTGGCCTACCGCGACGCCACACCCAGGGTCTACCACCTGACGGAAGACGAAGCCGAGTACGAAGACCTGCGCGCCTGGCGGGACAGCGGCGAACGCACTTCAATGATTGTTCCGCTGGTGGCCGGTGGCCGGGTCGCGGGCGCGCTGCACATGGGCAGCGAACTGGCACACGCCTTCGGTTTCGAGGAACAACTGCCGCTGGTCGCGCGTATGGCAAACCTGACGGCCATCGCCATCGAAAATGCGCGGCTGTTCCAGCAGGCCATTGACCGCGAGCGCTTCTCGGCAGCTCTCAGCCGCGTCGGCCAGTCGGTCAACGCCATGCTCGACATGTCCAGCGTGCTGGAGACGATCTGCGAGGAATCGATCAGCATCCTCGGAGTCGAAGGCGCGTACATCTGGCTGGTCGAAGGCAACGAACTGGTGGGTCTGGCAGGACGCGGCCCGCTTTCCGAAAACTTTGTCGGGCTGCGCCGCTCCATGAGCGAGCCGTCCATGATCGCCGCCGCAGTCATCCGCGAACGTCAGGCCCTCTATGTCAACGATGTGGACAGGCCGGACAGTCGATTCAAAGTGGCCCTGGAAGGGCTGACCGCCAAAGGCATTCTGGCTGTGCCGCTGATGCGTGAAGATCGGGCTATCGGGTCGCTGGTGCTGGTCGAAACCGATCCGGATCAGCCGTTCAGCGACGCCGACATCGAAGAGGCGTCGGCCTTCGCCGTCCAGGCCGCCATTGCGCTTGAAAACGCCCGGCTTTACCAGGAAACGCTGGGCCTTCAGTCCTTCAACGAAGCCATCGTCCAGTCCATCCAGCAGGGCATCGTCGTGCTGGATCGGGAGACGCACATTCGTACCGTCAATGCATTCATGCGGCGCAATTATGGCTGGACAGAGGATGCCGTTGGGCAGAAGTTGTTTGATTACCAACCCCGCTACGCCGATTTCTTGCGTTACTCGGTGGAGAGTGTACTTAAATCCGGCCAGCCCGAGTCGCGCTATGGCATCCAGGAAGTCGATGAGCACGGACGCCGCAGCAGCCGCAACTACTACGTCTACCCGCTGCTGGAAGGGGCGAGTGTCAGCGGTATCGTGCTCCTGGTCGAAGACATCACCGCCCGTGCCGCACTCGAAGCGGACGTCGAAACCCGCGCCCAGCAATTGAGCGTGCTCACCGAAGTGTCGGGCCGCCTGACGGCTACCCTGGAACCGGAAGCGGTGGTCAAGCTGTTGATCGATCAGGTGGGCCGTATCTTGAGCTTTGACAGTGCCACGCTCTGGCAGCGCCAGGGCAACAAGCTGGTCATTCGTGCCGCGCGCGGCTACGCCGATCCGGACAGCCTGATCGGAATCGAAGCCGAAATTGCCGACTCTGAACTTTTCCGCGAGATCGCTTCGCGGGGGCAGGTGTTGAACATCCCCGACATCACGCAAGACCCGCGCTTCCCGGTGACTCCGGATCGCCCCACACGTTCGTGGCTGGGCGTATCGCTCGTCTCGAAGGGCAACCTGGCTGGCTTGCTTGTGCTGGAAAAGGCAGAGGTCGGTTACTACGACCCGACGATGGAGCAGCTTGCGCTGACCTTTGCCAACCAGGCCGCCATCGCGCTCGAAAACGCGCAGTTGTTCCAGGAAACAACCCGCGCAGCCGAGGAAAACACCCGGCTTTACCGCGAAGCCGCTGACCGCGCTCGCCGTCTTGACCAACAGGCGCAGCGTCTGGCGCTCCTCAACCGCGTCTCCGATGCGCTGGCACAATCGCTGGACATCGAGAACGCCTTCGAGGTCACGCTGCGCGAGATGTGCGAGATGCTGGGCATGGATCGCGGCGGGGCATTCCTCTTCGAGCGCGAGCTGAACCGGGGCCGCCTGGTGGTCGAATACCCCCGCCAGGGTGACAGCCCGCCCGAAGGCATTTATATTTCACTGGACAACAACCCGGCGATGGAACGAATGCGCCGGACGCTGCAACCGGTCATCGTCCGTGATGCCCGCACCGACCCGGAGATGGCCTACATCCGCGACCTGTTGATGGAGCGCGGGATCATCTCGATGCTGATTGTGCCGCTGGTGGTTGGCGGGCAGGTCATCGGCAGCCTGGGCCTGGACTCGATCCGCCAAGCACGCGAGTTCACGCCCGAACAGATCGAACTGGCGCAGACGATTGCGGCCCAGTCGGCCATTGCTGTCCAGAACGCCAGCCTGTTCGAGCAGTCTGTCGTGCGTACCCGCGAACTCGAAACGCTGTTCGAGGCTACGCAGTCCATTTCGGAGACGCTCGACCTGCGGGCCGTGCTGGAAAACACGGCGCGCCAGATGACCTACTCGCTGCTGGTTGACGGCTGCACCATTTCATACTGGGATAACGTCGAGAACCGCCTGATCATCGCCTTTGACTTCAGCGGCGATCCATCACGGCCTACCGACCCGCCGGATACAGCCTACCACCTGGCCGACTACCCAGCCCGCCAGCGCGCGCTGGAAAACCGCCTGGCGATCACGCTGCACGAGGGCGACCCGGAGCTTTCGGCTGCTGAAAAGGCACTGCTCGAAAGCAAGGGGATGCACAGCCGCGTCATTCTGCCGATGGTCGTCCGCGAACAGTCCATTGGCCTGATCGAGATTCAGACCTCGGATCCCAAGCGGCATTTCACCTCGACGGAGATCCGGCTGGCGCGCACGCTGGCCTCGCAGGCCGCCGTTTCCATCGATAACGCCCGCTTGCAGGCCGAAACGGCCTCCAAGCTCGAAGAATTGTTCGTCATCAACGAATTGTCTACAGCGCTCTCATCCAGCATTGAAGAAGAGCAAATCTTCAAGGTGGTGCGCTCGCGGCTGCCCTCGCTGATCAAAGCCCAATCGCTGCTGATGGCGCTGTTGAGCGAAGATAAGCAGACCGTCAGCTACCCGGTTGCCATCAGGGAAAACCAGCCCATTGAGATCGCCAGCCACCCGCTCGGCGACGACGAAGTGTCGTTTGTTCTCAAGCGCCGCATGGCTCAATTCCTGGCGGGCGACGAAATGGACGAGGTGCTGCGCAACCTGAACATCAAGTTGCAGATCACCCGTGCGCGCTGCTTCCTGGGCGTGCCGATGATCGCCAGCGACGAAGTGGTTGGCGCGCTGGTGGTTAGCGACGAGCAAAACTCACGCGCCTTCACGCTCGATGACCAGCGCATCATGTCCACCGTCGGCGCGCAGATCGCAGTCTCGATCCAGAACTCGCGGCTGTTTGCGCGTACCCGGCGCTTCACGGCGGAACTGGAAGAGGCGGTTCGCCAGCGCACAGAAGAGTTGCAGCATGAGCGTGACCGCATCGACTTCCTGTACCGCATCACGACGGGGCTGACGTCCAGCCTGGACATGGACATGGTGCTGAACCGCGCCCTGGAAATGATGGCGCAGTCGGTGGACGCCGACATGGGCGCGATCCTGGGGATCGACTCGATCTCCGACAACCTGATTTACCGGGCCACGCTCAACCTGCCCGAACGCGAGAAAGAGCGGACTCTGGCCTTTAGCCAGCACGAAGGGCTGGCCGGATGGGTGATCCAGTCGCAGCAGTCGGTGATCGTCCGCGACGTGCAGAACGATCCGCGCTGGCTGCGCGTCAGCGAGTCGGATGACGAGCCGCGTTCGGCCATCGCCGCGCTGCTGGAAGCCAATGAAGACATCCTGGGCGTTGTCATGCTCTACAGCCGCAAGGTTGACCATTTCAACGAAGCGCAGTTGCGCCTCGTTTCGGCAGCGGCCAACCAGGTGGCAAGCGCCATGAACAACGCCGAACTGTACGGACTGATCCGCGAACAGGCTGAACGCCTGGGCGCGATGGTGCGCCGCGAGCAGGTGGACGCGACCAAGAACGCTGCTATCGTCGAATCCATCGCGGATGGCGTGATGGTGGCCGACCAGAGCGGCGACATCGTGCAATTCAACGGTGCGGCCTCGCGTATTCTGGGTTTGCCGCGCGACCAGGTGATCGGCAGCCACATCAGCGCACTGGCCGGGTTGTATGCATCCAGCGGCGGCACGAGCTGGCTCGACGCTATCCAGAACTGGATGGCCGACCCGACCTCCTACAAGCCCGGCGACGATGTGGAAGTGCAACTGCACCTGGACAACGAACGCTTTGTCAGCGTCATCCTGTCGCCGGTGAACATGGGCGACCAGTTCCTCGGCACGGTGTCCGTGTTCCGTGACATCACACGCGAAATCGAAGTGGACCGCATGAAATCCGAATTCGTGGCGACAGTCAGCCACGAACTGCGCACGCCCATGACCTCGATCAAGGGCTATGCCGACCTGCTGCTGCTCGGCGCAGCAGGCGAGATCACGGAGCAGCAGCAGCGCTTCCTGTCCACCATCAAGACCAACGCAGACCGCCTGTCCACGCTCGTCAACGAACTGCTGGACATCTCGCGGGTGGATCGCGGCGTGATCCGGCTGAACCTGCTGGCAACGGATGTTGTGGAGATCATCAGCACCAGTCTGGCGCACGTCGAGGGGCGCATCGAGAACGAACACAAAGACATCAAGCTGATCACTGACGTTCCCGAAGACCTGCCGCAAATCCGCGCCGACTTTGACAAGATGACGCAGATTCTGAACAACATCCTGGACAATGCTTTCAGCTACACCTATCCAGGCGGCACGATCACGGTGACGGCCAGGTCGGAAGGGTCCTCAGTCGTGATCAGCATCGCAGACACCGGCGTCGGCATTGCGAAGGAAAAGCAAGACCGCATCTGGAATCGCTTCTACCGCGACGAGGAGCAGAGTATCGTCATGGAAACGTCGGGCACCGGTCTGGGTTTGTCCATTGTCAAAGAGTACGTCACCATGCACAATGGAGAAATCTGGCTGGAAAGCGAACCGGGCAAAGGCACGACGTTCTACGTGCGTATCCCGGTCTTTGCTGCCGAGTCGGTCACGACGGAGTAACCCATCATCGGGCAACTTGTTATCAATCTGTCATAATCGTAAAAGGTGAACATGGCTAAAATTCTGATTGCCGAGGACGAACGCGACATCCGCGAACTGATCGAATTCACGCTGACCGCCTACGCCGGGCACCAAGTTTTCAAAGCAGCCAATGGCGCGGAGGCTGTCGAGCTGGCTCCGCAGGTCATGCCCGATCTGATCGTGATGGACGTGCGTATGCCGCGCATGACCGGCTATGAAGCCTGCAAAGCCCTGAAGAAGATCGACTCGGTGAAGGACATTCCGGTGGTGTTTTTGTCGGCCAAGGGCCAGGAATCGGAGATCGATACGGGCCTGGATGCGGGCGCTTACGATTACATCCTGAAGCCATTTGCCCCTGTCGAGCTTGCCACTCGCGTCGGCGAAATCCTGAAACGTTTCGAGAAAAGCGCCTGAGATTCTGCTCGGCTACACGAGTGTCCAGGTTACGTTGCAGTTTGGCCGTGTCCGAAGTATAAACGACCAGTATGACCATTCGATAGATTGCCAGCCACGATGCGGAAACGCCGATGAGCGCCATCACGATTGAAAACGACCTAGTCCATTATGAAGTGCTGGGCCGGGGCCGTCCGGTCATCTTTGTGCACGGCTGGCTTGGCTCGTGGCGCTACTGGGTTCCCACGATGCAGCAGTTGAGCATGAAGTATCGTACCTACGCGCTCGACCTGTGGGGGTTTGGCGACTCTGGCAAGGATGCTTCCCGTTACGACTTCAAAAGTCAGGTCAAGCTGCTGAATGACTTCATGGAGAAACTGGGCATTAGCAAGGCGGCGCTTGTCGGGCATTCGCTGGGGGCGGCTATCTGCCTGCGCTACGCCAGCCAGTACCCGGATCGCGCCCCTCGCGTCGCGTTGATCAGTGCCCCGCTGTTCGACATGGGTGGGCTGGACAACCTCCCGGTAGCCACCGCCACAGCACCAGCGCCTGCGCCTGCTCCGGCGGTAACGGCTGCGCCGGTGTCGGTTACGTCCGCTCCAGGCGCCGCTACTCCGACGACCACTGCACCCGCTACACCTGCTGCCGTGCCTGCGCCGGCTGCTGCGGCCGCCCCGGCTTCGGGCAATTCCACGCCGGCTAATGCCGCGCCTGCTTCATCTGTCCAAGCTGCTCCGTCTGGCGCGCCTGCGACGCCAGCCGTGCCCGTACCCGCTGCCGCGACAACGCCGTCAGCCGTGCCCAATGCGGCCACCGGCGGCTCCGTACCTTTAAAGCCTGCGGCTGCCCAACCTGCCACGCCGTCGCCCGCTCCCGGCAACACCGCCCAGCCAGCACCCGCCACGCCGACCTCAAACGCCGCTGCGCCGTCCGGTAATGCAACCCCGACTCCCCCCACCCCTGCCCCAGCAGAAACCGGCCAGCCCGCTAATGCCAACAACTCGCCGATACCCGCCAGTTCCAACAGTGCGGCGGATACCATTCCACGCAACCCGTTTCGGGGGTTAGGGGACACGCCGGAAGAAATACTGGCCCGCCTTCAGGCCAGGAACACCGCCACCACTGCTGGAACGAGTGCGTCCGCGCCCACACAAGCCGCTCCGGTTCCGCCCGGTGCGCCTGCGCTGCCGACCAGCATTGCCACACCGATTCTGACCAAGCCCACCGGGCCGCTGTCTGCGCCTGCAGCACCCGGCCCGGCAACCAAACCTGCCGAGGCCAACCCGCTCCTGTCGATCCTGACGGGGGTCAAGCCCGCAGCGCTGTTGAGCAAACACGTCGAGCGCGATGCGCCCGACCTGGACAAACTGCGCGCCGAGGTGGAGAAGACCGACGAGGCCGCCGTCACGAAAAGCGCGCAGTCCTTTGCCGGTGTCAACCTGGCCGTCGAATTGCACAAGCTCCCTTCCCCGACCTTGCTTCTGCACGGCAAAGACGATCCGCTGCTGCCCGCGCCTTCCGATGAGTTAATCATGCGTATTGCAAAGGGCAAACCGGCGGGGCATCTGCTGGCCTTCGTCGAGCCTGACCTGCGGCATTTCCCCATGCTGGAGATCACCGCCAAGTTCAACCGGCTGCTGATGGACTTCCTCGACGCGCAAGACCTGAGCAACGTCCAGTTCAAGGATCAGTGGCGGCGCACGATGCGCTGAGACGTCTGCTGCCCCTGTATGACAAAGTAGCCGGGCCACCGGCAAACAGATAAAATTGATACCGCACGGTACTGCCATGAACACGCTCGCGCTCTTGAACGCACCGGCGCATGGGATAGTGTCTGTTTCGATCCCGATTGACAATTCGATCCCGATTGACAAACCGAGAAATTGAAGACCCGATGACTACTGAACGCCTCTACTACAGCGACTCCTATACGCTCGACTTTGACGCGCACGTGGTCGAGCAGACCACCTACAAGCAGCGCCCGGCGCTGGTGCTGGATCGCACCTACTTCTACCCTGAAGGTGGCGGGCAGCCCAGCGATACCGGGGTGCTCAACGGTGTCCCTGTGATCGATGTGCAAACCCGTGAAACGGATCGCGCGGTGCTGCACGTGCTGGACGGCAAGCTGAATGATGCGCGTGTCGAGGGCCGGATCGAAGCGGCGCGCCGCCTCGATCACATGCAGCACCACAGCGGGCAGCACGTGCTGTCGCAGGCATTGAGCCGGGCGGCGCAGGCCGAAACCCTGAGCGTCCATATGAGCGCCGACAAAATGACCATTGACGTGAACCGACCTGCTCTGTCGCTGGACGAGTGGCTGGCTGTCGAAGAACTCGCCAACCGGATTGTGCTGGAAGATCGGGCGGTTCGGGCCTGGTTCCCGGAACCCGACGAACTGGCGAGGTTGGCCCTGCGCAAGCTGCCGGACGTGCAAGGCAAGGTGCGGGTGGTCGATGTCGGCGGTTTCGACATCACGGCCTGCGGTGGTACGCACGTTGCGCGCACAGGGGAGATCGGGTTGATCAAGATTGTACGCTTCGAGCGCAGGGGCGAAGCGACACGCCTGGAATTTAAGTGCGGCGGGCGCGCCCTGCGTGACTACCGGGACAAGAACGACGTGATCAACCGTCTTGTGTCCGACATGACGGTGGGTTACTGGGAACTGCCGGATGCCGTGAAGCGCGTTCAGGACGAAAACAAAACGCTCCGCGCTGAACTGAAAGCCGTGCGCGAACAGCTTGTCGAATCAGAAGCGCAGACGCTGTTGCAGAAGGCGACGGCGCGCGGCGACTGGCGGATCGTGACACAGGTCTTCGACGGGCGTGAGGTGGGTGAAGTCAAGCTGCTGGCGCAGAAGCTCACAGCGCAGCCCGGCATGGTTGCACTGCTCGGTATCGCGGGCGAGAAGGCGCAACTGCTCTTTGGCCGCGCTGAAAACGTCGAGGCCGATATGTCTGTTCTGCTCAAGACCGCCCTGAGCGCCATCGGGTCAGAGCGCGGCGGCGGGCGTCCCAATTTTGCGCAGGGCGGCGGTGTACCGGCCACTGTGACGCAGCTCGCGGAGGCGATACACCAGGCTGAACAAGCGCTGCCCGCCGGCAGTTAAGCAGTCTCAGGCCAGGCGCTAATGGTGGCCTTCCATCGCCAACTTGCCCAATGGGTGGGGTAGGCCGGCGTTTCTCACTTTATCGCGCCTCGGCCAACAGCGCCGCCAGCCGTTCCTCATAATCTCGCCGTGCGCGGAAGTCAATTGGCGCGGCCAGTATCCGGCGCAGGTCCGCTTCGCTGATCCGACTGGCGTAGAACCAGCGGAACATCTCCAATATTGTGATCGTCTCCCCCTGACGTGATTCTAAGCTGACCGGATCGTCCACCTGCACCGTTCCCGTCTCGATGACGCGGCAGTATAGGCCGGGCCGTTCAGCTTTGCGGAAGCGTTTCACGAACGTCGGATCACCCATGCGCGCGGCCAGTGTCGCACACGGGATGCGCGGTGCGGTCACTTCCAGCAGCACCGCCCCGACGCGGAGCCGATCCCCAATCTGAACGGGCACGCTTTCCAGCCCAGCGACGGTCAGATTCTCGCCAAACGTCCCCGGCGCAAGTTCGCGTCCGAGTGCGCTGGCCCACCAGTCGTAATCGAGACTGCCGTACACGTAAACTGCCTGATCGTAGCCGCCGTGATTCTCCGCATCGACGATCACATCACCGTCCAACCCATCGCGTGTCACCTTCACCGGCGCTTTCGTTGGAATCTTGAATATTCCGCTTGTGCCCGTCGCCTTACCGTTGTTGATCGGCTGTTCTTTGCCGACATTAACGCTCAGAAGTTGCATATCCATGCCGATTCGTCACCTCTACTGGCGCATTGCTGCCACTTAGTTTACCCTATCTGGCTGAATATATTTCTTCGAGGAAAACGTTACAATATGTCAACCCTCAAACCCGTGTCCGTCGGCCTGGTCGGGACAAGCTGGTGGGCCGACGCCATGTACCTGCCCGCGCTGAAAGATCACCCGCTGGGGCAGATCACCGCCATTTGCGGACGGAACCGCGAGAACACACAGCGCGTGGCCGGGCGCTGGAACATTCCGCACGTCTTCACCGATTACGGCGCAATGATCGACAGTGGGCTGATCAACGCCATCATCGTTTCGACGCTCAACGACACCCATTACCCGATCACGATGCGGGCGCTGGAAGCCGGGCTGCATGTCCTGTGCGAAAAGCCGTTGGGCCTCACCTATGCGCAAGCGAAGAGCATGGCCGATCTGGCGGCGAAAAAGGGGGTCAAGCACATGACACCCTTCACCTACCGCTTCATGCCAACGGCGCGCTATCTTAAGGAACTGATTGACGGTGGCTATATCGGCCAGCCCTATCACCTCAATATGCGCTACTACACGGGTTACGGGCGCAATGGCGACTACAATTCGCGCTTCGACGTAGGCAGATCCGGGGCGGGCGCGGTGGCCGACATCGGCTCGCACTTCATGTACCTGGCGCGCTGGTACTTCGGCGAGATCGTGGGCAT
>JAJPHV010000032.1 GCA_021325095.1 Chloroflexota bacterium | reverse complement strand
TCACAATTTTGGCCTTGTCAGGGCGGTGCGGCTGTGGTAGACTTCATCCCGTATTGGGGGATAGTTCAATCGGCAGAACAGCGGACTCTGGATTCGCCAGTCCTGGTTCAAATCCAGGTCCCCCAGCCTGAAAGCGACCTTACTGCTAAGGTCGCTTTTGTTTTGCTGATCAATTGATCACCGAATCGGTGCTGGACGTTACCGGGTCAGCCGCCTTTTTGCTGCACCTTCGCCCAGGTATCGCGCAGTCCAACCGTCCGGTTGAAGACCAGCTTATCCGTCGTCGAGTCGGGATCGATGCAGAAATAACCCTGGCGTTCAAACTGGTAACGGCTGCCAACAGGTGCGCCCTTCACAAACGGCTCGACCTTGACACCGGACAGCACTTCCAATGAGTTGGGATTCAAGTTGCTCAGAAAGTCTTCGCCGTCCGGCGCGTTTTCCGGGAAAGGCTGTGTGAACAGGCGCTCGTACAAACGCACCTCCGCGTCCAGCGCGTGCGCAGCAGAGACCCAGTGCAGCGTCGCCTTCACCTTGCGCCCGTCGGGCGCATCTCCGCCGCGTGTTGCCATATCAACGCTGCAACGCAGTTCGGTGACGTTGCCCTGTGCATCCTTGATCACCTCTTCGCATTTGATGAAGTAAGCATAGCGAAGTCTTACCTCACGCCCCGGCGCGAGCCGGTAGTAGTTCTTGGGCGGGTTTTCCATAAAATCATCGCGCTCGATGTACAGCACCCGCGAGAACGGCACCTGGCGGGTGCCCATGCTTTCGTCCTCCGGGTTGTTGATGGCGGTCATCGCCTCGACCTGGCCTTCCGGGTAGTTGGTCAGGACAACCCTCAATGGGCGCAGCACCGCCATGACGCGCTGCGCGTGCAGGTTCAAATAATCCCGGACACAGGCTTCCAGCAGTTCGATCTCAACGGTCCTATCGCTCCTCGCCACGCCGATCCGCGCGCAGAAATCGCGGATCGCTTCTGGCGGGTAGCCGCGCCGTCGCATCGCCGCCAGTGTTGGCATCCGGGGGTCATCCCAGCCGCGCACGTGGCCGTCCCGAACCAGCCCCAGCAGCTTGCGTTTGCTCATGACCGTGTAGGTCATATTCAGCCGGGCCACCTCGATCTGTTGCGGGTGGTAAATGCCCAGGTTGTCCAGATACCAGTCGTACAGCGGGCGGTGGTCGGCATATTCGAGCGTGCAGATCGAATGGGTGATGCCCTCAATCGAATCGCACTGCCCATGCGCAAAGTCGTACATCGGGTAGATGCACCATTTGTTACCGGTGCGATGATGCTCGACGTGGCGAATGCGATACATGACCGGGTCGCGCATATTCAAGTTGGGCGAGGCCATGTCGATCTTGGTGCGCAGCACCTTCGCGCCATCGGGGAATTCGCCTTTTCTCATACGCTCGAACAGGTCAAGGTTTTCCTCGACGGACCGATTACGATACGGACTCTCGCGGCCCGGTTCGGTCAGCGTGCCGCGATATTCCCGAATCTGGTCGGCGTCCAGATCGTCCACATAGGCTTTGCCATCTTTGATCAGCTTGACCGCCCACTCGTAGAGCTGCTCGAAGTAGTCGGAGGCGAAAAACAGGCGATCTTCCCAGTCAAAGCCCAGCCAGCGCACGTCCTCCAACTGCGAATCGACGTACTCCTGTTCCTCTTTGGTGGGGTTGGTGTCGTCAAAGCGAAAATTGCACTTGCCGCCGAAGTCCTGCGCCAGCCAGAAGTTTACGGTAATCGACTGGGCGTGGCCGATGTGCAGGTAGCCGTTCGGTTCAGGTGGGAAGCGTGTGTGCACGCGCCCTCCAAAGCGACCCGTGCGGTTATCTTCCTCTACGATCTCGTGGAGGAAGGTTTTTGCGCGTGGGGTCTCATCTCGCTTCCGCGTTAGCGTGTCCTGCTCGTTCATGGAATAGCTCGTCTCTCATTCAGGTGAGCAACAGGCTTCTATTGTAGCCGCTTTCGCCGCCGATTCCAGGGTGGGTATGCACAAAGCCCTGGCGCTAACAACGCTGGCCGGAACGGGCAACGCGCTCATAGAAGTTTTCGAGCGAGATGAACCCGAACCAATGCCTGCATGCACCGAGCGAGACATCCTGCCTGTACACGACAATCGAGAACAGCGCATCGTCGGGTGTATACCCATAGCGCTGTGCATTCGGGTCATTGCGGATGGCTGTGGCGAAGGACATATGCTGGCTGGCGTAGTCCAGGTGCATATACACTTTGGCAAGCGTATCTTTGCCCCTCCCGTAAAAGCCCATCGACTCCGGGCTGCCGAGCAGCGATAGCACATCGCCCGTGACCGCCGCACCGAGCATATGCCTCAGTTCGGGGTTCGCGGCAGGGGCGGAAGGATGGCCCGCAGCACGCAGCACGAGGGCGTGTATGGTCTGTTGGTTGCCAGTATACGGCACGTTGTTTTCGATGGCGACGACAAGCGCTTTGGACTGCAATTCGACCACAAACTCGGTATCATCCGCAGCAAGCGTCAGCCTTCTCACGCGCATATTTCTTAGCAATGGATGTGCTCGCAACACGTCGAGGGCCTGATCGACGGTCATTTCGTCGGGGTTTGCACCGAACAGGCAGGGCATCTTGCAGGGCGAGCCATCGGAATTAGTGAACAGCGCGGCGACGGGGTTGGGTTGCAGGCTGCCGAGTAAGCGTGTTGAAGTGATGAGCAGGGCAAAGCTGCCGACAAGTGAGAGCGACAGCCGTAAGAGTCGCATCATGTCTCGTTGCTTGCGCCACCTACCGCTTCGGAGTAGGCGGCGCTACTCTTTGTCTACGCCTACAGCTTGACGAAGTAGGCTTCGCAGGCCCGGTCAATCATCTCTTTGGTCAACTGCGGCGGGCGATTCAGGTAGCGGGAGATGTCGATCATCTGGTCGAGGATGTCACGCGGGTGCACAGCGCGCAGCTTGCGATCCTGTTTGATGTACCATTCTTGCAGCAGGTAGGCCAGGCCACGTTCGTCGTAGGGCACGCGCTTGGCCTCGCACGCCCGCTTGAAGATTTCTTTGAATTCCTCGAACGACGGATCGCCGACTTCGATCTTGTGGCGGATACGGCGCAGAAAGGCCTCGTCCACCAGGTCAGCCGGATCAAGGTTGGTCGAAAAGACGATCAGCACGTTGAAGGGCAATTCGATCTTGCGGCCCGTTGCCAGCGTCAGGTAATCGACACCCTTTTCGAGCGGCACGATCCAGCGGTTCAGCAGGTCACGCGGGCGGACTTGCTGGCGACCAAAGTCGTCGATCAGGAACAGCCCGCCGTTAGCTTTGACCTGATACGGCGCTTCATAGAATTTGTTGATCGGGTCGTAGATCAAGTCCAGGCCAGACAGCAGCAGTTCGCCGCCCACGATAATGCTCGGACGACGGATTCGAATCCAGCGCGGATCGCGCTTCACCCCGGTGGGTGTGCTGCGGCCAGCCCCGGCGGATTCCGATTCGGCGCTTTCCAGAATTTCGTGGTTCACGTTGTCGAAAACACGCACGATCTGCCCGTCTACGTCGAACGCATAGGGAATCCAGATGTCGTGCCCCAGAATGACGCGGCCCACCGCCTCGGAAATCGTCGTCTTGCCGTTGCCGGGCGGCCCGTACATGAAGATCGACTTGCCGGAGTTGACGGCAGGGCCGATTTTGCCATACATGGTCTCGGAGATGACCAGGTGGCCGAGCGCCTTCTTCATCACTTCCGGTGTGGCGGTCACGCGGTTGCGATTCTGCATCTTCATGGCATGGACATATTGTTCGAGCGTGACAGGGGCAGGCCCGGCATACTGGCTGCGTTCCAGCACTTCTTTGGCCTTCTCTGTGCCTTTGGCCGAAATCATGAACTGCTGTCCGGCCTCGCCCAGGCCACTTTGGCCTTTGACCTCGATGAACTTCTCGCGCTTCAAAAACTCCATGACCTGATCGACAATTCCGGTGAAGGGCAATTTGATCATGTCGGCCACCTTGGCGCCGGTCATGATCCCGCCGAAGTACATAACCTTGATGGCAAGGTCGGCAATGGTGATCATGTTCAGGCCCGTGTCTTCGATGGTGCGCATGGGCGGCGGTGCCCAGGGCGCTTGCTGCTGCTGCGAGGCGGACGTTCTGACGGCAGGTTGATTAGTCATGATGAATCAGCTCCTTCAAAGCAGCGATTAGACGATCAATATCTTGTGCCGTGTTATAGCAGTGTACCGATGCCCGCAGGTGCGCAACATCCTGCGCATCCCAGTGTTTGGCGAGGAAAATACGCCGCGCTTTCAGGGCCGTATGGAGTTCGGTGGTGGCGGCGTCGGTGGGCGCAGCCCGGAACGTCACAATCGGGCCATGTACGGTGGGTGTGATGACTTCACAGCCAATGCCGCGCAACTGGTCGATAGCGTAATCAATCAGAGCCGTCGTGTGGCGATCAATCGCCGCCAGGCCCAACTCGCGCAGCATAGTCACGCTTTCCAGCAGCCCGACAATGCCGCTGAAATTGGTCGTGCCCAGGCCAAAGCGTGCGGCTCCGTCTTTCAGGGTCAGGTGGTACTTGAGCCAGTGTTCGTGATCGACGACAGCGTCCGGGCCAACGAAGGTCGGATGTGTCTGCCCGATCACCTCGTCCCGGACGTACAGAAAGCCCTGTCCGGGCGGCCCCATCAGCGACTTCTGCCCACCCGTCGCCAGGATGTCGATATGCGCGGCCTGCACGTCCAGCGGAAGGTGGCCCGCCGCCTGGATGGCATCGACGGCGAACAGGATGCCACGCTCGTGGCAAAACGCGCCCAGCGCGTTCAGGTCGGCCCGATGCCCCGTGAAGAACTGCACGGCGCTGACTGTCACCAGCCGCGTCTTTGAATCGACGAAGCGCGCCAGCAGATCAACCGTCAACCCGCCGCTTTGCCTCGGCACAAGCCGCAGTTCGACGCCATGCTGTTCCCGCAGGCGCATCCAGGGATAAACGTTGGTCGGAAACTCGGCGTCGCACAGCACGATGTTCTGGCCGCGCTGCCAGGGGAGCGACTGCGCCACCAGATTCAGGCCAAGCGACGTGCTGGTGATACCGATGATCTCCTCAACACGCCGGGCATTGATCAGGGCGCGCATCGTCTCGTTGAATGCGGCCTGCTTCCCCGTAAACCAGGGATCGTAGCTCCCGGTCGGATCGAGCAGCAGCCGGCGATTGGCTTCGGTCAGCGCGTCGAAGGTTCGCTGTGGGAGGGGTGATATTCCAGCATGGTTGAAGTACACCGTGTCGCGGGTGATGGGGAACTGCTCTCTGCGCAGTGCCTCGACATCGTAGCCCACTGTGTCAGGAGAGGAAATCGCAGTCACAACAACTCCGTTGATAAACAGCTTGAAAAACAACGGCGGATGATGCTGTCATTATATAGCAAGCGACTGGCAAGCGGTACGAGGTGTTTACTGTGCTCTCACTAAACCGTCACCCGTCTGAGCGCTTTGAGCGCCACGTCCGGGCGGTTCGTGATGATCGCGTCCACGCCCAGGTCGCGCAGTGCCCGAATCCGATCCGGATCGTCTACCGTCCAGGTGTTGACGCGATAGCCGTGCGCCTTTGCCCAGGCCATATACCTGGCATCGACCATCGTGTGCTGCGGATGGCGCGCCTCGTGGGGGAGGCCCAGCACGAACCAGCCTTTGCGCAGATAGAGCGGCTCGTCGGGTGCATATAGATAGCCAATCGGGATGTCGGGGGCGATTGCCCGGAAGCGGCGCAGCGCAAACGGGTTGAAGGACGACACAATGACGCGGCGGTTGGCATTGTGACGGCGAATCACCTCGGCAGCAGCCCGTTCGAGGCCATTGTCCG
This sequence comes from Chloroflexota bacterium, assembly GCA_021325095.1. Taxonomy (GTDB): domain Bacteria; phylum Chloroflexota; class Anaerolineae; order Aggregatilineales; family UBA2796; genus JAJPHV01. The sequence goes on along the minus strand of JAJPHV010000032.1, from coordinate 5,209 downwards.
TCCAGCTTTCCGTCTTCAACTCGACGTTGATGACCAGTTCCGGGCCGACAGTCTCAAACACCTCGTCCAGTGTGGGGATCGTTTCGCCCTGGAATCGGGCATCAAACGAGCTGCCCGCGTCAAGCGTCTTGAGCGTCGTGAGATCGAAACTGCGCACTGGCCCCGTGCCATTCGTCGTCTCGTCAACAGTCAGGTTATGGATGACGACAGGCACGCCGTCGCGCGTCAACGAGGTATCCAGTTCCACACCATCCGCGCCCAGTTGCCGTGCCAGCGCAAAAGCGGCCAGGGTGTTTTCAGGGGCATCGAAACTGGCCCCCCGGTGACCGATCACGAGGGGGGCCTGTTGGTACAGCTTATCGAGCAGATCGGGAGGCATCAGGTTTTGCAACGGTGGCTTCAGCCACCTCACGGAATAATCAGCGGCTGCCCAATATAGATAGCATTTAGATTCAAAATGCCGTTGGCCCTGGCAATCGCCCAGGCGTTCTGCCCGAAGCGTGCCCCAATGCTGAACAGGTTGTCGCCTGGTTGGACAACGTACACCCGGCCCCGAAAAACTGGCCTGGGCAGCGGGCGCGGAATCACCGTCCGGGTGGTCGTGCGCGGAATGGTCAGGAGTTGGCCGACGTAAATCAGGTTCGGGTCGGCAATGGCATTGGCCGAGAGAATAGCCTGTGGCGTCGTGTTGAAACGCTGCGCAATCGACGCCAGAAAATCGCCCGGACGCACGACATAGGACGTGTAGCTTGTCACCGTCGTCACCGTTGTGCCAGGAGGGTAGGTGACCACTGGCGGCGTGTAGATGGGTGTGGTGTAGACGGGCGCCGGGTACGGGTTAGCCGGGTACGGGCTGGTCGGGTACGTCGGGCTAGGAGGTACGACGTTGGTGGGGTAGGTCGGCGTAAACCCATAGGGCAGTGGGTTCGGCAGGATCAACGTCTGGCCGACAGGAACGTGATTCACGTCGTAGATGCGGTTGATGGTCGCCAGTTCGCTGATGCTGACGTTAAAGCGCGCCGCAATGCTGAAGAGTGTATCACCCGGCTGAACGATGTAGGTGCGCTGCCCCTGCGCGTCTGCCGGGGCCAAACCAAGCGCAAGTGCGGCCACAACCGCGAGCACCACAACAAGACAGGTAATTTTGCGCATCCTGAATACCCCCTTGACTGGATAGCCTGCCCCTATTATATGCTAAAGTACGCTTTTCGGAACTGGCCTAGCCGAGTATCGACCCGATGAAAGCGCTGTGACCGTTGACGAAAGCGCTGACCGGCGTGGCGGGTCTTCCCGCTAACTGGACAGAATGCAGCGCGTACAGGCCATTGCCCGTCCCCACCGCGATCAGCCCATCGGCCAGGCGTGTCACGCGGCCCGGCTCCCGGCTAATGCCGGGGATCGCCTTGCCCGCCAGGATTTTGAGTGTTTGCCCATTCCAGTGCGTATAGGTGCCCGGCCAGGGATCGAAAGCACGTACTTGGCGCTCAATGGCTTCAGCAGGTTGCGACCAGTCGATTGCGCCGTCTTCCTTTTTTAACATCGGCGCGTAGGTTTGCTGCGAGTCGTCCTGCGGCTGCGGGATGATTTCGCCACGCAGGTACGGGCCGAGCGTTTCGATCAGCAGCGAGCCGCCCAGTGCTGCCAGTTTGTCGTGGAGGCTCTGCCCGGTGTCCGCCGGATCAATCGGAATGGCCCGCTGGCTGAGGATCGGCCCGGTGTCCAGCCCGGCATCCATCCTCATGATGGTGATGCCTGTTTGTTCGTCCCCGGCCCTGATCGCGGCCTGGATCGGGGCAGCGCCCCGCCAGCGCGGCAGCAGCGACGCATGGACGTTGACGCAGCCGAACCGGGGCAGGTCCAGCACGTTTTGCCGCAAAATCTGGCCGAAGGCTGCCACCACAATCAGGTCGGGCTGCCAGGCTTGCAACTGCTCAAAGACGCCAGGTTCGCGCAGCTTTTGTGGTTGTAAGATGGGCAGGCCCGCCGCAAGCGCCACTGACTTGACCGGGGACTGCTGGATCGCTTTGCCGCGCCCGGCGGGTCGATCTGGTTGTGTGACCACACCGATGACGGTGTAATCCGGTGCGGACAGCAGTGCCCTCAGCGTGGGCACGGCGAAGTCCGGTGTACCCATGAAAATGACGCGCGTCACGTGATCTTCTCCAAAGGGCCTCTGCACAGGATGAGGCTGGCGAGATTATACCAGGGGTGGCGAAATACGGGCTTGTATGAGCCTGTTCCATGTATATTGGGCCGTCGTTCCCCGAAGGTCGAGAGCGTGCTGGTCAGTATGCGCGAGCGCGATCTGACCGAGTTGGAGACACGGCGCGACTGGCCCGTACCGCCAATGCGCGCATCTACGTCAACTTCGAGCGGAATGGCAAGAGCGCACAGACAGAGGGCAAAGAGAAATCAACCTGCCAGATTCCCCTGACGGCACACGCACCGATACTTTCGAGTTTGGGCATCGTTGTGCCTCACCCTCGACCCCTCTCCACCAGCGTGGAGAGGGGAGTCTTCGCTTCTCGATCCCGCTCTCTGCGAAGCGGAGAGCGGGCAGGGGGTGAGGTAAACGTGCTTACTCTGCCTTCGGAATCTTCAGGATTTGCCCGACACTCAGGGCATCACTGGTCAGGCCGTTCGCCTCTTTGAGAGCCTGGACGGTTGTCCCAAACTTGCGGGCAATCGACCCCAACGTATCGCCTGCCGCAACCGAATAGGTGCGGCCAGAAAGCGGGATCGGGGTCGGCGCGACACCTGGAACCGTCGTGGCCGCTGGCTGCTCTGCCGGGTTGGCGGGCACGGTGGTCGGGTTGGCAGGTGCGGGCGGTTTATTGCAGTTTGGAATGTTCAGCACGTCGCCGGGCTGCAAGTTGTCGTAGCGCCCCGCGAATGATGGGTTGGCTGCTTCCAGCTCTTCCAGGCTGATGTTGTACTGGCGCGCGATCTTGTTCAGCCATTCGCCAGGCTGGACGGTATGGACACATGGTCCTTCTGTTGGCAGTGCGGTGGGCGTGGCGAGCACATTGGGCGCAGTTGTCGGCGTGGTAATGGGTGCAGTCGTTGGCTCGGTAGTTGGCGGCACGGCGGCCATCGAACTGTCCGTCGGCGCGGGCGGTACGAGAGGCTGCGCCTGCAACTGGTTAGGGTCGGTGGTCGGCACAAAGACGCCAGGGGTTTCACTCGGCGCAGGGAGAATGGTCTCGGTTGGCGCCGCCTGCGGCGGTTCGCTGGTTGGCGGCGTGGTCGGCGTGATGCTCAGGTCGTCCGTCGGTGGGATGAATCCGCCTGTCGAGAGCGGTGTCACAAAGGGCGTCGGGGTCTCGGCACGCAGCGTGGCAATGGCGGTCAGGCCCACCGGCGTCGGGGCGATAGCTTCTCCTGCATTCTGAAAACACCCACTGAGCGCGAGAGCAAGGGCAAGCATGGACAGCCATGTACCGAGTTGAATGCGCCGCGAGGCGTCGATGCGCATAGAAACCCCTCCTTGAGCAGTTGGGCACAGCATACCGCAATCAGCCTGATTCCACAACGCGCGGCCATATCGTGGGTTAACACATAGGAACTGACGCCAGATGAGTGATTTTTGTCACGCAGAACCTCACCCCCGGCCCCTCTCCGCTTGCGGAGAGAGAGCCAGACTTTGATGCAGCGTCTACCAGTTCCCCCTCTCCAGTTGGAGAGGGGGCAGGGGTGAGGTCAACAACGTATTGGCTGAATAGCCCGACCAATCCGAGGTGCGACCTGATGCGGGTGGCTCTCTACACAGAAACTTTCCTGCCCAAAGTGGATGGCATTGTCAAAGTAGCGTGCCTGACGCTTGAGCATTTCCAGCGGCGCGGGATCGAAACGGTCATTGTCGCGCCGGAGCAAGGGGTGCGCGAATACGCAGGCGCACAGGTCATCGGCATTCCAGGCATTCACAACCCACTTTATCCCGAGGGCCGCGTCGTCTTCCCCAATCCGGGTACTTACCGGCGGGTGCGAGCTTTTCGCCCGGACATTATGCACTGCTTCCACCCGGTCATGGCGGGCATGGCCGGAATATTCTTTGCCCGGCGGCTCAGAGTCCCTGTGATCCTGTCGTTTCACCTCGATCTGGCACGGATGGCCTCTTTTTACCGGATCGGCTTTATGCAGCATCCGGCACGATGGGCGACAACGCGCGTGTTCAACCTGGGCGATTATGCGCTCGCGCCCTCCCGGCTGGTACAGTCGGAGCTGCAGAGGCAAGGTGTACGCAGAGTCGGGCTGTGGCGGCGCGGCGTGGACGCCGATCAATTCCATCCGCGCTACCGGAATGCCGACATGCGGCATTTCCTGAGCAACGGCCATACCGACGACATTGTGCTGCTTTACGTCGGGCGGCTGGCCGCAGAAAAACAGATTGAGCAACTTCGGCCTGTCCTGGAGCGCGTGCCGGGGACACGGCTGGCGCTGGTCGGCGGTGGCCCTCACCAGGGCGAGTTGGAACGGCATTTCGCTGGACTGCCCGTCAAGTTTGCCGGATACCTGACCGGCGAACCACTGGCCCGCGCCTATGCCAGCGCCGACGTGTTTGTCTTCCCGTCGGCGTTTGAGAGCTTCGGCCTGGTGCTTCTGGAAGCGATGGCTTCCGGCCTGCCTGTCGTGTCGTCGCGGGTGGGCGGTGCGCAGGACCTGATTACCGAGGGAATTTCCGGTTATACGTTCGCCGTGAACGACGTGGAAGCACTGGTCTGTGCTGTGAAACAGATCGTGCGCGAACCGGGCAGGCTGCGAGCGATGGGTATCGCGGCACGCCAACATGCCGAGCGGCAGTCGTGGCCGCATATGATGGATGAACTGATCGACTGCTACGAAGCCATATTGAGCGGACAAACACCGCCTATTTAGCTGCTGCTACAGATCTTCCAAGTCCCGGTTTCGCCAGACCCTAGAGCGTGTTTGAAAATTAGGAAGCGGGCGCAAGATGGCTAAGCAAGCGTTGGATAGACGCCAGATAGACAAAGCCTTCGCTATTTTCGGTCAACATTTCGTAAGCTTTGCGGAGGCGACGCGAACGGCCTAGCCAAGCAAAAGAGCGTTCAAAAACCCACCGTTTGGGCACCACAACAAAGCCTTTAGCCCCGTTGGGACGTAGGGCAATCTCGACATCACCCTTGAAGGTTTCTTTGACCCAGGCTTGAAAGTCCAGACCTTCGTAGGCTCCGTCGGCCAAGACCTTTTG
>JAJPHV010000127.1 GCA_021325095.1 Chloroflexota bacterium | reverse complement strand
AAGGTGGTCAGCGCGGGAACCAGCAGTGCGGCCAGCACCAGGCAGACCACGAGGACGGTCAGCGCCAGGCGCAGGCGGCGCGGGTTGCTCAACAGCCCATAGACGACGGCCAACAGCCAGTGGATGAGTGAAGCAAATTGGTTTTTCATGGTTTCCCCCTAGAAACATGCACATTGCGGCCAAAATTGGCTTTCGATAACGAGTCAGAGTCCGATTCCTGACGCAGATAGGGCACGACAGCCTCTGCCGGGATCGCCAGGGCCAGCAGCTTGCCGCTGGCAAACGGCAACTCTTGATGTTTGGCGCGGACTGTTCAGGCAACCCCGGAGGACGCTCGCCCCCGGTAGGGATTGGAGGCCGCGACGATGGCCTGCGCGAACTCCTTCAGAGTGTTGACCCGCAGGCTCGCCAGCCATTGCCGCGTATCTTCGGACAAGCCGAAAGCGTCGAACAGCGACGTGTCGTGCTGGACGATCAGCCGCTCCCGGACATCCCGGTCGAGCAGGGCCAGGCCCATCAGATCATCCAGGCGTTCACGTTCGCTCTGGTTGAGGCTGTGCTGCCACCAGGCGTCGGCTCCGGCGAAGCCGTAGCCATTCGGCCAGGGCAGGACATCCACGACGGTAGAGGGTGAATAACGGTTTTGCATAGGTAATACTCCTTTACACCTTGACGGTGAGGATACACAGGCTAAGTGTGCAGGTTGGTGAGGCGGTGACGCGGCAGTGGGGCTGAGGTGGGCGAACTAGGTCAGCAGGGTCTTGGCAAGCTGGAGCGTTTCCGGCGAAGGGCCAATGCCCAGGTCCTGGCGGAGCAGCTTCCGAAGCTGATTAAGCTGCGCCAGCGCTTTATGCTTTGCTCCTTTGGCGACGTGACAGGTGATAATAGCCTGGTGAATGTCTTCCCGGTACGGCTCAACTTCCAACGCGCGTTTGTAGACTTCGATGGCCTCCCGGTAATCACCGCGTGCCTGCGTGCAGCGCCCCAGGCCGACCAGGGCTTCTATATATGTCTCGTGTAGTTGCTCGCGGTACTCGATTGCCCACTGGCTGTCGAGTGACGGCAGGAAATCGCCGTTGTACAGCCCGACAGCGCGACGCCACAGGTCTTCCGTTCGGGCGTCGGAGAGGGGCAGCACGCGGGCCTGAGCAGCAAGCGACTCGAGTTCGTGGGCATCGCACCAGATGCTGATGTCCGGGTTGATGCGGTAGGTGCCATCATCGTGCAGGATGACGGTGTTCTCGCCCAGCACCTCGCGGATGCGGTACATGGTGGAATGGAAACTGTCGCGCGCGCGTTTTTCCGGGCTGTCCGGCCAGAAGGTCAGGCAAATCTGGTCGCGGGTGGCCTGTCCGTTGAAGACCAGGTACAAGAACAGGTCACGGGCGGCGGGCCGCCATTCCGAGGTCGGTATGTTTTTGCCATCCCGGATGACGCGGGCCTGGCCGAGTGTGACGATGCGCAGGCTGTAGATGACATCCGGCACGCGCTCGTCGCCTGCTCCTTTCTCCTGCTCGGGCTGGCTCTGAGACGCACGAAGTTGTTCAAGTGCGCTCAGGAGTGCAGCGTATTTGCGCGCTTTCTGGCGGATGCAGGATTCAAGCGCGGGCAAATGCAGGATTTCGATGGCAAGCGGCGTGAAGGTGTTGATCGACCTGGCGAGCTGTACGGCCCTGTCCAGGTACAGCTCGCTGGTTTCTGGCTGGCTGGCAAGCATCGCAGCCTGGGCGCACAGGCCAAGCGCTTGCAACAGCGGAAAGCGCTCCTGCTGCATTTCGAGTTCCGCCGCGATCTGATCAAGTTGTTGCAGCACTTCATCCGGTGAGTGATCGTGGGTACAGGCCGCCCACAGCGCCAGGCGAGCCGTTCGCCCTTCCATGCCGATATTATGTTTGCGGGCCAGCCTGTCGGCGGTCTGCGCGGCAGCGATGGCCTCCGGAATTTGTTCTTGCCAGCGGTGCAGCGTTGAAATGCCGCACAGGATGGTGCAGGTCAGCGAGGGCTCGCTGTCTCCGACGGCGTTGAGCGCCTGGTTGTACAGGTCGAGGGCTGCTTCCATCTCGCCCTGGTCGCGCCGCACGTCGCCCAGGTTGAACATCAAGTAACCTTCGGCGCGCCGGTTGGGGAAGCGTGCAATCGCGCTCAAGCCTTCTTGAAGAACGGCGACGGCATGTTCGAAATCGCCAAGCTGGTGGTAAGCGTAGCCCAAGTTAGTGAGCGCCAGGGCCAGCGACGCGGCCCCTCCCAGAGAGCGCTGCAAGGCGACGAGTTCGTGGAAAGCGGCCAGCGCGTCGGCCAGACGACCCGCACGCCAGTATGCGGCAGCCGGGTCCTGCAGGAATTGGGACAGCGCGTACTGATCGGCATAGGCTCGATAGAGTGGCAGGGCCGCCTCAAAGTAGCCAATAGCCTGCTCGGTATGGCCCATTTGCAGAGCCGCCCGTCCCAGGATATTGAGCGCACGCCCGCGAATGTTGCTCGGTTCTGGCTCGGCTTCCGTCAGGTCGGAAACATACTTGCTGGCGACCTCGTAGTTCCCGCGCTGAACGTTGATCCGGCCATACTGTATGGCGATTGCGGCAGCGCTGATGTCATCCTGGTCGGGCAGGCGGGTGGCCTCAACCTCACGCAGCCGCTCTTCTGCTGCGTCGTAGTCGTAGCGATCCGTATAGATGATGGCGCAGCGGAAAGCCAGCCGGGGCGCAGCCGTGCCAGACTGTCGAAGCTGGTTATTCCAGGCCAGCAGGGTTTCGACCCGGTTCTGGGCAAAGTAGGCGACGGCCAGATGTTCGGCCAGCGCGGCGGCGGAGGCGGGCAAGCCCGCACTGATGTAATGATCAAAGGCTTCGTCGGGCTGGTCGTTGGCCTCGAACCAGCGGGCCGCCTGCGCGTGAAGCTCCGTGAACTGCTCCGGATCGCTGTCCTTGAGTTCGGCCTGCAAGAAGTTGCGGAACAGCGTGTGGTAGACCAGCGCACCCGGCACCCTGGACACAAACAGGTTGCGGGTCTGGATTTCCATGAGCATCTGGGCACTGTTGGCGAGGCCAAGCGCCGAGGTGCAGACTTCCGGGGTGAGCCGGTTGAGCGTGGAAGAGGCCAGCAGGAAATTGCGGATACTGAGCGGCTGAGTCTGGAGCATGATCCGCGCCAGCGCTTCAAAGAGGGCTTCTGGCCCACCTTGCCCGCTCAGGGCTGCCTGCTCCAGTTCGGAGGGCAGCGGGTTGAAGGCCATCACCGTCCCGGCAGGCCAGCCCTCAAGCCGGGCGGCAAGCTGCTGGACATGCTCTTCCGAGGGCTGGTGTCCGAGCAGCTCTCTGCCAAGTGTGGCGATCTCCTCCAGCGTGAAGCGCAGTTCGTCCAGGCCAATCGCCAGCACTTCCCCCCGCGCGATCATCTCCACCAGGGGCAGGCGCGGCAGGGTACGACTGGCGAGGATCAAATGGCAGTTCGGCGGTAGGGCAGTAACCAGGCTGCGCAGCCAGGCTTCCGCCGGGGCTGCGCCGGTAAGCTGGTGAACGTCATCGAGGACGTAGATAATTTCGTCGGTCAGGTTTTCGGCCAGATGATCGGCGATGAGGGTAGCAAGTTCGCCAGAGCCGTAGCCGTAGGGTGGAGCCAGTTGGGTGATGCCCGGCATCACTGCACGGAGGGCACTCAGGGCCTGGTTGTATAGATTGGGCAGATCGCGGGAGCGCTCGTCAAGGGTTTGCCAGGCTACCGGAACCTGGGCGGCGCGCACCAACTGCGCGACCAGGGTTGTCTTGCCAAAACCCGGTGGGGCGGTGACGAGAGTGAGCTTGTGATCGAATGCACTTTGTAGTCGTTGCAGCAGCCGTGGGCGTTCGATGATGCCGCGGGGAACGATTTCCCCTTGCATTGAGCGGGCCGGGCACATGAGCGCGACTCCGGTTGACGTGAAGGCGCTAAGACGTTTAAGTACAGTAATAACTTCACTACCTGAAAATCATATATCAAAAAAGTAAATTTGCGCAAGAATCTGGTGAAAATTATGCCAAATGCCAAAAATAAACGTGACAATCGGCGGGGCACGATGTAGCTCGCTGTGGCTTACCTCGATTGTTTCAGCACAGACACCCAGAGTGACTGCCCAGGCGGGGATTTGTTCGTGTGCTCGTGCAGGGGTCGATGGATCGCCTGCCCGCCGCGCCGCAGGTGATCCATTCGGTGAACTGGGCTAGTTGCCGGCTGAGGTCGCCTTGCGAAAAGCTTTGAACAGGGGCACAAACTGAGCGTGCCCGCCAATCCGCGATGGTGACCGGGCACGCTGGTTGGTTAGCCTACCTCATTTCAGAATGCGGTATTGAAGATGGGTAACGCCGGTAGCTCCAACCACTCTGGTGCATTCCAGTTCAACTGGTTCAATGCCAAGACGCTCGAACAGCCGGACGCCACTTCCAAGCAATAGCGGAACCAGGTAGACATGGATTTCGTCAAGCAGTCCGGCCTGGAGGCACTGTTGGGCGATGCTCGCGCTGGAGACGGCAACACTCTTGTCCCCGGCGGCTTGCTTTGCCTGCCGGATGGCACTTTCAACGCCGTCGGTGACGAAAATGAACGGTGAGCCTGGCTTGACCCATTCCGGCGGCGGGTGGTGAGTCACAATAAAACAAGGCGCGCCGGGGGGCTTCCCGTCCCAGGCATTGGCGATGTCGAACATTCTCCGACCAGCAACCTTTGGCCCCCAGCGTCCTGAACAAGTTCTGAAGGACTTGTGCGCTCTCCTTTGAGACCTTGAGCACCGGCCCGCCCTGCATGTGAACTTCGGTGTCGCCGCTGAAGTACCACCTAAAGAGTCGTTCGCCGCCGTCGCCGAGGGGGCGTTGGGGGCCATCGTTTGGCCCCGCGACGAATCCATCCAGGGACATGGCGAGCGCCGTAATGACTTTTCCCATAGCACTTTCTGTCCTTCTTCACCTGGGCATGAGCGCGTCGAGAAACGCGATGACGGTGGCTGCCAATGCGGGCGAGTTGAAAATCGTGTAGTGAGTCATCCCAGGCAAGATCGCCAGACGGGAATTTGACATGCCCGATCCGTCCCACCCGCCATCGTGCTTTCCACCGCCAAGCAGTTCAAAGAGCGCCACGGCGTGGGAGGGACGGACGCTATCCGCGTCGCCGATCACGATCAGCGTGGGAGCTTTGAGGGACGCCACGTCCTCTGACCAGTCGTAGTCTTTCCGCAGCATGTTACCCATCTTAGTGAGCAGCACCACCCAATCTTCTGGCCTGGGCGCGATCTGGGCGTAAAGCGCGTACATGGGAGTCTGCTTCATGGGTTCTGCCGCCGCAGGCCCCATCTGGGACATGCTCGCCAGGATTTCGGGATACCAGCCATCGCGCTTGAAGGTGGTTGACACGACGACCAGTTTGCGCACCAGTTCGGGGTGACGAATGGCCGTTTGCAGCGCGACGTGACCGCCCATCGAGTAACCCATCACGTCGGCCTTCTGGAGGCCAAGATGCCGGATCAGCGCGGCGATGTCGTCAGCCATCCCTTCAAGAGACAATGGTCGGTCAATGTCAACGGTACGTCCGTGTGCCTGCAAGTCGGCGGCAATGACCTGGCGGCCCTTGGCCAGCATTGGCAGGACTTCGCCGAACATCTCGATCGCGCCAATACCGCCATGCAGCAGAATCAGCGGTTCACCCGTGCCGTGAATCTCGTAGTACAGGTTGATCCCGTTCACCTGAGCATAGTTGCCTTTCGAGCCGTTGTTCATGACGGTTCCTTTCACGTCACTGCCTTGTGCCTTTAGCATGGTGTCTCCTACCTGAAGGCTACGCTGGAATTGAAGAACTCCACCAACACGGGCGCAAGCACCTCCACGGCGACCTCGTGCGTCTGGCCTTCCAAGGTGCGGAGCTGTGCATTGGGCATAGCCTTTGCAAGGGCTGTTGCGGCGACGTGCATAAAGGGAAAGCTGGCTCCACCGTCCATGACCAGGGCAGGTATACTGACTCGGGCTGCTCGCCCGGTGGGTACTGAGGCATCTTCGCCCAGGACGGCGGCGTCGTAGGCCAGGGTAGCGGCTACCGCTTCCCACGTCGGCCACATGGGGTGTTGGCGAGCCGCCGGAACATGATCGGCGGGTATCCCGACCAACATCATGAAGAGCACCAGCGCATCGCCCCTACGCCCTGCCGAAAGCAGCTTAACGAGCTGCTTTCGGTATTCTTTCCACGCTTGCCGGGCCGCTTGATCATCGTTGTATGGCGCTTCGTACATGGCAAGTTTCTTAACCTTGCTGCCAAGCTCAACGGCTGCTTCCATCGCCAGGGCCGCGCCGGAAGAGATGCCGAACACGAACGCCGATCCGCCCGCTGCGTCGATGATGGCTTCGATGTCTTCAATTTCACGCTCTACCGCATACGGCTGTGTATCCGTGCTGTCGCCTCGTCCCCGGCGATCATAGTGATATACCGTGAAGTGCTGCGTCAGGCGTGGCAGTGCTGCCAGTCTGGCGGTCTCCGAGTCCATCATCCGGTGTTCTAGCGCGCCACCCACGAGGATGAGCGCCGGCCCTTTACCAACCCGGTCGAACGCGATGGTTGTGCCATCGGCTGACTGTACTTTGTTCATTACAGTCCCTTTCACGTCACTGCCCTGTCCTTGTGTGATTTTGTCCACTTATTTGACCCTCATTCCGTTCGCCTCGTAGCCGCCGCCGGGCCACACCCAACGCCCGGCAAACGTGCTGCCATCCTGGCTGAACTTGCCCTGGTAATAGGCCGGGGAACCCTTCTGGCCGCCCCAAATAGTGAGGGTGTCGCCTTCCAGTTCATAAACGTAATCGAGGGTATCGCCCGTAGTGCTGTAGAAGCGTGATTTAATGTCCTCGCTCGGCGCTTCGCCAAACTTCCGCTCGTGCCCGATGATCTCGATGCCTCGGATGTGGTGCACGCCGTGTTCAATATCGACGCGCTGCATCAGGAAGAAGCCACCTTCCATCCACTCGAAGGTGATTTGCCCTTTGGCGTCGCCGGACACTTTCCACGTGCCGACCAACTTATCCAGACGCTTTAGCGCGGGGCTCGGCGTGGGTAGTTGTTCTGTAGCTTGAGAGGTACTGTCTGTCATGTGTTGACTCCTTCTGAGCAAAGTCTCTGCTCAGGGTGATTAGCGGGCCGTGGCTTGCTGAATCGTCGCCAGAAGTTGTGCGAAACGTTCCCAGGTTTCCTTCGCCCCGTCTTCCATCCCCGAACCGATCATGGCATCCCGATCCTCAACCGACTGAAAGACTGAGGTGGCTGTTACCTGGGTCTTGCCATCGGGCAGCGCATCAAAGACTGCCGTTTCAAGTGCCACCTGGCCCGGCGCTCCCTCAAATTCAAAGGTGTTGACCACCCGTTCGGGCGACACGACAGCGTGATACACGCCGTGAAAGGCATACTCGTTCCCCTGCGGGTCGCGCTGGACGAAGCGCCACAGGCCACCCGCTTGCACGTCCATCTTATCCACAATAGTTGTCAGATAGCCCGGCCCCCACCACTGCGGAATATGTTCCGGGGCCGTCCAGACCTCGAACACGAGGTCACGCGGCGCGTCGAATTCCCGTGTCATGCGAAGGATGGGTTTGTCCGGTTCAGCGATGAGTTTGGTCCTGGTCATGCTTTTGCTCCTCCTCTTGCAGTTTTTGCAGATAGTCGTCCAGACGATCCATTCGGGCCTCCCACAGGTGGCGGTAGGATGCCAGCCAGGTATCTACCTCCGCCAGCGGTTCGGGTCGCAGTTCGTACCAGCGCCGCTGCGCATCCTGGCGCACGTGTACCAACCCCGCCTCGCGGAGCACCCGCAGATGCTTCGACATGAGCGGCTGGCTGATCTTGAGTTGATCGACCAACTCGCCCACCAGTCGTGGGCGCTCGCGGAGCAAGTCCAGAATGTGTCTGCGCGTCGGGTCTGCCAACACTTCAAATATGGTCGGCATAGAACAACTGTACCACGCTTTTATATAACTGTCAAGTTATATAACCATTATGGCATATAAATTGCCGGCAAGCAAGGTCCATGGGAGGAGCGTGCGGAGAACTGGCGCAGTGAGATGGCTACGTGGGAAGTTTGCCCTGGTTCATTGGTCGACAAGCTCCCCACGTACCTTTCAGCGTTGCGTTACGACGCCATACACTATGCGCCTATTCCCTGACGAAGATCGCCGCCATCTTTTCAAGGCATTGTTTCATGCCCATTTCGGACATTTCCATCATTTGGCCCTCTTGCCAGCCGTGTTCGACGACGGTGATTTCTGTCGTCTGGTCGTCCATCGGTTTGAACGTCACCGTACTCCGCATATCCTGTGGAAAATCCGGCGGAAGGCCCATCTGTGCGGGGTCGACCTTATTGCCGTCCTTGTCGGTCAGGTTCTGGATGAATACAATCCGCTGCATCGGAACTATTTCCTCGTAGTGCCATGTGCTGTACTGGTCGCCGAAGCCGAATTGTGGTGAATTCATGCAGACCAGCGATGTCCCACCCACACGGAAATCCATTTTGGCAAGCGGCGCAACGAAGCCATGCGGCCCCCACCAGCGCATCACCAGATCGGGGTCGCTCCAGGCTTGCCAGACCTGCTCAACGGGCGCACCAAGAATATGGGTCACAACCAGATCGCGTTTCTTCGATTGGACATTCATCATTGCCTCCCTTTTCGTGATCGGATTATCGCTAGAACATGTGTATCATACGACAAAGACCGGGAGGCCGTCTTGTATAAAATGGCAAGCTACTCAGGCTCACTCATCCGTGCGATCTGAGCCGGCGTATGCCCGATAAACTGCTTGAGCGATCTGGTCAGGTGTGGCTGGTCGAAGTAGCCCGTTTCATAAACGGTGTCGAGGATCGGAACGCCCTGCCGCAGGAGTGCCGCCGCACGGTGCGCACGCTGGAACTGGCGAATGTAGTTCTGAGTCAGGCCGGTGGCCCGCAAAAAGCGCTGCCGCACGGTGCGGGGCGATATGCCCAGTGGATGATCCTGCAAGGCATCCTCGATCACCGGATCACGAACCAGCACGTCATTGCGCACAAGCCGGTTTATGAACGTCTCCACGTTGTCGTAGTCAGGGAACTGCCACGCAGAGCCTTTCAACCAGAAGGCGTGACTGCCCGCACCGGGCAGGAGCGTCTCCTTGTTAAGCAAGCCTTTTACTGGCAGATGGGGCATAAATGTCCCAAGTTTGAACTTGATCCAGAGAATTTCGGCCCCTTCGCCCCAGGCCGCAATACCAGAGGTTGGCAATGCGCCGACAACCAAAGGCCGTATATAGCCATTCAGTTTCACGAAGACCATGTGCCAGTGGCTCTCGGCGGGGCGGATGGTGGAGCCATCGCTTAACGTCCAGCCGCGTGTGATGGTTTCGATGTAGGGCGAGTCCGATAATCTTTCCTCAGAGATAATGGTCATACGTTGCTCCACAGCACTCAGGCGCTGCCTTTTCGCCAGACTACAGCGCAAAGTAGGTGAATTCTCTTGTGAACGATGTGACGCTACCTGGAAGGAAATGGAATAACCTGCCAATCACGAATTTAGCACATACGTTCTATTTTGGCAAGCAATTGATCCACGCGCTGTTCAATGCCGCAGGCTTGGACGTGGCAGTCAAATAGTGGCGTTGAAGTCAGCCCGCCGAAGCTGCTGCGGGCGGTGTCGTGACGGCTGCCGTATTGTTCGCCAGCCTGTCCAGCACATTGAGCAGGCGGGTCTGCCACACTTTGTCGTCTTGCTCGCGGGGCAGCCAGACCGACGTCCGGCTGACACGTACCCCGTTGCCCAGGTATTGTTGCAGGGCAGCGCGATCCACTTCCGCCAGATAGGGCAGCCGGATGCTGATCTGGCTGTCCTCCGAGGCGATGGCCGTGACGCTGGCCCGTGCCGCCCGCAGCTTGACCTTGAGCTGGAACAGCAGGCCCTGAATGGCCTCCGGTAGCGGGCCGAAACGATCCGTCAGTTCGGCACGCATGTCCTCAATGGCCTGGTCATCGCGCAGGTCGGCCAGACGGCGGTATAGCTGCAATCGCAGGCTGACCTCCGGGATGAAGTCCACCGGGATAAAGGCCGGGAGGGGTAGATCGATGGTGGCCGCCGGGCCGGTCACGGTGTGCGAGGGCAGCGCCGCGCCCCCCGACTCGCCGGATCGCAGCTTTTGCACGGCCTGGCCCAACAACTGTGTGTACAAATGGAAGCCTACCGAGGCAATATAGCCGCTCTGCCGCGTGCCAAGCAGATCGCCCGCGCCGCGTATTTCCAGGTCGCGCATAGCGATGGACATGGCCCCGCCCAGTTCGGTTTGCTCGGCGATGGTGTCCAGCCGGGCGCGCGCTTCGGGCGTCAGGCGGCTTGTGCGCGGGTGAAACAGATACGCATAGGCCCGGTTCGCGCCGCGCCCGACCCTGCCGCGAAGCTGGTACAGCTGCGCCAGCCCGAACGTATCGGCCCGGTCAATGATGATCGTGTTGGCGTTTGGGATGTCCAGGCCGCTCTCGATAATGGTAGTGCACAGCAGCACGTCGTACTCGCCGCGCGCGAACTCGGCCATGACCATCTCAAGCTCTTCTTCGGGCATCTGGCCGTGCCCGATCACGATATTCGCCTCCGGCACCAGTTCGCGCAGGCGGCGCGCGATAGCCCGGATGGTCGAGACCCGGTTGTGCAGATAGAACACCTGCCCGCCCCGGTCAAGCTCGCGCAAGATCGCCTGCCGCACCAGCTTGTCGTCGTAGGGGCCGACATGAGTCAGCACAGGCAAACGCTCCTCCGGCGGCGTGTTGATCGTGCTGATGTCGCGGATGCCGGACAGACTCATGTATAACGTGCGTGGGATGGGCGTGGCGGTCAGCGTCAGCACGTCCACCTCGGTGCGCATCTGCTTGAGGCGTTCCTTGTGCGTCACGCCGAAGCGCTGCTCCTCGTCGATGATCAGCAGTCCCAGGTCACGGAAGGCCACATCCGGCTGTAACAGGCGATGGGTCCCGATCAGGATGTCCACGCCGCCCACCGCCGTCGATTCGAGGATTTCCTTCTGCTCCTGGCGGGTGCGGAAGCGCGAGAGCATCTCGACCTTGACCGGGAAAGGGGTAAGGCGCTGGCTGAAGGTGGTGAAATGCTGCTGCGCCAGCACCGTCGTCGGCACCAGGATGGCAACCTGCTTGCCGTCCATGACCGCCTTGAAGGCCGCGCGCAGCGCCACCTCAGTTTTGCCGTAGCCCACATCGCCGCAGATCAGCCGATCCATCGGCGTCGGCGATTCCATGTCGGCCTTGACCTCGGCCAGCACGCGCAATTGATCTTCCGTCTCGACGTAAGGGAATGACGCCTCAAGTTCGTGCTGCCACGGCGCATCCGGGCTGTAAGCGAAGCCGTGAATGCTCTCGCGCCGCGCATACAGGTCAAGCAGGTCGCGTGCCACTTCCTCGGCAGCGGCACGCGCCGCCTCTTTTGTTTTGGCCCACTCTGGCGATCCGAGGCGACTCAGGGCCGGTTCCGCGTCGCCCGCCCCCACGTAGCGCGACAAGCGATCCGCCTGGTGGATCGGCACGTACAGGATGTCCGACCCGGCATACTGGATAACCAGGTATTCGCGTTCGCTGCCCTCCATCGTGCGCTTTTTCAGCCCGACAAAGCGCCCGATGCCGTACTCGACGTGCACCACGTAGTCGCCGGGGGCCATGTCCGCGAAATAGGCTTCCGGTGAGACAGCGCGCGGCACACGATGGCGGCGCGGTTCGGGCCGCTTCCAGCCGAAAATCTCCGCGTCGGTGAAGAGGTGCGTTGGACGTTCCCCACTGTCCGGCTTAAACGTCCAGCCCTCGGCCAATGCTCCCTCGACAAAGCTCACGCCTTCAGGCAGTGTAGGCAGGTTTTCGACGGGCGGCCTGGACGGGGTGCGTTCCTGCTCTTCCCACAGTTCGCACAGACGCAGCGATTGATTGCTGACGACCACAACCCGGTCCTGTGTCAGGTTCAGATCGTGCAGGGCCGTCATGACCGTCCGAAGCTGACCGCCATAACGCGGCCCCGGTGCGAACAATTCGCCCAGGTGCGGATAGGCGGGCCGCTCGGCCATCTCCTCCAACTGGGAACCGCCCAGGTGCAATGGATGGCGCTCCGAGATCGCTTCGTGCAGTTCGTCCCAGGTCAGGTAAGGGAGCGGGTAATCCGCCGGAAGCTGGCTCGAGTTGTGCTTTTCGGCGCGCTGCTCGACGGCCTGCGCTTCCAGTTCCGCCAGGCAGTCCGACAGCGCGTTCCAGTCCTCGACCACGATCAGCGTGTCGTCGGGCAGATAGTCCAGCAGGCTGGCTGGGCTGCTGTAGAAGTAAGGCAGGTAAAATTCGAGCAGCGGGAAAGCGCTTTCACTGGTCAGATCAGCCTCGTCCGGTTGGGCGGAGGCCACGTCCTCGTCGGCGGGCGGTTGCTGCTCAAACCAGTCGTGCAGGTGGCGGGCCACGTGGCCCGCCAGCCGAGGCAGTGCCTCGCGCGCCGGGTTGATCAGTACTTCGGCAACATTTTCCGCCGAGCGTTGCGTGGCCGGATCGAAGGCCCGCAGGCTTTCTATCGTGTCGCCAAAGAACTCAATGCGCACCGGACGTCCGGCGCTGATTGGGAAAACATCGACGATGCCGCCGCGCCGGTTAAACGTGCCCGGCTCGGCCACCACAGAGGCAGGCGTATAGCCAATGCCGAGCCAGGTGCGCAGCAGCTTATCCGGATCGGCCACCTGGCCGACCTTGAGCACGCGCGAACCGGCACGGAATTCGCGGACGGGCAGCGTCCGCTGCATCAGCGCCAGTGCCGAGGTGACGATGATCGGCGGGGTAGCAGATGGATCGGGATTCACCCCGGCGGGCGGGCAGAGTGTCGCCAGCACGCTCAACCGGGCGCGAATGGTGGCGGCTGCCCAGGGTGAACGCTCGTAAAAGAGCGAACTTGGCTCCGCAAAGCGCAGCACCGGGCGGCCCGGTAGCCAGGCCGGAAGCTGTTCGGCGACATTATAGGCCCGCTCGACCAGCGCCGTCACCACCAGCACCGGGCGGTTCAAGTCTTGCGCCAGCGCGGCCACGGCGTAGGGACGCGCCGAACGCAGCAAGCGCTGGTCGGGTGTCTCGCGTCGCGCTTGCAGATCGTCCAGCACAGACCGGTATAGCGGCGACTGCCGCATCAAAGAAAGCAAACCATGCAAATTCATGCGTTGCGCCTCGCTATGCGTCGGGCGTATTGGGGGCAGGCAGTGTAGGCAGGCTGGCGGCGTTCCGTGCCGATTCGTCGGCAGTCCCGTTGTGGCGGGTCATCATGATGGCGATACCGAACCGAATCCAGGTCTCAACGGCCTTCACGGCCCGATCCACCGTCTCGACAACAAGGGCTGATTCGTCGCTGTCAAAATCGCGGAGGACATAAGCGGCAGGGTCCATGCGTCCCGGCGGGCGTCCAATGCCGATCCGCATCCGGGCAAATTCCTGTGTCCCCAGGTGTTCGATGATGCTTTTCAGACCTTTTTGCCCGCCTGCGCCGCCCTTCTCGCGGATGCGCAGCGTGCCGGGCGGGATGTCCAGGTCATCGCTGATAACCAGCAGACGGTTCAGCGGAATCTTGTAAAACGTCAAGAGGCCCCGTACCGCTTCACCGCTCAGGTTCATGTAGGTCTGTGGCTTGGCAAGCAGCACCTTCTGGTTGGCAATCACGCCCTCTGCGACCAGCGCCTTCGACTGCCGCTTGGCAAAGGTCATGCCGTGCGCTGCTGCGATGGAATCAACGACGCGGAAGCCGATGTTGTGCCGCGTGTTCTCGTATTCCCGGCCAGGGTTGCCCAGCCCCACAATCAGATACCGATCCGTCATGCCGCCTCTAACCATTCCGAATCTGGCGGATAAAACGCCGCACCCGG
Organism: Chloroflexota bacterium; assembly: GCA_021325095.1. Taxonomy (GTDB): domain Bacteria; phylum Chloroflexota; class Anaerolineae; order Aggregatilineales; family UBA2796; genus JAJPHV01. The sequence continues at coordinate 51,217 of JAJPHV010000127.1, read as the reverse complement.
ACATGCACCAGGCTGTATGCGCCGAGCACCACAAACGCAATGATCGCCAGAGACGCGCCGCTGCAAAAGGCGTTCTGCAGCGCGTCCAGCGCGAGCACACTCTGCGGCGCATCGGGCACGGACGACGCGCCTGAAGCAGGCGGCGCGCTGGTCGGCAACACAGCCGGCAGGGCCGGGCGAGCCGTGTTGGTCGGTGGCTGCTGGATGAACGGCGTCGGCGATGGCCCCGCGGTGGGCGGCGCAGTTGGTGGGACAGGCGTGGCCGATGGCAAGCCGGTGGGCAGCGGTGTCGGCTGCGTGTTGTTCACCCGCAAGTTCTGAACGATGTCACTCAGCACCGTGCCATCGCGCAGCACCACGCGCAGCCGTATTTGGTAACGACCATCCGGAACGGCGGTGGTATTCCACTGCGCCAGCACGCCATCCTTCACCTGCTGCGTGATCGGCCCGGCGATCAGAAACCAGCGGTCAACGTCGTTATCCTGCGCATCGAATTCCAGAATGTAGCGCTGCATGTTCGGGTTGCTGGCCGTACCCTGGATCGACACCAGCCCGAACAACGGATCGCCCGCTTTAGGGGTGGTGATCTTGGCGGAACTGTTGTCCTGCGCGCGGGTGCGGGCTGTTAGGGCGAGCGCGATCAGGATCAGGCTGAAGAAAACCCCGGCAAAACGACGCATGATGACTCTGGCTGTACACGCAATGAAACCTGTTCAGTCTAGCAGCGCCGCGCCAAATATGCAAGGGCGACTCGACCCTGGAATAGGGTGCGTGCAAAGTCAGGTCGATTCGATGAATTGACCTCACCCCCGACCCCTCTCCAACTGGAGAGGGGAGCCAAAAATCCTTTTCACTGCCGACCCGTTCCCCCTCGCTGCTTGCGGAGAGGGGGTCAGGGGGTGAGGTCAACGACTTTGCACGCGCCCTGGACCCTGGGAAGGGGATGTACGCTTCAGATTCAGAACAGCAAGGGTTGTTCCCGGCCTCGCCAGGCCCCCGCAAGGCTCAGGCCAGCGCGAAATCGACATACTCCTTGCGCACGCGCTTTTCGGGCGTCACGCCCAGAATGTCCACCAGAATTTCACTGAGCAGCGTCGCCTTGTACTCGGCGTCCCGCTTAGACCACGTCTGGCTCTTGATTTCCAGAAACGTCCCCTCAACCTTTGGCAGCATCATCGTATCGATGTTGACGTAGAAGAGTACACCTTTGTAGAGGATGTGCCAGCGCAGGCGCTCCTTGTGAATCTCGCGCAGTTCGCTGGCGCGGAAATACTCGCGGTAGAAGCGCAGCGGGCGGTCAGCAGGGGCGATGAACTGCGAACGGCTGAGAAGCACCGCATCGTCAAATTCGCGCTCTTTGGTGGGCGACGTGTATGTCAGGCGGGTGCGCACGCTCGCCACTTCGCCCTGGGCATTGACCAGATCGTCCTCCCGGTAACGGACGCGGCCCTGGCTTTCATCCGCAAAGAGGAAATAGGTATCATACTGGCGGTAGTGCGTGTGCCGCACAACCTGCACCAGATGGTTTTTCAGCAGAGTGTCGATGCTTGTGGGGTCAGGCAGCCGCGCCTTGACCTGAATCTCAAAGCTCTCCTCCTGCTCCACGCCGCCGATAGCGATCAGCTTGTTCAGGACGTTCCCTTCGCGCGCGATCAGGAAGCTGTCGATCTGTTTGGCGATGGCTGCTGCTTCCTTCATGACTGCCGCTTCGTCCACCGTCAACACCTTGCGATCTCGCATCAGCCAGGCGCCATTGACCATCACGTGCGCCACGTCGGTGCTCTTGGCCGCATAGACGATCTGGCTGTAAACCGCATCCGAGTCACGCTCAAAGCTGGGCGTGTTGTGCAGCGGACTGCGATCCACGACGATCAGGTCGGCTCGCTTGCCCACCTCAAGGCTGCCCGTCAGATGGGCCTGGTGCATGGCCTCCGCGCCCAGGCGGGTTGCCATTGTCAGCGCTTGCTTGGCAGGCAGAATGGTCGGGTCAAGCGTTGCGCCTTTCGCCAGGATAGCCGCCAGGCGCACTTCCTCGAACATGTCCAGGTCATTGTTGCTGGCCGGGCCATCCGTGCCGATGCCGACCTTCAGGTTGCGTTCGAGCATTTCGGCGACGGGCGCAATGCCGCTCGCCAGTTTCAGGTTGCTGGTCGGGCAGTGCGCCACGCCCGTATTGTGGTTGAACAGGGTGCGAATCTCGCCCGAATCGACGTGGACGCAGTGCGCGGCCAGAGTCTTGGCATCCAGCACGTTCAGTTTCTTGACGCGCGGCACGACGGGCATGTCGAAATCGCGGCGGCTGTCCTCCACTTCCAGCCGTGTCTCGGCAATGTGCGTCAGCAGAGGCACGTCGTATTCCAGGGCCAGCTCGGCGCAGGCCTTCAGGATTTCATCGGTACAGGTGTAAGGCGCGTGTGGCGCAACAGCAGGCACGATGAGCGGGTGACCTTTCCAGGTTTCGATGAACTGCCGGGTATGGGCCAGGCTTTCCTCGTAACTGTCGGCGTCGGGCGCGGGGAACTTGAGAATGGTCTGGCCGCACACGGCGCGCAGCCCGGCCTGCGCAGTCGCCGCCGCTACGTCCGCCTCAAAGTAATACATGTCTGCGAACATGGTGACGCCAGAGCGGATCATCTCGGCGCAGGCCAGCAGGCTTCCCAGGCGGCAGAATTCCGGGCTGACGAATCGATGCTCGGTAGGCATCACGTAGCCCATCAGCCACACGTCGAGCCGTAGATCGTCCGCCACGCCGCGCAGCAGTGTCATGGCGGCGTGGGTGTGGGCATTGACCAACCCTGGCATAATGATCTGCCCGTCGCAGCGCACCACTTCAGCCGCCGTATACTGCCTCAGAATCGCCTCGGACGGCCCGACAGCGACAATCGAATCGCCGCGAATCGCCACCGCGCCGTTCTGGTACAGGTCCATGTCCTGGTTAACGGTCAGCACCATTCCACCCGCCAGCATTCTATCGACTTGCTCCATATGCGCCCTCACTGAAAACATCCTGTGGCACTACGACGCGGAGAAATTTGGATCAGTATAGCGCACCCGCGCAAATCGCGTACAATTGTGGCTGCTTGCCGGAACGTTACTTGCCCGACGCACGGGGTAAAGGGATAAAAACCGACAACCGCATGGCCCGATACCGACGCGATATTTTCCGCCTTGTTGAAGCTGCCCTGGTCGGGCTGTTCTTTGTCCAGACCGTCCGCTTTCTGTACGGAACGCTCTATGCGCACGTGGGCAGCGCCAACCTCGTTGCCCAGACCAACGACCCTTCGCTGATCGCCGGTGTCCCTGGCGTCGTCGACATGGCGAGTGTGCAGACTGAGCTGGCGGTGACGGCGGCTGCCGCGCTGATGCCCCTGCTGGCTGTCCTGTTCGGGAGACTGTGGTTCAGCCCGGCCATCGCGGCTATCGTCGTGGCGGCGGGCCGCGTTTTCATGACGGCCAATGGTGGCACAACCTTCGGCGTCGCGGGCGCGGCCATTGCGGCGGGCGCGGCAGGGCTATATCTCGCCATCGTTGCGGTACGGCGGCCCGGAATGCTGCCTGTCTGCCTGATCCTGGGCTTCGCGGGCGATCAGATGATCCGGCTGTACGGCAATACGGCAGATGTGACGTGGCGTGCGGATTTCCTGCCCACCCAGACCATCATTTCGCTGATGCTGTTCGCCATCGCTGCCCTGACGGTCATCTTCGAGCGAATCGCCGCCAGCGAGGAAAAGACCCAGGAACCGCGCGGCGAGATCGGCGGTTGGAGTGCCTTTGCTTTCGGCGGGCTGCTCTACCTTGAATTTGCTGTGCTTGGCCTCTCCAACACCGTTGCGCACCGGGCGGGGGTAGATTACATCACGGTTGCCCCCTGGCTAACCGTCGCCACCCTTCTGCCCCTGGTCGCTGAAATACGCGAACTGGCGCGGCGTTTCCTGGGCATTTTTGACGGGCAGTATCGCGGTTGGGTCTGGTTCCTGATGATCGGCTTGCTGCTGGTGCTTGGCTTCCGTTTCACGGGGATGCTGGCGGCAGCGGCCCTGATCGTGGCCCAATTGATGATCAGCCTGTCCTGGTGGTGGGTCGTCCAGCCCTCGGATGGAAGGCGCAACTTCACCGCCATCGGGGTCATTTTTGGCGTGATGGTCTTTCTGCTGCTGACCGGGGCCGATTTTCTTACCTACGAATACGCCTTCATTCGTGGCATCCCGGAGCCGTATGGCTCGCTGCTGCGGGCTTTCCGGGGCCTGGGATGGGTGGTCGTGCTCTTTGCGACGCTGCTGTGCGGGCTGCCCGCCATCCTGGCCCGCAAGCGGCTGCCCTGGCGCGGTGGCCGCCTGATTGAGACCCTGGCGGCGCTGGCTCTGGTCGTGGGGGCGGGCGTGCTGGCGGCCTCCCTGGCGCACCCGATTGTGGCGAGCCAGCCCGCAACCACCGATCAACTGCGCATCGCCACGCTCAACCTGCATGGCGGCTACAGCCTGTACTTCAATTCTGACCTGAACGAGATCGAGCAGAAAATCCGCGCTTCAGGTGTGGACGTGGTGCTGCTGCAAGAGGTCGAGGCCGGGCGGCTGGTCAGCTTCGGGGTCGATCAACCGGCCTGGCTGGCCCGCCAGTTGAACATGCAGGTCGAATACTTCCCGACCAACGAGGGCTTGCAGGGCCTGGCCGTCCTGACCAGGCTGCCCGTCCAGCAGGCCGAGGGCTTGCTGCTCACCAGCCAGGGCAAGCAAATGGGCGTGCAATTTCTGCGCCTGATGGCCCCTGACCGGGCCGAACTGCACGTTTACAACACACAGCTGGGCTTCTTATTGAAAGACAGCGGCCAATCGGTACAGGCTCAGGAGCAGGATCAGACACAGCAGATTCAGGAGATTTTTGGCTTCATCAACCAGAATGACCCGGCACTGACCAGCCGCACCGTCGTCGGCGGAACATTCAACAACGTACCTTTCTCCGACATTTACCAGTACATGGCGCAGAGCTACATCGATCCCTTTGCCGGGCTGCAAGCCGAGAAGGCGGTCACCTGGAACCTGGTCAACGGAGTCACATCGCGCGTGGATTATCTCTGGCTGCGAAATATCACGTCGCGCTTTGTCGGGGTCGTGCCCATGCCGCAGTCCACACACAATATGGCGGTGGTCGAGATCGGCTTGCTGCAATCGACGGGCTGACTCCCACTTCTTCAGAAAACCGCATGACGTGGTTCGATTATTGGCGTTCTCACCAAATTGTGCTTGCGATCCTGTTGCGCGCTTTGCAGCCAGTGCCGCCGTACCCTGAGCCTATGGCTGTGCTGTATGACCCGGAACCGGTCCACGTTTCGTCGTAATCGGCCTCGGTGTTTATCGCCTTTGCACGGCGATTGATCTTACGAGCGATGGTTCCAAATTCCTCATCACGTCAGGCCAAGACGCTGCCGCCGCGCCTCAAGCTGGGCGTTCAGAGTCGCATCCCCAATCTCCTGATCAAGCTGATCGGAAAGGCGGCTGGTCGCCACTTCAAGGCGCGCATCGGCAGTATCAAGCTGCGTCCGCACGTTCTCGACGATGCGCGCCGTGCGATCATCGGCAATGGTTTCCACGTCCTTGATCGAGTGGGCGATCACGTTTTTACTGTTGATCAGTTGTAGGAGAGTGGCGACCTGATCGCGCTGCGAATGCAGGATGTCCACCTTCGATTGGAGCACCTGCACCACTTCGAGCAGGGTGTTGTAGGTAGCGCTCTGTTTCTCGTACTGATCCTGGTAAGTACGGGCGATGTCCAGTTGGTGATTCAGCTTGGACTGCGCCACCTTCGCCAGCACGTTTTTGTTTTGCTGAAGCGCGGCATCGACTTGCAGATCGAGTTTGGCCGCCTCGTTGGAGGCTTCGTCGTACTTGGCCCGCAGCGTCTTGATCGTGGCTGAAAGATCGACCAGCGCGGATTTAAGGGTCTCCATGCTTTGTTCGGCATCGCGGATGTACTCGTCGAACACGGCCAGCGAGTTCGATTCGAGTGCCCGATCCAGCAGGCTGTGCAGCGTCGCGGCGATCAGGATCTGGATTTTGCCTAAGAGCGTTTGGGCCATGATTACTCCTCAAAAAAACCTGGATGGTATACTATTGCGGTCTTGCTCAGGCCAGACAATCTAACCTAAGGATCGGGCTGTGGTCAATCCACTCGTCGAGTGTATCCCCAATTTTAGCGAAGGTCGCCGCGAGGACGTAATCAAGGCCATTGTGGCCGCTATCACCAGCGCCGGGGCGGTTCGCCTGCTCGACACCAGCAGTGACGCCGATCACAACCGGACTGTCGTCACGTTTGCCGGGTCACCGGAAGCCGTCGAGGCGGCAGCTTTCGCCGGGATCAAGACAGCGGCAGCGCTCATCGACCTGAACGTGCACCGGGGCGAGCATCCACGCATCGGGGCGACGGACGTTGTGCCATTTGTGCCGATCCGCGACGTGACGATGGCCGACTGCGTGGCGATTGCGCGGCGGCTCGGTCAGCGCGTCGGCGACCAGTTGGGTATTCCGGTGTATTTATACGAAGCTGCCGCGACCCGCCCTGACCGCGAAAACCTGGAAAACATCCGGCGCGGCGAATACGAGGGCCTCAAAGACGCCATTCGGACTGACCCCAACCGAATGCCGGATTACGGCCCGGCGGAATTGGGCAAGGCCGGGGCGACTGTCATCGGTGCCCGCCCGCCGCTGATCGCCTTTAACGCCTACCTGACCACCGCCGACGTGGAGATCGCCAGGAAGATCGCCAAAGCCATCCGCTTTTCGACGGGCGGGCTGCGCTACGTCAAAGCGCTCGGCCTGCTGGTCGAAGGCAAGGCGCAGGTATCGATGAATCTGACCAATTTCGAGAAGACGCCCATTTTCCGTGCTGTCGAGATGATCCGGCGCGAGGCAGAGCGCTACGGCGTCGGCATTGCCTACACGGAACTGATCGGCCTTGCCCCGGAAGATGCTCTGATCGACACGGCGCGCTGGTATCTTCAACTGGATGCCTTCGAGCCCGATCAACTCCTGGAGCGGCGTTTGCAGAGCGTGCCGGAGCCGGGGCCGAAGCTGCCCGAACCGCCCATCCCGGAGGGTGCAACTATCCTGGCCTCCACCGTGCCTGCCCATGCTGCTGTCCCGGAGCCGGGTACGCCGACCCTGAACGGATTCGTGGACGAGGTGGCGCAGGGCACTGCTGCCCCCGGCGGCGGCGCAGTAGCAGCGCTGGCCGGAGCGCTGGCCGCCGCTCTGGCGGAGATGGTTGCCCGCCTGACCATCGGCAAGAAGAAATACGCGATGGTGGAAGCGGATATGACGGCTGCGGCGGCGGCGGCTGAGTCATTGCGCCGGCGGCTGCTGAACGCGATCCAGCGCGACGTGGCGGCCTACAGCGCCGTCATGCAGGCCTACCAGATCGACAGGGCCGACCCGCGCCGCGAACAAGCCGTACAGACGGCCATGCGCGAGGCCGCCGACGTGCCATTGGAGGTGATGCGCCTGTCGCTGGAAGCCATGCGCCTGGGTCGTAAAGTCGCTGACCAGGGCAATGCCAACGCCGTGACCGATGCAGCGGTAGCGGCGCGTATGGCGCTGGCTGCCATCGAAGGCGCTGCGCTGAACGTGCGCATCAACGCGCACAGCCTGACCGACACCAATGTGGCGAGTCACCTGACCGATGCTGCACATGCGCTGGCCGAAGAGGCGCGCGTTCTCAGCGCCGAAATCCTCTCGATTGCCGAGACCCGCGCCGGGCTGAAATAGCGCATGACTTCACTGAACCTCACTCCCCAATAAACAGGTAATCATGACCCTTCGACTGCTTAACCGGGCCGCAATATTCCCCGCTGTGCTGTTGCTATTGGCAGCCTGCCAGTCGGTGGGCGCCCTGGCGCCCACCCTGACGCCGGACGGCGTTTCAACGGCCAGGGCACGGGCTTCGTGGACGCCGATACCCGTCGTTGCCATCGAGAACTCTCCGATCCCGACACAGACGGCAAGCGTGCCCACCGTGCTGACCCCGACGGCCACCCTCGCGGCGACAGCCACCCCACAGGCCACGCTCGTGCCCAGCCCGACGGCCCTTCCAATTACGGCAGTCCCGACCAATACCGCCCGTCCGACCTTTACGCTCGTCCCGACCATCGCGCGCACCACCATCAGCACCCTTGTGCCGGGGCCGTTCGGGGGCAGTGCCGCCACCTGGACACCGCCCGCGCCGGGCCGCAAGTTCAAAGATCACTACGTCTTCCGGCGGCCCATTGGCGACAGCTACACCAACTACTGGGCGCGCAACTATTCTTACGGCTCGACGGATGGTGGCACGCGCCCGATTCATCACGGCGTCGATATTCCCAACGAGACGGGGACGCCGGTGCTGGCGGCGGGCGACGGCCTGATCTATTATGCGGGGCCGGATAAAGACATTCTGTTCGGCCCGCAGCCCGATTTTTATGGCAATGTCATCGTGATCGAACACCCACTGCGCGACGCCGACGGGCAGACGATCTACACGCTGTACGGGCATCTGTCCAAAATCGAGGTGGCAAACGGGCAGTTGGTCAAGGCAGGTCAGGAGATCGGCTTGGTCGGTTCGGAAGGCGTCGCCCTCGGCTCGCACCTGCATTTTGAGGTGCGGTCTGGCAAGCCCAACGACTACAACAGCACCCGCAACCCCGAACTCTGGATCATGCCCTACCAGGGCTACGGCGTGCTGGCAGGCCGGGTGCTGGACTTGAACGGTATCCCTATCACAGGCATTGAAGTCGAGGTGCAGTCACCAGACGTGTACCGCTTCGCCTACAGTTACGGCGACAACACCGTCAACGGCGACCTGGCGATGGGCGAAAACTTCGCCGTGCCAGATTTACCGCCCGGCTACTACACGATTTTCGTCAAACTCCCGGACGGCGGGCTGAAATTCCGAACACTGTTTTACGTCTATCCGGGCCGTACCAACTGGATCGACATCAATATCGATCTGAACTGATCTCCCTTGCCTGCAAAACTTTGAAATTCCAGTAAGATAGTGTGGATGGCAGCCAGCGCAGCGGAGAATCAACCGTATGACCATCTACACCGTCAACGATCACCCCGTTCACGTCAAAGAGGAAGGCAGGGGCGATGGGCAGGTCGCCCTGCTGATTCACGGATGGTCAAGCTCGTGGTATGCGCTGTCGCCTCTGCTGCCGCAGCTCGGCGAACGTTACCGCTGTCTGGCCGTCGATCTGCCGGGCTATGGCGATTCGCCGCCGGGACGTGAACCGGCAACGATTGCTGGCTACGCCGACCTGATGGCTGCCCTGATCCGGCAGGTGACGGACAGGCCCGTCGTGCTGGTCGGGCACTCGATGGGCGGCATGATCAGCCTGACACTGACCCTGCGCCATCCAGAACTGGTCGAACGGCTGGTGCTGCTGTGCCCAACCATCAGCGGTCACCTGTCGATGTTCATGAACATGTTCGTCGCGCCGCTCATCCTGGCGGAACGGCTGCCCCTCGCCAGCGGCATCGCCATCCTGTTTGAACCGCAGTTCCTGCGCCTGACGGATCGCCTGATGCGCCCGTCCTCATTTGCGGAGCGCAGCGGCGTGACCGAGCAGGACTACAAACGCCTGCGGGCCGACGTCCGGCGGCGCGGGCAGGGTCGCACCCGCGCCGAGTGTTTCTGGGCGATGCGCAACGGCGATCTGCGCGGCAAACTCGGCCAGATCACCGTGCCCGCGCTGGTCATCTGGGGTATGGAGGATAACACCGTGCCGCTCCGCGATGCGAGTGTGGTGGCCGACGAAATGCCAGATGCCGATCTGCGCATCATCCCCAAAGCCAGCCATTGGCCGCAGTTCGAGACGCCCGACATCACGCAGCGCTACGTGCGGGCGTTCTTGAATACGCCTGTTAAGCTGCTCAACCTGGAATTCTGAGCATGGAATCCTGAGAAAGGGACAAGGTGCTGCTATGCTGTTCGATCCATCGGGCGGCCAATCAGAGCAAAACGACCAGGACAACGGCCTGGCGGCAGTCGATCTGCTGGAACTGCCCACAGCGCTCTACCGGATCATGCGGCTGATGCTGCGCCACGTCGAAATGGATTTCGCCCAACTGTGGAAGGTGATCGAGGCGCTGCCGGAGGCCGAACGCCTGACCAAGGCCGAAGCCGAGGAGGCACTGCGCTCGCTGATCGAGCAGCACTGGCTGATCAAGACCGACATGGCAAACCTGACGACTTACCGGGTGAATTTTCGGCGCAAGATCGGAAACGTGCACAACGCCTTCACGCCGCGCGCGAAAAAGGGCCGATCACTGCCGCAGGGCATCTGGGATGCGCTGGACGGCCCATCGAAGGAAACACCAGCATCCGACTCGAAAGACGAGGCTGAAGCGTGAAACAACACCTCCCTGGCTTCTCTCCTACCCGGCAAGGGGGCAGCGGTGGGCCAGGATGCCCCTCTCCACAGCGTGGAGAGGGGTTGGGGGTGAGGTTCATCGCCGTGCCGCGTCTTTATCCGGCGGCTTTGCTGATCTGGTACACCACGCCGCCCTCCATGTCCACGACCAGCAGCCGATCCTGAACGGCCAGCAGTGCAATCGGGTGCTTGAAGCCGGAGGCGAATTCCGAAACCTGTCCGCTGTTCGGATCGACACGCAGCAAGCGCGGCGGGTCGCCGTTCCAGAGGGCCACGATCAGACTGCCGTCGAAATAGGCTAACCCGGTGGGCGTTGTGCCGGGCGGGAAGGTCGCCAGCGGCACGTCCGTATCTGCGCAGATATTGCGATTGCCACCCGCGCCGTGATTTTCCTGCTGGTTGCCGTAGCAGTACGGCCAGCCGTAATCCCCGCCGCGATGGATGATGTTCAATTCTTCGGGGAACGGGCCGACGTCCTGGATGATGCCGTCGCCGATCTCGGTGGCGTACAGCTTGCCCCTGGCATCCCAGGCCATCGCATAGGCGTTCTTCAGCCCGCGCGCGTAGACCTTGAACTCGGAGCCGTCCGGTCTGGCCGTGTAGATGAATCCGGAGTCGCGCGGTTTGCCCTCGTTGCCGGTGCTCTCAAAGTACAGCAGACCGTCCGGCCCGGTGAAAATCTGCCCCTCGCTTCGCCCATTGAACGGCAAGTCTTTGAACAGTACGGTGGGCGGCTCGAATCTGCTGTCGTTCAGATGGCTGACCAGTACGGACGTGCCCGACATGATGTATAACGCCCCACCGGCCCACGTCAGGCCTGTCGGCTTGAACAGGCCGTCCAGCACGACTTCGGGATCGGCTCCGGGCGTTTTGACGCGCACCACCTGGCCCCTGCCTTCATTCTCGCCGCCGTTGAGCTGTGTCAGATACCAGGCTCCGTCGGGGCCGACGGCGATGTGCGTGGGCAAATTGAGGCCCGTCACCTCGACTTCGGATCGGTAGCCGTCGGGCAATGTCAGGCCCGTCGATTGATCCAGCCGGGTCGAGGGCAGCGATGCCAGGGGAACCAGCGTGCTTTGGGCAGCACAGGCCACGACAACAGCCAGCCAGATCGTCCAACCCGCCAGCCGCGTAAGCTCCTTTCCGATGCGTGCTATCCGCATGTGCCCTGGTCTACTCGTTTTGGCAATAAGTCTGTCATTAAAAGCAAACGCCGGGCGGGTCATCCGTCCGGCGCACGCTCTGAGAGGGCTGAAAGACACTGAATTAGCTGTCTTTATCCTTGCCCTTGTCGCTCGACTTGCGGCTGTCCGTGATGTAGAAGCCCGACCCCTTGAAAATAATGCCGGTGGCGCCGATCACGCGGTGGACTTCGCCTTCGCATTCGGGGCAGGTCGTCAGGGGCGCATCGTGGAACGACTGCATACGCTCAAAGCGGACGCCGCAGTCCTTACACTGGTAATCGTAAAGTGGCATAATTCACCTCCAGAACTCTGACACGGATAGCATAGCAGAATTTGCATTAGAAATTCATTAGCGATCTGTACACAACAAGCGCGGGCGGGTGAAATCTCACCCGCCCGCCACAGTAGGAGCGATCACTACAGCAACCAACCCTCACACTAACACTACAACCCCGTGCTTTCGCGCTCCATCAACCATCCCATAATTCTGATTGATATTATAGGGCAATCTTTACTGAAAATCTATTAACGACTCATTACAGTTCTGTAAAAAGCCTGACAAAACTCGACGCGGTTGCACGAGCAAGCTGATCACGCTAGTATTGCGCCGCTTCGTTGATGAGGAACTGTGCATGGCAGAGTACGACGAATACAATGCCCCACCGCCCGAGCCGATGGCCGTCTTTGAGGAGCCGCCCTTTGATCCCGAAGATACCAGCCCAACCGGGGTCGTCCGCCAGGCGGGGGCCGCGCCCATTACCGACAAGGTGGTGCGGCGCGGCGGAGGACCATGGCTGAACTGGCTGCTCTCCGGCGTGGCAGGGTTGATCACCCTGGTGGCAGCCGTGTTATACATCCAACAGAATAACCGCTCGGCTGTGCCACCGACCTTGCCAGCACTGGCAACGGACATTCCGGCCACTGCAACGCTGATTCCGACTGTGCCGCCGACAGCCATCCCGTCGCTCGCACCGCTGCAAGACAGCACAGATACAACCGTGCCCGCCGACGTGGTGGCGGAGATGCTCCGGCAGCCGGGCGATACCGCGCCGCCGCCTGACCAGATTTACCGGATGCAGACCGCCTATACTATTGCGCCGGTGCGTTCCCGTGCGGGCGTGGAAGAATATAAGATCGAGGCGGGTGACACGCTGCAAAAGATTGCGCAGCGTTTTGGCCTGACCGAAGATACCTTAGTCTGGAACAATGATGACATTTACGTGAACCGGCTGCTGCCCGGCGACACGCTGACCATCCCGCCCGAAAACGGCATTTACTACAAGACGACGGGCAACGAAACGATCCAGGCCCTGGCTGACACTTACAAAGTGTCGCCCTGGGCGATCATCGACTCGGAATACAACCGGCTGCAAAACGCCAGCCCGACCACGCTGCTGCCCAGCGGGATGATGGTGATGATTCCGGGCGGCACGAGCAAGCAGAAGGCCCGCTACTGGAACCCCAAGATCGAACGGCGGCCTGCTCAAAAGCTGTTTACGGGTGGGTCGGGGGCCAGCAGCAACGCCGCAGGTGAGATCGCCTTTGCCAGCGACCAGTCCGGCTCGTGCGGCTTCCAGCCCAACGGTGGCGGAACGGGTACCTTGCGTGTCCCCCTGCCAGTGGGCGTGTATACCGTCATTCGCGGCTTCTTTCCCGGCCACACCGGAATCGACCTGGCTGCGCCCATCGGCACAACGGTTTTCGCGGCGGATGGCGGCACGGTTATTTTCGCCGGGTGGAGCAACTGGGGTTACGGCAACAGCATCGTGCTGGCGCATGGTAATATGCTGACGCTATACGGCCACCTGAGCCGCATCACCGTTCGCTGCGGACAGCAGGTCGGCGCGGGCGCACCGATTGGCGCGGTGGGCAGTTCCGGCAATTCGAGTGGCCCACACCTGCATTTCGAGGTGCGGCCCGGCGGCGGCGAACCGGTCAACCCGGTGGGCTATCTGGGATTTTAGTTGACCTCACCCCCTGGCCCCCTCTCCAACTGGCGAGGGGGAACAGCACGGACAAAGCACAGTAGGAGAGTCGTCATGGACAGGCCGTCGGGGATTTTCAGGCTGCGTGTTGACCAGCCCCACATGCTGTTCGCGTGCGCGCGGATACTGGTCTACAAGGACAACTGCGCGCGGATGCACGGCCACAACTTCCAAGTCGCCGTCGAACTGGAAGGCACGGTCAATCAGGATTGCTTTGTGGTCGATCTGTCCGAATTGGAGCCGCTGCTGCGCAGCCTGTGCGCGGGGCTGAACAATTACCTGCTCGTCCCGGCCCAGAATCCGCTGCTGCGCATCGAACAAACGGGTTCGGACGTGACCATCCAGTTCAAGGAACGCAGATACACGCTGCCCCGGCAAGATGTAGTGCTGCTCGACCTGCCGAATTGCAGCGTTGAGATGCTGGCCTACTACCTGTGCAACCAGCTTGAGCGCAGGCTGGCAGCGATGGGCTACACCAACCTGACCTCGATTGCCGTCCAGGTGGCGGAAACGCCCGGCCAATCCGGGCTGTACCGGAAGGCACTCAACCCGGCCCGTTGACGTTAACCGAATCCCAACCTGCCAGCCGGGTCAGCGTAGGTTGGCAGTCGATCTACAGTCAATCTCGGCAGGCGGACACCCCTATAATGTGAATTTACGCGCAAATCTAACCTTGTAGGGAATGTCCCATGTACACATCCAAGTTTCTGAAACGCGCAGCCCGGCTGACACTGTGGGCTGCTGTTCTATCAATGCTGGTCTTCGGTGCGAATCTGTCGTCGGCCAATGCCGCGCCCTCAAGCCCGGAGAAGTTCAGTGTAGCGAATACGGTAATGACGTGCCCTGGCTTTTTGCCCTCGCGGCTGGTTGCCGGGCAGCACGGGCGGGTGACGCCCGGCCTGCCGAACCGGGTGCGCTTTGCACCGGGCAGCGCCGTGATCGGCTATATCCCCGGCGGCGGGACGTTCAGGGTGCTGGCTGGCCCGCAGTGCGGTGTCAACTCGGCCTGGTGGCTGGTCGATTTCAACGGCCTGGTGGGCTGGACGAGTGAGGGCGTCGGCTACACCTACTTCCTGGAACCCATCGGCCCGATTGGGATCACCTGCCCTGGTTTCCTGCCGTCCCGTCTGGCTGTCGGCGGGTGGGGCCGTGTCACGCCGGGTACACCCAATCGCCTGCGCACCGTCCCGGATGGCCCCACGCTGGCGCTGATCCCCGGTGGCGCAGCTTTCAGCGTCATTGGCGGCCCGGTGTGCGGTTGGCGGACGGCCTGGTGGAAGGTCAACTACAACGGCGTCGTCGGCTGGACGCGCGAGGGAGCCAGTAGCGTGTACTGGTTGGAGCCGCTGTAATTCCACTCCTGATCCGATGCATTTTACTTGCCCTGGACACGAGTTCCGGGGCAGGCATCAATGCCTCCGCCTAATTAGCTGCGGCATTGCACGGCTCCCGCTGCAAGCGCCACACGACCAGCGAGAACGTATTGGCGTGCGTATACTTCACAAACGGCGTCGGGCAAACCCCCTCCACGCCCGCCGGACTCGGCCCCGTATCGACCATGATCAGGTAGGCCGATTCGCCCGGCGCAAGGTCGGCGCGCACGAAGTCGGCAAGCTGCCGCTTGTAGATATTTTCCAGCAGACACGTCACAGGCCGCCGCATGGTGTAGTAGACCAGGCGGCACACCACCCAATCGCCGTACACGACCTTCACCGACGGATCAAGCGCGATCAGTGGATCGCGGTTGTCCAGCAGGCGCGCCGCCTGGATGGTCGTGTCGTCGGCGTTGAACGTCCCGCCCAGATAGTAGCTGTAGTTGGCCCCGGTCAGCGGCAGTTTGGTGGGGTTCGTCATGCCGATATAAAGAAATGGCAGGGCAAACGTGATCAGCCACGCGCCGCTTGCCACGATCAGTCCGGCGCGCAGCCACAATTGCCGCTGCGGCCACAGGTCGGCAAACGCGATGGCGACGACCAGGATCAACGGGCCAATGGCGGGCAAGGCGTAGCGCGGCGCGACGATGGACGCAAAGCCAAAAGTCAGGAATGTCGTGGACGCCACCCAGAAAATGAGGAAAAACGTGTCCAGCACATATCTGCGTTTGAGCAGCAGGTAGGTCGTCGCCAACGCCACCGCCGCGTAGAAGGCCGCGCCTACGTATTCCATCCCGTCGTGCAGGGTCGAGGCAATGTAGGCCAGCGGGCCGCTGCTGTTCGGCCCCGACGGTGCAATGACCATCGAGTCCAGCAGGGCGAACTGCTGCGGCGTCCCGTAGGCTTGCAGCGCCGGGATCAGGATCGGCAGCCACAGCCCGATCATGACCGCAGCCGCCAGCGCCAGCGGCGGGAAGTAGCCGCGCAGCCACCAGCGCACCCGGTCTGCCAGCGCGCCGGGCAACTGCGGGAAGTAGATGATCGAGGCCATGACGGGCAGCAGCGGCAGCAGTCCTAACGTCAGCTTTGCCATCGTGGACAGCGCCAGCAGCACGCCCAGGATCAGCCCATCGCGCCAGCGAGGACACCGCCCGAACGCCAGGCTGCGCCAGGCCACCAGACAGGCGAAGCCCGCCGCGAAGGGATCAGCCAGCGCCATCCGTTCGTAGAAGAAGGTGAAAGGCAGGACAGCATACAGCCCCAGCGCCACCAGCCCGGCGGTGTGGCTGTGGAAGCGCTGCCCGAACAGGTACACCGCCGCGCCGGAGATCAGCGAGAAGAGGGCAATAGCTGCACGAGAGGCAAACAGGGCCGTCGTGCTTTCGGCCTCGAACAGCCCCAGGTAGTAGTACAGCAGGAATTTGCCGTCGGAGGCGCGGCCCGGATTCGCCTCCAGCTTCCAGGCCGTCGCGCCGCGCATGCTGTGAACGCCTTCATCGACGTAGGCTCCCTGTGCCGTGATGTGGTGCAGGCGCAGGAGGAGTTGGAGGATGAGCAGGGCCAGGACGATGACCAGCCCCAACCGTTTAGAAAACATGACGGTAAGTTATCGCGCCCGGCGCTGAAGCACCGGGGTGAAAATACGAAGCTGGCTGAAGCGGGCCACGTGCCCGCAGCGTCGAGTGTGCACAACAGCGTGATCTCATAGGCGACACCGCCAGGTCTGAGAAACCCCGTGTGGCCCGCATTTCGAGTCGGCTAAAGCCGACTTTGTTGATTCAGCCCGATGCTTTAGCGTCGGGCGCAAACTATCCGCCATGAACATTTCCCTCAAAACTGCACGTGAACACCTTCGCGTAGTAGTTCAGACCAGCCGCCGCGATCCCGCCGCCTTTCAGGACGACGTAAAACTGATCGGAGTCGAGCGCGGCCATCGAGACGACCCCTTGCTGGCCCAGATCGACACTCAGGCCGGATGGTCTGGCGGCGCGCAGCTTATCGACCTCGAACGAGGCCAGGTAGCGCCCGGCGCTGTTCTGAATCCCGTATACGTCGATCTTGCGGTCTTTGGGCTGACAGTAGAGCGCGATCAGGTCGCCCGCGTTGCCCTCGACTCGGCCATCGCCCGGACGGTAGTCGAAGGTGGTATTCTGGCCGGATGCAGCCCCACAGCCCACTTTTTCGGGCGGGCAGTCAAGGCCGTTGCCCCGCCGCGTGATCAGTCCAGGCCCGAGCGTTGCCAGCCCAGACAAAAGCAGCAACCCGACCAGCAGGAGAATCCTATCACGCACCTTAATTTGTCCTTCGCCCGTTCAACGCCTGACGGGTATCGTCAGCAGTGGCAGCAGGTGGTCGCCATCGACGCCGGACGCGGACAGGCGTCTGGCGTCCTGCCAGTAATAGACTGCCAGTTTAACCGCATAATTGCCTGCGGCCAGTGTGTCGGGCAACGCGACGTCCAGGTCTTGCACGTAGTAGCGGTTTTGCACCCAACGGCTCGTCTCTTGTGGCGCGTCCGACGGCTGCGGCGGTCCGTCGTACTGCGCGACCAGGCCACCTTCGCCCAGGACGTAGACGCCGATGCTGTAATCGAGTGGAACCTGTCTATCCACCGACCACCATAAGCGCAAATGCAGGTTCTCACCTGGACGGTGCAGGGGAAGCGGCCCGCCGTTATCCACACTTTCAACGCCATGAAAACGCATTCCGTTTTCAAACGCCACCCCATCGATGTCGGGCGGTGCTTCGTACAGGCGGAGGGTGAAGCCCGGCGCAGTCAGGGCCATGCCCGGCGCGCGCTGTCGCTGCACGGCGGCGAAGGTGGGCGGGTCTTGCTGGCCGTCCGCTGCCACGTACCAGACCCGCTGGTAACGGCCCGGGTCGCTGACCAGCCTCAGCCCCGAAGGCAGATAGGCGCGCACGTAATAATCCCATTCCTCCGGTGGAACGTCCTTGTAGTTCGGGTCGATCAGAAAGGCGTCGCCGATCTGCAAATGGTCGGTGAGGAACGTGAAAGCGGCCACCAGCGGCGCATCGACCTTCTTGTAGCGCTCGGCAATCGGCACCGGCCCGAACATGACCACTCCTAGCACCACCATCAGCCCGGCGATGCCAGCCCGGGGCAGTTGGGCGAATCCCCAGCCGATCCAGAGCGCGACGCCTGGCATCACCCAGGCCAGGTGGCGGTTGGTGAAGGCATCCCACAACTGCACGAAGAAAAAGAGAATAGGCGCAAGCATCCACAGGATCAGCGCCAGGGTACGGCGCTGCACGCCATAACGCCCGAGGATCAGAGCTGCCGAGATGCCGATGAACGCCGCCCACATCATCAGGCCATAGCCCGCGAAGTCCCGCACGAGGTTTTCCAGCACCTGCACATAGATGTGCGCGCCGCCTGCCAGCCATGCCTGCAAGACGGGCAGCCCGGTTGAGGCCCGCCCCGCCCCGATCAGCAGTTTGGAATTGATCTCCGGAAAGGCCAGAACAAGCGTCATGATGCCCGGCAGCCACCAGCGCCAGACCTGCCGTCCATACAGCACCAGCGTAAACAGCCCGATCATCAGCAACGTGGACAGGGCCGTGATGTGCAGGTAGATCATGACGGCCAGGCATACCGCCAGCACCCCGGCCCGCCTGACGGAAGGCCGCCTGAAATAGCGGATCGCCATCCACCAGGCCAGCAGTGTCACCGTAAACAGCAAGCTGTAGCCGCGCAGCAGCAGCCCGATGTGAATGGCATAGCCCATTGCAGCGCAGGCCGCAACCGTGATAAGCGCTCCCGCCTCGGCGTTTTCGGGCAGGAGCGTGCGTGCCAGCCGGTACAGGATCGCCGCGCCGATCAGAAAGCCGAAGACGACCAGCAGGCGCAACGGAAAAGGGTGAATCCCGACCAGGCTGTGCCAGGCCCCGACAATCAAGTAAAACAGCGGCGACCAGTCGTAGGGCGTCCAACTGACGATCTGGGCAGGCGTGCCAAAGGTCTGCCAGACCGACCAGATTTCGTCCTTGTCCATCTCAAGGGTGTTCAGCCGGATGACACGGCTGGCAAAGATCACGACAAACAGGCAGGTCAGCACCGCCAGCCGCAGTCGGAGCGCGGCACTGCCGCGCTCTGCATTGCTGTATGTGGGCTTTGACCATTCAGCCGACGGTTGAGGGGCAGCGCCCGCCCCGGTGAGCAGCATTTCAGCGTTCAGGTCAGGGCTTGCAACCATGTCTGCTCCCTGGCTCGCCACACCACTCGCGCATGGCTGTAATGGCTACGGGTGCAGGCCGGGAAAGGTCAGACCCGCCGTCTCCTCGAAGCCGAGCATCAGGTTCATGCACTGGACGGCGCTGCCCGCTGCCCCTTTGCCCAGGTTGTCAATCGCCGCCAGCGACACGATGCGCCCCGTTTCGGGATGCATCTCCCAACCCACGTCGGCATAGTTCGTGCCGGCCAGCCATTTCGGTTCGGGGTGGCGATGGATGCCTGCCTTCTCGTGGACGATGCGCACGAACGGCTCCGCATTGTATGCGCCGCGATAGGCTTTCCAGAGCGTTTTCTCTTCCAATCCGGGTGCGGCAAAGACCTGCGCCGTCGCCATCACGCCCCGGATCATCTCGATGGAGGTGATGGACAGGTGCACGTCTTTCAGGCCAAGCGCCTGCACGACCTCGGCCTCATGGCGATGGCCGACGGCGGCGAAGGTACGCACTGCGCCGCTGCGCTCCGGGTGGTGGCTGGATGCAGAAGCCGTCGCGCCGCCTTCCGACGAGCCGACTTTCAGATCGACGATCACCGGGCGCGCCGTATCGACCAGCCCGGCGCGAACCAGCGGCAGCAGGGCCAGGATCGAGGCGGTGGCGTTGCAGCCGACGCCGCTGGCGAAGCGGGCAGTACGCAGCGCCTCCCGGCTGATCTCCGGCAGACCGTACACGAATTTGTCCAGCCAGTCGGGCGCGCCGTGCGGTTCGCCGTAGTATTTCTGGTAGACCGCCGGGTCGCGCAGCCGGAAGTCCGCCGAGAGATCAACGATGTACTTTGCCAACTGGCTGTAGGCGTCGATCCGCTTCTGGGCCTCGCCGTGTGGCAGCGCCAGAAACAGCACGTCGGCAGGTTCAAGCGCCGTTGCGGAGACGAATTGTAGGTTGGTGACTTTGCGCAGGTTGGGATGCAGCGCGTGGACGTAACTGCCTGCGCTCGATTCGGACGTAACCTGCCCGATCTCCACGTGCGGATGGCCGAGCAGCAGCCGCAGCACCTCGCCGCCCGTGTAGCCCGAAGCGCCGACGATGCTGACTCGTACCCGGCTCTGGCCCGCGTCGGTCATTGCGCCCCGATCCCTTCGGCGGCGACTGCCAGCGCGTAATCGGCCACACGGCCCGGAATATCCACACCCGTCGGCGCGATGCTGTTGCGGAACTCCATCGTGTGATTGATCTCGTTGACCAGCAACCCGCGATCCGGGTCCTCGAATACATCGACGGCCAGCACGCCACCGCCGACGGCATTGGCCGCGCGCACACACAGATCGTTCAGTTCGGGTGTCACCGGGCAGTTAGATGCTTTGCCGCCGCGCGCCGTGTTGGTGATCCAATGTTCGGCGCTGCGGTAGATGGCGCAAATGCACTCGTTGCCGACCACGAAGGCGCGAATGTCGCGGCCCGGTTTGCGCACCATCTCCTGGATGTAGATGATGCTGTGCTGGTATGAGCCAAGCACCTCTTTGTGTTCGAGGACGGCTTCCGCCGCGTCCCGGTCATTGATGCGCGCCAGCAGGCGGCCCCACGAGCCGATCACGGGCTTGAGCACAACCGGGTAGCCCATCTCCTCAATGGCTTTCAACGCCGTCTCCGGGGTGAAGGCCACCCGCACCTTCGGCTGCGGCACGCCCGCCTCTTGCAGTGCTGCCGTCGTCAGCAGTTTGTCGGCGCAGGTGTTGGCCGTGTGGAAGCGGTTGATGGTCACGTTGCCCGCCGCTTCGAGCATCCGCAGCGCGTACAAGCCCCGTGACGTGCTGACCGAACGTTCCAGGATCACGTCGAAGGGCAGCGGCTTCATGCCCACGTCCAGGATGAGTTCGTCGTCGTTGATAGGTGTGACGGTGACGCCCCGCTGTTCAAACGATGCAAAGAGATGTTTTTCCTCGACGCGGGGCCGCGAGAAAATGATGCCGACGCGAATCGCCATGCGTTACTCGCCCCAGTCTTCCTGTTCCATCGGCGCAAGCTCCAGGACAAGCGGGCTGGTGCTGGTCACTTCCAGGTCAGCGCCGCAGTCGGGGCAGGGCACGATCTCGCCGCGCATGGGCTTGTCCAGGGAAATTTCCGCTTCACATTCCGGGCAGGTCGCTGTCATGATCTATTTCCTCCACATTTCCGAGGTGCGGACAACAAAAAACCCTTCCGGTCTGATCTGCCTGGAAGGGCATTGACACGCTGGCAGGTTCCCAAGCGCAAGCCATCCTCCCAGGTCAGGGGGATCGTTTGCCGCCTTTTTTCGGGAACAGGACACATACGTTCATGCGCAATAAGGTAGCACCGTTCAGAGAGATCGTCAACAGCCAGATTTGTGCGGATTGCACAACCCGGCTGACCTCATTCCCGTTGAATGCTCAGGAACGATTGAGCCTGTTTGCATCCGGGCAGTACTCACAGCACCCCATATGTCTATGTGTGTTTCTGAACGTGCCTGTTTGTACACCCGGTAGGCCACACACCTGCGCCGCCACCCCGACGACAACCGGATCGGCCAGATCGAGGCCAACTATTGGCGTTAACTCCCTGTGTCAGCGCCCCTGTGTCAGCGTCACTGTGTCACAGCGTCACTGTGTCAGCGTCCCCACAAAGATGGGCGCAGAGGTCGGGCCAGGGCTGCCGCCTCTTGGCTCGACGGTGATAGCCACCGCCTGGTAGTCGCCGGGCGGGCCGGGCAGGTTCACGAGCACCTGGCGAATGGGCTGAGTCGTGCTGAATACTCCGGCACTGTCCGGGTTTTTACCGTTCAGCAACCACAACTGGTACTGTTTTTCGTCTGGCAACTGCGGCAGTTCGGCCACAAGGACGCCGACTTTGCTGTCCGGCAGCGCGACAAATGAGACGTTGCCTGTTGCGCCTTGCTGTGCGTTCAAGGTCACACGGATAGCCGCCGGATTATTCAAAATGTTCTGGATCGCCTGCGCTTCCGGGTCGCTCACGACGAGCCGGGCGATCAAGAATACGCCAATGGCGACGGCAACCAGGGCCGCCAGCCCAAGCAGGAGCGGTGTGCGGCGGTTCCACTGCCGCCGGGACTGGATGCGCGGCTGGGCAATTGCGGGCGCTGCGGGGAACGCCGTCGCTGCCAGCCGCTTGCGGAAGTCCTCGGTCAGATGTGCGGGCGCTTTACGTGCGGGCACGAGCGTTGCCATCCCGGCCAGCATGGCCTCGTAGGTGCGCAATTCTGCCCGCGCTTCCTCAGAAGACGCCAGGAACGCCTCGACTTCGGCGCGTTCTTCCTCGGAGAGCGCACCCAGTGCATAAGCGGGCAGTTGATCAAACAGACTCGGGTTATCCATAACAGACGTTCATTCGCCGGGCGACATCGCCTTCGCTATGGTTGGCAACGTACCTATCACTACGTTAGAACAGGCTCCAACAGATGTTAGCGTTTGTCATGTCCTGATCATGATTCTTTCAGCCATGCGTCACGCAGTTTTTGCATCCCCAGCCGCATTCGCGTCTTGACGGTGCCAAGCGGCAGCTTCAGTGTCTCGCTGATGTCCGACTGGCTCATGCCGCCGAAATAGCTGAGTTCGATGACCTGCCGTTGTTCGGGCGGGAGGCTCTGCACGGCGAAGCGCAGACCATTCGCCCGTTCTCGATCTCGCCAATCGTTCGGCAGGTTGTAGGCCAGTTCGGTTTCGCTGTCGTCGGGTAACTGCTGCGGCGGCGTGGGCATCTGGCGTCCGCGCTGCCGAAGCCGGTCAATGGCAACGTTGCGGGTGATTCCGATCAGCCAGGCCACCAGCGTGCCGCGTTGTGTGTCATACTGGCTGGCGCTTTGCCAGACTTTCATAAAAGCATCCTGGACACACTCTTCAGCGGTCAGACTATCTTCCAGGATGCGGTAGGCAATACTGTACATGAGATCAGCATAGCGTGAATGCAGCGTCACCATCGCTTCCTGATCCCTGAGCTTGATTTGCTCAATCAACGCCTGGTCGTTCATTTCCTCACGGATGGATTGGGTGGGAGTGCAGCCACGCTGCGCAGAGCTTAACATAGGCCCGATGGGAATGCCAGTCTCGGCGGAATCCGCGCGGGAATTGTTGTGAGGGCAACTGCTGGCGATATATACTCCTTGCCGACCCTTTTGGATTGGCGGCTCAAGGAGCGCTTCATGCCCACCTTTACCAGCGTACAGGAAATCTTCGATAACATGTGCAAGGCTTTCAAAGCCGAAAAAGCGCAGAATGATACAGCGACTATCCAGTTCGATCTGTCCGGTGAAAACGGTGGAAAATACTGGGTAAAGGTCGTCAATGGAACGTGTTCAACCGGCAACGGCCTGGCCCCCGATACCGCCGACATGACTCTGCTCGCCAGTGCAGAAGACTGGTTGAAGGTCACGAACGGCGAACTCAACGCCATGACAGCCTTCATGCAGGGCAAGATCAAAGTGCAGGGCAATATGGGGCTGGCGATGAAACTGCAAAGCTGGTTCCCGATGTAAGTTCACGATCCCTTCGATCCCTCCCTTTCGATGTGAAACGAGAGCGCCGGGGCAGTCACCCAAACGGACTGCTCTGGCGCTGATTCGTTCAGCGAGTGTTGAACCTGATCTAGTGCTGCCAGGTGGAGGGCAAATTGCCAATGAGGTACACTTCACACATTCGGCTCTTGACATCCCGCGCATAGTCGTCTATCATCACAATAGTATACTGGAATAAAACTACTATCGGAGGCGGCGTGGAGCTGGTAGCGAGTTTGATGGCGGTAGGCTTCACCGAATACGAGGCCAAAGTCTACCTGGAACTGCTCCGCGAACATCCCGCGACGGGCTACCAACTCAGCAAGCAGGCAGGTGTGCCGCGTTCGATGGTTTACGAGGCACTGGGACGGCTCCGCAACCGGGGAGCGGTTCTGGAAACCATCGAGGCGCGGGCCACGCTTTACCGTCCTCTGCCGCCCGACGTGTTGCTGGATACCCACGAACAGCAACAGCGCCGGCTTCTCGACGGATTACGCGAAGGACTGCGTCAACTCTACGCCGCACAGCAAGAAGATCACCTGTGGTCGATCAACGGGCGGGCGACGGTGCTGTCCTATGCCACACACATGATCCGCGCCGCGACGCGCGAACTGCTCCTGGTGCTGGCCGACCCCGAACTGGACGCGCTGCGCGATGAAATCATGCACGCACACCAGCGCGGCGTGACGCTCAGTACATTGCTGACTGGCAAGGGGCAGCTTGGCCTCGGACAGGTAGCACGGCATCCTCCCCTGGAAAGCGAGCTGCAACAGCTTATCGACATGTCGATGGTCATTGCCGACGACAGTGAAGTGTTGATCATGAGCACGCGCCTGGAAACATCTGCCACCATCACGCGCAATCATAACCTGGTGTTCATTGCGCGCCAGTTTGTGTGGATGGAGTTATTCACGCAGCGCGTCTACATGCGGCTTGGCAACGACCTGTTGGCGCGGCTCGACCCGCCTGACCGCCAGATTTTCGAAAGTCTGCCTCAACAGGACAACGAGGAGATTACCCCCCGATCATGAGCCAGGAACTTTCAGCGCAGACGGCCCGCTCTGCGGCTTCCAAACGGCAGGCCGGGCAGCAATCTGAACAGCGGGAAACGACCAGTACAATTGCACTGCTGCTCCAGCGGCAGCGGCTCGAGCCGCTGCTGGTCGTCATCACGGCGGCGGCCATCGTGGGCAGTTGGCTCGGCGAGCAGCTAGGCTGGCCGCCGCAGATCATTCTCGCCGCCAACGTCATCTCCTACGTGGCGGGCGGTTGGTTCGGCTTGCAAGCCGGGATCGGAAGCCTGCTGAAGCGCGAGATCAACGTCGATCTGTTGATGGTGCTGGCCGCGGCAGGCGCGGCGGTGGTCAACCAGTGGCGCGAAGGCGCGATCTTGCTCTTCCTGTTTTCCCTCAGCAACGTCTTGCAGGCTTATGCGATGGATCGCAGCCGCAACGCGATCAAGGCATTGTTGAAGCTGCGCCCCAATGAGGCCACGCTGCGCCAGGGTAAGGCGCTGGTCGTCGTCCCGGTTGAGACGCTGGCTGTCGGCGACGTGGTGGTCATCCGGCCCGGCGAGCGCTTCCCGATTGACGGGCGCATCACCGTCGGCGAGAGCACTGTCGATCAATCGCCGATTACCGGCGAGTCGATGCCGGTCAGCAAAGCGCCCGGCGACGACGTTTTCGCGGGCACGGTCAACCAGAACGGCAGCCTGGACGTGCAGGTGACACGCCCGGCCAACGACACGACACTGACCCGCATCATCAAGATGGTGGAAGAGGCGCAGGGGCGGCGCGCGATCACGCAGCGCTTCCTAGACGAATTTGAGCAAAAATACGCCGCCTTTGTGATCGGGGCTGTCCTGCTGTTCATTGTCATCCCGCCGCTGCTGCCTGGTGGCCCGGCTTTCAAGGACAACTTTTACCGGGCGATGGTGCTGATGACGGTGGCTTCGCCCTGCGCGCTGGTCATCTCCACGCCTGCCTCGATCCTGTCGGCCATCGCCAACGCGGCGCGGCGCGGCATTTTGTTCAAGGGCGGCGCGCATCTGGAACAGATGGCGACCATCAAGGCTATTGCCTTCGACAAGACCGGCACGATCACCACCGGGCGACCCGCCGTAACAGATGTGATCCCCTATGGAAATGTCTCTCGTGATGAACTGCTGCGCCTGACGGCGGCTGTCGAGGCCCACTCGGAACATCCGGTGGGACGGGCCGTTGTGGAGCGTGCCCGCAGTGAAACCCTGCACGTGGGTGAGCCGGAAAACTTCGAGGCCATTCCGGGCCTGGGCGCTCGCGGCCTGGTGGAAGGCACGCGCGTCCTGGTCGGCAACGAGCGGCTGATGGCAGCCGAAGGGTTGCCCATTCCCGACGACCTGCAGGCGGTGCGGACTCGGCTGGAAGCCGAGGGCAAAACCGTCTTGCTGACATATCGGGATGGCTGGTTGGGCGCAATCGCTGTAGCCGACGAACTGCGCCCCAATGCCGCCGAGGTGGTGCGTTCGCTGCACGAGTCGGGCATTGAGCGCGTCGTGATCCTGACCGGTGACAATGAACGGGTGGCGCAGGCGATTGCGCGGCGCGTCGGGGCAGACGAAGTGCGGGCCAACCTGCTGCCAGACGACAAGGTGAATGCTGTAAAAGCGCTGGAAGCGCAGTTTGGCGCAACGGCCATGGTTGGCGACGGCGTCAACGACGCGCCCGCCCTCGCCAGCGCGACCATTGGCATTGCGATGGGCGCCGCCGGAACGGATGTGGCCCTTGAAACTGCTGACGTGGTGTTGATGGCCGACGACCTGAGCAACATTGCCTACGCCATGCAACTCAGCCGCCGCGCGCGGCGCATTGTGCTGCAAAACGTGGCCTTCTCACTGGCTGTCATTGCCGTGCTGGTGGTCAGCGCGCTGGGGCTAAACCTGCCACTGCCCTTTGGCGTGGTCGGGCACGAGGGCAGCACCCTGATCGTGGTCAGCAACGGCCTGCGCCTGTTGGCCTATCGGGGAGAAGACGGCTCCGCACCCAGCGTTGAATTGATCGCGCACATCCGCTCTCTGCTATCACAACGGTGAGTGCTATCCTGCATATGTATTGACGGAATCTGTTCAGCAGCGTATTATTCGATATAGAACGATTCCGAAGGGATTCTGTATGGAAAGACGCTCTCCAATCGAGTTCGATGCCCGCTTCCGCGCGATGCTGGAACACAATTATGGGCCTGTGGAGATGAGCGCCCTCAAATTGTGGCGCTGCATGGCAATGGCGCATGGTCTCCTGAGCGGCGCGCTGGAAAAACGGATGGCCCAGTACAATCTCTCGACCTCCAAACTGCGCGTTCTGTTCTGGCTGAAGATGCGGGCTGATGAGGGCACGGATGGCGGCGGGCTGCTGCCTTCCGAATTGAGCCGCTTTCATGGCGTGACACCCAATACCATGAGTTCGCTGCTGACCAGTATGCGCGAAAGCGGCCTGATCGAGCAGATCGACCACCCTCAAGACCGTCGCAAACACATCATCAAGATCACGCGGGCCGGCGAGGAAAAGCTGCACGAAGTTGGCCCCGCCTATAAACGTAACGTGGAAGAATTGTTTGCCGGACTGAGCGAAGAAGAACGGCAAATCTTGATCACGCTGCTGCAAAAAGTGATCGTTTCGGCAAAATCGCGGGCCGATTGCGAATACCCGGCTCATTCGCATCCTCACCACGAATAGGTTATAATTCCTCCCTACTTTTCACAGAGAACCGCCCATGCTCCTGTCTGTAACGCCTAACCCGGCCATTGACCGCACACTGATCGTGCCCGGCTTCGCTGCCGGAGAAGTGTTTCGGGCCAGCCAGGCCATCACGGCGGCGGGTGGCAAGGGGTTGAATGTGGCACGGGCAGCGCGCATTCTCGGCCAGGAGGTGACTTGCGCCGGATTCGTCGGCGGTTATAAGGGCCAACTGCTGGAGTCACTGGCCGCCCAAGACGGCTTCCGGGGGGTGTGGACCTGGATCGAGGCCGAAACGCGCACGTGCATTATCGTCGTCGATCCGCAGCGCAACCAACTGACGACGCTGTATGAGGGCGGGCCACAGGTGAGCGCCGACGATTGGGATAAACTGCTGGCAGACATTCGGCGCGTGGCTCCCCAGGCCGATGCAGTCAGCTTTTCCGGGAGCCTGCCGCCCGGCTCGCCCACAGACCGATTCGGCGAGATCGTACAGGAACTGGCCCGGAGCGGCAAACCCACCTGGGTTGATACCAGCGGCACAGCCTTAGCCTGCGCGCTGGAAGCCAGCCCCACCGGGATCAAGGTCAACAGCGCCGAAGCGGGCGCACTGCTAAAACGCAGCCTGGACTCGGTTGAGACGGCACTGGTAGCCGCGCTTGAGTTGCAGCGGCGTGGCCCGGCCAGCGTTGTGCTGACGTTGGGTGACCGGGGCGCTGTGATGGTCAGCGAGGCGGGCCGCTGGTATGCGCAACCGCCCGCTGTGCAGGCGGTCAGCGCCGTCGGCAGCGGTGATGTCTTTTTCGCCGGGCTGCTGACCGCGCTGCTCGAACCGTGCTCGCCCGGCGAAGCGCTGCGGCGGGCCGTGGCAGCCGGCGCGGCTAATGCCCTGACACCGGGCGGCGGGCGGTTCGACCTGGGCGACTATCGCAGGTTGTTGGCCGCTACGACGCTGGCATCAGCCTGAATATGACCAGGTGCCGAGTGGGGTCGAACTGACCTAACGACAATACCTTTAAGTTAAGGAGATTGACCTCACCCCCTGACCCCCCTCTCCGCTGCGCAGAGAGGGGGGAACCGACCGGTCCAGACTCCCCTCTCCACCTTGTGGAGAGGGGTTGGGGGTGAGGCAAACTACCGTCCTTCACATCCTTATCTAAAAGGTATTGGGCCTAGCGCGCTTCCGCCTGCCGACGTCGCGCTCTTGCAAACTTGTTTTCCAGCTCGATCACGACCTCGCGGGCCGAGGCTTCCAGGTGCGGGAATGCCAGCCACGCATTCATGATCCCGAACAGTGCACCGGTCAGCGTTCGGAAGAGCGGTGTCGTTTCGCGGATCGGCCACAGGCTAAAGGGCGGGTAGCCCAATAACTGGCTGAAGCCGTCCAACCCAATCGGGGCGACGCCCAGTAACAGGTACAACCAGATCGGCACAGGGCGCAGATGCCGCCGCACCGTTGGGATCGCATAGATCAGGCCGCCCAGGAACAGCGCCCCGTAGATAGCAATATCGCGCTCACAGAGCGCCACCTTATAGCCCATACGTTCGTCGCCGACGAACTGCCGTGACAGGATTTCGAGTTCCCACGTCCACTGCCGCAGGTCGATGGGTGGGTTGCTGAGTTTGTTCACGTCAGCAGCATACGCCTCGTAAGGCTGCAAACCGGGGAAGTTGGCAGCCGCACGCGGATAGGCCGGTTGCTCGCCATACAGAAACCAGGAACGGAAAGCAAACTGGTGGCACATCGGGCTGTAGATCGTGTACAGAAAATTGGCCGGCCCGGTCAGGCCCAGGTGCATCAGCGTAGGCGCGACAAAAGGCAAGGTCACGTACACGCCGATCACGACCAGCAGGGTGCGCAGCCAGTGGCGGGACAGCGACAGCGTCCAACGGTTGAGCCGGACGGCAATGGCCCGTCCTGGTGGGTTGGCTTGGCTCGACATAAGGATCGTCTCCCTGAGAAAGTTCGGCCACGAACATAACGGGAATCGCGGCGCGTTGCAAGGAACTGCTTTCTCGTTCGCTCGGACACGAGGTTCGACCCTTGCAATCTACCCTCATCAGATGTACACTGTTGCCCGCTAAAGCGTTCAGTACACGGCTGAACGCCTTTCCGTTCCTGTGCAGGCGCACGCCGTGATCAGGGACAATCCCAGGGAAAGGAGGCAGATGTTTCCACATGCGTAACTATGAACTCACCTTCATCGTACCATCCGACGTGACCGATGAGGACCTGAATGGGGTTGTGACTCAGGTCCAGGGTTGGGTCGAGAGCAGCCAGGGCAAAGTCAACAAAATCGATCATTGGGGCCGCCGCCGCCTGGCGTACAATATTGCGGAATACCGCGAAGGCCATTACGTTGCATTGAACCTGGAACTGAATCCGCAGGCCACAATGGAACTTGAGCGCAATCTCAAGTTATCGGATAGAGTCTTGCGCTACTTGCTGGTCCGCCAGGACGAATAAGCTGCTGCCAGGGCCAGGTAAAACAAGGGGGTAGGGCCGCCACGCAACTAGCCGTTCTCATCAGGCGCTGCTCGAGGCGAGTCCAGTGCAAGGAGTATTGTTATGGGTCGAGGCTTGAACAAAGTCATGATTATCGGCAACCTGGGCCGTGATCCAGAGATGCGCTATACGCCTAGTGGACGCCCTGTGACCAGCTTCAGCGTCGTGACCAGCCGCAGTTGGGTCAGCGCCGAGGGCGAACGCCGCGAGGAATTTGAGTGGTTCAATGTAGTGGCCTGGGGGAACCTGGCCGAAATCTGCAAATCGCACCTCAAGAAAGACCAGCAGGTCTACATCGAAGGACGCTTGCAGACACGCGGTTGGGAAGACGAAGAGGGGAAGCGCCATTACCGGACGGAACTGGTCGCCAATGAGATGATCGTGCTGGGGGATCGCCGGATACCGGGCAGCGAGTATTCCCAGGAAGACGAAGAAGATCAGCCTGATGACAGCAACTACGCCTTCTGAGCGTGGTTGATAGGGAGTGAACATGAGCGATTACGATACCGAGCTTGACGAATTAGAAGATCGTGGCAGAGGTCGGGGGCGTGGCGGCGCTGCTGCAGGGCGCTTTGGCCCGCGCCGCGCCAAGCTGTGCAACTTTTGTCTGGACAAGATCACGGAAGTGCCTTACAAGGACGCCGACCTGCTGCGCCGCTATCTGACGGACCGCGGTAAGATTCGCCCGCGCCGCCAGACCGGAACATGCGCCAAACACCAGCGCAGCCTGGCCCGCGCCGTCAAACGCGCGCGTCACCTGGCGCTGCTCCCGTTCACCGCTGAACACATCCGGGGCGAATAGCACAATGAACTGAACAGGGCTGAGTGGCGAGGACTGAAGGCTGAACTTATCGTTCCGAATTCAGTCTTTGTCTCATCTCAGTTCCCGTCCTAGAGGAGACAAGGTGCATGTCCAAAAGCAAAAGCAGGACGACAGGCATTCCGGCCCCGACCAAGCGGACAATTGACGCCCGCAAGTACCGCTCCCGCGCCGAACGGGAAGCCCGGAATACGCGCATCGTCTTGATTACGACGGGGGTGATCGCCGCAGTCATCGTGCTCATCCTGGCCGTCGCCCTGCTGATCGATAACGTGATCCAGCCCAACCAGGCGGTTGCCAGCGTGGGCGGGCAGAACATCACCAGCCGGGAGTTCCAGCGGCGTGTCGTCTTTGAGCGCTGGCGGCTTGGCACGACGCTGGCTACCATCTACCAGCAGTTCGGCCCACAATACGCCCAACAACTCTTTACTGATACGCAGAGCAGCCCCTACGCCCAGGCCTACCAGCAGCTATCCTCGCCGCTGACGATGGGCAACGCGGTGCTGAAAGATATGACCGATAACCTGGTCATCCAGCAGTATGCGAAAGAAAACAACATCAAATTGGATGAGTCGGACATCAATAAACGGCTTTACGATTTTTTTGGTTACGAACCCAACCCTCAGACAGCCACGCCAACGCTGACACCAACCATCACGCTGACGCCGCTCGTCTCGCCAACGCCAACCACCACGCCCACAGTGACCCCCGTTCCATCCGTGACGGTCACGCCGACCACCACGCCCTTGCCGACGGGCATCCCGACGGCCACGCCTGGGCCAACCGAGCAGAAGCAGCAGTACGACAAGAACAGCGCGGATTACTACGAGCGTGCAGCCAAAGCCACCGGCCTGAGCGAAGCCGAAGTCCGGCAGATCCTCATCGAAAGCGCCCTGCGTGACAAGGTCAAAGAGATTGTCGTCGGCAAGCCGCCCGATCAGCAAGATCAGATCAAGGCCCGCCACATCCTGGTGGACACGGAAGATCAGGCCAAAGACATCCTGAAGGCGCTACAGAACGGCGAGTCGTTTGCGGCACTCGCCAAGGCCAGTTCCAAAGACACTGGCAGTGGCTCCCAGGGCGGCGAACTGGGCTGGAAGGGCAAAGGCGCTTACGTCCCCGAATTTGAAGCCGCAATCTGGAGCGACAAAGCCAAAGTGGGTGATGTGCTGGGGCCGATCAAGACCCAATATGGCTACCACATCATCCAGATCGAAGGCCACGAAATGCGCACGTTGACGGATAGCGAAAAGACGGATGTGCAGAACAAGGCCTTTGACGACTGGCTGACCAAGCAGCGCACGGAGCGCAACGTGCAAACCTACGACATCTGGCAGGATCGCGTGCCAACCAACCCGACTCTGACCGAGTTGGGCCTGCCGGAAGGTCTGAGCAGCGGGCTGGGGGGCGGTTTCCCAGGCGGCTTCCCACAGTAAACGGTGTGTTACCCTCGGTTCTCCCTCTGCTGGATCGAGGAGGGAGAACCGGGCCAGTTCTTTTCGATCCCATTCCTCGGCGCTACCACTCGATTCCTTAGAGATTCGTTAGCTTTTTGCCCGGATTCTCGATGGTTGTGACCTTTTCATGCACATAATACAACCTGATTCTAACTTAACCTGAGGGCTTGCACTGGCGCGCCGCGCGGATCCGTGTATACTTTGTGCCGTTCTCACTATTCAAGGAGTTTACCATGCAGAAGACCGAATTGATTGCCCGCGTCGCAAAGGAGTCAGGTGTTTCACAGGTTGAGGCGTCAAAGGTCATTAACAAGACTCTTGACGTCATCCGGGACGCCCTGAAGGCGGGGGAGAAAGTGACCCTCACCGGTTTCGGGACGTTCGAGGTCCGCAACACTGCCGCCCGCACCGGGACAAACCCGCGCACCAAGCAGAAGATTCAGATTGCGGCAGGCAGGCGCGCGACATTCAGCGCCGGGACGCTGCTCCGGGAAGCCGTGAGCAGCAAGAAGAAGTAGGCCACCCCGAAGAATAGTGCAGACGTAACGGCGGCTCGTAGGCCGCCGTTACCTTTTACGCGGGGCGAAAGGACTGCATGAAAGAAGCCGGGCGCTCAGTCCCGCATTGTTCAGCGCCCCACGGTGATGAGCGACATCTCCACAAACCGATCCTGTTCCTGCACCGAACCTTCGCTGCTGCCGCGCCGTTCCGGGGGCGGCAGGACGGTATCCAGCGTCAGGCGATTGGGATCAATGCCCTTTGAGACCAGGTACTGTTGCACGGCCTGAGCACGCTTCATGGCGAAGTCCCGGTTGATCTGCTCGGTGTCGCCCGGCAGCCAGGCCGCCGACCCCACGATTTTCAAATACAACCCGATGCTGCTGTGCAGCACCGGGAGTACACAACTATCCAGAATACGCCTCGCGTCGGAGGTCAGTTCGGTGCTGTTTGGGATGAAGTTGAGCTTACGGCAGGGCAGCACAGCCAGCGTTTCCCCTTCGTTGGGCGCGATGGCCTTCAGGTTGGGCCGCGAGGTCAGCAAGAAGCTGGCATTACGCGGTGAGCCGGAAGTCGTCAGGTCGTTGCGGGTCGCAGACTGGCGCACAAAAGTTGGATCGATGAGGTCCGAGGTGCGACCCGTGTAAGCGCTCTGCCCAAAGGCAGCCCACACCCGTTGCGCCTGATCGAGGCGTTCGACCAGCACCGACGTATCGCTCATCACAGCGCTGTTTTGGGTCAATCCGGCCTGCGCGATGTGGTCAAGCGCCTTGCCCAGATCGGCTTCCGCCGTCTTCAGGTTGATGCCTGACCAATCGTTGTGGCCCCACGCGGCGATCTGCTGCGCAGCCTGCGCGAAGTTGTCAAACTGCGCCTTCAGGGTACGGAACCAGGCGTCGTGGAACGCCTGCACGACCCTCGGCCTGGACTGGATCGACTGGCGCGCCGTCATGATCACATCCACGATCACGCGCAGCTTGTCCGAGCCGATCAACTTTGCGCCGCCCCCTTTGGCCGCGTTCAGGATGTCCGGCTCCCAACCGCTCACGGCATCGGCCTGCCCCTGGTTAAAGCGATTCACGGCGTCGGCCACACTGTCGGCAGGGATCATGGTCACATCCGTTCGTGGGTTCAGCCCCGCCACAAACAGGCCGTACAGTGCAAAGAACTGGCCCACCGAGTTGCTGGCATAGATCACCTTCTTGCCGCGCAGGTCGTTGAGCGTCTTGACAGTGGAGCGCGCCCAGAGCTGATCCGCGCCCGCCGACTCGTCCACGACGGCGGTGATGATGCCCGCGCCAGACAGCGCCGCCGCGTCCAGCGTCGTGAATAGGCAGTCGATGTTGCCGTTTTCGAGCAGGCTGTCACGTGCCTCCTCAGAGATGTCGTAGCTGCCGCCGGGGCCATCCAGCAGGAAGGGCACCAGGCCCAGGTGAAAGCCGTACTGAACGTCGTACCCCGCCACCTGCATCTGCTGAAGGGTGTAGTAGCTGCCGAAGGCATCTGCCGCACAGACGTATTTGGGCAGCGAGTCCGTCGGCGTCGTGCCGCCTGCAAAGACCGGCACGACGGAAGAGCCGGTGTTGGTGTTGCCCGGCACACTGACCGCTGTCATGGTGGCCTGGGCTACGACCGCTGTCATGGTGGCCTGGGCTACCGCCGTCTGCGTGGCAATCTGGTTGCTGGTCTGGACACTGACCGCTGTCATGGTGGCCTGGGCTACCGCCGTCTGCGTGGCAATCTGGTTGCTGGTCTGGATGTTTTGCACCAGCAGCGCCACCACCACCACGATAATCGCCGCACCGATGATCAGAAAGAAGATAATGCGTGAACGGGACATACGGGTTTTTTCCTTCCAGGCGGGCTACCGGCCCGTCAGGATAAGCGTCAACTGAACGAAACGATCCTTCTTGCGGTCTGCCTCGCGGTCATCGCCAAGATTGCGCCGCTCCGGGGGTGGAACCGTCGCCTTGAGCACCAGCCGCTCCCGGTTGATGCCCTGCGCCACCAGGTAATCTGCGACGGCCTGGGCGCGCCGCATCGCAAAATCGCGCGTGCTCTGCTCCGTTTCGCCGACGGGCCACGCCGCCGAGCCAAGGACCGTCATGTATATGTCCGGGCTGCTGCGCAGGATCGGTATGGCACACTCGTTGAGCGTCTGCTGCGACACCGGCGTGAGATCAACCTTGCCGGGTTCAAATTCAAAGGTGCGGCAGGGCAAAATGGCGAGCGTCTGAGCCTTGTCAGCCTCTTCCGCCGTCAGCGCCGTAAAGGACGGATGCGCGGTCATGTAGAACGACGAATTGTGCAGCGGCTTGTCGGTACGCAAGGCAGCTTTGCCCGTCGCCGCCAGGACGAACTTCGGCTCGATCAGCGCGCCCGGCACATCCGATGGCGTGCGCCCGGCGGCAGCCCAGACCCGTTTGGCCTGATCGATCCGCTCCTGGATAATGCTCACATCCTGCATGGCGATCCGGTTGGCGTCCAGCGACGCCTGGGCGATTGAGTCGAGCGCCAAGCCGAGATCGTCTTTGGCCTTCTCTACCGATATACCCGACCAATCGTTATGGCCCCAAGCCGCCACGTAATCGGCGAACTTGCCGAAATCCTCAGCCGACATGCGCAGCGCCTCGAACCAGGCGTCGTGGAAGGACTGCACCACGTCCGGGCGGGAGGCAATCGACTGGCGCGACGTGACGATCACGTCCACCACGACGCGCAGCGTGTCGGAGCCGACCAGCTTGCGCCCCTGGCCCTGGGCAGCCTTTTCGATGTCCGGTTCCCAGCCCGTGACCGCCGAGGCTTTGCCGGAATTGAAAGCATCAATGGCGTCGGCAATCGAACTGGCCGGGACGATCTCCGCGCCGGTCTTCGGGTCAACAGTGATGCCTGCTACATTCAGGATGTAATAGGTGAAAAACTCGCTGACCGACCCCTCCGTGACGGCGATCTTCTGACCGCGCAGATCATTCAGGGTGGCGATGTTGGGCCTGGCCCACAGTTGATCCGCGCCCGCCGATTCGTCCACAATGGCCGTGATCTGGCCCGATTCGCCGTGCAGTGCGACGGAGTCGAGCGTAGTTAGCAGGCAGTCCCACTGGCCCGCCGCCAGCGCCGCCACGCGCTTGTCCTCGCTGATGTCGTAGGATTTGCCCTCGCCGTCCAGCAGAAACGGCACAATCGCCAGGTGGAAGCCGTGCGCCACATCCAGCTTGGCCTGCTGGATCACTTGCAGGGTGTAATAGCTGGCGAAGGCGTCAGCGGCGCAGGTATAGGTCGGCAGCTTATCGTTGATCGCACCCGCTGTGATTGGCGCGGGCAGATTGGCGACTGGCGCTGCCGTTGGCTCAGAGGTGACTGCCGTAATCGAGCTGCTGCCCGGGGACGTACACGCCGCCAGCGCAAATATCCCGATCAGGAGCAGCGCCACGCCGCGCCTGATCGTTTGTGGAAACGCCATCTCATCCTCCTGTGTTAACCTCACCCCCTGATCCCCTCTCCAACCGGAGAGGGGGAACCAGTGGGCACTGTGTTCAGGACTGTCACCCCTCTCTGCTTGCGGAGAAGGGTTGGGGGTGAGGTTCACTATTCAGTACGTTAGAAAGCGCTAAAGGGTTCCTGCCCATACCCCAGATGACTCAACACCGACTCTATCGACTGCGGCGGCTGGTAGGTGATGCGCGTCGGGTAGTCCGGATCGTCGCCGATCAAGATGGTTGCACCTTCAGAGAGCAGGCAGTGCTTCGCGCCGCCTTCGCCGCCCAACATGTCCTGGTAGGCGCCGATTTCCAGAAAGGCCACCAGCAAGCCGTCCGCATCCTGCGGAAGCGACACGAATTTGTCGCGCTTGGGCGGGTATACATCGTCCGGGTCGCAGGTTAGCCCGGCCAGGCGCACGTCGTGGTACGGCGCGTCGCAGTGATTCAGCGCTGCCACCGGGAATTCCGCGCCCAGTGCCCACGCATCCGGCAGGTTGGACATGATGCCGCCGCCCAGGACGTAATAGGTCACGCCGTTGACGACCTTCGTCTTGACGACCTTGAAGGCTTCCAGTTGGTGCGAGCCGGTCAGGTAGCGCCCCGATTCGATGATCAGGTCGGGGGCATGTTCCATTCCGCAGTGCCGCAGGGCCATCTGCTGGATCGAAACCATCCATTCTTGCAGATCGTCCGGCTCGGCAAGCTGCGTAGGCAGCCCGCCGCCCACGTCGAACCAGTGCAGCGACGGGCAGCAGACACGCAGCCGTTTGAAGACCTCGATAGCGTTTTCCAGGCTGGCGACGTACTCCGGGTTGTCGATAGCCGGGAAGAGTTGCAGCGCGTGAAACAACACCAGGGTCAGGTTTGGCGACTCCGCGATCAACTGCTGCGTCTCAAAGAGTTCCGCTTCGTCCATGCCAAAGCGCTCGTTGTGGCCGCTGACCCGGTAGCGCATCCCCACGTTGAGCGGAATGCCGCTGTCCGCGAAATGCTGGACTTCCTCGATGGAGTCAAAGACCGGGATGACGCCCGGATGCCCGGCCTGGGCCACGCCGATCAAAGCGTCGGCATAGCCGGGCGTCTTGAAGCCGTTGGCGATGATCAACCGATCCGGCGTCAGCCAGCCTTGCTCGATGGCATACCGCACGATTGAGACATCGACCCGGCTGGAACACTCGTAATCTGCGCCTGCGCCCATCGCTGCCTTGATCACGGCGTGGTTCGGGTTGGCTTTGGAAGCGTAGGCCAGGCGCACCGTGCCAGGATAATTGGTTTGGCGGGTCGCCTGTTCAAAAGCATCTCGCGCCTTTTGAAACTTGGTGCGCACGCTCGGCATGTAGCGAATGGTCAGCGGCGCATCTTCCTGACCAGCACGGGTCATCCAGTAGTCAGCCAGGCTTGCCAGGTCAAGGCCATGCAGGTGCAACCGGCCCTCTTCGATATGGTAGCCATCCGGCAGCACAGGTGGATTGGGGCTGTGCTGCCCGACGAGGCTCGAACTTGTGGAAGTCGCTGATGGCTCGGTGGTCATAGGCTTGTCTCCATACGATAAGGCCATGATCATTAGTGTAAGCGGAAGGCAGCGCCATGCCTGACGGCTATCTGACGGGCGCGAGACGGTAGCGATTTCTCTCCATTGCCCTTTGAAATAAATTATCAACGCAATCCCGGATTTGCACAGCCCCCGAATTTGAGTGAATTGCGGAGGTCGTCGCCAGCGTCGCCAGCAGCCGGGCGGTGTGCCATAATAGGATCAGGCACGTTTTGGATTGACCTCACCCCTCGCTGCTTGCGGGGAGGGGGTGAGGTTGAATGCCAGCAGACCAACAAACAGGAGAAATCATGGCTTTCGGTCTTATCGTACACGGCGGAGCAGGTGACATTGAACCACACGAACATGCGGAGCGGGTTGCGGCCTGCCGTTCTGCCGTCGAAGCGGCGTTGGAGCCGCTGCGCCAGGGAGCTTCGGCTATCGACGCCGTCGAGATTGCGGTGCGTGTCCTGGAAAGCCACCCGCTGCTCAACGCGGGCTACGGCGGCGCGCTCAACCGGGACGGGGTGGTCGAACTGGACGCCCTGCTGATGGATGGGCGAACGCAGCGCTTCGGCGCGGTGGCAGCGGTGCAGCAGATCGAGCACCCGGTGTCGCTGGCGCGCGCCATCCTGGAACGCTGCGAACACCATTTCCTGGTCGGGGCGGGCGCAGAGCGTTTCGCCGTCGAGCAGGGCTTCGGTCTGGTTGCGCCGGAAAGCCTGATCTCGCCGCGCCGGGCCGCCAGAGCCGCCCGAGAGACCGAGCAGCACGATACGGTGGGCGCGGTGGCCCTGGATCACGCGGGCAATGTGGCCGTTGCCGTCTCGACGGGCGGGTTGGACGGCAAGTTGCCGGGGCGTGTCGGCGATTCACCAGTCGCGGGCGCAGGCGGCTATGCCGACAACACCCTCGGCGCGGCCTGTGCAACGGGCATCGGAGAGGGCATCATGCGTGCCCTGCTGACCTTCCGTGCAGTGCAGTCGCTCGAAAATGCTGAGAGCGCGCAGGCTGCCGCCGAACAGGCCATGTCGATCTTCACCCACCGCTTCGGCGGCGTCGGTGGGCTGATCATGCTGGATAAGCAGGGCGGCATCGGGATTGCCCACAACACCAAGTACCTGCCCGTCGCGTTCGTCGCCGGGGATCGAATCGTGGCACGGCTTTCAGGGCAAGGAGC
The DNA here is from genome assembly GCA_021325095.1 of Chloroflexota bacterium. Classification (GTDB taxonomy): domain Bacteria; phylum Chloroflexota; class Anaerolineae; order Aggregatilineales; family UBA2796; genus JAJPHV01. Next base: position 12,382 of record JAJPHV010000127.1, on the reverse strand, counting down.
GGACGCTTGAATCTTGCGGATGCGGGGGTAAGGGAAACAACCTCAACAGCTACGCCCGGCGCTGAAGCACCGGGCCTTCGATTTGCCTCTTGACACATTAGCTCATATGTTCTATAATTTCTTCCCATCCCAACATCATCATGGTTCCTGCCACCTGTTATTTCACCTGATAAACAGGTGATCAGGCAAGCATGATCGCCCATGTATCAGCCAGAACGTACCCCTGTTTTCGCCTGCAAAACAGGTGATCAGGCGGTCTGCGCAGCCGTGTAATACCAGAATTATTATCTCGGCACTTCCAACTGCGCCAGAATGCGCCTGAACACCGCGTCGGTATCCAGCCCTTCGATCTCGGCCTCCGGGCGCAGGTAGACGCGGTGACGGAGCACGGGCGGCACGAGCGCCTTGATGTCGTCCGGCGCGACGTAATCGCGCCCGCGCAGCGCCGCAAACGTCTTGGAGGCCATGAGCAGCGCCACGCCCGCCCGCGTGCTTGCGCCTAGTGCCAGGTCGGGGCTGCGGCGCGTGGCGTCGGTGATGGTGGTGATGTAGTTCAACACGCCGTCCTCCACCCGCACCGCCTGGATCATCTGCCGGAAGGCGGCCAGTTGACCCGGATTGATGACCGGTGTCAGGCCAGCAGCGGCCAGATCATGCGCATCAAACCCGGCATGGTAGCGCTTCAACACTTCGACCTCTTCCGCTTGCGGCAAATAGCCGATCTTCACTTTGAACAGGAAGCGATCCAACTGCGCTTCGGGCAGCGGATACGTGCCGTCCATCTCCACTGGGTTCTGCGTGGCAATGACCATGAACGGCTCTGGCAGCGCCTGCGTATCGCCTTCGATGCTGACCTGCCGCTCCTCCATCGCTTCCAGCAGCGCCGACTGCGTTTTGGCGGGCGCACGGTTGATCTCGTCCGCCAGCAAAATCTGGGTGAAGATCGGGCCGCGTTTCAGGTTGAACTGTCCCGATTGCAGGTCGAACACCACCGTCCCCACCACGTCCGAGGGCATCAGGTCGGGCGTGAACTGGATGCGCCGATACTCGGCCTCGACCAGCCGGGCCAGCGTCTTCGCCATGAGCGTCTTGGCCGTGCCCGGAACGCCTTCCAGCAGCACGTGGCCGCGCGTCAGCAGGGCAACGATCAACAGGTCAATCGCTTCGTCCTGCCCGACCAGCACCCGCGCCGCCTGCTCGCGCATCTGCGCCGCCAGCGTTTGCAGCATCTTGATTCCGTCCGCCGTCTGCGGATTGGTCGTGTCGGTCACGTTAATCTCCTCAGCCATTCGTCCACATCCAGGGCCGCGCTCACCAAGTCCTGTTCGCTGCCCCGCTCGTCCGAGAGTCGACGCAGCACGCCGCGCAGTGCCGCTTCGTCAATCGACGGTTCGCGGAAGGCCACCGTCTTGACCAGTTCAACGTCGCTCAGGTGCGGATCGACGCCGTAGCGCTCGGACAGCCGCCGCCGAAGCTGCCCCCGATAGTGCCTGAGCATCTCGACTCGATGCCCGGATCGGCGGAATAGGTTCGCCATCGCCTGAATGTACTCGACAGGCTCGCGGCGCAGCCGTTCCTCCGGGATCGGCACGGCCCGTCCGAAACGCCTTCCGCGCAGCGCCAGGAAAACCATCGTCAGCCCGACGGCCAGCAGCAGACCCCAGCCCGCCGCTGTGCCGAACAGCCAGCCGGACACACTCGGCGCAGTACCGAAGCCGTGCCTCGCCTCGTCAAAGCCGATCACCGCCGTTCGCGGCACGCGCGCCAGCAGGTTCAGCACCAACCGGGCGCTGCCGGGGTCGCTCAGGCCGCGATTGGTGAACGGTCTGAGCGCGCTCGTCACCCATACAGTCCCCTGCCCTTCGCGGAACGACACCAGCACGGGCACATCTTCGGTGGCAAGATGAACCAGCACATCGGGCCGCCTGGTTTCGACGCCGTAATAGGTATCGACGCGCACGCGCTCAAAGGCCGGGAGCAGCAGCGTCGGGCTGGCGGGCGAAAGTGTACCCACATAGTGATCCAGGTAGGAGACGGATGCGTTGTATGGCTCCAACAGTTCGCGTAGGAATAAAGGTTCCCCGGCCACGATCAGTGTGTTGCCACGCCGCACCCACTCCCGGATGGTCGCCGCCTCGTCGCTGCTGTACGGGATGAAAGGATCAAGGATGAACAGCACGTTCAGGCCGTCGGTCTGGATCGGGTTGGAGAGGACTTCGCGCACCGCGTAGCCGCTCTGTTCCAGCCACTGCCGCAGCGCCATCGTCCCGTCCGCGTCGGTGCTGCGCACACTCAGCGCCGGTGCGGGCGGCGCGGGCGCGACCAGCGTGGCAATCACAGCCAGCACCCCCAGCGCGATCAGCGAACCGACCACCAGCCGCAGGTTAGCGCTCACGCACGGCCTCCAACTGCCTGAGGCGCTCGACAGCCTGGCGGTAGTCCTGGTAAAGTTGCGCATCGACGGGCGCGAAGCCGTACCAGACCCGATCAAAAGTGTCGACCACCGGGCCCAGCGCTTCGAGCAGGGCCGGGTTATCGACGATGAGCCGCAGATGTTCGCGGTTGGTCAGCGCGCGATCATAGTGGATCAGCCCGCGTTCGTCGAGCATGAGCAGGCTGGACAGGTACAGGTAGCGCACGGCCTGGCGGTAGTCCAGGGTCGCCTCGGACTGCGCCGCCAGCGTATCGGCAGCCTCCGAGGTGGCCGGATCACTGTCCGTTTCAACCGGCGCGATGGCAGCCCGCTGCACTTGCAATGTACGCCCGATGTACAGCAGCACGGCAATGACGGCAATGATGCCAATCACGACCAGAACAGCTTGCGCCAGCCCCGCCGGGATCAGATCGCCTGACCGGGTGTTGCGCTGCGGTTGTGGCGTCGGCTCTGGCGGCGGCGTGGTCGGTGTGATGTCCGGGTAGCGGAAACGTGGGTCTTTCAGGATACGATCCAGCACAGCCAGCGATCCACTGCCGTCGCTGGCCGCCTGTCCCGGCTGCGCGTGGTAGGCCAGCAGTGCCTTGACCCAGCGCTGGCGCTCTTCGATGTTGGTCGCTGTGAGGCCCACACCGAGCCAGCGCATATCGACAGCCACAACGCGCCCATCGGCCAGGCGCACGGCGTCCACGCTGGCCCACAAACCGCGAATTTCGTCCAGGATCGTGCCGCGCTGGGAGAGCGACTGCGCCGCAGCCTGCCCTAACAGCCCATCCGTCTGCTGCAAGCGTGACCAGAAATCGCGCTCGGATAGGGCCATCGCTCCGGCGCGGCCCCTGCCCGAAAACAGGCCGGCCAGCGCGATTATCACGACCAGCAGCCGCACTCTCAGAAGAATAGTCTTGAGGCTCCACCGACCAGCACGAAACTGAGTCCGCACAGCGCGCCCACCACGACGACACCGCCGATCATGAACAGGCCGACGTTCCGGTAATCGTCCGACGACATGAACCAACCCGGCGGCGGCTCCGGCGATGGCACATCCTCCGGGCGCGGGTCGGGCACATTGGCTGATTGCAGCGCGATGTCCAGCCCTTCCAGCCGCACGCGCGCGTCGTAGTACAGCAACGTCAGGCCGATGGGCAACACCGGGGCCAGGAATATCTGCACAATGGCTTGCACGAGGATCTGAAGGGCTTGCGCCGCGCCAAATGAGGCGGGCGCGATGGCTTGGCGGGTCACAAACAGCCCCGTCCAGGAGACCGCCTGTCCAAGAACCCAGTTGATGAGCGCGACAGCGCCTATCAGGCCCAACACGGGCCAGATACGTGCCTTTGCCAGCATCCAGGCGCGTTTCATGCCGGTGGTCAGGTCAGTCTGCTCCAGAACCAGGACGGGGACCAGGAAGGCATACAGCGTCACGCCCAGGTAGCCGATGAGGCCGAAGCCCAGCCCACACAGCCACAACACAACGGTCAGGGCGAGGGCCACAAGGATGAGGATGATGTAGAACAGCACCAGCGCCACACCCACGTTCGCCAGCCGGGGACGCACCGCATCGAAGGCTTCGCGCACGCCAGCGACGCGGCCCAGGTGTCGCTCCGAGGTCATATAGGTGAGCACACTGCTGACGACCACTCCCTGGATGATAGCAACTACAATCGTGACCAGAAGCAAAACGAGCAGCAGTGCCAATGAAGCCGTCAACGCCGAGACATCGGCCCGGCCAGAACGGAAGGAGGAGCCGTCTATGCTGGTTGAGAACAACTGGTTGGTGTACCAGAAGTTAGTGGCAAGATTGATGACCGTAATCGGAATCGTGACTGCCGCGACCAGGCCAAAGAAGGCGACAAAATTCTCGCGGTAGATGTTGAACGCCCGATCCAGCAGTTCGAGCGTCGTCTGGGGGCGCAATGGGTTTCCTTTGGGCTTGTCCATGACAGTCCTTCGCCGCTGATCGATCCTGACACTATTGTGGGACGAAAAACCCAGGTGTCAACTCTCAGCATAGTAAGTAGACCGGAAGTATGTTAGAACCATGTGCGCAGCGCCTGTCTGAATGAGAACCGGAGTGGTTCGAGAATCCATGCGAATACCGCGTAATCCGTTGATCTACGAAATCAACACCTGGGTCTGGTTGGCCGACCTGAGCAGGCGTTTTGGCCGTCCGATGACGCTCGGCACTGTGCCCTCCGAGGTTTTTGACGAATTGATGGCATGGCGTTTGCACCTGGTGTGGGCCATGGGCGTCTGGGAGCGCAGCCCGCGTGGACGGCAGATCGCTCTGGAACATGCGGGTCTGCAATTCGAGTTTGAGCGCGCCTTGCCCGGCTTCACACCTGAACAGGTGGTGGGATCGCCCTATGCTGTCCATCGCTACACCGTCGATACGCGGCTCGGCGGGCGCGACGAACTGGCCTCCTTTCGGGCGCGGCTGCATGAGCGCAACATCGGGCTGATCCTCGATTACGTGCCGAACCACGTGGCCGTCGATCACCCCTGGACGGTGGAACATCCGGCGGCTCTGGTTCAAGGCACGGAAGACGACCTGGCTGCCCGCTCCGGCTCGTACTTTCGTGTGCCGGAGAACGGGCTGATCTTTGCGCATGGCCGCGATCCGTACTGGCCTGCCTGGACGGACACGGCGCAGGTCGATGCGTTCTCTGCCGAGGGGCGTGAGCAGTCGCGTGCTATCGTGCTGGACATTGCCAGCCAGTGCGACGGCATCCGCTGCGATATGGCGATGCTCGTGCTCAACAGTGTCTTCAGCCGCGTGTGGGATCGGCCCGACGTGCCGGATACAGAGTTCTGGGACGAGATCATCCCGGCTGTCAAAGCCAGATATCCCGACTTTGTGTTGATGGCCGAAGTGTACTGGGATATGGAAGCCGAACTGCAGGCGCGCGGTTTCGACTTCACCTACGATAAGCGCCTCTACGACAGGCTGCTGTACGAGAACGTCCATACGGTACGCGATCACCTGCTGGCGGCCAGCAGCTACCAGCGAAAATGTGTGCGCTTCATCGAAAATCATGACGAGGCACGCGCCCTGACTGCATTTGGCCTGGAAAGATCGCGTGCTGCTGCGACGATCATCGCTGCCCTGCCTGGCGCGAAACTCTTTCACGACGGGCAATTCGAGGGGCGGCGGGTGCGTATCCCGGTTCAGCTTGGCGAGCGCCCTGCCGAGACGCCGCTGGAATACCTCATCACCTTCTACCGTCGCCTGCTGACCGAAGTCAGCGCCGCATCGTACCGTGAGGGGGTCTTCATGGCGCTGGCGGCGCAGCCGATCCTGGGCAGCGACACGGGCCACGAGAATATCCTGGCCTTTGCCTGGGCGCTGGGCGAGGACTGGCGGATCGTCGTCGTCAATTACAGTGACCAGCCCGTTAAGGGTCGAATCTTGCTGCCGCGTCCGGCCTTTGCGGGGCTGGCATCCTGGCGTTTCGATGATGTGTTGCACCCCGGCAATCCTGTACTTCGGACAGGGGATGACTTACTGATCGGCGGTCTGCCCGTTGAACTGCCTGGGTATGGTGCACAGATTCTTGTGGTAATGAAGAGCCAGTAAACAGCCAAAAAGTGGCTATAATTGACAGATGTCTAATCGATAGGGATGGTGAAGATGAAGCGGCAAAAGCAACCTGAAAAAGGGAATATGCTGCCAGGTTTATTTGAGGAACCAGAACTCGAAATATTATCTAAGGAGGACCTCGCTGATTTCAATCCGTTAAACCCACGCCGTTTTCTTACTCATCCAAACGGCACGATATGGGTAGGCGATGCCTTAATCTGGTTGCAAAGTTTGCCCGATGAGTCAGTTGATCTTGTCTTTGCTGATCCGCCTTATAACATCAAAAAAGCTGAATGGGACACATTTGAATCACAGCAATCTTATGTCAGATGGTCATTGGCTTGGATTGAACAGGCAGCACGTATTCTAAAGCCAACTGGAACCCTGTACATTTGCGGATTCTCCGAAGTCCTTGCCGATCTTAAACTGCCTGCCTCGCGCTTTTTTAAAGGGTGTAGATGGCTTGTGTGGCATTATAAGAACAAAGCTAATCTTGGATCAGATTGGGGACGTTCACACGAAAGTATCCTCCATTTCAGAAAAAGCAGGATGTTCACTTTTAATCTCGACCAGATCCGTATTCCGTATGGTGAACATACTCTGAAATATCCAGACCATCCACAGGCGGAATCTAGTCAATATGGCGGTGAACGGAACAAGGACCGCATCTGGCAGCCTCACCCATCAGGTGCTAAACCGAAAGATGTTTTGGAAATTCCGACAACATGTAATGGGATGCATGAGAAGACACCTCATCCTACGCAAAAACCCGAAGAACTGCTGCGAACGATACTTCTGGCATCTTCTAATGTGGGCGATATCGTGCTTGACCCATTTCTCGGCTCAGGTACGACAGCAGTTGTCGCCGAGCAGCTTCAACGCCGCTGGTTAGGTTGCGAGATTTCACCGGAATACTGCCAATGGGCAGCACAACGCATTAGCCTGGTCGAAGACTGGTCGATTCAACAGTGGATTGACTACGATAGGGAAAACGCTCGCCGTAGAAAATCAATTCGATGACGGATTTTGACCTTTCAGATTTACAGGCCAGTGTGCAAGACAGGAGCGCCTTTACGTCATTGGAGGATTATTTCGCTCTGGGCGAGGCATTTCTAGTTTTTTGCGAAGAAACATCCCCTACACGAATTATCTCAACCTCCCATCCCAACTACATTTTTTATCAATACAGCCAGCATTACGGCAATCGCATTACTCGTCCGCTCAACAGCGATTTGTTCATTGAGTCCAGTAAGCAGTTCCAGGCTGCCTTTGGCCGATTCATCGATTTTCTCTCCATCCTGAAAAAGTACAAGCAACCAGTAGAGGCACAAAATTACGGCAAGTACCTCGCAGCCAATGAAATCAACAGAGTAGTCTATACCATTCAGCAAGCCATTGGCAGCATTGGAGACTCGTTTGCCAATCCAAATCAGGCTCGTAAAAGAATCGGGCAGCTATTTGAGCGTTTGGTGAAACTCGTCATCCAGGAAGTTGGGCTTGTGTGCGAACCGCGCACCATCAGACTGCCAATTCCAGAGTATCCTGGCTCTTTTATGCCATATGAACTTGATCTTGTGTTCTCGCGGAATAAGGCCGTCTTTACAGCGGAATCTCCATTGATCCATCCTTCAGAAGTTGTAGGATCGGTGAAAACAACCAGTAAGGATCGGATCGACAAGATATTTCTGGACAAATATCTGCTTACAAAGTTGATGGGTGTGGACATCCCTGTTGTTGCCATCTTTTTGCACGATGTACAGCGCGCAGTACGTGGAACAAGCATTTTCGCTATCAATTCCACATTCAAGAATAACCACTTCCTGGGCTACACTGTAGCATTGAATCGTCTGGATGGTGTTTATTACGTCGATCCACGTCCTGAAATGGTGGTGAACGAACGCCTTCGAGAGCAAATACATGACTTTCAGCAATTTCTGGTACACGATTTGTGGACTTTTGCAGACCGTAACTGATATGTGGCCCAAAACAAACAGCCGGGTGATCCGGCTGCTTTACGATTTTCGTTTGTCGTTAATGCTGGTTAGCTCAGGTAGTCGCGCAGATTGTGAGCCAGGCGTGGGTGGCGCAGGCGGCGCAGCGCTTCCTTTTCAAGCTGGCGAATGCGCTCCCGGCTCAGGCCAAACTTGTTGGCAATCTCTTCCAGCGTATGCGGATCGCCGCCGCCCAACCCGAAGCGCAGGCGCAGAATATGGCTCTGGCGCGGCGTCAGCTCGCTCAGGACTTCCTCGATAGTCTCCTGGAGCAAGTGCTGCGTGGCCGACTCGACGGGGCTGGGTGAATCCTGGTCTTCGATGAAGTCGCCGAACTCGCTGTCGCCGTCGTCGCCAACCGGGCGCTCCAACGCGATGGCGTGCTGACTGGCGTCCATCATCCCACGCACGCTCTCGGCGGGCAGTTCCATCTCAGCGGCGATTTCTTCGGGCGTGGGTCGCCGCCCCAGGTTCTGCTCAAGCACCTGCGCCGTGCGGTACATCTGGCGGATGCGCTCGGTCATGTGCAGCGGGATGCGAATGGTGCGCGTCTTTTGAGCCAGCGCCCGTGTGATGGCCTGTCGAATCCACCACGTGGCATAGGTGCTAAATCGATTTCCCCGTTTGTAATCGTACTTATCGACGGCGCGCATCAGGCCGACATTGCCCTCCTGGATCAGGTCGGGGAAGGGTAAACCCTGGCCCATGTAGCGCTTGGCGATGCTGACCACCAGGCGCGTGTTGGCACGGCCCAGATGTTCGCGGGCAGCCTGTCCGTCCGCGATCAGTTCCTGCAATTCCAGGCGCTGGTTGCGGTCCGGACGGCGGAGCGCATGAAGCCTGGCAAGGGCTTCCTTGCCGAGTTCAATACGTTTGGCGAGTTCAACTTCTTCGTGGGCGGTCAGGAGGGGTTCTTGCGCCATCTGGCGGAAGTAGAGGCCAACCGGGTCATCGGCGGATACGGCATTGATGTCGCCGATACCGGGGTCCTGTATTTCCTCGGCTTCCATCTCAAATTCGTCTTCGGCTTCTTCCACCTCCTCACGGGCCACTTCCTCCTGACGGAGTTCAATTCCAAGCTCATCCAGCTCATCCAGGATCGATTCCAGAGTCGTCAGGTCGTCACCTTCTTCTTCCAGGACTTCGAGAACGTCCTCGAAGGTCACGTAACCGCGCCTGTCTGCTCGATTCACCAGTTCCTGTATCACCGGATATATGCTCCTTCAGTCACCACTCCCGCCCCCCTCTTGGTTTGGGTACAGACAACAAAAAGGTGCGGGCCGAAATTATTCGCCGCTTAATCAATCACCCAATTGGGCATCAAACATTGTTATTTTAACACAACTCTCATCGAATGTGAAGCCTTTTGCAATTAGAAGTATATGAGAGTTGCAAACGCGGCAGCGTTGATTTTTATTGTTTTTCAACACTTGATCGACGCATCGATAGTTTACAATCTTACCGGGAACTTATTGTATCGTATATGAAGGCACATCCTCCGCAAGCTGAGGTTTGCGCCACAGCCAGATACGATATACAATGCCAGCCAACAAATTCACAATTTTCAGGGTATAGCAGGTCAGAAAACCGATGTCTACACGACGCTTCCAGGATGACATGGCCGATTCACCACCGCCCGCGCCGACGCCGGGACCTGCGCGGCCTCCTCGTGCACAGGCAGCCGCCCAAGCGCAGCAAGCAGCTTCCAACACCGGCGCGTCTCGCCGCAACACGTCGCATTTGCCGCGCACCCTGGCCCAGGTCATGAACGATGCCAACGATCAGGTCGTGCGCGGTGATCTATCCGATTACGTCCCGCTGCCTACCGGCTTTGACCCTCTGGACGGAATGATCGGCGGCGGACTGCGCAAGACTGAACTGGTGCTGCTTGGCGGCGCGCAGGGCATCGGCAAGACGATTGCCACGCTGCAGATTGCCCGCAACGTTGCCATGCACCCCGACCAGTTCGCGTTTTACCTGTCCTATGAACATACCGAAACGCACCTGATGAACCGGCTGTTATGCCTGGAAAGTGTCAACCCGCCGACCATCGACACGCGCGGCGGCATCAAACTCAAAGACCTGTATGACGTGATTATCTCGCAGCGCGCCCGTGAATTCCTGGGCCGTGAAGGCAACTCTGCCGGGTCGCTCCAAACGATCCTGCGGGAGAACCCCAAAACGTCCATGGCATTGGCCCGGATGAACAAGTATGCAGACCGGATGATACTGGTCAAGGCCAGCCCGGCTGTCACCACGCTGCGCGCCATCCGCGAGATGACGGCGCGCCTGTGCGAAGCGACCAACGGCAACGTGACCGTATTCGTTGATTACCTGCAGAAAGTGGCGATCCACCCGGAGCGGGCCACCGACGAAAACGAGAAAGTGACGATTGTCGTGGAAGGGTTGAAAGACATTGCGCTGGCGCTGGACGTGCCAGTGTTCGCCATTGTCGCCGCTGATCGAGAGGGCCTGAAATCCAAGCGGCTGCACCTGTTCCACCTGCGCGGCAGTTCGGCACTGGATTATGAATGCGACATTGCCGTGATCATGAACAACAAGTATCACATCCTTGCCAAAGATCACGTCTCGTTCAACCCGTACAAGGCCAAGCAGTACCGCGACTGGGTGGTTTTCACGGTGGAGAAGAACCGGGCAGGCCGCGCCATGATGGACATGGAGTTCCAACTCCACGCGCCCTATTTCGCCTTCGACCCACGCGGGCAGGCCGTTCAGCAGCAGTTGATCGACGACAAGATCATCGAGTCTTGAGGCCAATTGCCTCAGCCCTACAGCCATATCCGTCAGGCAGAGAGCAGCCCCAGGAGCCAGATCATGGCATGGGGTGGTGATGCGCTGCCGAGTAGTGGCCCGTGACGTGGTGCGAAAGCTGCCGCTCAATGTCCGTCAGCAGCCCGCTCGCCCCGATGCGGAATAAGGCTGGGCGCAGCCACAGGTCGCCAAGTTCCTCTTTCATCAGGATCAGCCAGTCCAGCGCATTTTTGGCAGTGCGAATGCCACCCGCAGGCTTGAACCCGATCAGGTAGCCGGTACGCTCGTAATAGGCACGGATGGCGCGCGTCATGACCTCACCGACGGCCAGCGTCGCATTGACGCTTTCTTTGCCTGTCGAGGTCTTGATGAAGTCTGCGCCCGCCATCATCGCCACCAGGCTCGCCATGCCGACATTGCGCAGCGTGCCGAGTTCGCCGGTGGCAAGAATCACCTTCATGTGCGCTTCGCCACAGGCATCGCGGAAGGCGCGCACTTCGTCGTAGAGCGCCGTCCAGTTGCCAGTCAACACCGGAGCACGCGAGATCACGATGTCGATCTCCCTGGCTCCCGCGCGCACCGACTCCTTGATTTCCTCGATCTTGAGTCGCAGGGGGGTTTGAGCTGCCGGAAAGCCCGTTGATACCGCCGCCACCGGAATGCCGGAACCTTCGAGGGCTTCGACGGCCACCGGAACCAGATTGTGGTAGACGCAGACTGCGCCAACCCTGATGTGCAAACCCTGAGCGCCCAGCGCCTCCAGGATGTCCTGGCGGACGGGTTGGCGGGCTTTGGCGCACAACCGCCGCACATTGCCGGGCGTATCGTCGCCCGCCAGCGTAGTCAGGTCAATGCAGGTCACGGCGCGCAGCAGCCACGCCGCCTGCCAGTCTTTCTTGACGGTGCGCCGAGTGCCGAGCGTCGCTGCCCGGCGTTCAACAGCGCTGCGATTGATGCGCGTCTCGTTCACCCATCCCAGATCGAGCGGCATCCCGGGGTTGCGGCGCAGCGGGCCAGGAACTTCGACGGTTTCTGTGGTTTTTGCTTCTCGGACGACCATAAAACTCGGCGCAGGGGACACCGGGTTTCAAGCCGGTGAGGAATGCGCCCTGTCTCCTTTCTCTTGACCCTTGCAGGCAGAACGAATATTATGGTAGAACAAAATCTCAAGATCAACAGGCCGGGCGTTTTTGTTTGCCAGCAAAGGGCTGCACCCGTGCCACACTCGCCTGATCTTGAACCCATCTGGCAAACGCACGGGTAGAGTCTTTGGGTTGAGGGCATGAAGCGCACTTACGAGTATCGGCTGTACCCGCGCCCGGCTGAACAAGCGGCGCTCTCGAGGCTGCTTGAGCAGCACCGCGAGGTATACAACGCGGCGCTGGCGCAGTGCCGCAACGCCTATGAGGCGACGGGCCAGCACCAGAGCGCCCTCAGCCAGTGGCCGTACTTCCGGGACTGGCGCAACACCTTTCCTGACCTCATCCTGAATGCCAGCAGTCTGCAACACACGCTGCGCCGGGTAGACAAGGCTTACGCGGCCTTCTTCCGGCGGGTGAAGGCCGGGCAGACGCCGGGCCACCCGCGCTTCAAGGGCGCGCCGCGTTT
>JAJPHV010000068.1 GCA_021325095.1 Chloroflexota bacterium | reverse complement strand
GTGTCCCCGGTCGCCCCCCTCAGGTTGGTGCACAGAGCGTCCCCTTGTCGTGACGCTTTCCTGTGTTATCCGTAGTATACCAGCCCCCCGCCCCTCGTCAAGGGCCAGCTTGAGGACTTTGCCAGTGGAGGAGGCAAGCAACCGGTTCCTACTGCACGACCACCGAGCCGAACACCAGCGGCGCGATGGGCAGCAGCGCAGCCTGGAACACGTTGTTGGGCGCGGATTGCCACACGATCATGGTGTCTGCGCCCAGTGGCCGGATCATCATGATTCCGGTGTTGGCCTCGTCGGGCCGATCCAGGCTGCCCTGTGCCACCGTAATGAACAGGATTGACTCGGTGAACTGCAACTCAACTGGCCCATAGGCTTGCCCGATCAGGTCGATGGCCGCCTGCTGCGCCTGCTTGACGTTCTTACCTCTGAAGATACCAATCCCAAGCAACTGCGTTCCGTCCGGGCTGCTCAGGAAGGTCATCGGGCCATCGGATGTTTGTGTATCGACCTGCCAGCCCTTTGGCACATTAGCCCGGAACTTGCCGCCCGGATCGCTGAACGGCGCGAGATCGGCCTTGAAGGCCCCCAGGAAAATAGGCTTCACGTCCTTCGCCGTACAGCTTGTGTCCAATGGGCGATCTGGCGCGGCAAAGAAGCGTGCGACCAGGTTTTGCGCGCACTTATTGCCTGCCATCGGCCCGTGTCCCTGGTACGGGAAAACAGCCAGCGTACTGCGGGACAGCCGCTCATGGGTTTCGTTGGCGAAGTCAACAGGCGTGATCGGGTCAAGCGCGCCGGACAGGATCAAGACGGGCCGATCCGACCTGACAGGCGCAACGTCCGCCTTGTCCAGTTCCGCACTGCGCCACGTCTTGCAAACGGCTAAGAGGTCTTCAGCGTCACTATCCGTCGCAAAAAACTGCCCGTGCTTTTGATGCTGACCGGCATCCAGACTGAGAAAGGCCGCAGTCTCAGAGCATTGCACGCTGTAGTAAAGCCCAACAGATAGATCGGCGGCCTGCTCGTTGAAGGCAACCAGCGTGCTGGCCGTCAAAGTATAGTTGCCCTGCGCCGCCTGGCTGATCGCCTGCGGAATCAGGCTGAAATTCACGCTCTGGTACAGCATTTGCCGGAGCGATTCCAGCAGGCGGCTGCGGGTCATAGCCACCGTGTAGAATTTGCCCGTCAGGATGCCCATTGCGCTGGTGGTGGCTGGTTTCTTGTCCAGCCTGTCCAGGGCCTTCTGAAGCTGTCCCGGCAGATCGGGGTAGGCCGCATTGCACATCGCATCTGCCACGCACAGATCAAACACCTTATTCAACGCAGTTTCGGCATTACTGGACGCGGCCAGCACGTAGTTATTCCAGGGGCCGACCACGCTATCCAGTACCATCGCATGGACGTGCTGCCCATACCGGCGCAGGTAAATCTGACCGAGCCACGTGCCATAAGAGTTGCCAAATACGTCGATCTGGTCATAGCCAAGCGCGGCGCGGATGGCATCCGTATCATCGGCAAGCACTGTGCTGGTATAGAAAGCAGGATCATTGGTGGCGGAAAGCCTTGCGAGACACGCCTGCATCCGCTGGACAGCCAGTTTGGCACTCTCTGCGTCGTCCAGCGGCTTGGCAAGTTCATCCAGGGCCGGGCCGGTCACTTCCGTACATTGGAGCGACGCCGACTCGCCCGTCCCGCGCTGGTCGATGATCACGATGTCATGATTCTCTCGCAGTTGGCGGTAGGGGCCGTACCAGACCAGGCCAAAATCGCGGATGGCCGCGCCACCCGGCCCGCCCTCAAAGTGGAAAACGGGCAGTCCTTTGGCCTCCGGGTTGGAGGCAGGCAGCACGACGAAATGGATGTCGAGCTTCCGGCCCTCCGGGTGGCTGCGATCTTCGGGAACCTGGAACACGCCGCATTTCGCATCGACCTGGCGTTTGGCGTCGGCCAGTCCCACGTCGAACTTACACGGCGACAGGTCAATTGAGGTATCGGCAGCAGCGGCAGGCCGCGCGGAGAGGATCGGCGTAACCAGGATTGAAGTCAGTACCAACAGGACGACGGTTCGTTTTATCAACTCTCGAATTCCCATTACAGCTTGTGACAATGCCCTATTCTACCGCGAATCAATTGGTACTTTGCGTGACAAGCATATAAGAATGTTTGACCTCGCCACAAAACTGGCCCTTTGTGGCCCGTAAAAACTCTGCTATAATACTTCCTGGTGAAAGGAAGCAGATTTTGCCTCTTGACACCATTTCTGAACCTATGTTAGACTGTCCAAGCTAGTGAGGAAAAAGCTATGTCTGACGGCAGAGCTATAAAGCGCAGCATCGACCCCGACGCGGTGTACAGCCGCGAGGAAGCCGCAGAAGCGCTTGGGATCAGCCTCAGCACACTGAAGAAGTTGATCAACGCGGGCTATCTCCGCGTCAGTCAGCCACCGGGCATCCGGCGAATCTTCATCAAAGGCGAGAGCATTCTCGAAATGTTAGAGCAGACAGTAGTCGAAAGGCGGGCCTAAGACAATGGTAAGCAGACGGCGAAGCTCACAACAGGGTGCTGACAACCGCACACCTGTTTTGCATATCGGCCTTAAAGGCTGCTATGCCGCCGATGCTGCCTACGCTGCGTCGACCTTACGGCTGTCTGACGAGCGCCAGAGCGGTGCGAATCCGTTTGGTACGCTGTGGGGCGGAATGGGCGAAGCGGTTAAGGCCACAGCACGGAGTCGGTCCCAGGTCCCGGTACGCTACCGGGGAAGGGGTAGAGGCTAACGGGAAAGATCCCAGACCTCCCCCCACCTGACCCACCACGACCATCATCAAGGGACGTGGGACCGGCACAAAAGCGGTTCCACGTCCTTTTTTTCGTGAATACGTACACGGATACGAAGCGCGAAAGGTGAAACAGAAGATGATGACCCAGAAACAGCAGACCGACATCCGCATCCTTCAGGCGCTCTTTACCGACATCCGTTTCGAGTCGATCTTCAACGCGATTGATCGCCTGCACGACGCAGCCTCCAGTGGCAAGCTGGCCGAAGTGACGAACCTGAGCAAGGATGAGGTGATCGGGTGGCTCCGTGACATCGCGTACACGGCCAACGAGACGATCCGCGAACTAGAAGCGCCCACCGACCCCTTCAGTGGTTGGGGCGAGCGGGTCGAGACGAGCGGCGAGCCGTCGTTGCGGAACTAGTCAGATCAGAAAGTGAGGAACTAACCCATGCCAAAGCTGGCAGAAGCGTTAGTTGAACGCAAGGCCCTTCAGGAACGCCTGGCGCGGCTGCATACCAGGCTGGCCGCCAGTGCCAAAGTCCAGGAGGGCGACACACCCGCCGAGCAGCCCGGCGAACTGATCGAGGAAGCCAGGCGCATTCTGGCGGACATCAAGCGGCTGACGATGCAGATCAACTTTACCAACTTACAGACCAGTATACCGGGCAGCGGCGACGGCACATCCCTGATGGAAGCCATTGCCGAGCGTGACCGCCTGCGCGACGAGCGTAACTTGCTCGAACAGCTCAGTAACGCGGCCCGGTTGGAGCCTAATCGCGGGTACGGCGTCACCCGCAACGAGATCAAGTGGAGGTCAACAGTCGATGTGGCTGACCTGCAAAGACAGATCGATGCGCTGTCTCAAAGTTACCGTCTGCTAGACACGCGCATCCAGGAAGCGAACTGGCTTACCGACCTTATCCAGAACTGAACTTACTCCCCGACGGGCGTGGGTGGTTCTGGACAGGGCCGACGGCCAAACCGGAACCAACCTGCGCCCGTCAGCGTTCCCCATACGCTGATGGTCGCTACTCGACCAACAGCATCTAAATGAGCAGAATGGCACGCAGGGTTTCGACGTATTGTAATCTGGCAGGCGCTGCGCACGGGTTAACGGGCATGGGTTGTCATTTTGCGCCCGCCTGTCCACGCACCTTAACAATCGAACTTCTTTTCCCCTCTCTGCGAAGCGGAGGCTCGAAACCCCGTTTCGGCGGGGTCAGGGGATGAGGTAAGTCGCTCAGTCCTGTAGATGGTAGTCGTCTGCGAGGTCGAGCGGGGCCAGACCAGTAGCTCAGTGGTAGAGCACTTGCCTGCGGAGCAAGATGTCGAGGGTTCGAGTCCCTCCCGTAAAGGTGTATCGAGCACGGGGTACGCGCGTACAGAGTAAAGAGCATCGTGTATGACCACTGGCCCGGCGATCATTCAGACGGCGAGGGTGGGTTTGGGGAATCACTGGTCGTCGATGAGGACTGAGTGAAAATCTTCCGGCATCCGTCTCTATTCTGTAGAGGTGATCGGAAGACGACGGATATAGACCTGGGAACGACATAGTTGGTAGCGATCCGGAACATCAAGCGGGGCCACAAGCGCTTCAAAGTGTAACGTGTTTGGGGTATGCGTGTACCGGGCCAGTGGCAATGGGCATCACCACCGGCCCGGCGATGTCTCGGAGCGCAAGGGTGGGCGAGGGGCACTCTCCCAGGGCGATACGTTGTGATCAGCGGCGGCGAGCAGCCTGATCGGGGCGCTTTGCCAGCCGATGACAACTGTCCTATTTTCGGCGTGCTGCCGGGCGTTTGGGTGCGACCTGACAGGGGTGTTGGCGGCGCAACTCCGGCGAACGTGCGAAAGGGGACGTAAGAGGCGGCTCTTGATGCCCACAAGAGCCGCCTTTTATTTGGGATCGGTGTATAATAAACGGCGTTCGTGTCAGGCTTTCCGCAGGTTAGATTTGGGTTAGTTAGAAAACCGGTGAGGTGAAGAATGTCAGACCGGCCAGACGCACCCCGACTTGCTGCTGAGGCAGCAGGTGGTTGGTTTGTCCCCAAGAACGCGATGACGGAGCAGCAGGTCGCAGCGCTGGCTTCACAGCCGGTGACGAGTAACGTTCCCATGCCGGACAGCCCGTCGCCGCAGCAAAGCGGCGGATGGTACGTCCCGGCGGGGGCCATACAGCTACCTGCCCAGGGGGATGGCGGTGATGCGCAGCCAGCCGCTGCGTCTGCGGCTT
>JAJPHV010000120.1 GCA_021325095.1 Chloroflexota bacterium | reverse complement strand
GCACGGGCGGCAGCCACGATGCATTATTTCCTGGACTTCACCCCTTCGATCTTCGACCTGCCCTACCCCACGGGCTGGGCCAGGCGTTGGGGATTGTTCAATCGCCTGCGTGAAAAAGTAGAAACTTCCCTCGGCAAGGAAGCATTTGATGCAGCCTGGGAGAGCGGCGCAAGACTCGAACTCGATGAAGTGGCAGACGAAATACGCGCTTTTCTGGGTGAGCAGTAACGAATTTATGCCTGCGGCCATCGATTGGTTGTGGAAGAGTCCGTCCAGGATACGCGCTCATCTCAGCGGCTGGCAGGCCGCCACAGGGGGAATCCGCCGCGACTTTCGCACGAGTGGCTTTTCTGTTAAGATGACAGGAGCATAGGCGATCAACATCAGTGAGGCGGAAATTGTGAACAAACGGGGAGACGAACCACGCTCGCTGCTCCGCCGCCTGCTCAAAAAGGCAGACGAACGTATTCTCCAAAGTGCCCTCTCGTCACCGGGCGCGGCCTCCGGCAAATCCGGCGCAACACGGCGCACCAGCGAATCGTCTCCGGTACGGCCAACTCCGCCGGAAGCTGCTGCGCCGCCCCCGCAGTTGACCCCACAAACCAAACTCTCCCAGAATATCGAAATCCCCAAGCAGATCTCCGGCATCGAGGAGCGCCTACAGGCCGAAGAAGCTCTGGCGCAACTGCGGGAGAAAACGGGACAGATCGCTGCCGAATTCGCGGAAGGTAAACTGAACCGGGCACAATTTACCGCCTTGTACGCCTACTTCAACGAGCGGCGCGTCATCATCGAGCGGTTGCTGGCGCGCGATCCCGACACTCAAGCCTGGCAGCAGGTGGCAAAACCAGGTCACACCGGGTTTTTGCGCCAGCATTTTGAGGCGCGAGTTCTGGCCTACTCAATCTACAATAACGGCAGCGATGACGTGGACAACCCACTGACGACACAGGGGTCGATCTCGATGCCCGTCGGCGCACTCAAACCGATGCTCACGGCGCTGAACGTGCTGCAACGTACCCAGAACAGCGCCAAGCCGCTGGCCGCAGTGCGCAAGCAGATCGAGAGTGGTCGCTGGATTACCATCGTTCCGGGCAGCTACACGACGAGCGTGGCCCTGTTCTCACTGGAACCTTCTGTACAGCAATTCACGCTGATGCAGGATATACACCGCGACTTCGAGCGGGCCAATCACGTCGCGCTCGAACGCGGGATCCGCCTGCCGGATCAGCTTGTCTTCCCACACCGGGCGCTCTTTGAACATCCTGGTGAAGGGTGAAATTCATATGAAGCTATGACACTTGATGGGCCAGTGACAGCCGAAACTATACCCACCTGATCCGGCGTTTCGACGGCACGATCCGCACGTCTCCCGGCTTCAGCCCCAATTCCCGGATCATACGCTCCCGCACAGTTTGAAGTTCCGGCGCGCGCCCCCAGTTCCGCCAGCGCACCCCCCAATTGAACAGCGCATCGACCACGCTGGCAAGTTGCTCGCCCTGTTCGGTCAGATGGTATTCAGCGCGTGGCGGTCTGGCGCTGTACAGCGTCCGGGTAACGATTCCTTCATCGACCAGACGCGCCAGCCGCTCCGCCAGCAGATTGGTCGAGATGCCTTCCAGAGACTCCAGCAAATCCTGGTATTTGTGTGTACCGCGCAGCAGATCGCGGATGATGAGCAGTGTCCAGCGATCCCCTACCACGTCCAATGTTTTGGCAATCGGGCAGTCCAGACCATAGCTCCTATGATCCGATTTTGAGTCGGGTTCGGTCTTTTTATGTGTGCGGTTGTTCATGGTCGTTCTTGCTCAATGGGTAAGACTTTGAGCAGTATAGTCCACTCACTTGACTTTTTCAAGTCATCCCGCCTATACTTCAAAAAATGAAGTGACTCAGGAGAAAGCCCGATGCCCGATCAATCTGAGTTGGACGCGGCACGCACGTTTCTTGATCAGTACGCGGCTGCCGTCCATGTAATTGTTGAGTCGGTGGCCGCGTCCGTTGTCCGCGTGGAGCGGCGGGGCGGCGAAAATCGCTGGCGGATGGGCCGGGCACGGGTCGGTCACGGATCGGGCGTGGTGATCGATGCAGCCAAAGGCTACATCCTGACCAGCTATCACGTGGTCAGTGGCGCGCCGGAGGCCGACGTTCAATTTGCCAGTGGGCAGAGCGTCCCCGGTAAACGGATCGCCAAAGACCCCGACAACGATCTGGGGCTGGTGCAGATTGACCCGGCCAGTCTGAATTTGACGGCGGCCAGCCTCGGCGACAGCAGTGCCCTCCGCGTCGGCTCGGTGGTCATCGCGCTCGGCAATCCCGATGGCAACCGCGTGGTGGCGACGGCGGGCATTGTCAGCGCGACAGGCCAGAGCCTGCGCGGCCCATCGGGGCAGATGATGGACGGGCTGATTCAGACCGACGCCTTGTTCAACCCCGGCATGTCCGGCGGGCCGCTGATCAACAGCCGGGGACAGGTCGTCGGGCTGAACACGGCCAGCCTGACCGAGGCACAGGGCATTAATCTGGCCGTTGCCAGCGCCACCATCCAGAAAGTGCTGCCCGATCTAACCGAATACGGCGCGGTACGGCGCCCTCGTCTGGGCATTTCGGGAGAGCGCGAGCGGCTGTACGAAGGGTTGGCATCGCACCACCAGTTGAGCCAGGAATACGGCGTTTACGTTCACGAGGTCGCTGAAAACAGTCCAGCGGCAAAGGCGGGCATCCAATCCGGCGACATTCTGATTATGGTGGGAGGCGAGGCAGTGACCGGGCTGGACGCGCTGCACCGTCTCCTGCTGAACCACAAGTTTGGCGACGAACTGGCGATCCGGCTGATCCGTAAACTGGACATTATGCAGGTCACGGTGAAGCTGACGCCTATGGAGTGAGCACCGCAGGCACGACGTATTGTCCGATCAGTTCAAAGATCGCGTCGTGATTCTCGACCTGCGCCGTCGTCACGACGATCAGGTCCAGTTTGGGGATGACCAAAATCGTCTGCCCAAAGCGGCCCAGCGCGGCATAGCCCTCAAGGGACGGGACGATCCACCACTGGTAGCCGTAATCCAGGTTGCTGTCCGTTGCGGTGTGACTGCGTGTCGCCGTTTCAACCCACTGCGCGCGGACAAGCTGCTTCCCATCCCAGATGCCGTGACGGAGGTACAGATAGCCCAGTTTCGCCATGTCTCTGGGGGTGATCTGCACGCCCCACCCGCCAAGATCGACGCCTTTAAGATCGGTTTCCCAGGCCACGTCCGAAATGCCCAGCGGCTCAAACAGGTATCTGGCGGCGAAGTCGCTGGTTTTCGTGCCGGTAGCCTTCTGGATGATCGCCGATAGAATGTGCGAGCAGCCCGAACAGTAGTTGAACTGGCTGCCCGGCTCCGCCTTCATGGGTTTGTCCATCACGTAGTTCACCCAATCGCGGCTCCGGTACATGCCGATGTACTCGGGGTCGCCCTCCTGCCAATCCAGGCCCGAAGTCATGGTCAGCAGGTTCTCCAACGTCATGGCTTTCTTTGCGGCATCCAGATTCTCAAAAGTGCGCTCCGGGAAGTAGCTCACTACGGGGTGGTCGAGGCTGTCGATGCGCTGCTGATCGAGGGCGATCCCGATCAGTGTGGCGATGATGCTCTTGGTGCAAGAATAGATTTCGTGCTTCGTGTCCTGTTTGTAGGACGGGAAGTAGGTTTCACTGACGATGTAGCCGTGCCGGATGACCAGCAGGCTATGCAGGTTCAGCTTCTGCTGTTTTACGGCGTCCAGCATCTGTTCCAGGCTATGCGAGTTCATGCCCTGGGCTTCGGGCGTCGAAATGCGCCAACCTGCGGTGGGCCAGTAAACGCCTGGTGTGGAGGTCTGGGCTGCCGCGATAGAAAGCGTGCTCTGAGTGCCTGGCACACCGAACAGCGCCAGCAGCACGAATAACAACGCGAGCAGCCGGGTGAACTGTCTCTTGCGGTTCATGAATCGGGTACTCCAAAGGGCCAAAGGCAAAATCGATCAGGCAGGCATAGCGTCGAGGCCCGTCAATTCGGCACTCACCTGCCAGAGCTTGCGAGCTACCCCTTCATCGTATGAGATGGCCGACGATCTGGTTTCCCGCTTGTCAGAAAAATACTTGCCGGTGATCCCGGCCACGTCCGGCGACGAAGCCAGGTAAATGGACGTTTCAGCGCCTCGCTCTGGGCTGGCAAAAGATCGGGCGATAATCTGAAATTGCAGGCCCATGTCGCGCTGTAGACCGGAACGGATGACGCCGGGATGAAGACAATTCACCGTGACGTGGGAGCCTGCCAGTCGCCGTGCCAGTTCATAGGTAAACAGGATATTGGCGAGTTTGGAGCGAGAATAGGCTTGCATTCCATCGTAGCCCTTCTCACTCTGCAAATTGGCAAAATCCAGGGAGTCGGCATGGGCCGACGACGCGACGTTCACGATCCGGGAGGGCGCGCTGGCCTTGATGACATCCAGCAGCAGATTCGTGAGCAAGAAGTAGGCCAGGTGATTCACGGCGAAAGTGGTTTCCAGGCCATCGACGGTGAGCGTCCGGTTGCTGAGATACAGGCCAGCGTTGTTGATCAGCACGTCCAGCCGGGTATATTTCGATTTGAACTCGGCAGCAAGCTGCCGTATGGCTTGCTGCGAAGACAGATCGGCGACCAGCAGATCGACGGACTTATTGCCGCTCTCGCCGATCATCTCTTTAGCTGCGGCTTCGCCTTTGGCCCGGTCACGGCAGACCATCACAACGGTAGCGCCCAACTTTGCCAGGCCCAGCGCCGTCGCTTTACCAATCCCCGAATTCGTGCCGGTTACTACACAGATTTTGCCCTGCATGTTCCTACTCTCCTGTTTGGTCGCCACGTGGCACTTACCAGCCTTCCAGGCACAAAACGATCACAGCCTCCAATGGAGCAGGCCAGAGGCCGTCATTCGTTGCCGCTCAGATCGTACAGATGTCTGACCGGGCGGCAAAGTCGGACGTCCGCCCAAAGGTGGCCCAGGCGCGGAGGTATTTACGTTGAAGTCTCGACCACCGATGATAAGTTCTGCCAGATTTTCAGTACGCCCCGGTTCCAATCAGTACGTTGGGGATGGTACGCAGCATGATCTGGATGTCCAGGCCGATTGACCAGTTTTCAATGTAATAAATGTCCATCAGGCATTGTTCCTCAAACGGCACTTTGCTGCGCCCGCTGACCTGCCAGAGGCTGGTCATGCCGGGCAGGGTATTCAAGCGCTGGCGATGCCAGGGTTCGTAGTGCAGCACTTCGGCGGGCGTCGGCGGACGCGGCCCGACAATGCTCATCTCGCCGCGCAGTACGTTCAACAACTGTGGCAGTTCGTCCAGGCTGGTACGGCGCAGCCACTTTCCGACCCGTGTGATGCGCGGGTCGTTCTCCCACTTGGGTCGGCGCGGATCAGCCCCCGTCCGGTTGATCAGGTCTTCGCGCATCTGGTCGGCATCTTCGCACATGGAGCGGAACTTGAACATGTCGAATTCTCGCCCATCCTTGCCGACCCGACGATGCCGGAAAAGCACCGGGCCAGGGGAGTCCATCTTGATCGCAATGGCGATCACCAGGGCCAGCGGCAGGCTGATGGGCATTGACAGCAGCACCAGCGCCACGTCGATCACGCGCTTGATAAGCTGGCTGGCCGGGTTAATGCGCGTACCGGTACTCAGGCCAAGCAGCGGTACGCCTTCCAGGTTCTCGACGTAGACCTGGCTCATGTTCAACTGGAACAGATCGGGCACGACGCGCGCCGGAACGCCGTAATACTCGCACTGGGCGACCATATCCATGATCTTCTGACGGGCCGTCCAGGGCAGAGTAATGATGACCAGATCGGCGGCAAACGTCTCCAAGAGGTGTTCGAGGCGATCCAGGTCGCCCAGGCCACGCACCCGCCCCATGTTGACCTGACCGCGCTCAGGCCGATCATCCAGGTAGCCTACCGGGGTGTAGCCCAGGTCAGGCCGGGCGATAATCGCGCTCAGAACGGTACGCCCGATGTCGCCCGCGCCCACGATCAGCACGCGCTCCACGCCGATGCCGTGTTTGCGGAGCATCTGACGCACGTAGCGGTAGGCGAGTCGTTCCACCGACAGAAAGACCACGACCAGCGTCGTCGCTTCCAGAATCATGACGCGGGAAAAGACCTGGGGCCGCAGCAAGAAGTTCAGTGCCATGACGACGACGGTAGCATTCGTCGCGCCGTTGAGCACGCCGTAGACTTCCTCAAACCAGGAACGCCCACGTCGTTCGCGGTACATCCCGGCGACGGGCCACGTCGCCACCAGCCAGACTGCGTACAGGATGGCGTAGGGCAGGAAATCCGCGAAGGCCGCCGTAGCCCGGATGTCTTCACCCACCGGGGTAGGAATTTGCAGATCGTAGCGCAGGGTGTAGGACAGGCGAAAAGCCAGGATGACCAGCGCAGCGTCGATGACAGGCATGGCTCGCCTGAAAATCAGCGCCCAGTTACGCCTCATATCGGCTGACCCTCCAGTGCCTTCCGGTAACTGGCAACAGTCTGTTCGGCAGTGCGTCTCCAGGTGAACTGTGCAGCGCGCAGTCTGGATTGATGGCCTTGCTCGGCCCGCCACTGCGCATCGTGGATGGTGCGTGCCAAAGCCTCTGCCCAGGCGCCTTCGTCGCCAGGTGGCAGGCGCAGCCCGACCTCGCCAACCGCTTCGGGCAGCGACGACACGTCGGAAACGACGACGGGCTTGCCGCAGGCCATTGCTTCGGTAATGGGCATTCCCCAACCCTCAAAGAGTGACGGATAAACAAAGCACTGCGCAGCATTGTACCACCAGACGAGTTCATCGTCGGCAACAAAGCCAGGCATGTGAACGCTGTCCGCCAGTTGGTGCTGCTCGATGGTGCGCTGAATCTCAGCGGTCATCCAGCCTTTGCCGCCGACCAGCACGAGATGGCAGCTATCGCGTTCGGCGGGCGAGAGCCGGGCGTAGGCGCGCAGCAAAACCGGCAAATTCTTGCGCGGTTCCAGTGTCCCGACGAACAGGATGAAGCATTCGGGCAGCCCTTTGCGCTGCCGCCACGCGGCGACCTCACTGGCAGGCAACGGGCAGAATCGGGGATCAATGCCGGGGATCGCCAGATCGATCCGCTCCGGCGAGATGCCAAGCAGTTTCACCAGGTCATCGGCGGTAGACTGCGAGATCGCCAGCACGCGCCGGGCACGACGACATGACAAACGGGTGAACAGCCGCAGATACCAGCGGCGCGAACGCGCCAGCCGCTCCGGGTAGCGAATGAAGGACAGGTCGTAGACGGTGACGACAAACGGGCGAGGCATGACCAGCGGCGCGACAAAGGCCAGCTCGTGAACCAGGTCGAAGCTGCCTACCTGGAAGGGCTGCACGCACTGTTCCCACAGGATACGGCGCATCGGCTGGCCGGTGCGCAGCCGTGAGTGGCGAACGTTCAGGCCGGGGCTATCAGGTGGTGTCCCTTCACCGATCAGCGCAGTGTAGCGCCAGGACGGATCGACGGCAGGCAGATGCGCAAGCAACTGGTGGATATAACCATGAATGCCAGCGCGCCGATAACCCGCTTCGGCACTAAGTAAGTGCGCGTTCAAGCCGATGTGTGGCGACATCATGCCGGGGATTATAGCGGGAGTCAGGGTGGTCGATGTAGTACACCGCCTAAAGCGCGGCGTTCTCGTATTGGGTAAAGGCAGTAAGGATACGTTGAATGTGGTCGTGAATGAACAGTCGGTGCGTGCCAGCCAGGCTGTGCCGCCATTAGCAAAAAGACAGTGCCCTGCATGCCAGACGGGCGCGCCCCACGTGCGAGATGAAGCCTGGAAAATCTGATCTTGTTCTTACATCGTGTTTACATAATTCTGATGATGGTGCTGTATATAGAGGGCAGATTCCAGCAAAGGATACTACATCAGATTTCGAGGAGGTGTCTATGCTAACTCGTTGGAATCCGATGCAGGAAATTTACAACATCAACCGAATGTTTGACACATTCTGGAATAGCTGGAATAGCCGTAGCCTCTTCTGGCCTGACACCTTTGGGGTCGGCCCGGCCATGGACCTGATCGAAACCGACGATGCGCTGGTTCTACAGGCCGAACTGCCCGGATTCAACCCTGAAGACATTGACATCAAGGTTGAAAATGGCGTGCTGCACCTGAAGGGGACTCAACAGGCCAAAGAAGATACTGAGCAATACCAGTACCATCTGCGGGAGCGTGGTACGTGGAATTTCCAGCGTGCATTCAGCTTGCCCGTTCAGGTCGATGCTGACAAGGCCGAAGCGCAGTTTGAAAATGGCGTCCTGACGCTGAAACTGCCCAAGACTCAGGAAGCCCTGCCCAAGAAGATTGCCATCGTGCCGAAAAAGGAAATCACGGCGCAGAGTCAATCGTAAGCAAGGGGCAACTCGCCAACTGCGCTGAATGGGGCCTGATAAGAAGGCCCCAATTCATTTAACGTCTGCCGAAGATTTGCGATCTGATGATCTGATTTATCTGCATCTGTAACGCCGGTTTTACATACGGCCAGTTGTCTGGAAATAGCCGTGCAAGAAGGGGGTAATGACTATGGCAAACCTGATACGCTACCGACCCTATTGGGAACTGACCAGGTTTCGTTGGATGACGAGATATCTGGCTGACTGGTTAAACGATTGGTTCCTCGGAACGTGGCTGGATGAACGCGATAACCTCGCCCTGGACGTAATCGAACAACCTGATGCGCTGGTTGTTAAGGCATCGCTACCCGGGTTCCAGGCCAAAGACATCGATGTGAGTGTGCGAGGCAATCGGCTGGTGATCTGTGCCACTCATGAAGCCCCGGCGGAATGGCAAGACGCTCGCTGGCACGTGCAAGAACGGCGGTTCCAGCAGTTCTACCGCGAGTTAAGCCTGCCGGAAGAGCTGAAGGACAGACCTGCCGAGGCGGAACTCGAAAACGGCGTTCTGACAATCCGGATACCGAAGAAAAATCCTGGCCCGCTGGCGGGGCTCAAAGGGATGGTCAAGAGGATTTTGCCAAAAGTGACGCTGCCCCAACTGCGCGCCCAGAGTTGAATATATCAGTTGGAGGTGCGTATGACAGATATTCACCGTAATCCGACTCAATCTTTTGCGGCAGATGCTTATCCTCAGCGGTTGTATGAGCTGACGCAGCGATTCACAGCGCTTGAACCCCAGCTTAAGGACTCGCCGGAGAAGCAGGCGCTGTCGGTTCTTCACGGGATGATTCAGGAAATGTGGCATCACGTGCAGGCGACACAGATTCCGGTGCATGGCCCGTCACTGGAAGACATTGCCAATCTTTACAGGAATGCGCCAAAGATGGAAGGGCCAGCCGTTTCAACGCCGCTGCCCGTAGGAACGCCCGCGCCGGACTTTGAACTGCCTGATGCCAACGGGCAGCCAGTCCGCCTATCCGATTATCGTGGCGTTCCTGTCGTGCTGGTGTTTTACCCGCTCGATTGGAGTCCGGGATGCAGCCAGCAGCTTGACCTGTACCAGCAGGAGTTGGACGAATTTGAGCGGCGCGGGGCGAAGCTCCTGGCAATCTCCGTTGACAGCATCTATAGTCACGGTGCGTGGGCGGCAGTGCGTGGCCTCACCTTCCCACTGCTGTCAGATTTTCACCCGAAAGGTAGCGTGACGCGCCAGTATCAGGTCTTCAGAGAAAAGGATGGCTTTGCGGACAGGGCACTGTACGTCCTGGACGAAGACGGTGTTATCCGTTACGCCCACGTCTCGCCATTCGTCCATCACATTCCCAGTATCTACGACCTGTTCCAGGTGCTGGACTTGCTGAAGCACGTGGAACAACCTGTGGTTGGAGGCAAGTAACGATGCTTGCTATGAAACCATCTTTTCCCTACCGGCCCGCCGTTTCGTCGGTTCCACCCATCGTCGTCTACGGCACAAGCTGGTGCGCGAAAACGATGATGGTTCGCCGTTATCTGGAGCGCTTGGGGATACCGTACCGGTACGTCGATCTCGAAATGAATCCCCAAGCGGTGGCCCAACTACGCTGGTGGACAGGTGGATACACCAGTCATCCGACAGTCACAATTGGCGGGGAAGTGCTGGTTGAACCAAGCATGGGCGAATTGCAGTGGACGCTGGCCCGGTATGGGGTAAGGTGAATTCAAGCCGAGACAGACAGTGGTTGTTAGTGAAGCTCTAGCTGTTGACAGCCAGCAGGCACACAGCACCCCAGGGAGCGAGATTCCTACTGGCAACTTCCTTATGCGGGAAGTTGCCAATAACTTTCCCTCTTTGAATGGGATGCCGTCACGCACGGCCCCTGTGCTATGCCGTTCGGAATTGTTGGAGTGGCGGTTTCAAGGGTGTCTGAAATTGGTCGAAAAGGCCGTGAACGCTACCTATGGTGCTGCGCATCGATGCGGCGCTGAAGGTATGGGGAAAAATAGCCCTTGTAGCGCTCCTGTAGCTCCGGCAGCATCCAGTCGTTGCCTGTCGCGGCATGGCGGCATTGCGAGTCACCACACTGGCAGGGTAAATAGTACGATGGGTCGCCATCACTCATCGCGTAGTCAAAGCAGATTTCCTCGCCCGGCTCGATGTCCCGCATGGCGACCAGCGTGATCTGGCCTTGCAGCCCGGCGTTCGGGTTACATGAGTGGTTAACGCAGTCGGCGTCGTCGTCGATCTGCCCACTGCACAGATGATGATCCTCCTCCACCTGGATGGCGCGATCCTGCACATATTGAGGGAGTGAGCGGAGTTCCGCCGTCGAGACGATCACGCCACCCCATACGGCCAGTAGCTCCCCTTTGGCAATTTTCTGCGCGGCAAAGAGGCCATCCCCGTAGGGCGGCGTGGCGCGGCGTTCGGTCTTGGGGCTGCGCCACGAGATATGGGCTTGTCGGGTTGTGGTCTGTCCCATGCTGCATTCGGTTTCCTTCACGGTAAAAGAACGATCAGCGATTATACGTATTTCATCGGTTAGGGGTTGCCGCTTACTCGCTCAGATTTTCCAGCCGTAGATTGCCGTCTGCGTCGCTCAGAAGCTGGCTGACACGCAATTCAGCGGCATTCAACTGCCCTTCGCACAGCGCGATCAGCCGCCGCCCACGCTCAAAGAGGGCCATCGACTCGTCCAGTGGCAGATCGCCGGCTTCCAGTTGATTGATAATCCGCGAGAGTTCCTGGTAGGCGTCCTCGAAACGCAGTTCGGTTTCGTGGTCGTGGCTGTCACGATCCGGCATCGGCAAGTTTGCGCTCCTTCACGGTGGCCGTCAACTGGCCCTTCTCCAACTGGATACTGACCGTCGTTCCGGGTGCGGCGTCGACGGCGTTAGTAAGGCGCTTGCCGTCCAGCGCACGAGTCACGATGGCATAGCCGCGTGCCAGCAGGTGATGCGGATTCGCCAGGTCGAGCGCCCGGCTTTGCGCGGCCAATGACTGTCGCCGCAGCGCGATCTGATTTTGCATAACCTTCACCAGGCGAGTCTCCAGTTCGTCCAGGCGCTGGCGCTCGTTACGGATACGGGCGGCGGGTGAGACCAGCCGCAGTTTGTGCTGCGCATCGTCAAGCTGCTCGCGCCGGGTATCGACGGCATACTGCGCCGCGTCGGCCAGGCGGATCGCCATCTCGTGCAGGCGCTCGCGCACCTCGATCAGATCGGGCGTGATCATCTCTGCGCCCGCCGAGGGCGTCGGGGCGCGGCGATCTGCGGCGCCGTCCACCAGCGTCGTGTCCGTTTCGTGTCCGACCCCGGTCACGACGGGCGTATTCAATTCGCGGATGGTGCGGGCAATGCGTTCGTCGTTGAAACACCACAGGTCTTCCAGGCTGCCGCCACCGCGCGCCAGCAGAATCACATCCACGCCGTAGCGGTCAATCAGCCGCAGCGCCGACACGATCTTCGGCGCGGCCTCCTCGCCCTGTACGGGCGTCGGGCTGAGGATCACTTCGGCGATGGGGTAACGCCTGCGCAGCACGTTCTGAATGTCCTGGAACGCTGCCGCAGTGGGCGAAGTTACCACCCCGATCCGGCGCGGGAATTCGGGCAGCGGGCGTTTGATCTCCTCACGGAACAGCCCCTCGGCCTCAAGCTGATCCCACAACTGGCGGAAGCGCGCGTGCAGGCTCCCGACAGTATCCAGTGGGATCAGTGTGTCGCAGTACAGTTGGTACTGGCCGTTGCTCTCGTAGACACTGACCCTGCCGTGCGCATGAACCTTTTGACCGTGCTCCGGCACGTATTTTTGTTGGGCAGCGCTGGTTTTCCACATCACGGCTCGCAACTGGCTGCGGTCATCCTTGAGCGTGAAATACCAGTGGCCGGAGGCGGGCTGCTTAAAGTCCGAGATTTCGCCCTCGACCCACACATCTTGCAGGCGGTAATCCATCTCAAACATCTGCCGGATGTAGGTGGTGAGCGCGAAAACTGACAAGGTGGCCTGATGGCGTGCGGTCATAGAGGCGATTATAGCATCCGGCAACGATTCTTCGTAGATGCACGCATCTGTGATAAAATGCTCCGGTGCGCTGAACGACGCTCAGGAATTTAGCTCCGGTTTAGGCCCCGTTCAAAGGAGTATTCGTCATGCCCGTCCTGTATAGCACAGCAGAACTGAATGAGCTTGCCCAAAAACTGGCAAAAATGCCGATCAATCGGGCCAAAGGCTATATTCGTGGACTTGACAGGCGTGCCCGCCTGGAATTGTTCCGTGTCATCGTCGGCACGGACGAGTGGATCACGCGCTTTGCGCTGCCCACCAAAGGCTTGCGGATCACGCTGGTCGAACGCAAGGAGGAATACGGCCTGCCCGACGATCAGGGCCATCACAAAACGCGCTTCAAATACGTCGAAGCCCGCGTCGAGCCATTGCCTGAATATGATTATCATCCCTATAACGAGCGCTCAGGCGAACGGGTCGGCAGCAGCCTTTCCTGATCTCAGACCATTTCCGGCAGCGAATACCCGACCTGGTAGCCGGTCTTCCTGTAGCCCAGCGCTTCGTACAGCGGCAGGCCCATTGGCGAGGAGGCCAGGACGGTTGCGCCGTAGCCATCGGCCAGCGCTTGCTCGTGCAACGCCCGTACAATCGCTGTCCCAACGCCCTGCCGCCGGAAGGCCGGGACAGTGGTGACGTTGTGAATGGCGGCCACGCCGTTGCAATAGAGCAGCGTGCCCGTGCCAACCGCCCGACTATCTCGCCACGCGATCACCTGTTTACACTCCTGCATGGCGCTGATCATCTGGGTGAATTCGCGCGCAATCTCCGCCGGTACGTCGAAGCCTTCCATAAACAGCCGGCAACACTCCTCCTCGTCCGCCTTGTCATCGACTGCACGGATGTCGAAGCGGGGATTCGGGTCGGCGCTCCTGAGCGGCCCTTCGTGGATCATCACCGGGTCGGCAAAGATATTGATGTAGCCACAGGTTCGCAACAGGTCATCGCAAGCAGGAACAGCCACCTCGGTGAATAGTTGAATGGAAAACGGCACATTGGCGTGAAGAAAGCGTTGGGTCAGCGTGGTCAACGCCTCGGCGGTCAAGCGGCTTTCGTCCAGCACCAGCGCGCCGTTAAACGACGACGCCTGCAAGCCACTGTGACACACGAACAGCCCGTCCTCATACCAACATCGTGCAGATGAATAGTATCGCGGCAGCGCTTCCAGCAAGCCCATCCAGTTACGCTCGAATGCCTCTAATCCGTCCACCCCGACCCCATCTCTGCCGCGTGACTAGCGCAAGCAAGTATACAGCGAATCCGGCCTTCATCCCTTCGCTCCGCCTTCGGAAAACGGGTTCAAACGCCGACACTTGACATTTGACCTCACCTCCTGACCTCCTCTCCACGCTGGTGGAGAGGGGTTGGGGATGAGGCGAAATGACGTCCAAACTTGAAAGTGTCGGTGTGTGAAGGGAAACAGGAGAGGGGCTACTTACTCTTGCCCCAACAAGGCAAAGTTTGTTGTCTTGTCTACAAGGTTCATGTACAATGAACTTTGGCGGGCCACGCAACGTGAGAGCTGTTTGGATTGAGGCCCCTGTCCCCAGAAGAAAGGCCGTTTTCTGCTATGTGGGAATCGATAAAGAGCCTGTTCTCACCAAAGACTATCCCTTTCCTTATCAGCCAGGGCGTGGTTCCCAAGCTCATCCCGGTGGGCACATTGGTCCTGGGACTGATTCTTGGCTTTATCTGGGCTTACGGCATCGCCCCAACGGTCTACACCGCCGCCGAACCGGTCAACCTGGGTGAAAGCTGGAAGCGCGAATATGTCAAGCAGGTGGCCTGGCAGATGCAGGCCGAAGGCAACACCGAAAACGCGCAGGCTAACGCCAAACGTCAGCTCAGTTTCCTGGGCGACGCCAAACGCATCGTCACCGACATGGCAGCCACCGAGCAAGACCCGAACCTCAAGCCGCTCTTGCAAAATCTGGTTCCGCTGGCCGAAGACAACCCGGTTCAACTGGCGAAGGTGACGCCTGGTTTCCTCAACAGCAATCTCACGCCGCTGCTCTGTGTTCTCGGACTCGCCATCGTGGTGGGTGGGGCCGTGATCGTGAACACGATTATCCCGGTGACGCTGCTCTTGCAACGGCGCTCGAAAGAGCCGGCGACTGTCGTGGCCGGACAGGAAGCCGAACGCCGCAAGGCAATGGCCGAGGCGCAGAAAAAGGCCAGAGAGGCGCCCGCTCCCCCTGCAACAGTGGATCGTGGCACACCCGTCGGGCAGTACATGTCTACCTACATTATGGGCGACGACCTGTACGATGACTCGTTCAGCATCGAGACGGCCAGCGGCGAATTCCTGGGCGAAACAGGTTCTGGCATTTCCAAAACCATTGGCGTCGGCGATCCCAAGAAAGTGACTGCTACCGAGGTCTGGGTCTTTGACAAGAACGACATCAAGACCGTGACCAAAGTCTTGATGAGTGAGCACGCCTACAACGATGAAGGCATCCGCGCCGAACTGGCCCCCAAGGGCGAGGCGGTGCTGGTCAAGCCCGGTGCAATAGTGATGTTGGAAACGCAAACGTTGACTGTTCAGGCGCGTGTCGTCGATCTGGCCTACGGATCGGGCGCGCTGCCGCCGAACAGCTTCTTTGAACGCCTGACGATTGAAATCTCCGCGTGGCCGAAAAAGGCCGCTGCCGGAGCACCTGCCGACTCGTTTGGCGATACGGCCCCGGTCAGGTAAAATCGACCCTCGGCAGACGATCCAACGAGATTGGCTCAGGCCAGCCAATCTCGTCTTCTGACCCATCAAGAGCAACTAGACCTAGAAGGACTCCGCACGTGGCGCAGCCACCTGTTGTGCATAGCGCACTTGCCAAGCTGGCGCGTGCCGAGATATTTGGCGTAAACGCTCACACCCTGCCTGTAGCGCTCAACCGTGCAGAAAGTGACGGCGTGCCGTTCGAGCAGCTTGACGAACGGCAGGCAGTGATTGCCCTCCTGGAGCGCATTGGCTATCCTGTCTCAATGCACGAATTGAGCCTGTTTCTGAATGTCAGCCAGACACTGACGCCGACGACACTTCTCACACGCGAGATCACCGATCAGCACGCGCCACCATACGTCACCTGGTTGGCGGGCTTCCTGAATGATCCCGAACCGAACATCCAGAAAAATGCCCGCATTTTGCTGCGCTGGCTGGTTGCCAACTACCCACAGGCGATTGCGCAAAATGTATCTTCACTCGACGGTTTGCGGCGGGTGGCGGATGACCCGCTCAATAGCTGGAAAAATGCGGCTTTCCTGGCTTACGCGCTGGGTGTGTGCGGCACCCTGGACGATTATGACCGCGTGATCCGCCTGGCCGAGATCGTGATCGAGCACGACAGAGAGCACGCCGACCTGGTGGCCGAGGCCCTATACCGCCTGCATCCGCCCGCGCTCATCAATGCGCTGCAATATTTCCTGGAACATGCACCTGCCAACTCCAAACAGTTCGTGGCCGGGATCCATTTGCTGGCAAAAGTCGCCGAAATCGAGGATCACGCCTTCTGGAATACCTATTACCACGACATGGATCAGATCGTCGTCAGGCTGGGAGAACTGGTTGGGCGAAATTCCGTCGTGGAACGCATTCTTGACCTCGTTGAGAAACATCTCGCACTGGCTCAGGATGAGGAATAAGTGGTTATGACCAATTTCACCGAACCCAGTGTTGACCGTGCCCAGGCGCAGTTAAACGCACTCAGCGAAGCTGTGCGGATGATCACTTCGGAGTTGAGCCTTGATCGCGTACTGAAACGAATTGCGGAGATCGCTGCCAACCTGGTCAATGCACGCTATGCTGCACTTGGCGTTCCGAACGACGAGGGTGGCATGGATCAGTTCCACACTTATGGCATGACCGACACGCAGATCGAACAGATGGATCATTTCCCATTGGGACGTGGGCTGCTCGGTTTGCTGCTGACGCAGCCCGAAACGCTCCGTCTGGACGATATGCGGGACGATCCGCGCTCGGCGGGCTTTTGCGAACACCATCCCCCGATGACTTCGTTTCTAGGCGTCCCCATTATTTCAAAGGGCCAGCATCTGGGCAGCCTGTACCTGTGTGATCGGCGGGACGGCCAGCCTTTCAGTGCAGAAGATGAACGGATGGTCGAATTGCTGGCTGCGCACGCCGCCGTCGCCATCGAGAATGCGCGGCTCTCCGAACAGATGCTGAAGCTGGCGATCATCGGGGAACGTGACCGGATCAGTATGGAATTGCACGATGGCATCATCCAGTCGCTCTATGCAGTGGGCATCAAGCTGGAGTTGACGCGGTTGACGCTGGTCGAAAAGCCTGCCGTCGCCGAGCAAATCATGAGTGCCAATCAGGACTTGAACCGCGTCATTGAGGACATACGCGGGTACATCCGCAATTTGCGCACCAGCGCCAATTACAGCCTGACCCTGCACGATCAGCTTGAGGAGATCGCAGAGAGCTTCCGCGAAGTCGCCTCGGCCCGCCTGGTTATGCATGTGCCACGCACCATCACTGCCGTAACCGAAGAGCGCGTACATGCCATCGTCCAGATTACCCGCGAAGCGCTCTCGAACGTGATGCGGCACGCCAACGCTACCGAAGTTCGCCTCGAACTCCGCCAGACCCCGACGCAGCTTACACTGATCATTGCCGACAATGGCATAGGCTTTCCGATGGACAGAATCTCGCAGGGCAACGGCCTGCGCAACATCCGCCAGCGGGCACGGGCTGCTAATGGTGAAGCGACACTCGACAGCGCGCCCGGCAGGGGCACGACCATTATGGTCACCCTACCGCTGTGATTATCTAACCCCGGCAGACTGAAATTTTCATGAAAAATCCCGGTCGAATGCCGCTACATGCTGCTATGAACCTTTCGCTTATAGCATCCCACATTGCACTGTAATATTAATGGCCTATAATGAGTTTTGTCTCATCAAACACAAACTCGTCGAAAGGTTGACGACAATGCGCCCTTTTGCCACATCCACCCTCAACCGGCTGTTCACCCTCATCTCGCTCTTGTTTTGTCTGGCGCTAATTTCGTGCGGCACGCCAACGCCCCCACCCAGACCAGCCTTTGTGATGGGTGTCGTCAGCAACGGCAAGAACCTGGACCCGGTGTTGGCCGGTTTCAAGGCGGGTATGGCAGACCTGGGTTACGTAGAGGGAAAAACCATCACCTACGTTTACAACGGCCCGGCAGCCAGCCCCGATAAGGTCGATCCGATTGCCGAGGACCTGATGAAAGCAAAAGTTGACCTGATCCTGGCTCTGGGGACTGAATCCGCGAAAGCCGCGTACAAGGTCATCAACGGCACAACTGTTCCAGTCGTGTTCGTTCCGGTGGGCAACCCTGTCAAAGCAGGTATTGTCCAGAGTATTCAGAACCCAGGCGGAAATGTCACCGGGATCACGACGGGCCTGGAATATCATGCACAGCGTCTGGAGTGGCTCAAGAAGATTGCGCCCAATACAAAGCGAGTCTACGTGCCCTACAATCCGGGCGATGCTAACCCGACATCAACCTTGCCGATAGTCAAAGAGGCGGCGGCCAAACTGGGCATTGACCTGGTCGTGCGTGAGACCTCCACCAACGACGACGTGACCGCCGCTATCGACAACATTCCCGACGACGTGGATAGCATCTTTATGCTGGCCGATGCGCTGGTCAATTCCCGACTGAGCGATTTCGTGAAGGTGTCCCTTCAACGAAAGCTCCCCTTATCGACACACATCACGTCGATGACCACCAGTGGCGCTTTATTTTCCTACGGCTTTGATCAATCTGCCGCCGGGAAGCAGGCAGCCCGGCTCGTGGATAAGATCATCAAGGGAGCCAAACCCAGCGATCTACCGGTTGAAACGTCCGAATTTTTCCTGGCTGTCAATCTGAAGACAGCTAACGCTATTGGTCTGAATATAGGGGATGACATTCTCCGCCAGGCAACGACCATCGTCCGCGAGTAACGACTCGCGGCGCAATCCATCATCGCAGGAGACACAGTATGCGCAGAAGCATCCGCACTCGGCTGCTGGTGACGTTGATCGGCCTGGCTGTCGGCCCCCTATTGGTCGTCGGCGTCTTGCTGGATTGGCAGATCTTCACTGTGCAGCAGCAACAAGCTATTGCGTTGCAACACGAAGTCGCCGCGCGCGAATCCACACTGGTTGCGGCCTTTGTTCAGCAGTTAGAAAACGATCTGCGGAGCCTTGTTCAGGTCCGGGGCTTGAAAGAGCTGCCCCTCGACCAACAAAAGAGCCTCCTATCGGAGTTGTTGTCCTATCGGAACGCCTTTGATCGGATATTCTTGGTGGACGCGACGGGCCAGGAACAGGCGGGGGCGTCCCGCACCGGCCTGTTCACCGCCGCCGACCTGCGAAGCCGTGCCCAGGCGGAAGAGTTTGTCGGCCCTACGACCAGTGGTCGGGTCTACTACAGTGCAGTCCATACGGACTCCGCCAGTGGCGAACCTTTGATGACTATCGCCGTACCACTCCTCAACTTGCGCTCCGGGTCGGCAGATGGCGTCCTGGTTGCTGATGTGCGTTTCAAACCTATCCAGGACTTGTTTTCCGGCGTCGAGACGACGGATCAGGGCGTCATCTACATGGTGGACTCAACGAAAAGGGTAGTCGCACACGTCGACCCGTCCGTCATTCTGAAGGGCACGTACTTCGCTCCCCCGGCTCAGGACGGTATCTACACAGGTCTGAACGGAACGAGTGCCGTGCTGGCAACCAATTCGATCCACTTGGGTGAGCAGACCTTCACCATTGTCACAGAGAAACCAACTGCGGTGGCGCTCGCCCTGGCGATCAATACGCTGGTCATCGTGACGGGTCTGATACTGATCGTGCTGGTGATTGCGGTAGGCGTTGGGCTGCTTGGCGTGCGCCAGATCGTCAGGCCCATCCAGGCGCTGGCATCGACGGCGCAGGCCATTCAGCAAGGCGACCTCTCGCAAAAGGCTGACGTATCCAGTTCGGACGAGTTTGGGCAATTAGCGCGAACCTTCAACGCGATGACTGATGCCATCCTGCACCGCGAAAAAGAACTCCGTCAGCAAGCTGAGGAATTGCGGGTTGCGACGGCCAAAGCCAAAGAGAGTGCGCGTGTCAAAGGCGAATTCCTGGCGAACATGTCCCACGAACTGCGCACCCCACTGAACGCTATCATCGGCTTTAGCGACATGCTGCTCATGGGCATGGTTGGGGAATTGACCGAACAGCAGAAACATAAAGTCGAACGCCTGCGCGAGAATGGACATCGCCTGCTGGCACTTATCAACAATGTGCTCGACCTGACACGGATCGAAGCTCGCCGTATCGAGATCGCACAGAAGCCCTTCTCACCGGCTGCGTTAGCCAAGCGTCTTATTGCTCAGATGGAAGTCTTGGCCCAAAAGAACGCACTTGATGTCAAGACCGGAATCGATCCCGAGCTGCCTGCTTCGCTCGTGGGCGACGAACAGCGCATTGAGCAAGTCGTCGTCAACCTGCTGTCCAACGCTTTCAAGTTCACTGACCAGGGTTCCGTCGCACTCGAAATCACCGCTAATCGCGCTGAACATACCTGGTCTCTGAGCGTTTCGGACACAGGCATCGGCATCCCGCCCCATGCCCTGGACCTTATTTTTGAAGAATTCCGGCAGGTAGACGGGAGTTCGTCGCGCGCCTATAAGGGCAGTGGCCTCGGGCTGGCGATTACTCGTAACCTCGTGCGTGTCATGGACGGTCAGATCAGTGTCAAAAGTGAATTGGGCAAGGGCAGTACATTCACTGTCACGTTACCCATGTTGGAAGAAGCCCCTGGCAATACGGTCCTACAACTTGAAGCAATGGGAGCTTGAGCCATGCACGACTGGCAAAACCCAGCCACCTGGGTAATCCTGCTGGTGGACGACGAGATCGACAACCTTGAAGTCGTCGCCCAATCCCTTGAGTTCTTTGGGGCCACCGTCAAATCCGCCATCAACGGCATCGCCGCTTTGGACATCCTTCAATCGTTCTCGCCGACCATCGTCGTGACCGATCTCTCGATGCCTGGCATGGATGGCTGGCAGTTACGCGCACGCCTGAAAACCCTTCCGGCGTTCCAGAACGTACCGATCCTTGCCCTGTCAGCCCATGCAATGAGTGGCGATAAGGAACGTGCCCTCAGCGCCGGGTTCGACGCCTATATCAGCAAACCCATTAACGTCCCCACCTTGATCGACGACATACGGGCGGCGCTGAAGGACAAAGCACCTGTCGCACCTGCCTCTCCCCCTCCCCAGGCACATTCTATTCTGACCGACAGATCTGTCATCCCGAACGCTTCTGCGGATGGAGTCGAGGTTCCACACCCGTCGCCGCAATCTTCGGAGGAGCCGCTTGCCCGGCCCCTGTCCGAACCTGATCCGAACGCAGCCACCCCCACTGCGCCGCCGGGTATCATCGACGCCATTCCGCCCGAAGCTACAGCAACTGCCAACCAGCCCCCTTCACCACCTGCGAACGGCAGTGGAGACACCAGCAGGAATCCGGACAGCATCACCGTCGCCACTGAGGAGAGAATAAACACGTCAACTACTCCCGGATGAATCGGGGAGCTTGCCCCTGGCGCTGCACGATGGGCTGTGCATCTGAGGCGTATGGCCTATTGACGGAGGCCCGACGGGAAATGTTCACCGCCGCGATGTGGTCGGCCAGCCCAGCGAAGCCGCAGGCCACACATCTGAAACGAGACTGAGAGGGACGGTTATGTTTGTCCGCACAACCACACAGCGGGCAGGTCCGCGAGGTGTGGCGGGGGTCAACCCACACAACGGGTATGCCCGCCCGCCGCGCCTTGTAGCGGATTTTCTGCTGCAAATCGTCAAACGACCAGCTGTGCAGCGTGACGCGCTGGCGGCGTCTAACCGTTACCCTGTCGCGGAGACCGCTCAGGTCTTCCAGGGCGATCCCGCGCTGAGTGTCTTG
>JAJPHV010000124.1 GCA_021325095.1 Chloroflexota bacterium | reverse complement strand
CCAAACTGCGCCACGCCCCGTCCTGATCGTGAGTGAAATTCTAGCAGACTGCGGCAAAAGATCAAGATCAAAAGTGGGCGGGTGATAACCTCATCCCTGCTTCCTCTCCAACTGGCAAGGGGCAGGGGATGAGGCGAACTGATACCCAGACTCGAAAGTGTCGGTGTGAACTGCCTGCGGGCGAAACTGGAGTCACGTCATTGCAGCACCCGAAGCTGTCGGGCGCGCGTGACGGCCTGCACGCGGCTACGGGCGTTCAGCTTGCCGTAGATGCTGCGGACGTGCGTTTTGATCGTGTTGAGTGTGACGGTCAACGCCTGCGCGATTTCCTGGTTGGACATGCCAAGCATGATCAACTGCAAGACCTCCAATTCGCGTTCGCTCAATGGCTCGACCAGGGGCCGGGCCAACGGCGGTTCCACGTAGTCCGGCGCGGTGATGCCTGGCGGCATAGTGCCCTGCGGCGTAAGAACGGCAACGCGCACGTTGAGCATTTCGCCATGCGCCGGGAGCGCATCGAGCCAGCGTTGAACGAGCGCCTGCTCACCACGCGCCAGTAGCGAAGGCGACGCCTGCTCAATTAACCGGCAAGCCCAGGGGAAGTCCGCAGCAGCCAGGGCATGATCGATGGCGTCGGCCAGTCTGTCTTCCTTTTCGTACCAGCGCGCTGCACAGCTATGCAGCCGGGCGATCTGCTGCGGTTGGGTTTGTCGCAGACGTTCTTGCAGGAACTCGGCAAACAGGGGGTGGTAGCGATACCAGATGCGCGCGTTGTCCAGCGGTGTCACAAAAAGGTTGGCCTGGTGAAGATATTCAAGGGTGGCCCCGGCATTGGGCTGCCCGGTGACCGCTTCGCACAGCGGGCCGCACAACGCCGACAGGATCGACGTATGCAGCAGGAAGGTTTGGAGCGCCTCACTTTGCGACTGGAAGACCTCCTCGCCTAGGTAGCTGGCAACGTAGGGATGGCTCCCGGTGAAAGTTTCTGCAATACCCGCAGCGTCTTCCTGGCCGCGCATTGAAAGGGCGGCAAGCTGCAAGGCCGCGATCCAACCCTCGGTCCGGTTCTGGAGTGCGGTCAGTTGTGCGTCATCAAGCCCTATTCCCGTTTGTTTCAAAAAGGTCGCTGTCTCTTCGGGTGTGAAGCGCAGCTCGGAATCGCGCAGCTCGGTCAACTGCCCACTGGCGCGCAGCCGGGCCAGCGGGAGCGGCGGCTCTGTGCGGCTGGCAATCAGCCACCGCATTTGCGGCGGAGCGTGTTCGATCAGGAACAAAACTACCTCGTGGATGGCCGGGCTGCGGATCAGATGGTAATTGTCCAGGATCAACGCAAAATCGCCGGGATAGGCGCTGATGTCGTTCAACAGGATGGACAAACTCGCCTCGATGCCGTCCTCGGTGGGTGAAGCCGGCGAGGTACGCAGCAAGACCAGTGCCGCGCCGCCCAGGCAGTGATCCAGAGTTTGAAGCGCACCGATCAGGTAGGACAGGAAACGCGTCGGCGTGTTATCGCCACTGTCTATCGCCACGTAAGCGGTAGGCAGGGCCGTGTGGTGCATCCACTGCGTGAGCAAGGTCGTCTTGCCCGACCCGGCGGGCGCGGACAGCAGCACCAGGCGGTGCGCCATACCTTGTGTTATCCGCTCCAGCAGGCGCAGGCGCGGCACAGCATCGACGTGGGTGCGCGGTTGGCGCAGCTTGGTGGTGAGCAAGGGTTGAACTGGGACGGCGTAATGGCGGCGGTGCGAAATGTTAGTCCCAAACCTGGATAGGAGCGGCATGACGACAAGCGAAACGATGGCAAAGCCCATGCTGGAAGCGACAAACACCACAACACCCGTCACCAGCACGTCTCGCGCGTCCTCGATGACTTTGCCTGCCGTTGCCGCCTTCGCCGCGCCTTGAATAAAGGTTGCCAGAATAATAGGTATGCTTAGACTCGCATCCATAAGTTCGGCCCGCCTTTGCCCGATTCGGCTGTCGTGCCATCGAAGGTAAGCCCATTATAACCCATGTTTCTGCTACCAGT
This sequence comes from Chloroflexota bacterium, assembly GCA_021325095.1. GTDB lineage: Bacteria > Chloroflexota > Anaerolineae > Aggregatilineales > UBA2796 > JAJPHV01. Next base: position 120,493 of record JAJPHV010000124.1, on the reverse strand, counting down.
CTGAGGCCGGGCATTCACGCTGAAACACGGGAGTCAGGTCGGCTGATGTCGCTAATCATGAGCGGCGCTGGTTGGCGGGTAAGGCCGCTGTCTCCCTATGTTGTGCCATCCAGGGCTGAGGGCGGAGAAGGACATCATGTTCTGCCAGGAATTGGCTGAGGCCAGGCCTGGTAGATAAGCCGCCGCTCTGCTCTGCACCGTTCCCGACGGGTTGTCTGCCAGTCCCCGGCCTGATCAGTTGTTCCGCAGAAGGGAGAAGCTGTCCCGCTCCGCCCGCAGACCTGGATCATTCACAGCATAGTTTTGAAGGATGCAAGGCGTCATCACCCGAAAGGGTGATTCCGGGCGATTCACGGGTGAAGCCGCTGCATGATTTGAGGGTTTGCCTCACCCCTCCCTGGCTTCACCGGGGAGGGGTGAGAGATGAGTGAACCTGGCTCTCAGTGGGGCTTCACATCCCACTTTTCCAGCCGTTCGTCGCCACTGACCAGCGCATAGGTGCGTTCGACATAGGGCTTGGTCAGGGAGACGCGGGTGTACCAGTAAATCGGAATGACCGCCGCATTCTTGTTCACAAGCAAGTCTTCGGCCTGGCGGTACAGTTCAACGCGCCTGGCGACATCGCGCAGGGTGGCAGCTTCATCGACCAGTTTGTCGTACTCATCGCTGAACCACTTGGTATCGTTCTGGACCGAACCGGAGTGGAATACGTCTTTCAGGAAGTTGCTGGCGTCGTCGTAGTCCTGGCAATAGCCATCGCGGAAGACCTGCGGCGCGTCGTTGTGGCGGGTTTCCAGGAACACTTTCCACTCCTGAGTCGTGATCGAGACTCTGATGCCCAGGGTATCCTGCCACATCTGGGCGATGGCCTGCGCAATCTGGACGTGCGCTTCAACCTGATTCGCCATCAAGGTGATAGGCGGAATCTGGTCGACTGTGATCTTCTGCTCGTCCAGGTAGGCTTGCAGTTCCTTCCTGGCAGCTTCGGGGTCGTAGCCGATGCCCAGGTTGGGCGAGTCCTTCATGGTCGGCGCAGCCACCATGCCAGGGCGCGAAATCCAGCGGGCAGGTTCCTGGCCGCCTTTGGTCACGTTGTCGATCAACGCCTGGCGGTCTACGGCCAATGACATGGCGCGGCGCAGGTGGACGTTATTGGTCGGCTCTTTGGTGACATTGAAGCCGTAGTAGTACGTGCAGTTGTTCGGGGCGATTTTTAGTTCTTTGCTCAGGACCGGGTCGGCCTTGATGCGATCCAGTTCGGTAATGGGCACTGTGCCCGTCGGGTCACTGGTATCTACCTGTCCAGCTTCGTAAGCATTCATGCCGGGCGTGCTGTCGAGCATCATAAACTGAATTTCGTCAATGGTGGGCTTGGGCGAATTCTCAATGCCCGGCCAGAACGGGTTCTTGACGATAGTTTCGCTCTGGTCGTGCTTCCACTCCGAGACAACGTAAGGGCCATACGAGTTGCTGTTGCCCGGCTCCGTCCATTTGTCCCCAAATTTCTCGATGGCCCACTGCGGCTGCGCAGCGGCGTTGACCAGCGACAGGATGCCCAGTGCAAACCCCACAGGCTGTTTGAGTTTGACGACGAGGGTCTTGTCGTCGGTGGCCTTGACGCCCACCGCGTCACGCAGTTTGTTCAACGCATCGCCCTTCTCTTTAGAGCTGTTGAATTCCGCAGCGCCGACAATAATCGAATTAAAGACGAAAGCGTAGTTGGAGCTGGTGGCCGGGTCGAGCGTGCGCTTGAGGCCATACTCAAAGTCGTGAGCGTTCACCATCCGGGGCTTGCCTGAGTCGTCCATGACCTGCACAACCTGTTTGCCATCCCACCTGACCCAGGAAATGCCCTGCCGGATAGTGAAGGTGTAGGTCAGGCCATCATCCGAAACCGTCCACTGTTCGGCCATACCTGGCTGCACTTTGGAAGGGTCTTCTTCAAGGCCGCGTATTAGCGGGTAGTGGGTTTCGGTGGCGATCTGATTGGAGGACGTATCTTCGACCAGCGCCGGATCGTTGGTCGGGATGTCGCCCTGTCCGGTGGTCATGATGAGCTTCTTGGGTGCGTCGGCAGCACGCACCGCACGCGCCGCCGGAACGACGGCCAGCAGCATGAGCCAAACCAGGACGAGATTTAAGTGACGGTAACGATTGCGAGTCATAAAACCTCTTCTCCCTTCTACCCTGTGCTGTGAAATCCGGGGCTGGAGGCGGAAAAGAACCCGTACCGCTCATGCCTGCCACCCGACGGGAAGTGCAGCGCCGCCTGCGTTCCTCGCCCGCATCCTCTGATTAGCTTGCGTCGATGGTTTAAGCATGACGCGGCCAGGGAGAAGTGGTTCTTCCCCGCCTTCAGCCCCGGATTTCAGTACTGCCCAGAATCCACTGCCCAGAATACTGTTCAGGGTAAGGCAGAGCGGGTATGGATACTTCCCCAGACAGGGCGATTCCGGGGTGAAAAGCGCTCGCCTGTTCGGGTGAGTTTCCACCTCACCCTTTCGGCGTTCTCGGTAGTCGTTGTCGGCAGTCGCTTGCAATTTCCTACCCAGATCGTGTAAGGTCTTGTGCACCAACGGAATTTTTGATGCGCCGAGTGGAGAGATGACCGCCCTAACCGGAACCGATAACCCGATCCTGTGGCAAGAAACGACCCATCAACGGCGAAATGCGCCGCGCTTTCTCTCGCGGCTCACCCTGGCCGGGCCGCTGCTCATCGCGCTAATGATCGCGGTGGTCGGACTCACGCTGCTGATGCCGGACTACCCGACCCGCGAACTGGGCATTTTTGCCATCTGGTTCGTGCAGATCGTGACGGTGGTGCGTGCGCTGGTGGCCGGGGCCAACGCCATCAGCCGCGAACACGTCGGGCTGACCTGGGATTCGCTGGTGCTGACGGGGATCAGCACCCGGCAAATCCTGTTCGGCAAGTGGCAGGCGGTGCTGCGGCGTGTCGCGCCCTGGATGTTGATGCTGGGCACAATCCGCCTGGCGATGATCCCGATCTTCGAGGTGGCCCTGGTCAACGTGTATGCCTGGTACAGCGTCCGCTACGCGACCTACAGCGGCTACAACGGCCAGTATAATTACCCCGATTACACCGGAGACGTGTACTGGGTGCCGTGGGCGGCCATACTGGCCGTCGTGATGAGCGTCGTGCTGACCGTGCTGGAAGTGTTGGCCTGCACGGCGCTTGGGTTGGCGGCCAGCGCCGTCACCCGGCACGGCATCACAGCCATGATGGCGGCCTTGCTAGTGCGCTTTGTTCCGGTCATGGTGTTTGCCGCGTTTACGCGCTACGAACTTGGCTCGATGTCCAGTTATTCGTACCGGGTGCTGCGCTTCGGGCCGTTCGCCATCGCCGACAGCGGGACGGCCCCGCTGTCGCGGTTGAGTGTGCCCTACACGCCGTTCTCGATCACCACACATGTCGATGCACTGTATGGATTGTCGCTGGCAACGCTTGTCCTGATTGTGCTGCTGGTCGGGTCCGTCACGGTGGCGTGGATCGCCATCCGGCGCACCGGAGCGCTGCCGCACCCCAAACCGCCTACCATTTGATCAAGCTCAAGGTCCAGACATTTGGAATGCTCTGGAGCAGGCCTGGAGGGTCGATTTTTACCGCTACCGATTTGTCCCGGCCTAAATTAGGACATCTGCCCCTTCTGGCTGCCTGCCGGACGATCTAGCATGATAACAGTACGGAAGAATCAGGAGGTCGTTCATCATGCGTATTACCGATAGAGAATTCTGGACGCTGGTGCACGGGATGGGCTTCGGTGCAGCGTATTTGCTGGCTTTTGCAGGCGGGCTGGCCGGGCTGTACAGCCTGCGGCCCGAACTGGTCACCACCGAGGGCATTACGGAGCGTGTGCGCCGTCTGCGCTGGGGCATCATTCTGATGGTTGTCCTGGTCTGGCTGACAGTGCTTGTCGGCACCTACGTGGTCTATCCCTGGTATCGGCAAACACCCCCTCCGAGCATCGACACGAAAACTCAGTCCGAAGCACTGAAAGCCTACCCACGTTACTGGCTGCTCGCCAGCGAGGAAACCGCCGAGTTCCACGACTTTGGCATGGAATTCAAAGAGCATGTCGCCTGGATTTCTCCGCTGTTGGCGACGGTGGTTGGGTACGCTGTCCTGCGCTATGGCAAAGAGCTGGCAAATAACCGCCGCGCCCGCTCAATGGTCATGATCCTGTTCTTCCTCTCGTTCGCTATTGCCGGGATCGCCGGGGTGTTGGGTGCGCTCATTACCAAAGCCGCACCGCTGACCTGAGCGCCGCGCATAGCCCGGAGGGAAATTCTTTTCACGGATGAATGGGAGATAGAAAAGGAGACAGGCAATGACAGCACAGACAACACAGGCAAAATCTCAGGCGCAAATCGGCGCTGATATCAAGAGCGGAGAAGGCGCAGAGGTCAGCATACTTGATAGGGAAGTCGGCGCGGCGTTTATTGCCAGCGGGATCGGGTCATTCGTCCTCGGCCTGTTGGTAGTGCTGACGGAAATGAAAGCGGGTAAGGGCTTGAGTGCGGCACTGAACTGGGTCGGCCCCGTCGGGCCGTTGAGCGGCAAGACTGGCGTAGCAGTCATCGCCTTCGTGGTCGGTTGGGTAGTGCTGCACTTTGCTTTCAAGAACCGGGCCGTCACCCTTACGACTGCGTTTGTTATCACCTTGATACTGGTCGGTCTCGGCGTGCTGATGAGCTTTCCGCCATTCTTCGAACTGTTTGCAAAGTAATGTTGGTCTGGTAATGCAATGGCATAGGGTGTTCACACTGAGAGCCTACCAGGAGTAGGCTCTCTCTGCTGGCAGAGTAGCCCTGACAAGCATGACTGGCTTGCGCGAATTCTTCACGCTGAACCGGCCCCTGGTGCTGTTTGTCTACGGACAAACCTTTTTCATATTAGGTCTGGCAATCCTTCTCCAATCGCGGCGGCACAGCCGGTTGCGGCTGGCGCGTGACCTGCGATGGCTGGCGGGCTTTGGTCTCCTGCACGGCATCCACGAGTGGGGCGAGGTATTCATTCCGATCCAGGCGGCTTTTTTGCCCCGTCCCTACGTCGAACTGCTCCTGACAGTGCGCGTCGTCTTACTGGCAGCGTCATTCACGTGCCTGCTCGTCTTCAGCGCAGTCACGCTAGAAGGGCGGTGGCCCTGGGGTCGCAGGCTCGTCATCGGTCTGGTGGCGCTGTGGGTGGTGCTGTTCTGGCTGATGCTGTATCCGGCTAATACTGTCGAGCAGTGGCATCAGAGGAGTTCGATCTGGGCACGCTACTTGCTCGGCTTTCCGGGCAGTCTGCTGGCGGCGTATGGCCTGCGCTATCAGGCTGAGACCAGTGTCAAGCCACTTGGCGTCGCGCGGATTTATAGCACGTTGCGGGTTGCGGGTTTTGCGCTGCTCGTCTATGCCGTCCTGGGCGGCCTGGTTGTTACCCCTGGTGACTTCTTCCCGGCGAATGTTTTGAACCGGGAAACCGTCCAGACATTTGTCGGAATCCCCATCGAGGTCTTTCGTTCGACCATCGGCCTGATCCTGGCCGTGAGCATGATCCGTGCACTTGAAGTATTCGAGATTGAAGTTGATCGACTGATCGAAGATATCGAGGTGGAGCGGATACAGAGCGCCGAACGAGATCGCATCGGCCAGGAAATCCATGATGGCGCAGTGCAGGCGGTTTATTCGGCCAGCCTGATCCTGGAATCCATCGGCCCCTACCTGATAGACAACGCCGAGGCTGCGCTTCGTCTGGATCGAGCGGGACGGGTGTTGAGCAGTGCCGTCAGCGATCTGCGGCGCTACATGATCTCGCTGCGCTCAGATACGCCCCATGAGCCGTTGGTCGCCAGTTTGCGGACACTGATCAGCGATCCGCGTTTTAGCACCCTGCTCAACATTCAGTTAAAACTGGATGCCGACCCCGATCTGAACTCGCTGCAGGTCGGCCACGCGCTGGCGATTGTCCAGGAGAGTCTGTCGAACGCCATCCGCCACGCCAATGCCCATCACATGACGATCAGTATATGCCAGGCTGTGGAAGGTTGGCTGTTGCGTATCGAGGACGACGGGAAAGGCTTCGACGAGAAGACAGCGGTAGCCGGGTTCGGGTTGCGTGCAATGCGGGATCGTGCGCGGCTACTTGGTGGTACACTGGACATCAGGAGTCGCCCCGGCAAAGGGACGACCATTACGCTCCTCGTCCCGGAGGAAAAAATCCATGAAGGCGCTACGCTTGCTGCTGGTCGATGATCATGAAGTGGTGCGAATGGGCCTGCGGATGCTGCTCGAACGGATTGAGGATGTTGAGGTCGTAGGCGAGGCCGGATCGGCGGACGAGGCCGTTGCTGCCTGTGAAAAATACCAGCCCAACGTCGTGATCATGGACATTCGGATGCGTGGCAGCAGCGGGATCGACGCCTGTCGTACTATCATGCGGCGCTGGCCGGATACGCAGGTCATCATGCTCACTTCGTATGCCAACGACGAATTGATTGCCGACGCGATCCAGGCAGGGGCGGTGGGCTACGTCATGAAGCAAGTCGGGACGGGTGAACTGATGCGGGCGCTGGACGCTGTTCGGCAGGGCGCGGCGGCGCTCGACCCGGCAGTGACACGGCATGTTCTAGCAATGATGCGTCAGCAGGGCGCGCAGGCGCCAGACCCTTTTGGCGAATTGACCGGGCGCGAAGTGGCGGTCTTGCGGCTGCTGGCCGAGGGCAAGAGCAATGCGCAGATTGCGGAGGCATTGGTTTTGAGCGACAAAACCGTGCGCAACCACATCAGCACCATCCTGAGCAAGCTGCACGCCGCCAACCGGGTCGAGGCGGCGACGTTTGCCGTGCAGCACGACATCCACAATTACTCGCGGGGGGAGTAGACGTGTGCTGTCAGGCGGGAAGTGCTAACCAGGGTTAGCACGATTGGCCTGTTGGCTTTATATTTATAGGCGTGGAACCGTGCTTGGATCGCTCATTGGCGACAGGGTGCAAAGATGCCGACAGTATTGGTGGTCGAAGACGACAACGATCTACTCTTTCTCTACTACACAGCCCTCAGCCAGAAGGGTTACGATGTGGTTGAAGCGCGCAGTACCACGCAGGCCATGGAGCTTTTGGAGCCGCCCGACTTCATTCCCGAATTGGTTTTTGTCGATATGGGAATGCCCGATGCCCCGGGCACGCGCGTGATCACTTATTTACGAAGTGAGCCGCGTTTCGACAACACCCGGATCGTCGTCGTGACGGCCAACGATCAGTACCGCGCCCGCGTTGCGGACAAGGGGATCAGCCATTTCCTCGTTAAGCCTGTGACGATTGCCGAACTTGTAGCCGTTGCCGACGAATTGACCGCATAAGGGGTTGTGCAATGCCAACCTATACGAGACTGACGGACGAGCACATCGCCCAACTGACGGCCATGCTCGATCCGGAGCGCGTCTCTGTCAAAGCTGCCGATCTCGACCAGCATTCCCGCGACCAGTCCTTTCACGAAGCGCATCTGCCCGAAGCCGTGATCTGGCCGGAAAGCACCGAGGAGGTCAGCCGTGTCTTGCGCTTCGCCAATGCCAACCTCATCCCGGTCACAGCCTGGGGCGCTGGTACGAGCCTGGAAGGGAACAGCCTGGCCGTTTACGGCGGGATCGTGATGGATTTCAGCCGCATGAACCGCATCCTGAACGTGCGGGCCGAGGATTTCCAGGTGGACGTGCAGCCGGGTCTGACCCGGCTCGAACTGAATAAGGCGCTCCAGCGCTACGGCCTGTTTTTCACGCCCGAACCCGGCGCAAATGCCAGTATCGGCGGCATGATCGCCAACAATGCCTCCGGCATCAAGACCATCAAATATGGCGCGACGAAGGACAACGTGCTCCGATTGGAAGTCGTGCAGGCCAACGGCGACGTGCTGCACGTGGGCACACGGGCGCGCAAGGACTCCAGCGGCTACGATCTGCTGCATCTCTTCGTTGGTTCCGAAGGAACGCTCGGCCTCGTCACCGAGGCGACGCTCAAACTTGAACCGCTGCCTGCCAACTACAGCGCAACCCTGGCTGCCTTCCGGGCCATTGAGCCAGCCATTCAGACGGTGGTCGATATTGTGGGGGCAGGGCTGGAACCTTCCGCGCTCGAATTTGTGGACACCGAGACAATCCGCGCTTTGCGCCTGGACAAAGGGCTTGACTTGGTGGAAGCGCCGACGCTGATTGTCGAGTTCAACGGCACCAGCGACAGCGAAGGACTGGTTTCGGCCCAGGCGATCTGCGAACAGAACGGCGCGATCAACTTCCGGGCCGCTAGCGGCCTTGAGGAACGCAATCGCCTGTGGGAAGCGCGCCACCATACTTACGAGTCGCTCCTGCGGCAGCATCCTGGCAAAGCGCAGCAGATCGTGGACGTGTGCGTGCCGATTTCACGTTATCCGGAAATCGTCCTCTACGCCAATGACGTGCTGACCGAGCACGGCTTGCTCGGCTATAAATTCGGCCATGCCGGCGACGGCAATCTGCACATCAACATCATCCACGAACCCGATTCGGCTGCCGACATCGAGCGCGTGCAGGCGGCCTATGCGCTGATTGTCGAGCGCGCCATCGACCTGGAAGGCACGGCGACGGGCGAACATGGCGTCGGCATTGGCAAGCGCAAATTCATCGTGCGGCAGCACGGCCAGGCGTTAAACGTCATGCGCCAGATCAAAGACTTGCTCGACCCGAACGGCATTCTGAATCCTGGCAAAATCTTCTTGGAGTGAATGCAGCATGGATAATCCGCTCAAGCTGGCGCGGCCCACCGATCCGATCCAGCAGATTCACGATTACGCGCGTGACCTGGCCTATTTGTTTGCTACCGGCAATATCGGCCCGATGATTTCCATAGGCGGGCGTTTTTCGTGGAGCGACAGCCCTTACATCGAGCGCGATCACGACAGCCAGGATCGGATCGACTTTCGCGCCAAATGGGTGACGAAATCCGACGAGAACTTCAGTCCGCCCGCCTTTGAACTGCTGGCTGCCTACGAGTATCTTTCGGTGGCGAGCAAGGAACACGACATCAACAACCGCACTATCACCAACTACGTCCTCACGCCCAAAGCGCTGCAACTGCTCGAAAAACCGGCGCAGGCGCCCGGCGTGTTCATCTCCTACAGCCGCAAGGATAGCAGCGCTTTCGCCCTGCTGGTCGAGGCCCGGCTGCGCATCGTCGGTGTACCGGAAGTCTTCATCGACAAAAAGATCGCGGCGGGCGACGAGTGGGCCGAACATTTGGAAGAACGGATTCGAGAAGCCAGATATTTCATCTGTCTGGTCGGCCCCAATACCCTGAATTCGAGTGTTGTCCGGCAGGAAGTTGAGTGGGCAGTGCAGGCCGGCTGCCGGATCATCTCGATCTGGCATGGCGGCGCGAAGATCACCGACTCTACGCCGGAAGCGCTGCGGAAACGCCATGCGATCAGCGTAACCGGGGAAAGCGCCCGCGAATATGAAACAGCCATCAGCGAACTGCTGAACAGCATGGGTTACCGCACTTATTAACAACCACGCCGCCATACGTATTCGGATGGAAAAGGCAGCCTAGGAGATTGTCCCTACGAATGGCTGACGACTGTCGGGGGTTGCATAGCCCCCGACAGGGCGAAGTCTGGCTCAGGCCGACATCGCCTGACCGACGATCCGCTGCAAATTGGTCGGAGCATAGAATTCGGGGATGGGTACCACCCCAGAAATCGTGCCGATAAAGCGATCTGCTTCTGTTGGATTATGGGCTAGTGCAGCGAAAAGCTGCTGCATTTGTGGCGAGGGTGGCTCCATGGAGGCAAACTGGCACGTCAGTTGGTACAAGGGCATGACCGATTCGTTGCGCCGCCTTTCGTAAGCGGCCAGAGCATCTTCCATTGGCATTCGCCCGCAGAACCCATCATCAACGGCTTCGGTCAGGAGTTCAGCGCTATGGAAGGCATCGGTGATGCCCTGCGCCGTGATCGGGTCTTTGAAATACCCCGCATCGCCCACGAGCGCCCAGCCCGGCCCATAAGGCTTGCGGAAGAAATTGGCAACATTCGCCATTCCCTTCCAGGGTTCCTCACGTTTGCCCTGCCGCACACGCTCGGCGAAATCGGGCGCGAGGTCGAGCGCCTTGAAGAAATGGCCTTCGATGTCCGCCCGAAATTCGTGGAACTCGGCGTTCGGGAAGATGACGATAATCCCGGTCAATCCATCGTTTGTCATGCTGCTTACAAAGAAGCGGCGCTCGCGTATATACAACTCTGCACCATCCAGGGGCACACCGCTAAAGTACGAATAGTAGTTGCAGGTGAGCGGTGGAGTCTCATGGTAGGTTGTTGCTTGCACGGCGTCTGCAATGAGCGAGCGCATCCCGTCCGCGCCGATCACCAGCGGGGCAGTTTCGGTGATTGTTGAACCGCCCTGGGTGTGGCCGCGAATGCCAGCCACTCGCCCGCTGTCCGTAATGATGTCCTCGACGACAAAGCCCTGGCGCACTTCCGCGCCTGCCTCGGCGCAGGCATCAACCAGGATTTGATCGAATACGGTGCGGCGGGGCGCGTAGCTCGTGTTGATTCCATCGGATGGCAGGTTGTTCGCCGTAAAATACGCCGGGCCAAAATCGACGCGAGTCCGCTCGATAGGGGGACAGTTCGAAGCAATAACCCTGTCCAGTAGCCCCCAGCGATTGAGCAGGCTGACCCCGGGTTGGTGGATGTAGTGGGTGGAAATCGTATCGCTGGGGAATGTTGCCTTGTCCACGACCAGCACCCGGTAGCCCTTGCGGGCCAGCAGCATCGCGGTAGTGGAGCCAGCACAGCGTGCGCCGACTACGATTACGTCATACATACTGTTCTCCTTTTCCAATACTATCGGCGGCGGAAGGCAGTCAGGAGTTGCCTGGCGCATGACGAGGTGACTCGCGGGCTGTCACCTCGTCGCAGCCCTCAAGCCTTTGCGATCAGGTAGCGGAACTCGTTCTCCAACCGGTAGCCGCCAGAGGCCGTCTTGAAAGGCGCAAGGGCCTGCGTCACAGCTTCCCTGACCCGTTCTTCGCCTGAGTGGCGGATGGCACGGGTCGCTGGCCCGGCGGATAGCGAGGCGCGCAGAGCTTCATCCAGATTGGCGAAAGTCCAGATGCTCGGGGCATCGTCAGATTCGAGCGGAGTCAGCCCTGCCTCGGACACCAGAGCTTCCAGCGCGCCATCCTCCGACAGTGCAAATGGCCCCGGCGCGCCGGGCGGTGGCGGGGGCAAAAGCGAACCGAGCGCTTTCAGGACAGCCACGCCTTCACAATGTTCCGCCTTGCCCCACACAGCGATGAGCACCTTCCCCCCGGGTTTGACGACGCGGTGGGCTTCTCGCAGCGCATTCACCGGACTGGTGGCGTATTGGAAGGAATTGAATCCCGTCACTGCGTCGAAGGTGTGATCGGCGTAGGGCAGGTCTTCCATCTCACCGACGCGGAAATCCCCGTTGGGTGTGCGCTGTCTGGCAATTTCAACGGAAGGGGCCGAGGCGTCGATGCCGCTGACTTTAGCGCCCCGCTCTACCGCCATTGCGCAGGCCAGGCCCGTACCGCAGCCCACATCCAGCAGCAAGCTGCCAGCGCCAACTGCCAGTTTCTGAAGACCGGCCTCAAAGAGTTGGCGGGAAAAGCCCTCCTGTGTATCGGCCCAATCTCTGGCCCTGGCTCCCCACAGATCACCTTGTACCGCCGCCGAACCGCTCACCTTCGGACTTACTGCTGACATCGCAGGCTCCTCTCCACTAACCGCAACAAGCCGAGCCACTTTTTGAACCCCTGCACGGCCTGTCCGAACTTGATGAAGCCAGTGTAAAGGAAGACACGAGGCATATCTTCCCCTGCTCTGGCTATTTTGGAGAGATGTTCCGATAGCCCGATCTGGCTATTCAGTGTGGGGGCGGTGGCGCGCGGCGTAGGCGGCTGCCGCAGCGCGCGAGGTAACGCCCAGTTTGCCCAGGATGCTCGACACGTGGCGATGTACGGTGTGCTCACTCAGGTTCAGGCGGTTGGCGATCTCCTGGTTGCTCAACCCTTCGGCAACCAGGCCGAGCACTTCAAGCTCGCGCGGGGTCAATTGCTCGGTGTTGGTGGACGGCGCAGTCTTGACAGGAGTTTTCGCCTCCATCTCGCCTAACAGGGCACCTGCCCGTTTGGCCTCCCAGACGGCCCCCAGTTCTCGGAGTGAAACCAGCGCCGTCTGGAGTTCCTGCGCTGCCGCTTTCCAATCGTCCAATGCGTACAAGGCGCGGGCCAGTTCGATACGGCAACGTGCAGCCTCGAACGGCACATCGTTTTGCTGATAGAGATCAACCGCATCCTCAAACCGCCAGCGGGCGGTATCGTGGTCGCTGTGTGCAGAGGCAATGATCCCGGCGGCAAAGCTTGTCGAAGCCCGCAACACGTCATTGGGCGCAATATCCACGAGCGCTTGGAGCGCATCAAAGGCAGCCTGCGCCTGTTCTAGCTCGCCGAGGGCAACCTGCGCCTGTACCATCAGCTCAAGCCCCGCCACCCGCTCCACGCGGGCAACAACCTTGCGCAGGTAACGATGGGTCAGATTGGCGGCCAGCCGGGCGTCGCCTTCATCGAGGGCGAGCCGGGCACGCCCAAGTTGAGCAGCAGCATAGGCCAGGGCTGGCGCAAAGAGCTCGGCAGCTTCATGAAAGCGGCCCTGCCGGTGACGAAGCTCGGCCAGCCGGAGCGTCGCCATCTGTACCTGCGCCGGACGTACTTCGAGCAATTCATTGGCCGCCGCTGCCAACTCGGCCTCGGCATCAGCCCATGCCCCGCGCCACATCAACACATCCGCGTAATGGATACGGCAGACGGCGAAAAGGGGACGATTCTGCCAGCGTTTGCAGCTCGCTTTTAGTTTGTCGCACCATTGGGCAGCGCGCTCAAAATCGAAGACCTGCTGGCAGCCGGAGATAATATTGCAGCAGGTCAGGCCCATCATCGCGGGATCCTTCACTTCACCTGCGGCTGTCGCTGCTGCCACTTCATCCAGGAGGGCCATGCCTTCATCAACCTGGCCCAAAGTGACCAGGGCGATGCCTTCCACCGACAAAGCCAGCATTTCCAAGTCAATCAGACCAAGCGAACGCGCCTGTTTAACTGCTTCGGAAGCAAGTTGCCTGGCGCGTTCGGCATCATGGTCGATCACCAGGCCCGCTTCACGAGCGGCAAGCCAGACGTGTTCCGGGCCGGGGTCCAGATCGTCGATCAGGCGGTGGGCGCGCCGCAGCCAGCCGTTCATGATGGCTTCCTCACCGCGAAAATCTTTGTAATTCCAGGCCAGCCACGTTGCAACCCTTGCCGCTGCCCGTCTGTCGCCGCGCTCACGATAAAGCCGGTAAGCGCGTTCCCGTGCATCGAATACTGTAGCGGCATCGTCAAGGCACATGGCAGCGATGCCCAGCCCTTCCAGCGCTTCAGGAGTTTCTGAAAGCGCCAGGGCTGCCTCAAAGCTGGCACGCGCTTCCTGCCACGCGCCCTGGTTCAACGCCTCGCGCCCGGTATTTATCAGATCAGACTGCCCAACGGGGATGTCCTTCATCGGATAAGTTCAAGCCTGACTCATGCTTCCAGACCGTGTCTTTTGTAGTATTGTAGTCAATCTGTCAATCGAACGATCCTTTCCGAGTCTGTACTGTGCGCTTCGTTGTACGCGGCGACCCTTGACATATCCTGATTCTGCGGTATACTTCCCTCTCAATACGATATGGCTGGTAGAGGGTCCGCGTGTCCAAAATCGCAGCGCTGGAAGAAGGTTCCTTGCGCTTTTTTGGCGTTCTCGCGGCCTGTCCTGTTCTCTCGTTCCCTAATCCTGCTCGTGCCGGGCATTTTCGGTTCGATCCATTCATTGGCGTAATGCCGATTGGTCACTCACTTTTCTGTTCACACTAGCGCAGAGGAGGAACGCCTTGGAGGCGAAAGATTTTAGCGCGCTGCGGATCAGTCTGGCTTCCCCGGAGCAGATCATATCCTGGTCTTACGGCGAGGTCACGAAACCGGAGACGATCAATTATCGTCGTCTGCGCCCTGAAAAGGACGGGTTGTTTTGCGAGGCCATCTTTGGGCCGACCAAAGACTGGCAATGCTACTGTGGCAAGTACAAGAATGTGCGCTACAAGGGGATCGTCTGCGACAAGTGCGGCGTCGAAGTCACCCGCACCTCTGTGCGCCGTGAACGGATGGGCCACATCGAACTGGCCGCGCCGGTTGCGCACGTCTGGTATACGCGCCGCGTGCCGAGCTACCTGGGCCTGCTGTTGGACGTGAGCCGCCGCAACCTGGATCGGGTGCTTTATTTCGCGCAGTACGTGATCACGACGGTGGACGAAGATGCGCGCAGCAAGGCCATTAAACGCATTGACGACGAGATCAGCCGCCTGGAAAGCAGCGCTGGCGATGACCTGGACGACAAGATCGAAGCCATCAAGCAGTCCCGCGATACTGACCTGAGTGAGCTTCAGGCCCAGATCGACAGTATTCACAACCGCTTCAATGAGGAGCGGGATCGCCTCTCCGACGAGATCATGAAGGAAGGCCAGAGCCTTCAGCGCCGCATCGAGTCGCTGAAAGGCCAGACCCTGAGCGCGCCGCTGGTCTTTGAGTCAGCGGGCGAGATGATCGCCGATGCAGGCGAATTCGTGAACAACGAAGTCCTGAGCCGCGTTCAGCAGGCCGTGACGGCCCGCCTGAGCGAAATTCAATCCGAAATCGAGGAGCGCCGCCAGCAAGAACTGGCCCGGCTCGACCTGCGCGCCGACGAGCGCAGCGCGACCGCTGCCGAGGAGATCGAAGTCCTCCAGGATGAGCGCCAGAGCCGCATCAGCCGCGCTCGCGCCCTTGCCATTGACCAGCGCCAGGAACTGCAAAGCCTGCAACCGCTCATGTTTCTGGGCGAGCCGCGCTTCCGCGAGTTGAAAGCGCGCTACGGCAATGTCTTCAAGGCCGATATGGGCGCTGAGGCGTTTTACGAGATCCTTAAGAACATGGATCTCGACAAACTGTCTGCCGAACTGTGGAATGAAGTGCGCACCACACGCTCCAAGCAGCGCAAGAAGAAGGCGACCAAGCGCCTGCGGGTGGTGGAAAGCCTGCGCAAGAGCCAGAATCGCCCGGAGTGGATGATCCTGACTGTCTTGCCCGTCATCCCGCCCGACCTGCGCCCGATGGTGCAGTTGGATGGTGGCCGCTTTGCCACGTCCGACCTGAACGACTTGTACCGCCGTGTCATCAACCGCAACAACCGCCTCAAGCGTCTGCTGGAACTCGGTGCGCCGGACGTGATCGTGCGCAACGAGAAGCGTATGCTTCAGGAAGCGGTGGATAGCCTGATCGACAACAGTCAGCGTGGCAAGGCCCTGAGCCGTCGTGGGCGCCGCGAGTTGAAGTCCCTGAGCGATATGCTCAAGGGTAAGAAGGGCCGCTTCCGCCGGAACCTGCTTGGCAAGCGCGTTGACTATTCAGGCCGCTCCGTAATCGTGATCGGCCCCAAGCTGAAACTGCACCAGTGCGGTCTGCCGCGCACGATGGCGCTCGAGCTGTACCGCCCATTCGTGATCAGCAAGCTGGTTCAGTACAACTATGCCAGCAACGTCAAGGGTGCGAAGCGTATTATTGAGCGCGAAAAGCCGGAAGTCTGGGAAGTCCTGGAGGAAGTGATCAAGGAGCGCCCGGTGCTGCTCAACCGTGCGCCAACCCTGCACCGCCTGGGCATTCAGGCCTTCGAGCCGCAGTTGGTCGAAGGCAAGGCCATCCAGATTCACCCGCTGGTCTGCTCGGCCTTCAACGCGGACTTCGACGGCGACCAGATGGCCGTTCACGTGCCGCTTTCACAGAAGGCGGTCGAGGAAGCGCGCACCCTCATGCTCAGTACCAAGAACCTGCTCAAGCCCGCCGACGGCCAGCCGATTGTTGGTCCGTCGAAGGACATGGTGCTTGGCAACTACTACCTGACGATGGACCCGACGGCTGACCTGATCGCACGTAAGGACCGCGCCAACGATTTCCGTCATCAGGAAGAAATTCGCGGCAGGGGCCTGAAACTGGGCGTCGCCTTCAACACGTCCGGGCAGCGCTGGGTGGAACACCACCGCCTGTATGAGGGCAACGAAGTCAAGGTCTTTACCAAGACCAGTAAGAAGGAAACTGCCGAGGTCAACCTGTTGAATGCCGTCCTGGCCGGCGATGTGGACGTGGCCGTGTTCAACGGTTACGACTTCACACAGTTGCTGGCGAAAAACCAGTCGTTCGCCGATCTGGAGATCGCCAACTTGGCCGAGCGCCGCCATGTCATCGACATGGATGAGGTCGAATACCTGTATGGCCTGGGGCTGGTCAAGCTGCACACGCCGATCCTGCTCGGCAACATCTACGACAACCGCGAACCCCAGGGCAAAGCGGAGATCACAACCATAGGCCGGGCCATCTTCAATCGCATCCTGCCCGACGAAATGCGCTTCGTCCAGGAAACGATGGGCAAGAAGCAGTTGCAGAACCTGGTCGCCAAGTCTTACCAGCGGTTGGGCGCAGATCGCACCACCGACATCGTGGATGCCATCAAAAACCTGGGCTTCCACTATGCAACGGTTTCCGGCACGACCATTGCCGTGTCCGACCTGACGGTTCCGGCGGAGCGTCAGGAGATTCTGGCGACGGCCAGCAGCGAAATCGAGCGCGCCGAGCGCGACTTCCGGCGCGGCCTGCTGACGGAAGACGAGCGCTATCAAAAGACAGTGGACATCTGGACGGACGCCAAGACCAAGCTCGGCGACGTGATCAAGGATACGCTTGACCCGTTCGGCCCGATTGCCATCATGGCCCTGTCCGGCTCGACAAAGGGCGGTTTTGGCCCGATCACCCAGCTTTCCGGGATGCGCGGCCTGATGGCCGACCCGTCGGGGCGTATCATCGACCTGCCCATCCGCAGCCACTTCCGTATGGGCCTGACCGCGCTTGAATACTTCATCTCGACGCACGGTGCGCGTAAAGGTCTGGCCGACACCGCCCTCCGCACGGCGGATGCCGGGTATCTGACACGCCGTCTGGTGGATGTGGCTCAGGACGTGATCGTGAACCGTCTGGACTGCGGTACAGAAGCCGGGATGTGGATTCGCAAGTCGGACAACATCGCCGGCCAGACGATCCAGGAACGCATCGTCGGACGCTGCGCGGCCAAGCCGCACTATCACCCGCAGACGGGCGAACTGCTCGTTGACCGCAACGGCATGATCGACGAAGACGTGGCCGATGCCATCGTCGCCGCTGGGATCGAGGAGGTCTTTGTCCGCAGCCCGATGAGTTGTGCGTTGATGCACGGCATATGCGCGTATTGCTACGGGCGCGATCTGGGGCGTGGTGAACTGGTGGAGATCGGCGCGGCAGTCGGTATCGTCGCGGCGCAGTCCATCGGCGAACCCGGCACGCAATTGACGCTGCGTACCTTCCACACGGGCGGTACGGCCCAGGCGTCCGGTGACATCACCAGCGGTCTGCCGCGCGTCGAGGAACTGTTCGAGGCCCGCAAGAAGCCGAAGGGCGAAGCGGTCATGACTGACATTGATGGCACGCTGCGGCTCACCAAAGTCGAAGGCGTCCGTATTGCGAAGGTCATCAACAGCGAAGTCTTCAGCGAACAGCACACCATCCCGGTGGACTGGGAACTGATGGTTGAGGACGAACAGGAAATCACCGAAGGCCAGGTACTTGCCCAGCAGATCGATAACGAGGGCAACGTCACGGCCACGCTGGTCGCCAAGATGGGCGGCACGGTGCACCTGGAAGGGCACACGCTGTATATTCGCTACGAACGTCGTGAGGAACGTGAGTATGAGATTCCGTCCAGTGCACGCCTGACGCCGCAAGCCTTTGACGGCGCGCAGGTCAAGGCGGGGCAGCAGTTGACGGAAGGCGCGAAGAATCCGCACCGTATCCTGCGCATCCAGGGCGCCGAAGCCTGCCAGTTGTACCTGCTGGCTGAGGTGCAGGACGTGTACCGCAACCAGGGCGTGAACATCGCCGACAAGCACTTCGAGATCATCATTCGCAAGATGCTGTCGAAGGTGCAGATCACCAAGAGCGGCGACAGCGACCTGCTGCCCGGCGAGCTGATCGACAAGCTGATGCTGCTCGACATCAATGAGAAGTTGATCGCGGAAGGCAAGGAACCGGCGGCAGGTGTGCCTGTGTTGCTGGGCGTGACCAAAGCGGCGCTGAACACGGACAGCTTCCTGTCGGCGTCCAGCTTCCAGCACACGATCAAGGTGCTGGCGGGCGCGGCCATCGAGGGTAAGGAAGACCGACTGTATGGCCTGAAGGAAAATGTGATCATCGGCAAGCTGATCCCGGCGGGTACGGGTTTCCATACCTACCGTGACCGCGAGTTGATTGCGCCGAACACCACGCTGGAAAGCCAGGGCGCGCTCGACGCCGATGCTGAGATCGACCTGGACGCCATTGCCGACACGCCCGAACTGGGCGAGGGCGGCGAGGTGGCGGCCCGCTAGGGTTTACCCTTTCCGAACCCCTTTCCGATTGGAAAGGGGTTCGTCTTATCACTCACCCCCGAATCAGTGTCATAAGCGATCTGGAGACTCAAAACGGGTCTTTGAGGGTGTCGATTCTGCGAACTGCTGTTCGTCATAGTAGTAGGCGACAATCGCCCGAGCAAAGCATCAGCTATCGGACAGGGTAAAACGCAATACTGGCGGCGTTGCAGAAGGGAGTTCACTGGAATGTTATTTGCGGTGATTGGCAGCAGCGGAGGAAAAACTCGTGACGAGGTTATGGCTGTCTTTCCACGTCACAAGGCATTCCTGGATCAGTTCCTTGCCCGCGGCGAGGTGGTTGGAGTAGGGCCTTTCACCGACCCGGGAGGCGGAAATATGGCACTCTTCCGCAGCCGGGCCGCGGCTGAAGCCTTTGCCAGGTCAGATCCGTTCTTCCTGGAAGGCGTCGTGAGGGAGTATCAGATCAAGGATTGGGGCGATAACATGCTTTCCTAGTGTTCCGATCTATTGCCTATTAATGTCACCTTGAGCCGTGTTGCCATTGCCTACGCACCGTTTTTTGGCTTGAGGTTGTGGCGCCGCAAGAGCTTCAAGAGGCGGTGTTGAGCCGGGCGCGAGAAATCCTCGCCGAGCCTGTCCCTGCCAACGAGACGCAGACTTGAACAGGGCGAGTTCCACGTTCAGATTCAGAAACGGGTGTCCACTACACCGGTACAGCAAGGTCGCTGTACCGGTGCGCGAAGTTAAAGTCTGGACGGGAAAGCCTACTTGGACATCGTTGCGGCCATCGTTGCAGCGGCCACGCTGCCCATCGCCGTGAAGGGCTTAGTTGCAGTCAGCAGCCCTTTGCCGATCAGCTTCTTGATTGCATCGTCCCCTGGATACTGGTAAGCCGATGTCTCGAAATCAACCGCCAGTGGGCCGCTGGCGGGCTTCTTGCCGTCCAGCAGCGGCGTCACGACGGGCACAGCGTCACCCACGTTCATGAAGATCGGATCGGCCAGGGCGATGTTGTTGGGTACTTTCTCACCCGCCAGCCCGCGCATGAACAGCAGGTGTTGGCCTTCGACCACCGCAACCTGGGCCGCGACGGCTGCCAGTTCGGGTGCGCCGAGCTTGGCGAAGCTGTGGGTTGCGGCCACGTAAGCGCCGACAAAGACGGTCTCCGCGATGGACGTGACCGCGCCGAGCGTCTTCTTGTTGGAGAATGTCCCTTTCGGGAAGTAGAACTTGTCCTGAAGGGCTGCGCCGCCATTGGCCTTCAAGAACTGAAGGTGGTCGAACTCGGATTCCAGCGCTGCGAGCATGTAGGTCTTTTCGCCCTCGCTCAGGCTCAGGCTCTTTTCGGTCAGCGCGCGATAGTAATGGGTGGTAGCAAACGTTTCGGCGGTGGCGGCAACGGTGACAATCGTCTTGGCGTCATCGTCGGCGGCAAAGGCGCGGCGCAGACCAAATACGCCGGTGAACCCCAGTGCCGAAGCGGCTGCGAGCAAGGCGCTTCCCTTCAAAACATCACGACGGGAAAGAGTGTTGGACATTTCGCCATTTCCTTCATAGTGACCGATTGATTCAGGAAGGCGCAACCCACCAGCCGGCTGTTTGATCACGTGGGATGCCAGACCTTCACACTGCAAGATACGCAGTCGATCATAGGAACGGATTTGGTGGATGCCGTATTTACAAGATTTTTACAGGTCTGCGACAGGATTTTTGCAGGCGGATAGGAATCTGGTTCAGTTCATGGAGCGGCACAACAGATCAGGTCGCAGCCCCGGCGGAGCCAATCGGGGCTGCACGGTTTCTCCACCCCGAATGTCTGTGGCTGGGTCAGCGCGTTTTCAACCTGCACGCCATGTCGAACCGCAGATTGACGCCCGCACCGCTGATGACAAACGAATAGCCGTTTTTGTCATAGCGGATGACGGCGACAGCATCCCTCGGCGCATCTTCTTCGAGCGCCGCTTTCCACAGATCGGCAGTGCTGCATTGCGGCCTGGCTATGAATTCAGGCGACAGGCTGCTGGTCGGATCGGAGACATCCTTCACCAGACCCTCATTGACCCAATCGAAGCTCGTCCGCACGCCGCCTTTGGAGATTGACGTGCGCCGCCGCTGCCCCGGCTGGAAAGCGCGGATGGTGATCGGCTCGTACCAGGGGCCAGTCGTTGAGCCTGCAACCCCGACAGGCGGCGCGTCGCCTGGTCGCGCTACTTCACGGGCAAATTTGTAATCGGCATATGGCGAAGGCGAATAGGTCGCCGTCAAGTCCATCGTGCCGTCGGCGCGCACGTAGCTGGCGTTGATCTCGATAAGCTGCGCGTCCTGGCCCGCAAAGGCGCTGATCTCGTCGTAGGCGCCGAATGGATCGAAGTTGCTGGCGTCGCTGGCGATCTTGCGCGTTTCGGGCGCTCTGACCCCGGTAATGGCCGTCATCGCGCCCATGAGCAGGTTAGGGCTGAACACAGCCAGAATGGCTGCCGCAATCCCGCCAATCGTCACCAGCGCGATAATGAGGGCGAACACGATGCCCAGACAGCCACAGCCTGCCGAACGGCGGCGCGGGCGCTGGCTGGACACGATCTGCACCTGCGGCGCGGCCTGCCCGCCGGATTGTGCAAGCTGGTTGAGGTCGATTTCCCGCCCGTTGACGACGATCCGGGGGGGTATCTGGCCGGATTGGGCATACTGATTCAGGTCGATCTCTTGCCCATTGATGATGATCTTGGGCGCATTATTCCGATGGTCGGGGTCACTCTCATCACGTTGCGAAAACATAATATGGGTCTCCACTTGGCAATAACGCTAGAAGGTATGGCTACCCATTATATGGATGCGGGGAAATGCGCAACTAGATGACCAGTTCGTCGTACAGAAGCTCTTGCGTCAGTTCGGGCACAACCGCCTCCGGGCTGCGCAGCGTGAGCGTGGCCGCGGACACGCCGAGGCGCATCGCCTCGTCCAGCGGCACGTCGTTGAGCAGCCCGAAGATCACACCTGCCGTAAGTGCGTCGCCCGCGCCTGTCGTGTCCTCGATGTGGGTGCGAATGGCCGGGATGTGCCCGCCGCCGGAACTATCGGCGTAGGCCAGGCCCTGTTCGGCCAGCGTCACAATCGCAATCTCCACGCCGAGCGCCACCAGATGCCGCGCCGCCCGGATGCCCGTTTCGGCGTTGTGAGCCGGGATGGGAATGCCGCACAGCGCGGCGGTTTCGGCACTGTTCGGCGCAATCATGTACAGCTTCGGCAGGTAGTCACACAGCTTACCTGCCAGGGCCGCCGAGGTCGGGTCGGCACAAACAGGCACGCGGTGTGTCTCCGCCAGCCGGAAAACCATGTCCAGTGCCTGCGGCGACAGGTTGGCATCGATCACTACCAGCGACGCCTCGGCGAACAGTGTGGACTGAGCGCGCAGGAAATCGGGCGTGATGTGCTCGATGATGCTGTAGTCAAACACACCCAGATCAAGGTCGTGCTCGCTGCCGGACAGCCGGATATAGCTGCCCGTGCGCTCGCCCGCAATCCGCGCCACGTGCGACATATCAATCCCTGCCGCCCTGCACTTGTCCAGCATAATCTGGCCGTTGGCGTCGTCGCCGATGGCCGTTAGCAAAACCGTTGGAACCTCCAGACGGGCCAGGTTCTCGGCAATGTTGCGCGCCACACCGCCCAGCCCGAATCGAATCTGGCCCGGCGTAATGATGCCAGGTTCTATAGCGAGGTCGGGGCGACCTTTGACATCGATTCCGGCGGCTCCGACGACCAGGACATGTCCTTCGGCGCGTTCAGTCTTGGGCATTGGTTCGTTCCTATCTTCAGTGTTAATCAAAACCCCCTCAGCAGTCGAGGGGGCTTTGTGGGGCCAGGACTGTGCTGCTTAGGCAGGCTTGATCGCGGTTTCGGTGGACGCAGGGCTGGTCATCTGGGCCAGTTGCGCCTCCAATTCCCTGCGCCGCTGTTCCGATGCGCGCCGCGCTTCGGACAGCATGTCGTCGAAGCGATGCCGCGCGTCTTCCCGCATCGCGTCGCCGGATGCAGGAGTCAGCAGTAACGCCACCGTCGCGCCGATCATGACGCCGCACAGGAGGCCCCCGGCGAAGAACATCAGACGCCGCATCGTGCCATCCTCCGGATGCAATCGGCTTCTACAGGCCCATTATACCAGGGATGACCGTTCTCAACGTATGGCACCATGAGAAATGTGATAGGAAATAGAGGCACAGGTCTCTGTGAACTGCCCAAAGGAACTTTTCGAACTGGCAAGACGTGTATTCTGTTGCGATCAATTTGATGGCGCGCTTGTGTCAGGATTGTGTCAGAAATTGAGCGTAGAAGCGTCGTGAAAGAGTACGGTTTATACTATAAAAGAGTATAGAATTGTGACGATACTGAACGGCGAGCTGTTTTTGCCAGCACGTCGAAAGCAACGTGAAAGGGACGTTGGCGTGGACAGTCGATTTGCGCAGGCCAGGACGATATACGGCTTAACCAGCGACATCTTCGTCGTATATGAAACCGACGACAACACCATCATCGTCGGTGGTCTGGATGTGGGATCAAGCCGCTGGACGCAGCGTCTGACGGCACAGGCTGCCCACCAGTTGTGGAGCATCCTGACGCGCCTGTTGTTCCCGGAAAAGTCCCGCCACGTGCTGGGCATGGCGAAGACGGCCCCTCTGTGTGCGCCCGTGCCCGAATTGACAACACGCTTCGAGATCATGCGCAATCCCGACCTGCATGTCTATGACATCCTGGGCTGGATCGGTGATGAAGCGTGGTGGTGCCGCGTCGATTACCATACGGCGCGCCGCCTGTGGGCGGCGCTGGACGTGGCGCTGTACCCGGCGGGGTGGGCCGGGCCGGTCACGCTGCACGGCAAGCTGCATTAGTGCCGCTGAATCCTAATCTGTCTCCGTCATCAGGCTGTTGGCGATAATCAACACGCCGCCGATGAACAGGTAGAGCCGATCCAACAGCCTGCGCGTGATTGTGCCGCGCAGCGCCAGCACCAGCAGCACCAGGCCGGCAGTGGCCTCGATCTGAAGGCGCTGCCGCAAGGTCAGGTCGGAATCGTCGCGGCGCAGCCAGAGCAGGCCGCCCGCCAGCAACTGGCATAACATCACCGTCCGGCGGCTCATGCCCAGAATGAGGGGCGTCAGCAGCGAGTCCACCGCCAAAATGGTGCTAAAGGCAGCGTGCGTGTCGCGCCCATAGCGGGTCGGCACCTCGATGCCCAGGCTTTCGCCAAAGGCGACGCCTCGATCAAAATCATCAATCTCCACCCTGGAAGCCATTCACACCTCGCTTTCACCCACAATCGCTTTCACAATCTTATCCGAAAACAGTCCAGGTTGTCAGGATCAGCGGCGTGATCCAGCTCGCGCCGCTGCCTTTGTAACATCTTTGGATGAGGCGCGGTTTAGAAACATCGTACCGGGCGTGCCTCTGGTCTGGCGTACTGGTCAAGCGTAACCGTGATTTGGTCACGTTCATCACTAACGTTACGGGCCTGGTGGTAGTTTAATCGGGGGAGAGGGCGTTTTCACAAACGGTGTTCTGTTGACGCTGCACCGCACCTTTCTCGTTCTGCCCAGTCTGCACACGAAACCAGGAGTCCAGATTCATGTCCCCCCGAAAAGCAAAGACCAGGTCTCCAGCCAGGAATTGTCCCACTGGCGTGGCATTGCTGCACGACCCGACGCTGAACAAAGGCACAGCCTTCACCGAAGAAGAACGGGATGCATTGGGTCTGCGCGGGCTGCTGCCGCCGCGCGTCTTTACGATGGAACAACAGATGGCCCGTGTCCTCGAAAACTATCGCCGCAAGCCAACTGATCTTGAGAAGTATATCTACCTGGTCGGCCTGCAAGACCGCAACGCGACCCTGTTCTACCGGGCAGTTGTCGATCACCTCGAGGAGATGATGCCCATCATCTACACACCCACCGTCGGGCAGGCGTGCCAGCAGTACGGGCACATCCTTCGCAGGCCGCGCGGCCTGTACATCTCGATCAAGGATCGCGGGCGCGTGGCCCAACTGCTGCGTAACTGGCCGGTGGACGACGTGCGCGTGATCGTCGTCACGGATGGCGAGCGAATCCTGGGGCTGGGCGACCTGGGGGCCTATGGCATGGGTATTCCGGTGGGCAAACTCTCACTCTACACGGCCTGCGCCGGGATCCATCCCTCCCAATGTCTGCCCATCACGCTGGACACGGGGACCAACAACGATGCACTGCTGCAAGACCCGTTGTACATTGGCCTGCTGCAACACCGGGTGCGCGGCGAGGAATACGACGATCTGGTTGAAGAGTTTGTACAAGCGGTCCAGGAGCGCTTCCCCAACTGCCTGTTGCAGTTCGAGGACTTTGCGAACATCAATGCTTTCCGTCTGCTCAAGCAGTATCGTGAGCGCATCTGCACGTTCGACGACGATATCCAGGGAACGGCGGCAGTGGCGCTGGCCGGGCTGTACTCGGCCATTCGTCTGACCGGAGGAAGACTCTCCGACCAGAAGGTGCTGTTCCTGGGTGCTGGCGAAGCCGGGATCGGCATTGGCGACCTGATCGTGTCGGCGATGGCTGACGAAGGGATGCCAAAGCAGGAAGCCCGCGAGCGCTGCTGGTTCGTCGATTCGACAGGGCTGGTGGTCAAGAGTCGCACCGACCTAGCCGAACACAAGCGCCCCTTTGCTCACGAGCATGCCTTTCTGGCTGATTTCCAGGCTGCCGTCGAAGCGATCAGGCCGACAGCCATCATCGGCGTATCGGGCAAGCCCGGAACCTTCACACGCCCGGTGATCGAAGGCCTTGCCAGGTTCAACGCGCGCCCGATCATCTTTGCGCTGTCCAATCCGACATCCAAGTCCGAATGTACGGCAGAAGAGGCTTATACGTGGACAAACGGCTGCGCCATTTTTGCCAGCGGCAGCCCGTTCAATCCAGTCACAGTGCACGGCCAGACTTATGTGCCGGGCCAGGCCAACAATGCTTATATCTTCCCCGGCGTGGGCCTGGGCGTGGTGGCCGCCAAAGCCAGACACGTTACCGACGAAATGTTCTTTGCCTCGGCCAAGGCGCTGGCGGGCGAGGTGTCGGCTTCCGACCTGGCGCAGGGGCGCATTTACCCGCCTCTGTCGCGGATCAGAGAAGTATCCGCCGTGATCGCCGCTGCGGTTGCCGACGTAGCCTACAAGCGTGGGCTGGCACTCGCGCCACAGCCGCCGGATCTGCTGGCGTCTATCCGTTCTGAGATGTACGAGCCGTGCTACCGTCCCTACGTATAAGGGCTATCACCTCACCCCCTCTCGGCTGGGCAGAGGGGGGAATCGCAGCAGCCTGCCTGCGCTGGCTCACCTTTCAAGATGGGCTTTAGAACCAATACCTTTTAGATAAGGATGTGAGGGGCTGTAGTTTGCCTCACCCCAACCCCTCTCCACCTTGTGGGGAGGGGAGTCTGGGCCGGTCGGTTTCCCCTCTCCGCTGCGCAGCGGAGAGGGGGTCAGGGGGTGAGGCAAATCGCCTTAACTTAAAGGTATTGGCTTTAGAGCGAAATCGTGGAGTTTCGGTTTGCACTAAAAACTGCCCCCGCTGCCTTTCGCTTCCGACTGCCGGGCGATACAATCTGCACGCTTTGCTGCAAGGCTGATGTACAACATTATCCCTAATCCAAGAGCGCCAATGCGTTTCCGACAACGACTGCTGGATGCTTTGTACACGAGCGCCCTGGTGATGTACGTGGTCGCGGGTATGGCTGCCGTGCCCTTTCATGGTGACGAGTCAACCATAATTTATATGAGCCGTGATTGGTTTCAACTGGTCGGTGAAGGCGATCTCCAATCGGTCTTTTTCCGTAATCCGCCGCCCGATCCGCACGCGGCCACCGACCAGCAGTTGCGGCTGGTGAACGGCGTGCTGTCCAAGTATGCAATTGGCCTGGGTGCGTCGCTGATGGGCTGGACGAGTAACGACATTAACGAGCAATGGCTGTGGGGCGCGGATTGGGATTTCAACGCCCGGACAGGGCACATCCCGGCAATGCCATTGTTGTTCGTTTCACGGCTCACCTCGACGCTGATGACGGCGCTCAGTGTTGCCGTCGTCTTCGCTGTCGGGCAACAAATCGGCGGACGTAGTACGGCCTGGATCGGCGCGGGGGCTTATGCCCTGACACCTGCTGTGCTGCTGAATGGCCGCCGGGCCGTGTTCGAGGGAGCGACGTTTCTCTTTTCAGCGCTGGCGATCTGGGTGGGCCTGATCCTTGCCCGCCACGTGTGGCGCAAAAGGGAGTCCTGGCGAGACTGGCTCACACTGGGCGTTGCTTCCGGGCTGGCACTGGCCGCCAAGCACACGGCGGTGATTGTGCTGGTTCCCATTTTCGTATCGCTGGTGGTGCTCGGCTGGCGGCGCTGGTTACAGACAGCGTTTCGGCTTGGCGTTGCGGCGCTGCTGGCGATTGGCGTTTTCCTGGCGTTGAACCCGGCGTGGTGGAATGCGCCACTGCAAGCCCCACGTGAAGTATTGCGACTACGGCAGGCATTGCTGGCCGGGCAGACCGCCGCTTACGGCGGCTACAAGAGCCTGAGCGAGCGTGCTTTGACACTGCTGCGCGAGCCGTTTGGCGACCCGCAGTACTACGAAGACAGGAAGGGTTGGCCGGATTGGATCGGCGGGCAGATCGTTGCCTACGAGACCTCCGGATTGGCGGGCATACGCCTGGGTGCATTGTCCTTCCTTGTTGTTCCGCTGGCGGCATTCGGACTGTACGTGCTGCTCGGATCGCCGGGACGCTGGCGGCGGCTGTTGGCCGCAGTCAGCGTGTTTGTGTTCATGATGATCTTTCTCCTGACGCCGGTTCCCTGGCAGCGCTATTACCTGCCGCTGGCGGCCCTCTGGGCGGTGTTGAGCGCGCTTGCCCTGAGCGTGCTGGCCCAGAGGCTTCATAAGGACCTTCGCCATGTCTGATGGGCGTAAGCGCGCTGCGGATGGCGCATTCCTCCTGGCCCTGATGCTGTATATCCTGGCGGGCGTGTTCTCCGTCCCGGTTCATGGGGACGAGTTCATGCAGATGGCGATGGCACGCGATACGTTTTACCTGGCGCGGGGCCAACTGAACCGGATCGCGTTCCAGCCGCCCGTCGAACGGGACACCGAACAATACCTGCGGTTGATCAACGGGACGCTCAACAAGACTCTGATCGGCGTGGCCTGGATGCTGGACGGGCGCGATGCAGCCAGATTGCCGGGCATTTTCGCCTGGGCGATGCCCTTCGACTGGAACCAGCAGCACGGCAACGTGCCAGCCGACGACGCGCTCCATGTGGCGCGCTGGCCGTCGGCGATGCTGGCGGCGCTGGGAGTTATCCCGGTGTTTCTGCTGGGTTGGCAGCTTCGGCTGCGTTCGCTGGCCTACCCATCGGCACTGCTGTACGCTCTGCATCCGGTCATCCTGCTCAATGGACGGCGGGCGATGATGGAAGGCAGCTTGATGACGGCGATCCTGGCGACAATGTGCTGGCTGCTCGCCATGATCATTGCCGAACATTCCGCCACCGCCAGCGGCTTTATGCGGCGTATCCCACTGCCGCTGCGCTACGCTATCCTGGGCTTGCTGGCGGGGCTGGCGATGGCCGCCAAGCAAACCGGAGTCGTCACAGCAGCGGCGGCGCTGCTGGCGGCGCTGCTGGCCGGGCTGGCCCGCGAGCGCTCGTGGCGTCCGCTGGCGCGGGCCGGTCTGGCAGCAATAGTAGCCATGTTCACCTGGTTCGCACTCAACCCGGCCTACTGGAATAATCCGGTGGGCGCGATCCGTGAGACGATCACGGCGCGCAGCGATTTGCTGACCTTGCAGACACAGGGCAATCCACTGGCGTTCGACAGCCTGGGCCAGCGCTTGCAGGCGATCATCACGCAACCCTTCCTGACGCCGCCGCAGTATTACGAACTACCGAATTGGGCGGGTGTGCTTGATACGCAGATCGCGGCCTACCAGCAGTCGGCAGTGGATGGGTGGGACTGGGGGCCGCTGGTTGGCGCGGCACTGACGGTCTTGATGGGTATCGGACTGCTGGCGCTGGTTTACGACGCCCTGCACCGCGACCTGGTGGCGTGGGCGATCCTGATCTGGACAGCGGCCACGTTCTTCTCGTCGCTGGCTGTTCCGCTCAACTGGCAGCGCTACTACCTGCCCCTGATCCTGGTCGGGATCATCCTGGCAGCGGCGGGCCTGGGCCGTCTGGTGGTGCGCCGCGTGCCCGAAGAAAAGCCTGCACTGTCCGCTGTGCGAGAAGGAAAACCTGCTGCCTGATCGCCTGTTTAACAGGCATGTGGATCAGGTGTCATTCCTCCAGACAGAGTCTGGTTATAGAGATTTAGCATGGTAGGGCCACCCACCGATGGAATATAGCACATATGTTCTAGTCTGTCAAGGGTGGAATCGCTCTGTTCCGGGCGTCTGATTTGCGGGCAGGAACCATGCGCTAAAATTATCAGTACGATGCAGACTATCTTGAACTTC
The DNA here is from genome assembly GCA_021325095.1 of Chloroflexota bacterium. GTDB lineage: Bacteria > Chloroflexota > Anaerolineae > Aggregatilineales > UBA2796 > JAJPHV01. The sequence continues at coordinate 91,434 of JAJPHV010000124.1, read as the reverse complement.
GACGCGCGCACATGCCCACCCAACTCCTCAAACGGAGCCTCGTCGCCTCAATGGGTCTGACTCTTGCTGTCTGGATCGCCGTTCAAGTCGCGCACTTCAACTATCCTCATAGCGAAGCCGTATTCCTGGGCGATTCGATCTTCGCCGGATAGTCAGGAGCGCCCATAGACCGGAATCGCGGCTCCGCTGATGTCTCGCGCCGCCTGGGATGCCAGAAAGGCGATCACCCCGGCAATCGAGTCGGCGCTGACCCATTTGCTGAAATCGGCATCGGGCGATCCCTGGCGATTTTGCGGGGTATCGATGGTGCTGGGCAGCACGGCGTTTACGGTGATGCCACGCTCAAGCAGTTCGGCGGACATGCTCTCCGTCAGGCGTAGAATGCCCGCCTTGCCGACGCTGTAGGCTGCCGTGTTGGCGTCCCCTTTCAGGGCTGCTCGCCCTGCCACACTGATGATTCGACCTGGGTTGCCTTTCTCGACCATGCGCCGCGCCACCGCAGAACTGAGCAGAAAAGTCGTTTTGACGTTCAGGTTGACCAGGAAATCCCACTGGCTTTCATCCAATTCGTGAACGGGCGAACTAGGCCGCCAGCCGCCAGCCGTATTGACCAGGATGTCGATCTGGCCGAACATGGCAACGACTCGATCCACAAACGAGTCGATGTCGGATTTCTTGAGCAAGTCCACCGGGCCGATCAGCACCTTGCTATCGTCAATGCCCTCGGCGCGAAGTGTCTGGCGAAGGCGATCTTCGTTGCGATCAATGAGCGCAAGCCGGACGTTTTCGGCGTACAAGCGCCGGGTGACGGCCAGGCCCAGGTTGCCGCCCGCGCCGCTGATCACAGCCACTTTGCCGCCGAGATCGGGATAAGTTGGGGTTGTCGTTGCCATGCCGGTTCATTCCTTTTCTGTTTCTATGAGGGTCGAAACGCAATTGGCGTTAGCGTTTATAATATTGCTACAGGAATCCCCTTTGCTCTTTTACAGTGTTTTTACGGATAATAAGCATATTGCGGCCAGCAAGTGGCAGCAGAGTAACATCCGTGCCAATCCAACGAACGAGCCTCTGGCGTATGGAGTATTGTAGCGTAATCTCCGGGTGCGGATGGGGAAGGTGTGACGTTGACAAACTCTGGGTTTTCGGTGTGGGCACTGCCTGATAACCTTGTCGAATTCATCATCCGAACCTTTTTCGAGCAGAAAGCTCCTGGTAACACAGCACTGGTGAAGGGCTATCTGCCTACCGGGCAGGTTTATGCCTGGCTGTATACGGCCAATCGCCACTATACGATCAATCTGGACGAACACGAGAAATTCCGGTGCGCAGCCTGCTCGCGGGGCACGCTGTATTCCCTCGAATTGTGCGAATTCACAATCGAAGAGACCCGGCCCAACGGTGACATTGTGATGAACTTCTGGCGGCGCATCGGCGACGAATCGGGTGAGGGCGGGCGAGCCATCCTGACACACCGTCGCAATGGGTGGGCGATCTCGCAGCGCCAGACCGAGTGGAGCACGGTGCCCTGACGGTCATTTCTCGTGCGTCAGCATCAAGAGGTAGGCACCCCGCGACGATCCTTTTTCGCGGCCCCGGCGTGAAGCGACAATCGTATACATTCCTGTAGCGGATAGTTTCAGCTTGTTCAGCCGGGCACTGCCCGTGCCCGGATCGTCGAGCGCGATCTGCTTGCGGGAAGGGTCGAGCAGGACCAGCTGGCAGGCCAGGTTGCCCGACGACGTTTCCATACTGATGGTCACGACATCGCCCGCTGTCCCGGCAAAAGTATACTGCTGCGCGACGTTGCCGTCGTCGATGATGGCATTGACGGCGCTGTTGTAGGGGAGCGTCGCTTTGCCTCCCGGCCCGACGGCGACACCGACTCGCCCGACCAGCGAGAGCGTGTAGCTGCCCGCCGTGATGCCCTTGTCGCGGTTGAAGCGCGAGACCATCAGGATATAGTCACCGTCGGACGGCACGACGTAGGTCGAAATGCGGGCATTCTGGCCGCGCTGACCGCTGTCGTTGGCGGCCAGCTCTTTCAGATCCGCGGTGAGGAGCGTCAGGGTCGGGTCAAGATTGCCGCGCGTCCGCTCGACGTTGATGCTCAACACGTCGCCCTTGTGCGCGTCGATCAGGTAAAAGCGCATTACGCTGTCGTTGTCTATAGCGCCGGTGACGCTGCTGCCGTAATCGAGCAGGATGGCCTTTTCGGGCACTTTGCCCAGCGACTGCGGCGGCAGGCGATCCAGCGTGAGCGAATAGCCGCCATGACTTTCGCCCGCTTCGCGCCCGAAGCGCGTGGCAACCAGCAGGTAGGTTCCCGTCTTTTTGATGCGCAGATCGGTGATGGCTGCATCCAGCGAGCCAGGGCTGTCCGGGTCTTCGTCGTTCACCACCAGGACGGTTCCCTGTGCGTCAGCCAGGACGAGCAGCGGGTCAAGATTGCCGGAGATGCGCTGCATGGCGGCCCGGATAATATCGCCGCGCGTGGCCTGGAAGGCGTAAACCTGCTGGAATTGATCGCCGCCCAGTTCACCGACCACGCTGTCGCCATATTGCAGGGTTGCGCCGGAAGGCGTGGTCAGGCCGACGTGCGAGAGCGTCAGCGAATAGCCGCCGATAGTCATGCCGCGTTCCTGCCCGAAACGTGTCACGATCAGGAAGTACAGGCCGTCGTGGGGAAGCTGCTGCGAGAGCAAGGCAGCATCGAAGCTGGCTGCGCTGTCGTCATTGCGGGCGATCAGGTTGTTCTGATCGTCGGTCAGGATGAGCATCGGGTCAAGATTGCCATCGGTGCGGCGGAGCGTCACGTCTACGATGTCGCCCTGCCGCCCCTCGAAAGTATAGACGATCCGAAAGGTCTCGTTGGTAATGCGTCCGGTCACAGTCTGCCCGTAGGACAGGCTGGCTGACTGCGCACGAATGGGCAGGGGCGCAAGGATGAGCAGGAGAAAGAGGAGAAGGGTTAACCTCACCCCCCGGCCCCCTCTCCGCAAGCAGAGAGGGGGAGAGGATTTGGGGTTGACCTCACCCCCCGGCCCCCTCTCCAACTGGAGAGGGGGAGACAAGGTGAGCAAGTGACTCCGAGTGACGGGGAAGTTCCCTTTCGTCAAGGGTGTGGGGGGGCGATGTGTTTTACTCATCCCGGTTCAGCGTCAAGATAAAATTGCCCTCGGTCTTGCCCTGGGCTGCGCCCATGCGCGTCGCCACGATCAGATAGGGGCCGGACTGCGGCAGTTTGAATTTGACAATGGCCGCATCCACGTTGCCAGGGGTGAGGTCATTATTGGCCGCCAGCAGTTTCGGCTGCGGGCTGTACATGTAAAGGTAGAGCAGCGGATCGAGCGTGCTGCCGGGCACGTGGCTGAGACGGATCGAGATCACGTCGCCCGCGTGGCCCTGGAAGGTGTAGTAATACAGGTAGCGCTGCGCGCTGATCGCGTCGCTGGCCGTGCCGCCGTAGCTGATGGGCACGACCTGGGGCGGCGCGCCCGTCGGCGGTGGGGTGGGCGTGGTCGGCTGGCGTGCCTCGACTTTCAGGATGTATGCGCCAGTGGTCGTGCCCGCCGCCTCCTGCGCGCGGGTCGCCAGGATGGTATAGGTTGCATCCTTCGATACATCGTAGATGAGGGCGGCGTTTCGGGTCGATTTGGAGGCGTTGTCGTTGATCAGCAGCAGGTTGTTCCCGGCATCCAGCAGGGCGACCATCGGGTCGAGCGTCGAGCCGGGGGCGGCTTCCATCGTCACGAGCAGGGCCGTGCCGGCCCTGGCTTGCACCGTATACCGAACCTGATAAGCGTCCTGGGTAATCGTACCGGTCACGGGCTGGCCCAGGGCCAGGAGGGTCGGTGCAGCCGTCGGCGCGGGGTTGACTACCCCTTGCAGCGTGAGGGCGTAGGCCCCGATGGACGGATCGTTGGGGCCGCCCTGCCGCAGCACAAAGATGTAGTATGTCCCGGCTCTGGGCAGCAGCGTGCTGCGGATCGGGCCGCTGACCGCCGTAGCGACCTGATGGAAGCCGCTGTCGGCCAGGATGGTGACGACATCCAGGCCCGCCGCCGGGTTCACGTCCACGCTGACGGCGGTGTTGGCCTGCGCCTCGAAGTGGAACAGTGTGCCAACCTGCTGGCCCACCTGCCCGGTCTGGGCCTGCCCGGCCACGAGCGGCATTCCTTCGCCTGCCTTGCCGCTGGCCTGGGATGGATCGAGCACCGCTAACTGAAGGTCGAAGTGGCCTGTCGTCGTGCCCTGGGCGAACCGGGCGCGTGTGGCGATCAGTGCGTAATACCCGCCAATGGGCAGTGTGGCCCGCAGTCTGGCGTTCTGCGCGCCGCCGCCGTTGTCGTCCTCGGCAATGGCATCTCCATTGGCATTTTGCAGAATCAGATAAGAATCGAGATGGCTATCGCTGGCCGCGCTCATCGTTGCTTCGATGGCGTCGCCCGCCTCGCCGGCAAACACGTAGGGGATGGCATACGTCTTGTCGTCAATCGTACCGCTGACTTTATCGCCGTATTGGAGCGGCGCATAGCCCTGAAAGGCGGGCGGAATCGGCGCGGACTGTCCCGGCGGCGAGACGGTCAGCGAGTAGTCGCCCGTCGTCGTGCCGGTCTGTTTGCCCTCGCGGGTGGCGACCACCGCATACATCCCATTGGCGGGCAGCACCACGCTGAGTTCCGCAACACCGTTGTCGCCTGCTGCCTGGGCAATGGTCTGACCGTTGTCGATGGCTACCACGTACAGGAAGACGGCCAGGTCGCCGGACAGACGCCGCATCCGTGCCACGATCATCTGGCCGGATGCACCCTGCAAGCTGTAGGTTTTGACGGCATTGTCGGCGGTGATCGTGCCGCGCACTGTCTTGCCCGGCCCAATCGAGGTCGTGGCGGAATCGCTGCCCTGGTACAACGTAAATGTCCCGGCCCCGCGGCTCGCGGCGCGGGCCACCATCAAAAAATACAGACCATCGGCGGGCGCGTGCGCGTTGAGAGCCTCGCCCAGTTCAGCCCGCGCCAGCTCGCGGAAGTCCGCCGTGTAGAGGTACAACCCTGCCTGCAAATTCCCGGTCAGTTCCAGCCTGGCGGTGATCGGCTCGCCCTGCCGGGCGCGCAGACTGTACAGATGGAAACGCACCGCATCGCTGAGATCGCCCGTGATGGCCTCGCCGGGTTCGAGCGGCGCAATGAGCGGCGCGTTGGCGTGGGGCGAGGGTGTTGGCGTCGGGTTGCCGAGCGTGAGCGTCAGCTTGTAGGAGCCATTGATGTCACCCGATCCCTGTACCGCCGTCGCCCGGATGATGTAGTTGGCGGAGTCGGGGATGACGAAGCGCAGCCGGGCGCTCTGGCTGCCACCCGCAGCGTTCCCCACCGCGATCACCGTCTGCTGCGATTGATCGACCAGGATGACCAGCGGGTCAAGATTGCCTTCGGCCTCCATCGTGACGGTGATGGCGTCGCCTTGCTGCGCCGCGAAGATGTAGAGCGCCTCTGGCTGGCGCGTGGTCAGTTTGCCGCTGACGGTCTGGCCGTAGGCGAGCGGCTGTGGGCCGTTCTGCTGTGCAGGATGGCTGCTGAGATGTGCGCCTGGCAGGATCGCCAGAAACAGGCACAGCAGGGAAATGGCCGGGACACGACGCAAACGCATACTACGGCGACTCTGGCTGGGACTGCGACGATTGGCGCATCGGAATAACGCTCTGAGAAATCGCCCTTCACAGCACCTGGGCGAAGATCATGCGAACCTTACGCGCCATTGTACATCAACAGGCCGAAGCGTGCGCAAGGGCTTTGGCGTGAGAACGGACGTGAGGTACAGTTCTGCCATCTTTTACGTCTGCGAGAACGAGCATGACCCTGGAAACCGAAAGCCTCACCCTTTTGCGCGATGCCCTGGCCGAGTTGGAGGGCGGTTTCGACACACTGCCCGAATTCAAGACGGAGGTCGATCTGGAGGCGCTGCGCGGCGTACTGATGGAAGTTGCCACGCGGATGAAGGACAACTTCCCGTATCCACATCCCTTTTACGCCGGGCAGATGTTGAAGCCGCCGCACCCGGTGGCACGCCTGGCCTATGCGCTGTCGATCTGGATCAACCCGAATAACCATGCGCTGGACGGCGGGCGGGCCAGTTCGGCGATGGAAAAGGAAGCCGTTGCCGAGATCGCCGCGATGTTCGGCTGGAAGGCCCACCTGGGGCATCTATGCAGCGGTGGGACGATGGCAAACCTTGAGGCGCTGTGGGTGGCGGGGCGGCTGAAACCGGGCAAAAAGATTGTCGCGTCGCAGCAGGCCCACTACACACACCAGCGCATCTCAGAAGTGCTGGGGCTGCCGTTTCAGGCTGTGCTGTGCGACAGCCGGGCGCGGATCGATCTGACAGCACTCGAAGCGCTGCTGCAAACGAGCGAAGTCGGGACGGTGGTGGCTACGCTGGGCACGACGGCGACAGGCTCGGTGGATCCGCTGCCGGGCATTCTGGAATTGCAGGCGAAATACGGTTTCCGGCTGCACGCCGACGCGGCTTACGGCGGCTATTTCACGTTGGTCGATAACCTGGACTCGGAAGCGCGGGCCGCCTTCGACTGCCTGGATCGGGTGGACTCGCTTGCCATCGACCCCCACAAACACGGGCTGCAACCGTATGGCTGCGGCTGCATCCTGTTCCAGGACCCGGCAGTCGGAGCGCTGTACAAACACAACTCGCCGTACACCTATTTCAGTTCGGCAGAGCTGCACCTGGGCGAGATCAGCCTGGAATGTTCGCGGCCCGGCGCGTCCGCCGTCGCGCTGTGGGCAACTCACCGTCTGTTCCCGCTGGTGCGCGGCGGGTCATTCGCCGCCGGTCTGGGCAAAGGGCGGCAGGCCGCGCTGACCTTCTTTGAGCGACTGAGCGCCGATCCGCGCTTCATGACGGCTTTCCCGCCGCAACTGGACATCGTGATCTGGGCGCCGCGGGGCGAATCGGCAAGCGCCATCTCGCGGCTTTCGCGTGAGATGTTCGAAGCGGCAGCGGCAGAGAACCTGCATCTGGCGGTGGTCAGCTTCCCGGCGTCGCTGCTGCGCGCGTGGTGGACAGACATCGATTGGGATCAGGAGACGGTGACCTGCCTGCGTTCGTGCCTGATGAAACCAGAACATCTGGACTGGCTGGATCGAATCTGGCAGGTTCTGGACGGTGTGGCGAGTAAGGTCATTCACCTCACCCCCTGACCCCCTCTCCGAATTCAGAGAGGGGGAACCGCCGGGCGAAGACTCCCCTCTCCACCAAAGTGGAGAGGGGATGGGGGCGAGGCAGACAGCCAACTCCGTAGCGCTGCTATTTGCCCAATCTCCGGCTGACCACTAGAATCCTCACGGGGAATCGATTCTTCTAAAGTTGATTATCCATGCCTCGCTTGCCTGCTTTTTCGCCACAACTGGATGAACGGCTGACTGCCGAATTCCTGGCACACTCGCTGGAACTGCTGCCCATTCCGCTGCATCAGGACGATGCCGCGCTGGATGCCTGGGCGCTGCGCTTCGAGCGCCCGGAGCCACCGCGCGACCCCGATCTGCCGCTGCTGCCGGCCAAAATCTACCCACGCCCGCCCATTGCGCTGGTCGAGGAAACAGTGCGCTCCCTGATTCCACCGCCACCTGTTGAGGGCTTCATCGGGCGCAAAGCGGAGCTTGATCAGGCGGTGCTGTCGCTGCTCTCCGAGCGGCCCGTCGTCATCAGCGGTGAGGGGGGATCGGGCCGGACAGCCCTGCTGCGCCAGATCGCCCACGACCCACGTATCCGCAAGCATTTCAAACGCATCTGGTGGCTGGACGATCTGGACAACGCCGGAGCGACCATCGGCCTGGCGTTGAACGCGCCCAACGTGCTGCGCGCCGAGAGTGCCGACCAGGCCCGGCTGTCCCGCGAATTCCTGATGGCGGCGGGAACTCTGCTGCTGATTGACGACGCCGACAACGTGGAATGGGCGCTCGGCTTCACGCCGACGATAGCGCTCGTGTCCACGCACCCGGAGGTGACAGCCCAGGTCACGCACATCCGGCTGGGCGGGCTGGCGCCAGAAGCGGGTGTCGAACTGCTGGCGCGGCTTTCGGGCCAGACACCCACCACAGTTCGGCCATTGGCGGGTCTGGTCAACTCCCAGCCGGGCGCGCTGGAAGTGATGGCGGCGCTGATCGCCGAAGATGGCATTACCCCGGCGGCCATCACCGAACTGCTCAACGGCGTCACGGAGAACCCACTGGCGGCGCTCTATGCTATGTCGTATGAGGCGCTGCCGGAAGCCTTTCAGGCGTTGTGCCGGGCCTTTGCAGCCTCGCCGCGCCGCTGGATCGACGTAGATACGGTATTGGCAAGTTTTCCCCGGCCCATCGTCGGACAGCGCACGCTGACCTTCATCGAGCGGCGGCGCTTCGTGGAGCGGCGCGGAGACACGGTGCGGGCCCGCGGCCCCTGGCTATCCAGCGTGCCGCCCGCCGAAAGTGGCTTCGAGCCGGTGTCTCGCCCGGCAGCGCGCTTCACCAACCAGACCGGCAACCCGGAGGAAGTGGCGCGGGGCCGGGCGCTGATCGAGCAGGCGGTGAAGTGGATCGACGAGGTACAGGACGATAAGGCCGAGGCCGCACTGAACGAGGTGCTGGCGCTGCGCCAGGCTCACGACACCGATCATGCGGTGGCTGAAACGCTGGTCGCCATGGCCCGGCTGGCCTATCTGCGCGGGGAGGATGCTGCCGCGATCAAGAAGCTGGAAGAAGCGGCGGAGAAGCTGCACGGCCTGCGCGATGAAGAATCGCTGGAAGTGGTGCGCCTGGCCCTGAGCCGGGTGTACCGGCGAACCGGGCGGCTGGACGCGGCGCTGTCCGTACTCGGCGACGATGCGCCGCCGGAAGACCTGCTGGCAGTCTACCAGATGCGACAGGAGTGGCCGGAAGCAATTGCGGTTTGCGAAAAGTGGCTGGATCGCAAGTCCTGGGCGCGCTTCGCCCTGGCCGAAACCTACATCTACGCCGGGCGCTATTCGGATGCGCTGGCGACCATTGCCGACAGCAACGTGTTCGAGGCGCACTGGCTGCGGGCCATTATCTACCACATCCAGGGCGACATCGACAAGGCGCAGAACCTGTACATGCGGCTGCGCAGCGACGTGCCACCCTCGTTCCGTTCCGTCTTCGCGCGGGCCTATTCGCGGGCGCTGGCCGCCGCAGGCGAAGTGCACGACGCGGCCATGATCGTCGGCGCGGAGGGGGTGTGGTACGAGGCCAAAATGCCCCGTCCGGTCTTCGCCCGGCAGCGCCTGAGCCAGGCGCTTTTTGCCCATTTCACGCTGATGCTCGGCAAGGATGAGGACGCAGAGGCAGCGGCCAAACGCGCCCTCTCCATCCCCGGCGAGCGGCCCGATCCGGCAGCGGAGGCGATTGCGCAGCGCGTGCTGGCCCGCGTGGCGTGGCGGCGTGGGGATCGGGATCAGGCCCTGAGCGCGCTTGAGGCCGAACTGAAAGCGCGCGGCTCGATGGCCTACCGGGACGATCACGAGACGGGCGTGACTCTGCATACCATTGCCGACATCCAGCGCGAACGTGGTGAACGAGATCGGGCCATCGCCAATTACCGCCGGGCGCTGACGCACAAAGATGCCATCCGGGATCGAAACAGCGTGGTGCTGACGCGGCTGGCGCTGCGCGACATGTTGATGCAGGCCGGGCGGCAGATCGAGGCGCTGGAAGTCGGGCAGGAAGCCATCGACCTGCTGCTGCACCGTCCGGAAGGAGACTTGCAGCCGCTGGGCTACGCGCTGTCCTTGCAAGCTCGCCACCAGTTCGACTTTGGGCGGCCCCAGCGCGGCTCGTTGATGCTCAACACCTGGCTGGAACGGCTGGCGGCCCGTGCCGAGGAAGGCCTCGAACATCCGTATTGGGGTGTGCGTGCGCTGGCAATCGGGCTGTATCTGCGCAGTTTGCCCGCTGATGGCCCGACCAGTGTGGACTCGATCACGCTGGTCGATCTGGCGGAGCAGGCAGTGGAAGCCGCCGAGTCGGCCTTGCCGGGTAGTTGGGTGGCCTGGGCTGCCCGGCGCGATCTGGGCAACGTGTACCTGCGGCTGTCACGTTGGGCCGACGCCTACGAAGTCTTTGAACCGCTGCTAACCCCGGAAGGGCCGGATATGCGGGCGCCGTTCGTGACGCTGGCGGCGCACATGGGGTCGGCGCTGGCGGCGGCGCGCCTGGGTGAGCCGGACAAGGCGGCACAGCATTACGACGCAGCCCGCAAATACGAACCGGATCAGCACGCCTGCGGCCTGATCGTGCTGGAAACGGCGGAGATGTACCGCGGTGCCGGTGACGACGTTCACGCCGCCGAACGCTACGGCCAGGCGCTCGAACTGCTGGATCGGGCGCGTGCACCTGCCGTCTACGTGCAGGCGATTGTCGCGCTGGCCTACGCAAAGCTGCGCCTGCGGCGCTTCAGCGACGCCATCGAAACCTTCGAGGAGGCGATTGGTATTGTTCAGCAAATGCCGAACACCGAGCCGGGGCTGATGGCGTCGGTGTTGTTCGACATGGCGACGGCCCATTTCACGCTCGGCCAGTACAAACGGGCGGCGGCAACCTTCAAGCAGTCGCTTTCGTACCAGGACGGGCGCAAAGACGTGGCACGCTACATCGAGACGCTGACCGGCATGGCCCGCAGCAACATGGCGGCGGAGGACTACCAGCCTGCCCTCGAAGCATACCACGACGTGCTGCAATTTGAGACGCCGGACGCCAACCTGCGGCGCGAACTGCTGGCCGAACAGGCCAGCGTCTTTGAGCACGTCGGGCTGACCCAGGCGGCCATCGATTCTTACCGCGCCGCGCTTGCTATCGAGGGCGGCTCCAACGTGGAGCGCGCGGCTATGCACCGGGGGCTTGGCGCGCTGTATGCCGGGATCAACGAACATGAGAAGGCGCGCGGCCATTTTGAGGCGGCGCTGGCCTTCGTCCAGGACGAGCAGACGGGGCTGACGCTGCGAGCGCTCGGCGAGGGCTACCGGGCGCAGGGCAATTTGCCAGCCGCCATCAAAGCCTACCAGGATGCGCTGGCTCAACTCAACCGCGCCTCCTATCCGGTGGAGATGGCTGCCACCGAACGCGCCCTGGGCGAGATTTACCTGGGGTATGGGCAGATCGAGGAAGCGCTGGAACATCTGGAGAGCGCGTTGGAGATCGAGCGGGCGCTGCCCCAGCAGGACGGCGGGCGGATCGTCAACACCTTGCAGAGTCTGGCGCAGGCTCACGAACTGCGCGGCGAACTCGACCTGGCGATCCGCCGCCACCACGAAGCGCTGGTGTACCGCGATGCTCGTCACGCGCCGGAAGGCTACATCGAAACGCTGCGCAAGCTGGGACGCCTGTATGCGCAGTTGACGCGCTACAAGGATGCGATCAAAGCCTACGACGAAGCGATCACGACGGAGCAGCGCCAGCCCGAACCCGATGCCAGCCGGATCGACGAACTGACGCTCGAAGTGGCCGACGTGTACCGCGCCCAGGGGAAACTCGAAGCGGCGGCGAACATGTACCGGCGCGTGGTACAATCCGTTGCGCCGGGCAGCGCCGCCATCCGTGACCGCGCGTCGGACGCGCTCCAGACGGTGGAAGCCGAGATTGCCAGGCATTTGCAGACACTCCGTGCCGCCGAACAATCCTGGATACTCCTGAACCGGGTGGCGCAGCCCGATCTAAAAGGGCTGGCCTTTGTGCGTGCTTTGCAGGCGCAGACCAGCGCCGCACTGGGCCGTATCGAAGAAAGCGACAACTACCTGGATCAACTGATGGGTTTGTTGAAGCGCCGCCGCAACGAGGTACAGCCGGACGATCCGCGCTCGGTAATGCGGGCGATGGCGATGCTGGTACAGGGCCAGGAATACGAGGACGCGCAGCGCATGGAACAGGCTGCGAAGGCGTATCGCTACGCGCTGGAAACCGCCGAGCACGACGCCAAGAGCGATTCGGCGCTGGTCTGGGCGATCCGGCAGAAGGCAGGACGGGCAGGCCGCAACAAATAGAAGTTTTGCGCGCAGCCCAGGGCCGAACAGGTTCCGGACAGCAATTCACCGAAGGAATGGATAGCCGTTATGCAGGTACGCAACATTCAACTCTATGCCAATGGCCGCCGCGATCAGAACAAGGTGGCGCTCACTTTTGACGACGGCCCCACGCCGGGCGTGACAGAACAGGTCTTGCAGATTCTGGAATCGAAGGGGGCGCGCGGCACTTTCTTCGTGGTCGGCAAGTGGGTGGATTGGCTGCCGCGCGGCCCGGAACTCATCAAGCGTATTCGGGATGGCGGCCATGTCATCGGCAATCACAGCTACTTGCATGGCAGGCCCGCCTGCGATTTTGAAACTGCCGAGGAACTGATCTGCGATCTGCTGGGGCAGCCTACCGCGTTCGTGCGCCCGCCCTATTTTGCCTATTCGACCACCCTGGCGCGCTGGGCTGGCCCGCGCAAGATCGTTCACGCCGACGTGATCGGGTTTGATTGGGAACCGGCTCTGACCACGCAGGATATTATCAACAACGTCCTCAACAACGTGACCAATGGTTCGATCATTCTGCTGCACGATGGCTCGGAAGTCGAGGCAGATCGCGTTGCGCGGCCTGCCCGGATGGTGGCAGCACTGCCTGTCATCATCGACGTTTTACAGCAGCGAGGGTTTGAACTGGTGGGTGTGGACGAACTGGCGTTTGATCAGCCGCAGCAGATGGCGTGGTAGCGGCAGGCTCCACACGGAATCTGACCCTATAAAACACTAACGAGCCACCAGTGTGAAGGGGGGAGCACTCCTGGTGGCCCGTAGTAATTGGCTGTTGCAACCTCGGCGACGCGCATCTCCGTGATTACAGAAGCAGCCAGTTTACCGTCTGCGCTTACACTCCATCCCGATACACCTGCATCGGTAAACTAACCGATAGAATAGGGCCGCTGCCTGAGTTACAGGTTAAGTCAAGATGAGAGTCAGATGAGACGGCGCTGCTGGCAAGGTCAGCCTACCTGTGCTATAGTGCGTTGCCATACTTAGGCGCAAAAGGGCCATTATGAGTCGACGTTCATTGTTGGGCTTTGTGTTGCTGAACATCATCGTGACATTTGTGACGGTGTTTACCATCATCAATGTGTGGACGCGGCTGGCCCCGCAGCCCACGCGCCAACCCGTGTTGCCGCTCTTTGTGGTGGTTACAGCCACGCGCCAACCCGTGTCGCAGCTCTTTGTGGTGGTTACAGCCACGCTCGATCCCAGGGCGACTCCAGCCGCCCAAAGCAGCCCGAACAACCTGGCGGCGCTCAACGTCACACCCAACGAAGCCGAGAGCACGGCCACAGCGCTGGCCGCGCTCGGCGCGATTCCGACACTCGACCCCTCGCTGCTGCCCACTGGACAGGCAACGGCGGGGATCGCAGCAGCAGAATCGGGCACGCCCGGCAAGGCGGCCACCGGAAACGCCACCGACGCGAACGGCTGCCAGACCTACTCCATCCGCAAGGGCGATACGCTGGGCAGCATTGCCACCACGTTCGGCGTCCCGCTGGCCGATCTGATGCGTGCCAACAAATTGACCGAAGCGGACGCCACCCGTTTGCAGATCGGGCAGATTTTGACGATCCCATTGAACGGGTGCGGGTTAGCCACCGAGGAACCCACCCAGACGCCGACCAGATTTGTTGTCCCGACGCCGCTACCGACGGTAACGCTGGCTCCGACAGCTTCTCAATCAAAGGTCGAAATTGTCCAGGTGATCAGCCCAGGTGACATCACGTCGGAGGGAGTGGAGATTCGCAACGTCAGCGGCGGCGTCATCCAGATGCAAAACTGGAAGCTGACCGACTCGAATGGGCATACCTTCACCTTCCCGGAGTACCGTATGTTTCCGGGAGGCCGCGTCACGGTCTATACCAAAGATGGCAAAAATACGCCCATCGTGCTGTATTGGGGCGAGGCGCGCGCGCTGTGGGGCGAGGCCGGGCAGACGATCACGCTGATGGATGCGGAAGGGAACGTGCAGGCCAAACGTGGTGTTTCGGGGGATGCGCCGGGAGAAGGTTCCGGTTCAGATCAATCGTCCGGGGCGGGTGTGCCGACCCCGACTGAGTCAAAGGCCATGTAACGGAATGGATTTCTCGCAATGGTTGAGTGACCGGAAAATTGAAGAGGCGCAGCAATCGGGCGAGTTCGACACGTCGGGCTTCCGGGGCAAGCCACTAGATTTGACCGAGAACCCCTTTGTGCCCGAAGACCAGCGGCTGGCTTTCAAGCTGATGAAGGACAACGATCTGGTTCCGGCCTGGATCGGAGACGGCAAGGAGATTCGGGAAACGATCAGCCGGGCGATCCAACGGGCGGAGCGGGCGCACGCCACTTTCCAGGCGACGCTGCGCCGACTGGAAGCGCGCATCGACGTGGAGGCGATCTATGCACGCGAGGATGCATACCGGGCCTGGGACAAGGCCCGCGAGCGTTTTCACACTGAGGGCGCGCGGATCAACCGGCTGATAAACACCTACAATTTGAGGGTTCCGATCAGCGACCTACAACGACTATACTTTAATGTAGAACGCGAGCTAGATCGCATAGAAAACGGCAGGTCACAGCGTTGAGCGCATGTGGGTTGCCGCTTGCGGCTTGAATATCGAATGGAGGTCAGGACAACTCGTTCTCGCGCTCTGTCGTCCAGGAGGAAGATGCGATGTTAAAACGGTGGATGATGGTGATCGCGCTCGTGTTCGTGCTGGGGATGGTGGGGCTGGGCAGCCCGACGCAGGCGTTGCAGGGCCAGGGCGGAGCGCTGGAACAGATGTTGGGGCAGGTTCCCGACAACGCGGTCAGCCGCACCCTGATCTGGTATGGCTCGGCGGGCGATCTGGAGCGCATTCTGGGCGTCCAATTCAATAATCTTCAAGATTTCCAGAAACTGCCCCCACAGCAGCAAGCAGCCTATTCACTTGACCTGGGCAACCAGGTGTACACGTCGTCGTTCAGCGGTCTGGACAACTGGGCCAACTGGCAGAAGACCTTTGCCATCGATCCATTCGCCATTGACCGCGAATTGACCGTCGGGACAAAGCCCAACTGGTATGCCATCTTGAGCGGCAAATTTGCGGCGGACACGATCACGCAGGCCCTTCAGCAGCTAGGCTACAAAACGGCCCAGGTTGGACAGGCGACGGTCTACAGCCTGGGCGGGGACAACACCGTTGATCAGAACAGCGTGGCTGCCAAGCTGTCCGGCGGCCAGTACAATCGGCTGGTGGTGACCGATTCGGTGATCGTCGCGGCTCCCTCGACGGCGATGATCCAGGCGGCGACCAGCGGCAAAGCCCTGGTCAGCGATGCGGCGTATGCGGCACTGGTGCGGGTGTTGGAAGGCGCGAATACGGTGCCGAACACGCAACTCTTGAGTGCGGCGCTTTTCAACGGCCAGTTCTTGACGGATAGGCTGTTAAATAACGTTCCGGCTCCGGGCCAGCCCCTGCCGCGCTACCAGACGGCGGGCCTCGGCTTCCGTCGTGATGCAAATAACCGCTACTGGGTGATCGCGCTGGTCTACGCCAATGCGAACGACGCGAACCAGGCCCAGGCGGAGCTTACACAACGGTTGGCCGGGTACGCCAGCCTGACGTGGCAGCCCGGACGCAAGCTGTTTGAGGGATGGAAGCTCACTCCCAAAGTGACCCCGGCAGCCAATGGCGGCTTGCAGGTCGTGACGGTCAGTATGCAATTGCCCGCGCAGACCGACATGTCCTGGATCGAGCTGGTGCTGGACCGCGATCTGGGCTTCTTGAAGTAGGGGTTGGCCGAGCAGGTCTGGAGTCTGAGAACCATCCGGGACGGTGAGAAGTCCCGGATGGTTTTGTTTACCTCACCTTCTCGTCACTGCAACGATCAGCGTAAAGTTAGAGAATGGGATAGAAACGCTTAGTTTTCGGCAGCAAAGCACACCCAGATTCGCATTTCAGGTAGATAGCATCCTACTCGGGTTTTGGCGTTACAATGGGCCGTCTGCCTGATCGGGCGATTCCCAGTGCAGGGAGGCCAGAATGAACAATCAACCGGAATCCGAATTGGGGCTTGACATGAAAGCGCCCACGCTCTCGACAACCAGAGAGCGCGCCGAAGTCCAGCCAGACTCCCCACAAGCACTCAGCGGGTTCGCCAGACGACAGATTCTCGCCATTACCCTGACTTCCCTGTTTACGGACATCTCCAGCGAGATGATGTTCAACCTGCTGCCGCTGTTCCTCGCCAACGTCCTGGGCGCGCCCACAGGGGTGATCGGGCTGATCGAGGGCATTGCGGAAACGACAGCCAGCTTCATGAAATCGGCGTCGGGCTGGCTCTCCGACAAATTGCAGCGCCGCAAATGGTTGACGGTGGGCGGGTACACACTTTCGGCAGTTTCCAAGCCGTTTTTGTATTTTGCGACGACCTGGCCGCTGGTGCTGCTGGTGCGCTTTGTGGACCGCACTGGCAAAGGCATCCGCAATCCCCCGCGTGACGCCCTGATCGCGGACAGCGTGAACGAGCGCCAGCGCGGGATTGCGTTCGGTATTCACCGGGCGGGCGATACGATGGGCGCGTTTCTGGGCCAGGTGATCGCGCTGCTGGTCGTTCTCTCCATACAGCCGCAATCGATGACACTGGCCCGCGAGACCTTTCAGCGCATCGTGCTGATCAGCATCATCCCGGCAGTGATCGCCGTGTTGATCCTGGCCTTTGGTGCGAAAGACGTGCCTGTCAAGATCAAAGATGGCACGAAGGCTGTCAGTTTGGGCTTTGGCGCGCTGAACGTGCATTTTCGGATTTTCCTGCTCATCGTGGTCATTTTCACGCTGGGCAATTCGTCGGATGCATTCTTAATCCTGCGCGCACAGGAACGCGGGCTGGACGTGGCGCAGGTGTTGGGGATGCTGATCACCTTTAACCTGGTGTATGCCATCGTCTCCGGCCCGGCGGGCGCGCTTTCGGATCGGATCGGGCGGCGGCGGCTGATCGTGTTTGGCTGGCTGGTGTACAGCCTGTTGTACTTCGGCTTTGCAGCCGCCTCGACGGGCTGGCAGGTCTGGGCGTTGTACGGGCTGTACGGGCTGTACTACGGGACGGTGGAGGGCACGGCCAAAGCGCTGGTCGCCGACCTCGTGCCGCAGGAACAGCGCGGGACGGCCTACGGCTACTACAACGCGGCCATCGGGCTGGTGGCCCTGCCCGCCAGTGTGCTGGCAGGCGTGCTGTGGCAGGGGGCATTCGGCTGGCATGGATTCGGCCCGTCCGCACCGTTTCTGGCAGGGGCAGCGCTGGCGCTCCTGGCAGTCGTGCTGCTAATGCTGTGGACGCCGTTTGGCAAGCCGGGCGCGCAAAAGCCAGCGCCGGAGCATTGACCCCGGCGCTGCAAACCCTGTGCGGGTATTGAAGAAAGCAGACAGAAAGTCACGTTCAAGTTGACAGCAACTTCCATGCCCTGTGCAGGCTTTCAAGGGAAACTTTAGCGAAGGAGCGAGGTGCTGTCAACCAGTCACCTGATACCTGCCGCACAGTTTTTATCGGGGCAATACCTGATCCGCCTTCCGAGCGGCCCTGCTCGCATCCACATCCCGCGACCCACAGCCAGCCTCTATTGTATAGCAGACATCGAAACCGTCAAGGACTGAGACCAACTATCGAAGGGTATCAAAAGGTAACGTGGGGTCAATTCAATCTAGCCGATGGTTAGGTTGCGGTTTGACCAGACCCGTGCCGGAATGCTATCATGGACGGGCGCGACGAACACTACAGCGGATTCTCTGCTGCCGAGGAGGCGATGCATCATGGTACGCATCAAGGCGTTATGGGGGGCGTTTCAGAATCTGGTCACGATTTTTTCGTTTATTATCAATCTTGTCCTGATCCTGGTCGTCATCATCCTATTGATGTTGATCTTTGACATCAAAAACGGAATCGCGCAGCCACTCATCGGCGGGTTGCACAGCAGCTTTGTTGGCCTGGACGAGGCGCGAATCATTACGACCATCAACGTCAACGACACGATCAACGTCAAGGACACGATCCCGGTCAAGCTGAACATTCCTCTGCAACAAGACACGGTGGTCACGCTCACCGACAACGTGCCGATCCGGGCCAATACGTCCTTCACCCTGCGCGACGGCACGACCCTGAATGGCCTGGTCAATATCCAGTTGCCGAGGGGCCTGCAACTGCCGGTTGCGCTGAACCTGAACGTCCCCGTCGATAGCACGCTGCCCATCGATCTTAAAGTGCCGGTCAACCTGAACGTGCCAGTTGACATTCCGCTGAACCAGACGCAGCTTCACGGCCCCTTCGACAAGCTCAAGACGCTGTTCGACCCCTTCGACAGGCTCATGAATAATTTGCCGAGCAGTTGGCGCGACGTGTGGCCGCTGGTGGGCTGCATCATGGCGGGCCGTGCGCCCGACCTACTGAGCACAAGCGACGCGATTGCGCGCACCTGCCCTGCCTACAGCGTGACAAATACCACCTCCGCGCCCGTGCCGCCCTCGCCCACGCCGACAGCGGAATTTGGCACGGGTGGCGCAGCGCCTTTCACGCCAGAGCCGGGTGAGGCGAACCCAACGCTTGCACCCGGATCGACTGCGCAGCCACAGCCGGAACAGCCTACCGCGCAACCTACCGTCCAGGAGTCACCGACGTCCGTCAAAGACCTGGGCATTATCACGCCGACGCATTAGGAGACCTGGATGCCGGGGCAACCGCCTGCCATCTGTGACTACGAAGGGTCTAGCTACCGCACCGATTTCTGGGAGGGGAAGGGGCGTGAATACGAAGATGCGGTGGAGCGGATTGCTTTGCGTGCCCTGCTGCCGCCTGCCGGACAGCGCTACGTCGAGTTTGGGGCGGGCTTTGGTCGCCTGATCAACGAAGCGGGCCGCTACGATCAGGTGGTTCTGGTCGATTATTCTCGGACGCTGCTGGCCGAAGCACAGGCTCGCCTGGGGCGCTCCGAGCGCTACCTGTACGTCGCCGCCGATGTCTATAACCTACCGTTCGTCACCAATGCGTTCGACGTGGCGATCATGTGCCGCGTCATCCACCATCTGGCGGATGTCCCTGCTGCGCTGCGTCAGATTCGGGCCAGCCTGACACCCGGCGCCACCTTCATCCTGGAATTTGCAAACAAGCGCAACTTGAAGGCCATTGCCCGCTATCTCTTGGGCCGCCAGGACTGGAATCCGTTTGCACCAGAACCCGTCGAGTTCGTCAAACTGAATTTTGACTTTCACCCGGCGTACATTCAGCAGGCACTACAGGCGGCGGGCTTTGTGCCGGGGCCGCGCCGCAATGTGTCCATGCTGCGCCTGGGCCTGTTCAAAACCGTGCTGCCGCTCGGCGCGATGCTGGCGCTTGAACGGCTGATCCAGCCTACGGGCAGCCTGCTGCCCATCTCGCCAAGTATCTTCGTCAGAAATGGCGTGTCCGGCAGCCGCGGCCAGGTGGTGGCTAGGGAATCGCTATTCAAATGTCCGGCTTGTGGATCGGCTGACCTGGAGCAGGATGGGGATGTGCTGGTTTGCCGCACCAACGCAGAGCGGTGGGCAATCCGTGATGGGATTTATGACTTTAAGGAGCCTTTATCGGCCTGACTAGGGCCGGAACCGAATGGTGATTCTGAGCTTTCCCAATTGCACCTCGTCGCCATCTCTGACGACCCGTTCTCCCCTGCCCACCAGTCGCTTGCCATTCAGCCATGTGCCGTTGCGACTGTCCAGATCGGAGATGTAGATCAAGTTATCGCGCCGCACCAGGCGCATATGACTGCGTGAAACGCCCAATTGCACAGCGGCAAATCGGCTCAAGTCGACGTCGGGCTGCTCGCGGCCATCGGGCTGTGTTCCTCGCCCAATCACCAGGCTGTCACGCTGCGGCAGCGTGACTTGCTGCCCATTGATTTCAAAAGTGACCGGATTCGGCTTTGCCAGGAAGGCATCGCCCCGAAGCTGTTTCACATACTCACCGAGCAGCGACCTGAAGTCAACTTGCAGCGTGTCCGGGCCTTTGCTGACGACGTGACCGCAGCGCGGGCAGGGCATATCTGGGGCGGTGTCCGGTAAGCCACATTTCGGGCATACCAGCATTTCGCCGGACGATTTTTCGGAACCGGATTGTTCAGCAGTTGGGATTCCGTCTTCCATCGGCATATGCTACAGACTGTATGCAGGCCCTTACGATACTACAAACACGATCAGTCACCGCGACGTGTGAAAAGGTTCAGCAACGCTGCGCTGACGAGCGCGGAATGAACCCGGCGACAACTGCCGCAGTCACGCTGGTGAGTCTTTACGGCGCAGGCGAGCACAATGGTGGCTGTTGATCTCAGAACCGGACTGTGAGGGCCAGTGTGCCCAGCCGCAACTCGTCGCCGTTGCGCAACAGCCGTTCGGCAGGGCCGCTCAAGCGCTTGCCATTCAACCAGGTTCCGTTGCTGCTGCCCAGATCAATGATATAGGTCAGGTAGTTCTTGCGCTTCAGCCGAATGTGACGGCGCGACACACCTTTCTCTTCAGCGCCGAACGGGCCAAGGTCGATGTCCGGTTGGGGATCATCGGCAATCGGGCTACGGCGGCCTACGACGATTTCCACAAAACCTTCCGGTAATGTCAAACGCTGGCCTTCGACGTAAAGGATGATAGGCTTGGGACTGGTCACGAAGGCATCGCCCCGAGGCTGGACCGGATTGGTGGGAACATCCTTGAGGTCAATCTGGCGCGTATCTACCCCTTTTGCGAAGCGAGTATTGCAGTGGGGGCAGATTAGCTCGCCGGGCCGGTAGGGCTGTCCACAGTTGTAACATCTTAGCAGGCCGGTGCTGGTGGTTTCCGTGGAAGCCTGGGAGGATGGTTGGGTGAGCATGACGACGTCTCCAAGGGTTGAATTCGATGACCGGCGGATGCGGATGCACCGCATCCATAATTACGTGATCCATTATATTACGAATTACTCAGTAACGCAGCGGATCACTACCGATTACAAACAGACCACAAACAAGCCCCAGGTAACAATAAAAACGCCCCGGTACAGACCAGGGCGTTCTCGTGGCCTGCTGCCAACTTAGAGCGCGCTGACGATGTTGGAGAAGATATTGCCGATAGCCGGGCCAAGCAGGGCCAGGATGACGATCACGACAACGGCGACCAGCACCAGGATAAGGGCATACTCCACCAGACCCTGGCCTTCTTCACGTGGTAGATACAGCATGATGAGTTCTCCTTATAGGGAAGAATGTAGAAGATTGGATAAACATACTGTATCACAGGCTGGCAGGAGATCAATGCCCCGGTGCTGTTTTTGGGGAAGTTTTCATAACTGCCGGGTGAGCGGCTGCGACTGTCCTAATTTCTGTCCTATTTGAAGTAGATGTGGCAAACCAGCCTGCCGAGGCGAATCTCATCGCCATCACGCAGGACGCGGGGGCGGCCCGGCAAGACCTGCTGGCCGTTCAGGTAGGTTCCGTTGGAACTGCCCTTGTCCACCAGAGTCAAGCTATCTCCATCTCGGAGAAGGGCCGCGTGCATACGGGATACGCCTTTCTCCATTCCACCGTAAGGAGTCAGGTCCAGGTCCGGCAGTACACCAGTATCCGGATCGGCCCGCCCCAATGTGGTTTCGGCCTGGGGTTTCAAGACAATGGGTGTGGTTACGTCCCGAATGTGCAGAATAATGTTCGTATCGCGGTTCAGACGGGCCGTGCCCCAGGAGCTTTTGGCGTTTAGCTCCTGAGCAATCCCTTGAATCTGTCGGGTGGCGAGAATTGCCGCATGTTCCCGCTGCAAGATTTGACCACAATCACCACAGTAGAATTCACCTTCCGCA
The DNA here is from genome assembly GCA_021325095.1 of Chloroflexota bacterium. GTDB lineage: Bacteria > Chloroflexota > Anaerolineae > Aggregatilineales > UBA2796 > JAJPHV01. The sequence continues at coordinate 69,557 of JAJPHV010000124.1, read as the reverse complement.
TTATTATGACCACAGGCCGGGCACTTCTTCATTGCCAGTACAATCGCTTTCTATGTCAACGTTCGACAGTATCCTCCGCCATCAACGACAGGTATGCGATGTTGACCGGATAAACTCATTGTATCATAAACTGCACACCTACAAGCTGTAGGGCCTGATTGCGGCAGGGCACGTGCAAAGTCGTGGCCCTCACCCTCTTTCCCAGGACGGGCAGGGGCAATCAGGCTGAATTGCACCTCTGCTTCCACCTGGCCGTTAATCTCTGATGGGTGCAGGCAGAACGGTGTTGGCCTTAAAAGCCGCTCAACCGGCTCAGATCGGCGCGGCCCCGCGCCAGGCTGCTGACAAATTGCAGCAAGGCCAGCCGATTCTCACGGATTGCCGCGTTCTCATCCATAACCAACACCTTGTCGAAGAAGGTGGTGATGATGGGCACAAGTGGCTCAAAGGCGGACAGAAAGGCTCCGACATTGTCCTGGGCCGAAAGCTGGCTGTGCGCTTGCCGGGCTGCCTGGTACAACGCCACCGACTCAGCAGGCGTCAGGGCATCGGGAACCAGTGCGTAGGCAGGTTTGTCACGGGTGATGCGCACGCAGCGCGCAAACGAGTCCAGGATACGGCTCCAATCGGGACGCTTGACCCACTCGCTCAATTCGCGTGCGCCGATCAGCGCCCGGTATGGGTTGTGTCCCTGTTCAGCCAGCACCGCATCCACGACGTCGAAGGCGAAACCGAGTTCGTCCAGCATGAATGTGCGCAAGCGCCCGACGATAAAGGCCAGCACCTCCGCCTGTAGCTCCTGGCTGACGGGAACGGGCTGCTGACCGGTGACGATCTGGATAGCTTCGCGCAGGTCAAGGTCGATCTCGGAATTCAGCAATACCTGGACGACGCCGAGCGCCGCGCGGCGCAACGCAAACGGATCGGCGGAGGCTGTCGGCGCAAGGCCCACCGCAAACAACCCGACCAGGCTGTCCAGACGATCCGCCAGCGCCAGCAATGCGCCCGCCGGACTGGGCTTTCGGTTCAGCGCGTCCGGGCGGTAGTGTTCCAGGATGGCGTCGGCTACAGCCCTGGGCTGGCCTTCCAGCAGCGCGTACTCACGGCCCATCACGCCTTCGAGCGAGGTCATCTCCACGACCATGCGGGTGGCCTGATCGGCTTTGGCGAGTGCCGCCGCTGCTTTCGCCGTCTCGGTGTCGGCAGCACTCAGGCCAAGCAGCTTTGCCATCGGCTCGACGTTATATTGCAGCCGCACGTTCTTGTCGTAGATCGAGCCGAGCTTCTCCTGGAAGGTCATCGTCTTGAGCCGATCCATCCGGTCTGCCAGGCGGTGCTGGCAGTCATCGCGGAAGAAGAAATCGGCGTCGGAGAAGCGCGCCGTCAGCACGTGCTCGTTGCCGTGAATCACGTCGTCAAGGTGTTCAGCATCGCCGTTACGCACCGCAATAAAGTACGGCAGCAGGCGACCATCGGGGCGCTGCACCGCAAAGTAGCGCTGGTGCTTGCGCATGACGGTGATGAGCACATCGCGCGGCAGTTCCAGGAAGCGCTCCTCGAATTGGCCGCGCAGCACTGTCGGCTGCTCGATCAGGTTGGCAACCTCGTCCAGTAGCCCGTCGTCGGGCGGGATCGTGCCACCGACTTCCTGCGCCAGCCGCTGCGCGCCCTCCCAGATCGCCGCGCGGCGTTGTTCGCGGGAAAGCACGATGCCACATGACTGTATTGTGCCCAGGTAATCTTCGGCGTTGCTCACCAAAAGGTCAGGCGACCCGGTGGCGCGCGTGCCGCGCGTGGTGCGGCTGCTGACGACCCCGGCATACTCGAACGGGATCACGGCGTCGCCGATCAGAGCCACGATCCAGCGGATTGGGCGCGAGAAAAACACACCACTGCTGTTCCAGCGCATCGTCTCGCCGAACTTGATTCCGGCGATAATCTGCGGCAACTTTTCAGCCAGCACGTCAACGGCGGGCCGGCCCACTGTCTTGACCAGCGCGGCGGCGTACTGCCCGCCCTCGATCTCGTGCGGCTGGACAGCGCTGACCGGAACGCCCTGCTTGCGGGCGAAGCCCTCGGCGACGGCGGTGGGCTTGCCCTCCGCGTCAAAGGCTTTGTTGGCGGGCGGCCCTTTGACCAGCTTTTCCTCGTCCTTCTGGCGCGGCGCGACTCCGCGCGCCACGATCACCAGACGGCGCGGTGTTCCATACACCTCCACACCCGCATGTTCCAGCCGCAGGTCGTCGAACAGCCTCGGCGCGGCCTGCTGCAACTGCGCCAGGGCGTCGTCCAGGTCGCCAGCCGGGAGTTCCTCCGTGCCGATTTCGAGCAGCATATCGGCGGGGCCAGCCGGGGGAGTGCCCTTCGCCACTTGAAGATGCCCGTCCGGGGCGGTGGGCCACGAGCGGCCATTGTCGATCAGCGGATATTCCAGGCGTGTCCGCTGTTCAAGGTAGGCTTTGGCAACGTTGCGCGTCATGGCTGCCATTCGGCGGAAATAGTTAGCGCGCTCGGTGACGCCAACAGCCCCGCGCGTATCCAGCACATTAAACAAGTGGCTGCACTTCAACACATAATCGTAGGAGGGCACGACCAACCCCGCCGCCAGCGCCCGCTGGCTCTCGCGCTCGTAGGTGTCATAAACCTGGCGCAGCGCATCCACGTCGGCCACCTCAAAATAATACTTGCAGTGTTCGATCTCGCTCTGCAAAAAGATGTCACGGTAGGTGATGTCTTCCGTCCAGCGGATGTCCCAGGCGGCATCCCGGCCTTGCAGCGCCAGCACGATCCGTTCCAGGCCGTAAGTGATCTCGACGCTCACCGGATCGAGCTTGATCCCGCCGCCCTGCTGGAAATAGGTAAACTGGGTGATCTCCTGCCCGTCCAGCCAGACTTCCCAGCCCAGGCCCCACGCGCCAAGCGCCGGGCTTTTCCAGTTGTCCTCGACGAAGCGCACATCATGTTTGCGCAGATCGATGCCCACCGCTTCCAGGCTTTGCAGATAAATCTCCTGCGGGTTGCCCGGGTCGGGTTTCAAGATGACCTGGTACTGGTAGTAAAGCTGCATCCGATTCGGGTTTTCGCCATAGCGGCCATCGTCGGGTCGAACACTCGGCTCAACATAGGCCACGCGCCAGGGTTCCGGCCCCAGCACGCGCAGCAGCGTAGCCGGGTTGCCCGTGCCTGCGCCGACCTGGATGTTATACGGCTGCCACAGCAGACAACCCTGCTTCGCCCAAAAGCTGTGCAGAGTCATGATGACATCTTGGAAGAGAAAACTCGACATAAATTGACTACCCCTCGTGCGGCGGAAATGTCGGGCCATTATAGCGCATCTGCCGTGTGTTTTACCGGAATTTGGCGAGATGGCATTCCTGCGTAAAACTTAGGGACGTTTGCCTGACTTCATCCTTCAAGGAACGCTATGCGCTTTACACGACTCGCTCCGGCAGCACTGATCTGGCTGCTGACCGCAACCCTTGCCAGTCAACCCACCAGCGCCAACCAAACCAACCAGGCCGACTGGCCGATGTGGGGCTACAACCTGAGCAACCATCGCTATAATGCTAACGAAAGCACGATCACCCCGGCCAACGTCGGCAAGCTCACACTGCGCTGGGCGTTCGTCTTCCCGGATACGATGATCGCATCCAGCCAGCCGACTGTGATCGGCGATACGGTCTACGTCGGCAGCTACAACGGCAGCGTGTACGCGCTGGACACGGCGACAGGCCGGCAGCGCTGGGCCTTCTCGACCAACATCACCGGCCAGCCGGGGGGAGTGCGCGTCGGCATTGTGCTGTCGCAAGGGGTGGCCCTGTTTGGCGACCAACTGGGTCGGTTCTTTGGCGTCAACCGGGACAACGGCACGATGGCCTGGCTCCCCGCCAAATTGAGCGACCATCCCCTGGCACAGATCACCGGATCCCCTGTCGCTTACGGAGATCGGGTTTACGTGCCCATCGCCTCGCGGGAGGAAAATGCGGCAGCCGACCCGACCTATCCCTGCTGCACCTTTCGCGGCGGTTTAGCTGCGCTCAACGTGAGCGATGGCTCAGTGGCCTGGCATTTCTACACGACGGGGCAGCCTGCCCGTTTGGGCGTAAACAGTGCGGGGGCAATCCTCAGCGGGCCAAGCGGCGTGGGCATCTGGTCTACTCCGGCCATCGATCCGGACGAGGGCCTGATCTATGTATCGACGGGCAACAGCTACTCGCCACCCGTTTCACCCTATAGTGATGCCATCCTGGCAATCAACCTCAAGGATGGCACGCTTCGCTGGGCCACGCAGCTTGTGAGGGGCGACTGGGCCAACGGCGCCTGTGGAACTGAAACACCCGGCCCCAACTGCGAGGGCGAGCACGGCGGTGACTTCGATTTCGGCTCCGCGCCGCTGCTGATGACGGTGCAGACTCCCCATGGGCCGCGCAAACTGGTCTCGGCCATGCAGAAAAACGGCACGCTCCATACGCTCGATGCGCTGACGGGCAAAGTCATCTGGCGACAGAAGCTGGCAAAGGCTATCGCCTACCCCTGGGGCGCCTCTTACGATGGCAAGCGGTTGTACATGGCCGATACCAGTTACGACACCAACGGCGGCATTTACGCTCTTGATCCAGCCACGGGGGCGGTGCTCTGGCACGCCGGGCCGTTCACCTGCGTGCCCGGCCCCGGGCAACCTGCTGCGGCGTGCTGGTCGGGCTACATGGCTGCTGCCGTCACCACGCCTGGACTGCTGTGGCTCGGCGCGATGGACGGCCAGATGCGTGCTCTGGATTCGACCAGCGGCAAGGTGCTCTGGTCGTACAACACGGCGCAGACTGTGCAGGGCGTCAATGGCCTCTCCGGGCACGGCGGCTCCATTGGCCCGACCAACGCGACCGTCGCCAATGGGCAGGTTTACGTCATGTCCGGCTATGCCAAATGGAACGCGCGGATCATGGACGGCAACGTCCTGTATGTGTTTGGTCTAGGCGATCATTAAGGCCATCCGCTGCGTTTCTGACAATTTCCACTGGAATATATATGACATTCTTATTCGTCATGATCGCTTGATTTGCGTATAATTGAGGTACGCTGGACTTCATCTACCTCGCGCAGGCGGCAAAGCAATAGAGAGGGTGGGAATTCTCAGAGTTTGATGAGTAGCCAGCGCAACCGTATGTGCAGCCTAGCGTGAACAGGTGAAGTCGGGTAGATTGATCAATCGAGAGGGGTTAGTAGGAGTCAGACAGCCTGTGTCAATCGGCTGGTATAACACCAGCGCAGATCGCCAGGGTGATGGAGGACTTGAACCGTGCCGAACAAGATGGAGCGCTTCACTCAGCGCGCACGACGTGTTTTAAGTCTCGCGCAGGAGGAAGCCGAACGACTACAACATAGCTATATCGGGACTGAGCACTTGCTGCTTGGTCTGATGCGCGAGGAAGGTGGCGTGGCCGGGCGTGTCCTTCGTGATCTGGGCCTGGATCCGCGCCGCGTCGAGGAGCTTGTCGAGCGCATGACTCGCGCCGGACAGCGCGTAGGGACGGCGCGGCTTGACCTGTCGCCGGGAACCAAGAAAGTGCTGGAACTGGCGGTGGATGAAGCGCGCCGGATGGGACATCACTATATTGGAACCGAACATCTGCTGCTTGGGTTGGTGCGGCAGAGTGAAGGGATTGCGATTGACGTGCTGAAGCGGCTGAACGTCAGCCCCGAAGAGGTGCGCCGCCAGACACGTCGCGTGCTGCAGGAAAGCCCGGTGCAGGGTCGCTCAACGTCAAGCAGCGGCCCTGGCGCAAGCAGCAACCCGCCGGAGCGCCAGTCGCGCAAGACGGGGGTGAAAACGCCGCTGGTTGATCAACTGGCAACTGACCTGACCGCTGCCGCCGAGGAAGGTAAACTCGACCCGGTGGTGGGCCGCGAGATGGAGATCGAGCGCGTCATCCAGATTTTGAGCCGCCGCACCAAGAATAACCCGGCCCTGATCGGGGAGCCAGGTGTCGGCAAGACGGCCATTATCGAGGGGCTGGCCCAACGCATCGTGAACCGCGAGACGCCCGAAACGCTGCTGGACAAGCGTGTGTTGCAGCTTGACGTGGGCAGCCTGGTTGCCGGGACGATGTATCGCGGGCAGTTCGAGGAGCGGCTCAAGCGCGTGATCGAGGAACTTAAATCCTCGGACAGCATTCTTTTTATCGACGAAGTGCATATGCTGGTCGGTGCAGGTTCGGCAGGCAGCAGCGTGGACGCTGCCAATATCCTCAAGCCTGCCCTGGCACGGGGCGAGCTACAGTGCATTGGCGCGACCACCTTCGACGAATATCGCAAGCACATCGAGAGCGATGCAGCGCTCGCCCGGCGCTTCCAGCCGATTTACGTCGATGAGCCGACCATCGAAGAAACGATTGAAATCCTGCGGGGCATCAAGCAGCCCTACGAAGAGCATCACAACCTGGAAATCACCGAGGAGGCGATTGAAGCTGCCGCCCACCTCTCGGCGCGCTATGTGCCCGATCGGTTCCTGCCGGATAAAGCCATCGACCTGATCGACGAGGGCGCCAGCCGCGTCCGTATGTACAAGAGTCCAGAGGCAATTCGCGTGCGCCGGGCCGAAGCTGAACTGGCCGACATCAGCGAGGAACTGGAAGAACTCAGCGGCGACATGACCGAAGATCAGCGCATGGAACTCAAGAACCGCGAAAACGAACTGGCGCTGCAACTGTCCGCGCTCAAGGCGGGTTGGAACCCGGAGACGAACAAGCCGCAGTTGACCGCTGAAGACATTGCCGAAGTCGTCTCGATGTGGACGGGCATCCCCGTCACCAGCATCAGCGGCGACGAATCCGAGCGGCTACTGAAGATGGAAGAGCACCTCCACAGCCGCATTGTGGGCCAGCACGAGGCGATTGAAGCCATCTCGAAGGCGGTGCGCCGGGCGCGCGCCGGGTTGAAAGACCCCAAGCGCCCCATTGGTTCCTTCATCTTCCTCGGCCCGACGGGCGTCGGCAAGACGGAACTGACCAAAGCGCTGGCTGAATTCATGTTTGGCAGTGAGGACGCGCTCGTCCAGTTGGACATGAGCGAGTTCATGGAGCGACACACGGTGGCCCGGCTGGTCGGCGCGCCGCCCGGGTACGTCGGCTACGAGGACGCCGGGCAGTTGACCGAAGCGCTGCGCCGCCGCCCGTACTCGATTGTCGTCTTCGACGAGATCGAAAAGGCGCACCCCGAAGCCTTCAATATGCTCCTGCAAATCATGGAGGAAGGGCATCTCTCCGATGCACGCGGGCGCAAGGTAGACTTCCGCAACGCGATCATCGTCATGACCAGCAATGTCGGCGCGGATACGATCAAGCGCGGCGCGACGCTGGGCTTTGAGGTCCCGCGCGACGACGCGCAGACGCAGCAGCAAGATTACGAAGAAATGCGCAAAAAGGTGATGGATCAGTTGCGCCGCGCCTTCCGGCCCGAATTCCTGAACCGCGTCAGCGCCACGATTGTGTTCCGTTCCCTGACCCGCGACGAAATCAAGCAGATCGTTGATCTGGAACTGAACAAGGTGCGCGAACGGCTGTCTGAACACGCGCTCATCCTGGACGTGACCGATGCCGCCAGGACGCTGCTTGGCGAGAAGGGTTACGACCCCGAATTTGGCGCTCGCCCGCTGCGCCGCATCATCACTAACATGGTTGAGGACCGGCTCTCCGATGGCATTCTGGCCGGGACGTTCAAACTGGGCAGCACCATCCACATCGATGCCAAAGACGGCGAACTGGTGATGGAAGCTGTCGAGGGTGATCCTCAGGTGGCCGTCAGCGAGGCCGCGCCTTCCACCGAGTCCAGCAACTAAACCGCACCCGAACTACCCCCTCTCCAACCGGAGAGGGGTTGGGGCGAACTCAGACAGGCGATCTCTGCGGATCGCCTGTTTTGTTGCGATCCCACACTCATCAATTATTAATATCGTTATCGCCCGAAAACCTTTAACCTTGTACTGTCCGTTTTTTCAGTTTTTAGGGGAGATAGAGCCAGATGGAAGAGAAGGTCCATGAGTTAGTCAGTGAGTATAAAAGTGGTAGCCTCTCGCGTCGGCAATTTCTAAGGCGGGCAACGCTGCTCCTGGGCGGGGCAGCCGCAGCCAACGCGCTGCTCCTGGCCGCCAATGGCGCATCGATCCCGGAGGTCGCACGCGCCTCGGGGCAGCTTACGCCCGAGGCCTCACTGCCGGCGACGATGGCCGCCACCGGACAGGCCGCCGACATCGAAACCGCTGTCGTGCAGTTTGCCGCTGGCACAAGCCAGGCCCCCGGCTATCTGGCTCGCCCCAAAGGCGATGGCCCCTTCCCGGCGGTGGTCGTCATCCAGGAATGGTGGGGCGTCGATGACCACATCAAGAGTGTTGTCGAGCGCTTTGCCGGTCAGGGCTACGCGGCGCTTGCGCCCGATCTATATCGTGGCAAAGTCGCCAAAGAGCCAAACGACGCGCAACAACTGGTCATGCTGATGCAAATGGATCAGGCGCTCAAAGATGTTCAGGGCGCGGTGGATTACCTGGCACAGCAGAGCTACGTCTCGCCCAAGAAGCCCGGCGTCATCGGCTTCTGCGCGGGTGGCCGGCTGGCGATCCTGATGTCGTACCAGGGCAAGAACGTCGGCGCGGTGGTGGCCTTCTATGGCAGCGGCGCGAACCCCTCCGACGACGATCTTAAGAACGTTTCCGCACCTATGCTCCGCATCTACGGCGACCAGGATCAGAGCAACCCCATCGACAAAGTCTCTGCCTGGGAACCGAAGTTGAAGGAGTATGGCAAGATCAGCGATATCATCGTGTACAAGGGCGCGCAGCACGCCTTCTTCAACGACACACGTTCCTCGTACAACAAGGAAGCGGCCCAGGATGCCTGGAAGCGCACGCTGGACTGGTTCGGCAAATACCTGACCGAATCGTCTGCCGCGGCCACGCTGGCCCCGACCATGATGGCAACCCGGGGCGGTTGAGTGAACCTCACCCCCTGGCCCATTTGATTGACCTCAGCCCCTCGCCAACTGGCGAGAGGGCAGCAGTGGTCCAGGACGCCCCTCTCCACCCTGTGGAGAGGGGTTAAGGGGTGAGGTGATCTACTTGCCCTTCGGCTTGTTCTCCGGCGTCAGATAAATGACCATGCGCACCTGGTTGCCGCCTTCGGGCAGCCGCGTGATCTCCACCTCATCCACCAACTGCTCGATGAAAAACATGCCCCAGCCCCGGTTGTCCGTATCGGGGCGGCCCGGCGTGGGGAACTTGTCGGGGATCGGCGTCAGCCCTTCGTCGGCCACCTTGATCTCAAGCTGCCTGGGCGCAGCCGTCAACAAGACCGTGACCGAGGTGGTTTTGTCCTCCTGATTGCCGTGCTCAATCGCGTTCATGCACGCTTCTGCAACGGCAGTTTTCAGGTCTTCGATGCGATCCGGGCTGAAACCCATCTCCTCGGCGACGGCTTCCGCTGCGCTGCGCGCCACTTTCTCGTAACCTAGCGTGCTGGGCAGGAAAATCTCGACCCGCTCCGGAGCGGGCTGGGCCGTTCGATTGCTTGAAGATTTGGCTGGCATAAATGCTCCTTATGATTCTCCCTCACCGACTCAGCTAAACTTCCACTGAGTTCATGACAACTATCGTAATATCATCCTGTGGTTCCTGGCCTTCCAGGTGCGCGTAGACAGCCTCAAGGATCGCCTCCAATACCTGGTCAGCAGTCGCCGTTGCGGGCAGCGAGTTCAGCAGTTCCTCAAGCCGTTCAAAGCCGAAAAATTCGTGTTGCAAGTTCTGCGACTCGATCACGCCGTCGCTGAAGAGCAGGAGCATCGAGCCGGGAGCCAGCGTCACAGTCTTGGACGAGTAAGACATGCGGGAGCTGGCCCCCAACGGGTAGCCGCCGACAGGCACAAACGACCAGCCCTGGCCGTTCCGCACGTAAGGCTGCACCATACCCCCGTTGGCGATTTCCACGTGGCGGGTCAGCGGATCGAAGATAGACATGAGCAGCGCACTGGTCATGTTGTTTTGCTGCATACGCGGCAGCAAACGGTTATTCAGTTCGTTGAGCAGGGCCGAAGGTGACGGGTTGCGCAGAATTTCGTCACGCAGCGCCGTCGTGATCACGGCCATGAGCAGCGCCGCCGGAATGCCTTTGCCGCTCACGTCACCGACAGCGATGCCCAGTTTGCCATCTGGCAGCGGGAAATACTGGTGATAGTCACCGCTGACTTGCCGCGCCGGAATGGCGCGCGCCGCCAACTGTAGCTGCGCAAGGGGCGGTTGTTCCTGGGGAAGCAAACTGGTCTGGATGGCACGCGCCGTTTCCAGCTCCATCTCGTAGGCCCTGATCTGAAGTTCGTGCGCTCGTGCGTTTTCGATGGCGATCCCGGCCTGATCGGCGAAGGCTTCGGCCAGGTCGATGTCGTCGGGCTGGAAGCGATTGGGCTGGTTGCTGTTGATGTTCAGCACACCCACCGACTGGTTGCGGACGCGCAGCGGGACGCCCAGCCACGACTGCGTGGTGCTGCCGGGCATAGCATTCCAGCGTGGGTCGTGCAGGCAATCGTTGATCAGGGTGGGCTTGCCCGTCATGACCACCTCGCGCGCGCCGCGCAGTTCGGTGAGCGGCATCTGCACGGGGGTCGGATTGACTGTGCCCGTTTCGGCAGCCACCGTAACGCTATGCTCTTCCTCATTGAGTAACATGACGGAGGCGTTATCGTGCGGCAAAATCTTGCTCAGTTCGCCCAGGATGCGCTGTAACACAACTTCCAGTTCGAGGCTCGAATTGAGCGCGCGCGACATTTCCAGCAGGGTACGGGCAGTGGATCGGCGCTGTTCCTCTTTGCGGCGACGGCGCGTTTCGTTCAGCAGAAACCGCCCCACGAATATGCCGACAATGACAATGAAACCGATGATCGCCAGCCCGAACAGGAACAGCGATTGCAGCGTGCTGTAGACGGCCTGCTGCCCTTCGCTGATCTCGCGGGTCAGTACCACAGACAGGCGGTGATTCTGTTGAAAGGCTACGTTGACCGGCGCGATCACCGTCTCTTGGCCGGGCGATGGGAACCCGGTCAGCCGAACCGTTTCGGCCTGGTTGCGCACCGCGTTGATGTCCCCCGTAAAAGGCTGGTCGTGATAGTGGAAGAGTTCTTTGCCGGACTGGTCAAAAACCCATAATTGGGTCGTGCTGCGGAAAATCAGCGAGCGGAAATTGGTTTCAAAGTAGTTTTCCAGGTCCATCTCGACAGCCAGCGCTTCATTGATGTTTGTGCCCTCGGTAATTGGCGTGACCATCAGGTAAGTGACACCGCCCGCGGTGAGCGGCTGCTGGAAGAACTGCACGGTTTGCTGCTGGATGACGTTTTGTACCCAGGCGGCATCGACCTGCCACAACAACGGTTTGCCCGCCGCAATCTGATCGTTGAGCGATTCCGGCCAGGCATAGACGGGCGTGCCGTCCTCTGCCAGCCGTACTATCGACCTGATCAGGCCGACGTGCCGCCGGTTCATCTCGGCCATCGCGGCCAGGGCTGCCGGGCGCGAGGCTCTGGTGGTGGATTTGACTTCGGGGCGATCCGCCAGCGCGCGCAAATCGTAAGCGATACTGTTGAAGAAGAGACTTTCCATTTTGCGCGCCAGCGATTCGGCGCGCACCTGCTGATCTTCGCTGGCCTGGGCCGAAATGGCCTGCGTGATCGTCTGCGCAGGCAGCAGTGTGATCAGGCCGATCAGCGCGATCAAAATCATCACGGCGATCACAAGTGCGCCAATACCGATAGCGGTGGTGCGGTCAAAGGGCTGTTCTGGTTGGGATTGGTTGGCGGGTTGAGATCGAGCGGTCACGACGTTGCCTCTCCGGTGTGCGCTTGTTCGGATTATAGCACAACCCTCACGAGGGGCAGCGACTCAATAGCATTCGGGAGGCAAAAGGCGCGATCAGGCTGTGCACAGCAGCCGGATGGCGAGAAGCAGGGTTGGGCAGTCACATGGATCAGCCAGCCGGGGCGGATTCCTCCACCTCGACAGGATAATACGGCAGAGCCATCCCAAAGATACTGCCGTGTCCCGGCTCGCTGTACACATAAGCGCGCCCGCCATGCTTTTCGGCCACCGATTTGACCATCGCCAGCCCGAGTCCGGTTCCCGATACTTGCTCCTGGGTCTGGCGAACGCGATAGAAGCGCTCAAACAGGCGTGTCTGCGCCTCTTTGGGAATGCCCGGCCCATTGTCCTCGACCTGCAACACCAGGGTTGAACCCTGCGCCCCGGCCCGAATGGTCACTGTGCTGCCTTCCGGGGTGTATTTGTGGGCATTGCTGATCAAATTCGCCAGCGCCCGGTACAGCCAGCTTGCGTCCCCGAGGATCGGGCGCAGTCCGTGCTCGACACTCAATTCCAGCTTTTGCTGCTTGCCGTGAAGCATGGGCCGCATGTCAATGGTGCAGCGCTCGATCAGATCAGGAATGTCTACCGGCTCGGAGCGCAAATCCACACCGCTCTCGATACGTTCCAGGTTGAGCAGATCGTCGATCAAATCCTGCATCCGGTTGATGCCCTGCAAGGCGATGTCGAAGACTTCGCGCTCGGTGGGGGTCGGGTCTTTCCAGTTCCGGTTGAGCATGGTCAGCGCGCTCAATGTTACCCCCAGCGGGTTGCGCAGATCGTGGGCCGCCGTCTGGACGAATTGCAGCCGGGCGCGCTCGGCTTCTTTCAGATGGGTGACGTCCTGGAAAACGACAACCCAACCTTCCGCCTTCTGCTCATCCATGCGCGTGTGTGAATAGACAGGCGAGACGATCCCGGCCAGAAAGCGCCCGTTATGCAGGGGAATCTCAAAAGGCTGTCCGGCTGTACTCATTTCTCGATCCATTGCCTCTCGCAGTTTTTCCACAACGAGCGGCGGCAGTGGAGCCTCGCGGAGGGTCTGGCCGAGTGTCGCCTGCATATCCAGCTCGAACAGCGCCTGCGCTGCCTGGTTGATCAGGTTGATATGCCCCCGATTATCGGTAGCAATGATAGCGTCAGCCGTCGATTGGATAATGGCCTGCAAACGGCTTTGCTGCTCGCGCACAGATTCGTACAGCCGGGCATTGTCCAGCGCCAGGCCGACCTGATCGGCGATGGCCTGAAGAATCTTGATCTCGTCCACATCGAATTCGTAGGGCTTGTGGCTCAGTACGCTCAGGATGCCGATCACCCTGCCGCGCGCGTGCATGGGAGCCAGCACCATCGCCTGTACTTTTTCCTCGGTGAACGCGGGAAAGACCAGGCGCGGATCGTTGGTGACATCGCCAGTGATGAGCACTTCGTCGTTGGCGATGACCAGCCCGGACATGCCCTGCCCTAGCTTGATGCGCATGGGAAAGGTGGTTACGAAATCTTTGCGCCAGCCGCGCTGCGCGCGCAGCACCAGTTCCCCGGCCTGCTCGTCGATCAGGCTGATGCCGCTGGCCTCGACAGGGATCACCGATAAAACAGCGTCAAGCGCGGTTTGCAGGGTGACGTTGAGATCAAGGGACTGGCTGACCGCAGCCGTAACCGAATTGATCGCGGCAAGCTGCCCGGTCTGGCGCTTGAGTTCCGCGGCGAGGTCGCGCTTGCGCAAGATTGTTTTTCGACTTCTGGATTTGGCTGCTTCTGGCATAAAATGTAAAACCAACATTCTTGAAAATTGGGGCAGCGCTGCCTCTCCCCACTGTTCACTATAGCACATCGTATAGAAAATTCATAACCGACTTGTAAAAATCTCATAAAACGCCAGGTGGTGGCGCGCCCGCAAGCCATCGAGGATAATACTGGATGGCTGTGATATACTTTTTTACAACTGCTTCAGTTGGTAGGAGCCTGGCGTGACGAATGATCCCTCAGCCCTTCCCATCTACAAAGTCGTGGTGGCGGGCGATGGCAATGTCGGGAAAACCAGCCTGGTGCGGCGTTACTGTGAGGGCAAGTTTGAGCAGTCGCGCATCACCACCCTCGGCGTGGATTTCCAGACCAAAGTCGTGAAGATTGGCGAGAAGACCATCAAACTCTCCATCTGGGACGTAGCAGGCCAGGATCGATTTGTCAGCTTCCGGGATACCTTTTATCGTGGGGCGCACGCGGCGGCTCTGGTTTACGACGTGACGTCCCCGGCCACATTCTTCAATCTGACGCACTGGCGCGACGAAATTCAAAGCGTCGTGCCGCTCGTGCCGATGGTGGTGATCGGCAACAAGGTTGACCTGTTCAGTGTGGTTCCGCCCGACGAGGCGCGGGGCTGGGCCAGGAGCCTGAATATGCCTTTCTTGCTGACCAGCGCCGCCACAGGCGAACGGGTCAACGACTTTTTTGCGGGTCTGGCCTACCTTGCCATCCAGGAACAGCAGCGCCGTGAGGAGCGCGAGAAGGCGCAAACTCCTCCCCCCAGCCAGGCGTAAGCCGGAAACTCCCCAACCCGGGCATTCTGGCTTTGCGACAGTCTCCCTGAGACGCAGCGCATGAGCGAGGCAATCACCTGAGCGCCTCCTGACCGCCTCATTTCCGCCATGCCTTGCGGCCCGACCCGGCTCAACGCAGCGCCACTTCCCTTTCTTTTAAGGTTCATTAAGGCTCAGACAGGGTCGATTCCGGTGTGGCAGGGCGTGTTTCAACGCGCTGCAGAGGCAGCGTATCTTTGCGACCAGCCGTTTCTGGCAGCAAACGAAAGGCGCCGATTCCCGAAAGCGCAGTTAGCAGCGCGATAGCCGCAATCGCCAGATGAATACCGAAAGCATCTGACAAGACACCGCCGAGCAGCGCACCACAGGCATAGCCGCTGTCCCGCCACAGGCGGTAAGTGCCCAGGGCCGAGGCGCGCCACGACGGGTGCGCCAGGTCGCTAATCGCTGCTAACAGCGTCGGATAAACCATGCCTGTGCCAAGTCCCATCACACCGGTTGCCAGCAGCCAGAGTCGTTGATCGCTGCTCAACACGAAGAGCGCGATTCCAACGGCTTGCACCCACAAACCGCCCACAGTAAGTATCTTGCGCCCGATACGATCACTCAATGGCCCGGTGATCGCCTGGCTGGTTCCCCACACCCCAAGATAAACGCCGCCGAGCGTTGCAGCTTCAGCCACAGAGACCCCTGCTTTCAGCGCCAGCAGAGGAAGCAGCCCCCATATCACCACGTCATTTAGATTGTTGACGAGGCCACCCTGAGCAAGACTGAAGAAGCGCTTGTCCTGCCAACTCACCCGGCGGAAAATCGTCCAGAACGAAGGCCTCCCTTCTGAGGTGGCGCCTGGCTGTTGCGCCGCTTCCTGACGTGCATAGTCCTGTGTTTCGCGGACGAATAAGACCGACAAAGCCAGTCCTGACGCAGCAAAGCCTATCCCCAGGTAGAAAGGGTAAGGACGTAAGGCGGTCTGCGCGGCGATCCAGCCGCTGGCTACTGTCGAGAAGGCCATTGCCAGGTATCCCCCGAACTCGTTTAGCCCTGTAGCCAGCCCGCGCTGTGCCGGACCTACCAGGTCTATCTTCATAATGACCGCAGCCGACCAGCATAGACCCTGATTGATGCCGAGCAGGATGTTGGCAAAAACGATCCATTCCCAACGCGGCGCAACGATGACAAGCAGCGGCACGGGCAAGCCGATCAGCCAGCCAGCGATCAGCAGCGGCTTGCGCCCGAAGCAGTCTGCGCTGCGCCCGGCGAACAAATTTGCCAGGGCCTTGACGATCCCAAAGCTGACGATGAACGAAAGCGTCACGCTGACGGAGGTTAGGCCAAAGTCTTTAGCGGCGATGAGCGGCACAATCGTCCGTTCCAGGCCGAGCATCGCCCCCACAAAAGCATTGATGGTGACGAGCAGGGTGAACTGCCGCCAGTTGGCGGCCAGTCCAAGGCGTAAGGGGCGCCTGGAATTCATGGTGACACGCCGACCCGGGCCTCAAGATTTGCCCTGCGGATGGCAGCAAATTCAGCCGGAGCTGGCGTTTGATTTTGCTGTACCTGCGCAATGAAGGCATCCCGATCTGTTTGCTGTAGGGCGGGGTTAAAACGGCGCTCAAAGCCAATCGTCGAACTGGGCTTGCCGCTCATCGCCCGTCCACAGGCCGAACCCGCGAAGTGACCTGGATACACTTCAACCGTATCGTCGAGCTTCAGGAGTTTGTTGAACAGGCTGTCATAGAGCTGTCCAGCGAATGAAACTGTATGAGCCTCGCCATGCAGGTCAGGTCGCCCGACATCGCCCACAAATAAGGTGTCTCCGGTGAACACCAGCCAATCGGCGTTTGCGCGCGCGCGATCTCCGACAACCAGGCTGACGCTGTCCGGGGAATGGCCTGGTGTGTGCAAGACGCGCACGTAGTCATTCCCAAGCTGAATCAGGTCGCCATCATGCACGGGCACGAAAGGGAATTTGGCCTCTGCTGATTCGTGAAGGTAAATTGACGCCCGGCTTGCTGCGGCAAGCTGCTGTGCGCCAGAGAGATGATCCGCCTGGACATGGGTTTCAAAAATGGCGACAATAGGCGAGTTCGCCTGACGCGATACAGCGAGATAATCCTCAATGTGTTCGATATGCGGATCGACGACGGCCAATTGGGCTTTGCTGGTGCAGCCGAAGATGTAGGAGGCGCAGCCCGTCTGGAGATGGAGAATCTGGCGGAAAATCATTGCGCAGTCCCTCTCATTCTGTTTCTATCGGTAAGTTGGCAAGTTGCCAATCGGGATAACCTTCGCGCAGTCGCCGCGCCTGATAGCCATTTTCGATCAGGATTTCAACCGCTTCGTCTGCGAACACACAGTATGGCCCCCGGCAATAAGCGACAATTTCCTGTGTCGGCGAGAGTTCGCTCAGGCGCGCTTTGAGTTCGTCAACAGGGATCGATTTTGCGCCGGGAATATGCCCTTGCGTATATTCCAGCGCGGGGCGAACATCCAGGATGACCAACTCTGGCTCGTGTAAGCGTGCGTATAGTTCGTTGAGCGTCAGCGGTTCGAGCGATTTCCGGTCCGTCAAAAACATATTGACGAGTCGCTCGATCTCAGCGAGTTGACGTGCCGCGATCTCTCGAATAACTTGCACCAGCCGAAAAACACCCGGATCGGCCAGCCGATAGTAAATGTGCTGCCCTTCTCGACGCGAGGTAACAAGGTGCACCTCCCGCAGTGCCTGGAGATGCTGTGAAGCGTTGGCAACGGACAGGGCTGTTTCTTTCGCCAGTTCCTCAACACTCCGCTCTCCCTGGGCCAGGACGTCCACAATTTCCAGGCGATGGGCATTGGCGAGAGCTTTGGCAATGCGGGCAAACTGCTCGTTCAGTTCAGATTTGAATGTTCGGTGATCCATATCTATTCTCAAGTATTCAATTGACTCCTTGAATAATAACTGCGCAAGCAATTTCTGGCAAGCAATCCCTTGAACAATTCAGCAAACCCGTTGACTCGATCAGGCTGGTGGCCGCAACCTGGATGAAACTTAACTCGTAATGGTTATATCTGTAGTGCAAGGCGGAAAGACATGCCAATCAACCTGGAACTTATCGAAGACGGCCACATCCTCTGGTTTCAAATTGAGGGCGTCTGGCGGTCTGAGGAGATACTGCCCGCGAAGGAAAAGACGCGCCGCATTTTCAAGCAAGCGCCGCACACGGTACACGCGCTGGTCGATTTACGGCGGGCTACCGTCAACATGTCGCTGCTCATGGCTTCGCAGCAGGTCATTGGCGGCGAACCGTTGCCCAATGCCGGGCAAATTGCCATCGTTGGCGTCTCTCGTCTGATGCAAATGCTGACGGAGCCGATACTTCGCGCCGCCAGCAACGATCCGATCAGCTTCTTTGACAGCCCCGAAGAAGCCAGAAGCTACCTGCGGCGCTATATACGAAAAAAGCATGAGTGGTAGGCCGGCGTGGTATCAAGCCACAGCCGCAGCCTGCGCTGCCAATGGTGCGAGGATCGCTTCCACATCGGCCAGGCTTTCGGCGCGGACAAGCTGTGTGCGCATAGCAGCAGCGTGGTGCGTGCCCAGATGATACTTGGTCAGTTGGCCGCGCAGTTCCAGGATGGCCTGCCGCTCCGGGAGATGGGTCGTCGCAAGCGTTAGCCGGGCATGGCGCAGTGCCAGTGCCGCCTGCTCTGCTGCGCCCGGTTTCGGCAGCTTTTCACCTGTCCGCAAGTAGTGGGCGATCTGCCGGAAAATCCAGGGGTTGCCCAGCGCCGCCCGCCCGATCATCACTGCATCGCAGCCGGTTTCCGCAAACATCCGCGCCGCGTCTTCTGGGCCGAAAACATCGCCGTTGCCGATGACCGGAATGTGTACCGCCTCTTTGACGCGGCGGATCATGGACCAGTCTGCGCTGCCCGTGAAGCCCTGCTGGGCCGTGCGTGCATGGACGGCAATGGCTTTCACGCCAACCCCTTCGGCAGCGCGTGCAAACTCGACAGCGGTCAGGTGATCGGCATCCCAGCCACTGCGAATCTTGGCCGTGACCGGGACGTTTACCGCCTTAACCACCGCCTCGACCACCGTCGCCGCCGTGCATACATCCCGGAGCAGTGCCGCGCCCGCACCCGTTTTGGCGACTTTGGGAACCCAACAGCCCATATTGATGTCCACGATGTCCGCGCCGTGATCGACCACGATCCGTGCCGCCTCGGCCATCGTCGCCGGGTCGCTGCCGTAAAGCTGTACCGCACAGGGCGATTCGGCAGGCGTCCAGTCGAACATGGCAAAGGTCTTCTGGTTCTTGTAATGCATGGCAACGCTGCTCAGAAGCTCGGTACAGACCAGCCCGCAGTCACCCCTCTCCCGGCACAGCACGCGGAAGGCGTGGCTGGTCTGCCCGGCCATCGGGGCCAGCGTCAGCGGCGGGTCGATTCGGATCGCGCCAATGTGCATGGGGGTCAGTTTTTCCAGCCTTCCAGCATCGTTCACAATTATCAGTCCAGTCCGGCCCGGCGGCGTTCCTGCTGGTATTCTTCGGGCGTATCCATGTCGCGCAGCACGCTGTCATTGTTCACGTTGATGTAGTAGGTGTCGTCAGGGTGCGCATTGATCACGTCGCGCGGGGCACTGCCCGGCGGCAGGCTCAACAATTCCGGCCAGTAGGCCCGGTCAATCAGGATCGGATGACCGCGCCGCCGCTGATAGCTCGGCGCGACGAGGGAGCCACGTCCCTCAGCATAGGCATTCAGAACCTCGTTCACGATCCGGTTATCGATTTGCGGCTGATCGCCCAGGACGACCAGGCACGCGCCGATCTCCGGCCCCAGAGCCTGGATGCCCGCTTGCAGCGAGGATAACATTTCGCCCTCGCGGTACTGGCGATTGTGCACAAAGCGAACCGGCTCCTGGTTCAACGCCGCCTGAACCTGGCGAGACAGGTGGCCCGTCACAATCACAATGTCATCCAGGCGCATCCGTTTCAGCTTATCCACGATCACGCGGATGACCGGGCGACCATCCCAGGGTAACAGCACCTTCGACTGCCCCATACGGCTCGACAGGCCAGCCGCCAGCACAATCGCGGCTACACGGCGCTGTACCTCGTCAATCGGCTGTTCGGATTGCACCGCGCCAAGCGCCACCGCATGGATGCGCGGCTCGCGCAGGATCAGGCGGGCGATCATGCGGGCGCGGCCCTTCTGAAAGCCCGCCGCCGGCACTTTGTTGATGAGCGCTACGACACGCGCCGTCGCCGGGACGTACTTCAAACCGAGTGTCGTGTCCCGCAGCACCGAGGCCACCCAGGGGCCTTTCACGCGCCCACCCGGTGGAAAGCCGTAGCGCTCGATCATACCTTCCGGGTTGTAAACATGTTCAGCATCAAGGGGTTGGCCGACCACGTCAAACCCGGCCATCGGCACGACCAGCGTTGTCCCCGCCGGAATGACTGGCTCATGCGAGAATGGTGCTTTGAACGGCAGGCGGCGGGAACCGTCGGCCTCAACCAGTATCGCATCCGAGTCCACTGCGTCCGTCAGCGCCTCGATCACCTCCGGCCCGACGCCGATGGCCTTATCGCGCCGCACGTGCCCGTACACAAACACAAAGCCGTGCTGGTTGAGCGCCTTTGAGATCATGGCGGGGCGATAGCCAGCACCGGGTGCATCGATTTGCAGTTCGCCGGGCGCAAGCGACAACTCGCTGGCGGCAATGCGCGTGGTGGTCGTGCCGATCACACGCCAGCCTTGCTCGGCGAGTTCGTGGCCCAACCGGAAGAGCGCCGAGGTCTTGCCACCTGCGCCCGTGAATGCCACGATGTCGCCACGCTGCACATTGAGCGCCCGCCGTATCTGCATCCGAAATCTTCGCCTCGTTGCGTTGACTCCTGCGTTTATGATGTGTATTGTATCGCGTATCGCCTGGGAGTCGGGTTGAGGATGTAACTTGCACGGATCGACTCAAAGGGCCGCGCCGATCAACCAGTCAATAGACCGGGATCGACGGATCAACTTCCTCCGCCCAGCGATCAATGCCACCCGCCAGGCTGTACACGTTGTCATAGCCCTGCTTTTGCATCCAGTTGGCGACCATTGCGCTCCGACTGCCCATATGACACATAAGGACGATGGGCTTGTCCCTGGGAATCCGATCCAGCGACGCCGGAATATCGTTCATAGGGATGTGCATCGCCCCAGCGAGGCGACTCTGGTGCAGTTCCCACGCTTCACGTATATCGATGATGTCAATGGCTTCACCCGCATCCAGGCGGACCTTCAATTCCTTTGGTGTTATCTCACGTACCATATTGACTCCGGAAGTTGGGGGCCGAACGCGCGCCATTATACCCTGTCCGCACTTCAAACTATCGATTGCCTTCTCCATACAAATGCTGCACCTGGGGCCAGGTATGAGCCACTGCCTGCTGTACGGCGGGATCGGCTGCGTCGATGGCGCGGGCCTGCTGAATGTAGCTCCACGCTTCGAGCGGCGTGGTCGCCAGGTTCGCCAGATACAGCCAGGCAGCGGTATTTTGCGTATCGGCCTGCGTCACCTGTACAAAATAGTACCGGGCTTCCTCGTGCCGCCCGCCGAGGAGCGCCGCCACACCCAGGTTATAGGCAACCGATATGTCGAAGCCGTCCGTCAGGCGATAGACCTGTCTGGGCTTGACCAGGAGCCAGAGCGGAACGAGCAGGAGCAGGTTGCCGAGCGTGCCGACCAGGACGCCAGCGAAGAAGCCGCTGGCGGGCTTCCGCCCCTTGCTCCAAAAGACAAGGGGCGTGATCAGTGCGCCGATCAGCCCACCGAGAAAACACACGATCAAGAGCAGTTGGACAGAATCCATGCCTGGCCGGCCCTCCTGTGCATATTATAGTTAAAGTGAGGCCGCTTGAAGCGTCAGGCAGTTCGTTTTACAATTACCGGCAAGTGCCAGGCATTGCCGTGTCCGTCTGGTTGTTCTCTGGCAACATTTATCATCGCAGCATGGGGATTCACCAGGAGACTACAACGATGTCTTTCCTCTCACTTGCCAAAGGCGATCCGGCGGCGCGTGATCTTTTGCAAAGGGCTGTTCGCGCCCGCTATGGCCTGCGCCCTCTTCCATTAGAAAGTGTAGAGTTGGAGATGGTCGGGCAGCGCCGGGGTTGGCTGGGCCTGCCCGTCAGAGTCCATGTCGTGTCGCGCATTGTCACGGACAGCCATTGGCGTTGGGACGAGACATGGAAATTATTTGGCTTGCCGCTGCATTACTTCTCCACCAGTTTTGATAGTGGGGCTGTTTATTATCGGGTCGGCAACCAGGTGGAACAGGCCAGCGATCCTGTCGCCATTCAGGGGGCACGCCGCCGTCTGTGGGGAGAAGCCTGCGCGCTGCTCACGCCGCTAACGATGCCCGGCGTCGTGCTCAAGTCGCTCGGCGAGAAATCGTTGCAAGCATCGCCCGAAAACCAACCGGACGATGTGGCTGAAATCCGCTTCAACGCGGACGATACCGTCGATTCCGTGCGTACCGAGGCTTACTACGCTGAACTGAGGCAGGTGCTCCCACTGACGATCAGACCGGCGGGCGGCCTGCAAACGCTGGATGGCTTTACACTGCCCAGGCAGGTTATTTACGAGTGGGGGAACCAGCGATCTCGAATCCTGACCATTGTCAGGGCCGTCGCTAACCCCAAAATTCCTCTGACCGAATTTACGATGGGCTAATGGCGCTTTGCCCACCAGCGCCGCACGCGCCACTCGGCCACTGCAATTGCGCCCAGCCCGGCGATCAAGGCGACCGGGTTAGTGACCGCCTCCGAGACGTTCAGGTTTAGCAGGATAAACTGGACAATCAGTACAGCAGCGACGGCGCTGACCAGCGAGACAATTGCGATGAGCACGGGCAGTTTCCACATGATGTCGCCATTCTAGTGAGGGGGCAACTGGCGATGGGTGCGCAGCGCGTGCCGGATGTCGGCCAGCGAGATCAGTCCGCACAGATCATCCTGGCTCACGACGGGCACGGCAAACAGATGCGACTGCTGCAATTTCTCATAGGCCAGCCACAAGGGATCGGACGGGCGAACGCTAGGAAACTGTGTACGCATGACATGGGCAACGCTCAAGTGATCGGCACGGGTCATATTCCGCAGTTCGTGGGCTGTCACCAACCCGATCAACCGTGCGTGTTCGCCGATCATCACCACCACCGGCACGACCAAGCCTTTCGATACGCCATCCAGCGCCGCGTGCAGCGGATCGTGGGGCGAAACGGTCTGCGCGGCTGGCTTGAAAACCTGCCCAACCGTCCAGGCCTCGAGCAAGACCTGTCGTCGCGTCACGCGGTCTTCGTAGGTGGCGCCGCCATACAGCGCCGCCGCCACCATAATCAGCGCCAGCCCATATGGAACAACGCCGAGTGCCAGGATCATGAACCCGACGGCGGCTATACCTGCGCCGAAGGAACGCCCGGCTATGGCGGCGCGATGGGTAGCGGCCACCACAGACATCCGCGAACTCAACAGGGCGCGCAGCACGCGCCCACCATCCAACGGAAGCGCAGGCAGCAGATTAAAAAGGGCCAGAACCAGGTTAGCGATTGCCAGGTAGATCGTCAGGCCCAGCACGGTGGGCTGTTGAAGCGATTGCCAGGTCAGCATTCTGATGTTCTGTCCGTCGGCGATGGCCGCACCGGAGGCGATCAGACCAAACAGCAGCCCCAGGCCCAGATTCGCCAGCGGCCCCGCCAGCGCAATTCCGATTTCGTCCTCCGGTTCGATAGCAAGGAGGTCCAGATTGGTCAACCCACCGAAGGGCAACAATACGATCTCCTGAACGCCGATGCCCCGCACTCTGGCCTGGAAACTGTGCGCCATCTCGTGCAGCAGCACGCAGGCAAACAGTAACAGTACGGCCAGCGCGCCGAAAGCAGCGCCCTGGAAGCCACCATAGCGCGCCCAGCCCAACCACGCCGCCCCGATCAGCACCGGCAAGAAGGTGACGTGAACGTTGACGACGATCCCGTGCAGCCGTCCCAGACGAATAGTGCTGGACATCTCGCATCAACCCTACTCATACGTAGTCGCTTGATTGTCGCACAGATGTCCGGTAAAGTGAAACGGTATGGCTCATGTTGGGAAAGCGTGCGCGTAGGAGTAACCTGTGGGTCGTGGAAGACCCAATCTTAGCTCGTGTACGGTGCAAAAGAAGCCCTGAAGTGGATACGATGGAAGTAGCAAACAACCATTGTCCACACAGGGTTAGGAGAATGCTACGGGATAAGCTGGGCTTTGCACATGACAATTCTCGCCAAATGGCCTGAGTGTGCAGGCAGCTATCCAAGGCTATCGGACTTTTCAAATACGGGCTTGACCGCAACACATTGAAAAAGTCAGAAGCCATTTGGGGCTGTGCCCATGCCATCGGCACATTCAAACTATGAAGATGTGCAAAGTCCAGCTTAGACCGCGCAAGTGCGCAGTGTAGTGCCCGAATTTGCAGGCCATGACCAGGCAGACCTGATTGAACGCCTTTGCACCATCCCAGATATTGGTCGTCGTCTGGCTGAGGATATTCTGGCGGAGATTGGCTGGGATATGCACCGCTTTCCCAGCGCCCACCACCTGGCTTCCGTTTAGCTGGCTTTCATTATTCGTACAGCACAGACTTTGTATTCTGGCTCTTTCGAGATCGGGTCAACCGCATCGCTTGTCAACTCATTGGCAGCAACCCCCGAGCGGAACAGATCGCCCCAGTGGAATGGCATAAACACAACGCCTGGACGCAGAAGATCGTTGAGCTTGGCCCGGACGGTCACACAGCCGCGCATACTCTCGACCCTGACGGCATCGCCATTGTTGAGGGAATATAGGTGTGCGTCAGAAGGGTGGATTTCAATATATGGATCGGCTGATTGCTTTGCCAGACGGGCTATTTTGCCTGTGCGCGTCATCGTGTGCCACTGGGATGCGATACGCCCGGTGGTGAGCATTAACGGGAAGGCCAGCGTTGGCAGTTCTTTGGGTTCTTCGTATCGGCAGGCAATAAATCGAGCCCGTTTATCGGGAGTCGCAAACTGATAGTCGATGTAGCGACGGGCTGTACCGGGATGATCTTCGGAAGGGCAAGGCCATTGAATCTGCTGGGTCTTTAAGCGCTTATTGGTAATGCCGACCTGATCGCAGGGACGATTTCGTGTGAGGAGGCGGTATTCATCCCAGATCGAGTCGATGCCATCATAACCGAATCCGGTGTAACCCATTGCCTGGGCCACCCGACTGAAAATCCACCAATCTGGCTTCGCTTCACCGGGCGGTTCAGCCAGTTGGATAGAGCGAGTAACACGCCGTTCGCTGTTGGTCATCGTGCCCGATTTTTCTATCCACTGCGCGGCAGGCAGAACAAAATCGGCCACGCGAGTCGTTTCCGTCTCGAAGCAATCTTGCACGATGACCAGTTCCGCCTTTTGAAGTGCCTGTTTTGCCAGTGCCAGATTCGGCAGGCTGACCAGCGGATTGTTACACACGATCCAGATCGCTTTCAGCCGCCCAGAATCAAGCGCTTTGAACATCTCCACTGCGGTCAGGCCCGGTTGAGCAGCAATGCTGCCTTCGGGGATGTGCCAGGCTTGTTCTACCTCGCGGCGGTGATCTGTGTTCTCGATCAGCCTGTAGCCCGGCAGCAGATGAGCCAGCCCGCCTAGTTCGCGTCCGCCCATCGCATTCGGTTGTCCGGTCAGCGAGAATGGCCCTGCTCCTGGCCTGCCAATTTGACCTAAGAGCAGGTGCAAGTCGATCAGCGACTGATTTTTGGCGGTTCCACTGCTGCTTTGCCCAAGCCCCATGCAGTAGAATGACAGTAACGCCCGCGACTGAAGGATCACGTCGGCTGC
The DNA here is from genome assembly GCA_021325095.1 of Chloroflexota bacterium. Taxonomy (GTDB): domain Bacteria; phylum Chloroflexota; class Anaerolineae; order Aggregatilineales; family UBA2796; genus JAJPHV01. The sequence continues at coordinate 44,259 of JAJPHV010000124.1, read as the reverse complement.
ATGATTGATCAGGTTGAGCGGCACACCGCAGATCGCAGCAAGCTCGTGCAGGTCGAGCGAACAGAGCAGCGCGGCGTAGGCTTCAAAGCCTGTGGTGTGATCTTCGATGAACCGGCAATCCTCACGCCCACGATCCAGCGCAATCCGGGCAATGGCATTGAAGAAGGCAATGTCGCTGCCGGGCAACAACGGAACGTGAATATCGGCGACCTGCGCAGTATGGGTATAACGCGGATCGAGCACAATCATTTTGACGTTCGGGTTGCGATGACGATGCGCTTTCAAGCGTTGAAAAGTCACGGGATGCGTATCGGCCATGTTGCTGCCTGCGATCAGATAGCAGTCGCTGTGGACGATGTCGTCGTAGCAGGTTGGCGGGCCGTCGCTGCCCAGTGTTGATTGGTAAGCAGCGACGGCGCTTGCCATACATAAGCGGCTGTTACTATCGACATGATTGGAGCCGATATAGCCTTTGAACAGTTTATTGCCAAGATACCATGCCTCGGTATCGAGCTGACCGGAGCCATAGAGCGCCACCGAATCCGGGCCGTAGCGCTCGATAATGTCGTGCAACCGGGCGCTCACTTGCGCCAGCGCCGTCGGCCAATCCAGATCCATCCACTCATCAGCACGATCATTTCTGAATTGGGGAGTCAGCAAGCGGCCTGGAAGATCGAGGATGTGGCTCGACAATGCACCCTTCGGGCATAACCGTCCTTGATTCACGGGCGACTCAGCGGTGCCATGCACTTCAAGAATGCGATTGGTCTGTGTCGCAACATCCATCAGGCAGCCGACTCCGCAGTACGGGCAAATGACCTTGCCTGTACGTTTGCCAGTGCTATCACGTTCGATCTGGTGCATGACGCCCCCTCTTTGCAGGCACTCAATCAGATCATGGAGAGAAGGTCAGTCAGTAACCGTATTCGAGAATGCCGCAGGGGCTGGCACAGCAGCCGATGCACTATTCCGGGCGCGCCCGCCATCGCCCGCCCACGCACGCCGCCATGCGCCACGCACCGCCAGGATCAGGCCGACGCAGGCCAACGCGGCAACCGTATAGACCAGAAAGCCGCTGCCATACGATCCGGTCATATCTTTGAGGCTTCCCAGCAGATTGGGGAGCAGAAACCCACCGATCCCGCCAACAGCGCCGACAATACCCGTCACCAGACCGATCTCTTTTGGGAAGCGTTGGGGGACGATCTGGAATACCGAGCCGTTGCCGCTGCCGAGCAGAGTCATCATGAGGAACAGCAGCACTGTTTCGATACCAAGCGCAGGCAGGCTGCCAATCAACAGCGCCAGCAATCCGATGGCAGCATACAGTACGACCAGAATGCGTATCCCGCCGAAGCGATCTGCGAGGTAGCCGCCAATTGGCCTGACAAAACTGCCTGCAAAGACGCACAGCGCAGCAAAATTTCCGGCAGCGACTTTATCCAGGCCATATTGATCGTGGAAGAAAATTGGCAGGAAGGTCGAAAGCCCCACAAAGCCGCCGAAGGTTACGCTGTAGAACAGGCTGAACCACAGCGTATCGGCTTGCCGGAAGATAGCAGCATATTCCTTGAGCGTTTTGGCGGCAGGCTTGCCGGGTGCGTCTTTCGCCAGCAGCGCCACGACCAGCCAGGCAGCGGCGACAGGGATCATGGCGAGCAATAAAACCGGCTGCCAACTGCCGAAGCGCTCCGCCAGACGGGGGGCAAACAACGAGGCTAGCACTGTGCCGCTGTTCCCGGCCCCGGCGATGCCCAAAACAAGCCCCTGTTGCTCCGGTGGATACCAACCGCTTGCCAGCGGCAGGGCAACTGCAAAGCTGGCTCCTGCGATGCCCAGCAGCAGCCCGATCAGCAGCACCACTTCATAGGAATTGGCCGCCAGCCCGCCCAGCAGCAGCGGAACAAAAGTCAGCGACAGGCCGAGCAGTGCTGTGTTGCGCCCGCCGATGCGATCCGCCAGCGGGCCAAGCACCAGCCGCAGCAATGAGCCACTCAGCACAGGCAGCCCGGTCATCAAGCCTTTTTGCGAGGCGGTCAGGTGAAACTGATCGCCAATCGAATTACCAAGCGGTCCCAGCATCACCCAGATCATGAAGCTGATGTCGAAGTACAGAAAGGCGCTGAACAGTGTTTTGGGGTTGCCGCTTTTGGCGAAATCTTTGAGATGCATGGGATTACACTCCGTATGTGGTGGCTATTCACCAGAATCACTGACAGCAATGTGGACGATTCCATCAACAATGCAGATCGGCCAGGTGCGCAGCCTGACGGTTTCATCTTCAAAACACTGTCCAGTCAACAGATTGAAGGTGTTTTTGTAGATAGGCGAAGCGACTTTGGGGATGCCGTTTTTATCTCCAACCAATCCACGCGCAATGACGTTGACCTTGCTGAACGGATCATAGTTGCTGATGGCGTAGCACTGCGCCTCGCCTGTCGGCGTAGGCAGGTGGAAAATAGCGATCTGTTCTCCATCGATGAACGCGGCAACACCTGTGAACGGCACAATATCTTTTACTGCGCAGACAGGGTGCCATCGGTGAGCAACCTGATTTGTAGCTTCGGCAATGGTTTGCGGTGCAAACATGGCTTCCCCCTTTTTGATCAAACTTACTTTTCGTGGGCAAAGGCCGGGCGTTTTTGCCCGCGCTCTTCGACATAAACGAGATTTGGATCGGGCTGGTCGGTGTTGACGAAATGACGGAAACGACGGAGCTTTTCCGGATCATCCAGCGTGGCCTTCCATTCGCACTGGTAAGCGTCGAGGGTGCGAGCCATATCTGCCTCGAGTTCGGCAGCAATGCCCAGCGAATCTTCGATGATCACTTCCCGCAGATAGTCGATCCCTCCTTCCAGGTTGTTCAGCCATGTTGCCGTGCGTTGCAGCCGATCCGCCGTGCGGATGTAGAACATGAGGTATCGATCAACGTATTGGATGACCTGTTCTTCAGATAAATCCTGCGCGAAGAGGAGCGCGTGCTGGGGCTTCATTCCGCCGTTGCCGCCCAGATACAGGTTGTAGCCTTTTTCGGTAGCGATCACGCCGAAATCCTTGCTTTGCGCTTCGGCGCATTCGCGGGTGCAACCAGACACAGCAGCTTTGACTTTGTGCGGAGCGCGCAGCCCTTTGTAGCGGTTTTCAAGCTTGATCGCCAGCCCTACTGAATCCTGCTGACCGTAACGACACCAAGTCGTCCCTACGCAGGATTTGACGGTGCGCAGTGCTTTGCCGTAGGCGTGCCCGGATTCGAACCCGGCATCGATCAGGCGCTTCCAGATGTGTGGCAATTGATCGACCCGTGCGCCGAACATGTCAATACGCTGGCCGCCCGTGATCTTCACATATAGATTGAATTCCTGCGCCACCTGACCGATGACGATCAACTTTTCCGGCGTGATCTCGCCGCCGGGAATGCGCGGCACCACCGAGTACGATCCATCACGCTGCATATTTGCCATGAAGTAATCGTTCGTGTCTTGCAGCGCAGCCCGCTCGGGTTCCAGGATGTGTTCATTCCAGAGTGAGGCCAGAATCGAAGCAACGGCTGGCTTACAGATTTCGCAGCCCAGCCCGCGACCATGCCGTTGCAGCAGGTCGTCAAAGGATTTGATCTCATGGATGCGGGCCAGATGATAAAGCTCCTGGCGCGAATAGGAGAAATGTTCGCACAGGTGATTGACGATCTTTTTTCCGGCGCGCTTTAGCTCGCTCTGGAGAATATCATTCAGCATGGGAACGCAGCCGCCGCAGCCTGTCCCTGCTTTTGTGCAGCGTTTCACGTCGGTGACAGTGGTCAGGTTCTGCTGGCGGATTGCGCCGCAGATCGCGCCTTTGTCTACATTTTCGCAGGTGCAAATACGAGCTGAATCGGGAAATGCATCAATGCCCAGCGGCTTCTTACCCGTGCCTTCAGCGCGAGGGGGTAACAACAGGTCTTCAGCATGAGGTGGCAAAGCCATGCCGCTTTGCATCATCTGATGCAGCAGGCCATAGGCGGAGGCATCGCCCACCAGAATGCCGCCCAGGATTCGTTTACCATCCTCGCTCAACGTCAACTTCTTATAAGTGCCCGCCAGCGCATCGAGCATGGAGAAAGTCTTTGCGCCGGGAGTCGACCCGAAGGCATCGCCAAAACTGGCAACCTCGACCCCCATCAGCTTGAGCTTGGTGGACATATCTGCACCGGTGAATCGGGTGGCCGTGCCCGGCTCCATCAAGACGTCGGCAACAATCCCTGCCATTGTGTAACCTGGCGCAACCAGGCCAAATGTCCGGTTCTGATAAGCGGCGCATTCGCCAATCGCAAAAATGTGCGGATCGGAAGTACGGCACTGCTCATCGATCTGGATACCGCCGCGTTCGCCAAGCGCCAGTCCGCAAGCGCGCGCCAGTTCATCGCGTGGGCGAACCCCGGCGGAAAAAACAATCAGGTCGGTTTCTAGTTCTGAGCCATCGTCAAAACGCATTCTGACGACACGATTATCGTGAGAGACGATCTCAGTGGTTGATTTGCTGGTATGAACGTGGATACCAAGCGCTTCGATTTTTTGTCGCAGCAGTGCGCCGCCCAGATCATCCACCTGGACAGCCATCAGCCTGGGCGAGAACTCAATAACGTGCGTTTCAAGGCCCAGATTTTTGAGGGCGTTGGCGCATTCCAGCCCTAGCAGGCCGCCGCCAACCACGGCGCCGATCCGGGCCTTGTCAGCATAGGCGCGTATCGCATCCGCGTCCTGGAGTGTACGATAGACGAATGTGCCCTGCGTTTCTTTGCCCTTGATCGGCGGAACAAAGGGGTAAGAACCCGTTGCGAGCACTAACTTATCGTATTCAACACAAACACCGTTCGCGGAGATCACGCACTGTCGCCTCCGATCAATCGCCACAACGCGATCTCCGACATAAACCTGAACAGCGTTTTCCTCGTACAGTCCAAGAGGGACAAGCGAAAGTTCATCAGCCGTTTTGCCGGAAAAATAGCTGCTCAGGGCCACACGATCATAGGCGAGTTGAGGCTCTTCGCAGAAGGTCACCAGCCGATAAGTGCGGGCCGCGCCACGTCGAATCAGCAAATCCAGAAGTCGGTGGCCGACCATGCCGTTACCCACGACGATGATCGTTTTTTCCTGTGAATGGTGCTGCATCTCGCCTGCCTCCTCAAGCCAAACAGCTTATGTCAGCAGTGTAGAGAATTTTGGGATGGCTTACAGCGGGCAGGGGGATAGACTCGGGGCGAAAATTTCAGGCCAGATGGCTAGCCACCTGGCTATTTGCTCTGGTTCACGAGGGACTCTTGCAGCGCCAGCCGTACTGCATCGATGCGGCTTTCAACGCCGAGCTTGGAAAGGATCGTGCTGACGCTGGCTTTGACCGTCGCCCGGCTGACAAACAGCCGATCCGCGATCTCCTGGTTGTTCAGCCCTTCGACCATCGCCCTCAGAATGGCGCGCTCGCGCTCGGTCAGATTGTAATGGGGTGCAGGTTTGCACGGTGCGGCCAGATTGATCAGCGATTGTGTGGCCGCGCTAGAGAGGGCAGGTTTTCCGGCGTGAGCGGATCGGATGGCGTTTACCATTTCGGAAACTGAAGCGTCTTTGTGTATATAGCCGATTGCCCCTGCTTGCAATGCATCCAGGACCAGGTTGTCATCATACGTTCCCGTCAGCACGACAACCTCAGTAGTTGGGTTTTGCGCCCGGACAGTTTGCGTTACGACGATACCATTCAGATCGGGCAGTGCCATATCTAACAAGAGGACATGAGGGTGAAGTTCATTGCAAAGCCGGATGGCTTCAGCACCGTTGACGGCCTCGCCAACCAGTTTCAGGTCATCAAACTCGGTGAGAAACATAGCTAAACCGCGCCGGACTACAGCATGATCGTCGGCGATCAAGACAGAAATCATGTTTGGTGTCTTTCTTATCGAGACTCAGCGTGAAACAGTGATTGTTGTACCGTGCTGAGGGGCACTGATCAGGTCGAAAGCTGCGCCGATCTCTTTGGCGCGTTCCTGCATGATGCTCAGGCCCAGATGTCCTTCAAGGTTGTGGTTGATGTCAAATCCACACCCATTATCCTGAATCTTTAGGGTAAAGTGTGCATCACCAACCTGTAACCAAACCCAGCTATGAGTCGCCCTGGCGTGTTTGACCACATTATTGAGCGCCTCTTGCACGATACGGTACAGCGCCATTTGCTCTGCGCAACTCAGAGAACCCGTGTCCTGAATATCCGATGTTATTTGAAGGCACGAATGACATTTCACCGACTCGATCAAGTCTTTGAGCCGCTGGCTTAAGTCGGCGGAGACTGTGATCTGGCCTACTGGCTGGCGAAGTTCAGTCAGTAATGCCCGCATTTCTGTCAACGCCGCGTAGGTCAGAGCGTGTAATTCGTCGAGGCTGGACCGTACCTGGTCTGGGTCACGATTCCAAATCTGCGGCAGCAATTCCGCCATGACATTCGCCGAAAATAGCGTCTGTGTAACCGAATCGTGCAGGTCGCGGGCAAGCCGTTGACGTTCTTCCAGGGCCGCGACTTTCTTTGCCTGCTGCTGCTCTTCATATGCCATCCGTTTGTATTTGATGAACAGTCCAATCTGGCTACCAATTGTCTCCAGAGTACGCATCAAATCCCGATCCGGCGTCAGAATCCGGCGGCTGAAAAAGGCCATTACGCCGACGATTTGGCCTTCAGCCTGGATCGGGATGCCGAAAGCTGCGTGCAACCCCTCACTTTCGGCAAGCGAAGCGCGCAAGAAATTTCTATCCACTACTACATCATTAATCCAGGCTGGCTTCTCGTCCGCCCATACACGCCCTGGCAAGCCCCAGCCCGGCCTAAATGTTATTTCCGGCCCGCTCTTGACAAAGGCGGGGAATCTCAGGGTGGGGTTGTGCCAGTTTGTCTCACAATACAACTGGCTGGCATCACGGTCAACGTGCCAGACTTCACCAAAATCCCAGCTAATGGTTTCGCAAATCGTCTGAAGAATGCGCGGAATAGCGACATTGAGTTCAGTGGAACAAGCAATTACCTGAGTGATAGCGTGCTGCAGGGCCTGATAGCGCTCGTAGTGATCAGTTTGCCGTTCTAACTCTCGCCGGCGACTGTTTAGGCGTTCGCTTTTGTGAATGATGCCATTGTTGAACACTGTTCTCTGCATTTGACCTGGACGGTGTAGAACAGCATATGTGTTGGTGATTGCCATTTCGTCCCTCAACCTGATACATCTACAATTTCTTGAACAGCAATGTTCGATATCTCTTGAGAACGCACTAAATCACGAGGACGAAGGCCACCTATGATGACAACAAGGCTTGAGGACACCGCCTTTCCTCTTTGCAACATATCAGTAATCGCCAACTAACTTTGCGGTAAATCATAATCTTTGGTCATCTCAATAGCATCGTATATTTTACCTAGTATGTTTTGCGGAGTTTTCGTGGGAATCGCTGAACCGACGTGAAGTCTTAAAGTAGGTAAAGAAATGTACGAGCTAAGTATTTGGTTGCGTCAAACGGCGCAGCATGAGGCGTGACATGGTGAGAGAAGGCCGGGTCTCCTCGGTCCTAGATAAGAGTGTGTATGAGGCGCTGGTGCAACCGCAGCCGAAGGAGCGGGATAGTCGCTTGAGGAATCTGGCCTTGATGGGGGCGCGCAGTGTGCAGACAGGACGGCTAGACGCCTATATTCGGCTGCATATCAAGAAGCCCAGTACCCCGCGTATGGAACGATTTTTGAACAATGGCACAGTGCGCGTGCGCCGGTGGTACGAGCCAGTGGCAGGCTGGTTGCTTCAAGCGGGCAGTGTGGCCGGAGAAATCGTGCTGGTCATCGATGGCCCGAAGGTCAGCACTCACCACGCCTGGTGCTGGTCGGTGACGCCTGTCGTCAGCGGGTGATTCCAGTGGTCTGGAGTTGGGTGTGCAGCAGTCGTGGTCACAGCACAACCCATCAGCTTGCAAATTGCCCTGTTGAGCTATGTGCGCAGCCTGCTGCCCATCGGGCTGACCGTAACGGATGTCGTCTACAGTGGTTCCCTCTTCACCGCCCGCTTTTATTTCTCCTGGCCCCCTTCAAATTAACAAAAACACCGACAGACAGGTTGACCTGTGAATCGTCTTGTGTTATCATACTTTTATAACTCCGCATCTGGGAACCGTCTCAGGAAGTTTTTCATCAACCGAAAGGTTTGGGGCTGATTAGCAGCCTTTAATTCCACTGTAGAATTCAATTTCCATAGCTAGGACCTCAACAACCATATATTGGCAACGTTGCGCCGTTGCGCCACTTTCCCCGGAGATTTTGTCAGACATGGATATAGCCGAACTGGAACAACAGACCCTAGACACCCTGCGTACTATGGCCCGCGACGCCAATATCGCAGGCTTCAGTCGCCTCAAGAAGCAAGACCTTGTGATCCGTCTGCTGCGCGACAAAGCCGAAAAGCAGGGTCATGAACTGCGCGGCGGTGTACTGGAAATCATCGACGAAGGTATTGGCTTCCTGCGCTCCGATCACTACCTGCCCGGCCCCGACGACATTTACGTGAGCCAGACGCAGATCAGGCGCTTCAACCTGCGAACGGGCGACATGGTGATTGGGCAGGTGCGCCCGCCCAAAGACTCGGAAAAATACTACGGGCTGCTCCGGGTCGAGGCGGTGAATACGCTTGACCCCGAAACCGCCAAGCACCGCCCCATGTTTGAGCAGTTGACGCCCATTTTCCCCGAAGTCCGCTTCAATCTCGAAACCAACCCGCGCATCCTCTCCACCCGCCTGATCAACCTGATCGCCCCGATTGGCAAGGGACAACGCGGCCTGATCGTCTCTCCGCCCAAAGCAGGTAAGACGACAGTTTTGAAGGAGGTCGCCAACGCTATCAGCCGCAACTACCAGGACGTACACCTGATGATCGTGCTGATCGGAGAGCGTCCCGAAGAAGTGACCGACATTGATCGCTCGGTGGAGGCCGAGGTCATCAGCTCGACCTTCGACGACCCGGTGACCAACCATGTGCGTGTGGCCGAAATGGCCCTGGAGCGCGCCAAGCGGCTCGTCGAAAGCAAACGGCACGTCGTCATCCTTCTGGACAGCATCACTCGCCTGACACGCGCCTACAACCTGACGGTGCCGCCGTCGGGCCGGACGCTCACCGGCGGCCTTGACCCCTCGGCGCTCTATCCGCCCAAGCATTTCTTCGGCGCGGCCCGTAACGTTGAAGAGGGCGGCTCGCTGACCATTGTGGCGACCTGTCTGGTCGATACTGGCAGCCGCATGGACGACGTGATCTACGAGGAGTTCAAGGGCACAGGCAACATGGAACTCCATCTGAGCCGCCGCCTGCAAGAGCGCCGCATCTTCCCGGCCTTCGACATTGAGAAGTCTTCGACGCGGCGTGAGGAATTGCTGCTTGGCCCGGACGTGCTGCAACGGGTCTGGACGATGCGCCGTATGCTCAGCCAGATGATGGCCGACCCGCCCAACGGTGCGGGCATGGGCCTGATCGGCGCAACGGAAGCCCTGATCAACCGGCTGCGCCAGACCGACACCAACGAGGAATTCCTGGAAACACTCGAAAAGTAGGGCCTTCGACTGTGCGGCCCTCTGCCAAAGCAGGATATTTCTGTTTCACACTTGCCGAGAGGAAACCCAATGCGCGCCACTCCGGAAGGAACGCTTCGCTACGCCCAGACTCAGCCGGAATCGCGGCGCACCAACTACCGCCAGACTGTCGATGGGTTGTGGGTGTCCTCGGTGGGGCTGGGGACGTATCTGGGCCAGCCCGACGACGCTACGGACGCCGCCTACCAATCAGCCATCTCGTGCGCGGTAGCGATGGGCTGCAACATCATCGACTGCGCCATCAACTACCGCTTCCAGCGCAGCGAACGGGCTGTCGGCGCATGGTTGAAGCAAGCGCTGGCGGAGGGCAGCGTCCGGCGTGACGAGGTGGTGCTTGCCACCAAAGGCGGTTTTGTGCCGTTCGACGGCGTGCAGCCGCCCGACCCCCGCAAGTGGACGTACCAGAACATGATCGCTACCGGGCTGGCCCATCCCAATGAATTCTGCGCCAATTACCAGCACTGTATCGCGCCCGCTTACCTCGACCAGATGATCGCGTGGAGTCGCCGCAACCTGGGTGTGGAGACTATCGACATCTACTACCTGCACAACCCAGAGACGCAGCGTATCTCCCTGAGTCACGACACCTTCCGGGCGCGAATGCTGGACGCTTTTGAGACACTTGAGGAAGCCGTCGAGAAAGGCTACATCGCCAGCTACGGCACGGCCACCTGGACAGCCTATCGCTGCGTGCCCGACACGCCCGATTACGTGTCCATGACCGAAATTGTGGGGCTGGCGATGGAAGTGGCGGGGCCGGATCATCACCTCCGGTACGTGCAACTGCCCTACAACCTGTTCATGACGGAAGCGTTCGCGCTCGAAAACCAGCAGGTGGGCGAGGCGTTTCTGAGCGCCATCGACGCAGCGGGCGAATTGGGCCTGACGGTGATGGTCAGCGCGCCGCTGATGCAGGGGCGGCTGGCAAACCCACTCATGCCGCAGTTGGCCGAAGTACTGACCGGACTGGACACCGACGCGCAGCGCGCCATCCAGTTCGCCCGATCCAGCCCGGGCGTGACGACAGCGCTCGTTGGCATGAAGGACGCCGATCATGTCCGCGAGAATCTGGCGCTGGCCGACGTGCCGCCGACTGAAGGCGAGACGATCCGGGGGTTGTACTCGGCGCGGTGAATACCTGGCGGCCTGGCCGGGAAAAGCCATCGTCCCCCTTATGGAGTCATCAGATGGCAGACTGAACCAGGGTGTACCCGTGCTGAATAAATCTGCTGCTACCCTGCACTTGTGATCTCAGATCGAACAATTTGGCGGAGGGGGTGGGATTCGAACCCACGGTGCAGGGTTACTGCACAACGCTTTTCGAGAGCGCCCCGATCAACCACTCTGGCACCCCTCCAATAGAATATTCAGTGTCGCTGGCCTTCGGCGCGCAGCCGGGCAAAAAAACTGACCAGCAGTGCCGCCGCTTCATCGGCCATCAGGCCCCGCTCAACCACGACGTGATGGTTCAGCATCGGATGGTTGAGCACATCCAACACGCTGCCTGCGGCCCCGGCTTTGGGATCGGCTGTTGCATAGACCAGCCGGGGCAGCCGTGCCAGCACCATCGCCCCGGCGCACATGGCACACGGTTCGAGCGTTGAGTAGAGCGTGACCCCATCCAGCCGCCAGTGCCGGATCGCGTGTGAGGCTTCTCGCAGCGCGATCATCTCGGCGTGTGCCGAGGGATCATGATCGACCTCGCGGCGGTTATGGCCGCGCCCGATCACCTGACCATCCAGAACTGCGACCGCGCCAACCGGCACATCGTCATGTTCGGCAGCGCGCGCGGCTTCTTCCAGGGCCAGGCGCATCCAGGCGTCGTCCATAATGGGCTTAGTATAGCATGTCGAAGGCCGGGTGTGAATAGGAAATTTCGAGCGAAGCCAGCGGTTGCGCGCCTCCGCTGCTGCTACCGCCTCAGACATCCTCGGATTCGAGCCAGTCTTTCATCGGTTCCAGCCAGTACATATCCCACCCTTCGTCGTGGCTGACACGCTCCTCGTCGTTGGGGAAGCGCGAATGAGTCAGGTGCACCTGTGTGCCCTTGCCGCTCGGATACAGTTCCCAGCGCACAATCGAATCCGCCCAGGTCGCGCGCCATTCGCGCTGCCGCCAGGTGTATTCCAGGAAGCCCGGCTTCTCGATGACCGTGAACGTGCCGCTGGTCTCCCCGCTGAAAATGGTGTAGCGGCCCCCTATCCGCAGATCAATCTTCACTGTGTCGTCGTTCATCCAATCGCTCATTACCTCAGCATTGGTGAGCGCAGCCCACACCCGGCCTATCGGGGCGTCGATCTTGATCGTCTTGTCAATATCGGACACGCTGCCTCTCCTTAGTGTACAGGACAAAAGAGTCGGAAACGGTTTGAGCTTTTTGGCATCTGGCCTTATCTTACCATGAGAGTGTGCCTTCGATCACCGGAACAACTTCGCCGCCGACACGGATCATGCTGATGTTGCCGGGCGTGCCGTCCACCTCGATCTCGATGCGGCTGGGCCGGCCCATTTCGATGCCCTGTTCGGCGCTGATGCGGGTCGTCGGTGAGGTAGCCGCGAGGATGCGATTCTCGACCAGATAGGCGCCCAGCCCGCCGCTGGCGCTGCCCGTCGCCGGGTCTTCGGGAACGCCCATCGCCGGAACAAACACCCGCGTATGCACCTGGGCGGCTGGAGTCTGCGTTTCCCGTGTGAAAACCATCACGCAGCCGTGTGTCGCCTGGGTTTCCGGGTCAAGTTCCGTGCAAAGCTGCATCAGCCCAGGCGTGTCCTGTTTCGCTGGATTCAACCCCTGAACGTCGGCCAGGGAACGGACAGGGACAAAGAGCTGGCGAATGCCCGTTGAAATGACCTGCACGGGCCAGTTCGTGGCCCGGATAGCCTGATCGCTCAACCCCAACACCCTTTCCAGTCGCGCCACCTGCTCGGCGCTGGCCGTGGAAACAAATTCTGGCTTCTGTTGATCCATGACCACCTTCGTGACTTTGCCTCCCTGCACGTGCAGCGCGGCGGCCCGGACACCGACCCCTAACTCGAGGCGGGCAACGGTGACAGGTTCCTGCAAGGGGATTTTGCCGAGCCGGGCCAGCGTCCAATGCGTGCCCACAACGGGATGCCCGGCAAAGGGCAGTTCATTCTCTGGCGTAAAGATGCGCACTCTGAAATTGGCCTCGCCAACAGTGGGCGGGAAAACGAAGGTGGTTTCGGACAGGTTCATCTCGCGGGCAATGCGCTGCATGGTCGGCGCATCCAGCCCGGCGGCGTCGGGGAAGACGGCCAGTGGATTGCCGCCAAAGGGCTGATCGGTAAACACGTCCACCTGGTAAAAGTCGTATCGGGGCATGATTGGGTACGGCTCCTGAGTGATGGTAGGGTTCCCCAGAAATATTAACAGACCGCTGCTTGTGCAGGGTGTGGTGTGATAAACTGACAGACACTGCCTCGCACGGAACACCTTGACAGACCTGGATGTTTGAGCCGATCTCAATTAAGTCGCTGCCTGTGGAGAGAAGGGAAAAGGGTCATGAAGACGTTCCACGTTGAAGCCTCCAGTGTGATCGATGCACGCCCGGAGGACATCTATGCTGTGATCTCAGACTATCGCGTTGGTCATCCCGCTGTCCTGCCCAAGCCGTACTTCACCGATCTGATTGTCGAAGAGGGCGGGCAGGGAGCCGGTACAGTGGCGCGTGTGTATATGTCGGTGTTCGGCAGGAAGTTCATCTATCACCTGGTTGTCTCGGAGCCGGAACCGGGCCGGGTCATCGCCGAGGCAGACACGGAGGTTGGGTTGTATACGACGTTCACGCTTGATCCACTGAACGGTGGCAGACAAACACGCATGACCATCGCTACAGATTTTCCGGCCAGGCCGGGGGTATCGGGCTTCGTGGAAAGGCTGATGCAACCGCCGTTTACCCGCCGCCTCTACCAGCAAGAAATGAAGAACATCGCCGACTACGTGCGCCAGCGCAGTTCGGCAGGGGTCAGTTAGGCGGGACCGCTGCCTGCCCAAACGCCCCAACGTCGTAGTTGACATGGCCGGATGGACATGGTATCATGCCGTTCATAATTGCATAACCTGACACTCTTATCCAGAGCGGTTGAGGGACCGGCCCTATGATACCGCGGCAACCCCCGAAGCGTCGGGAAGGTGCTAATTCCGGCAGAGGCAGACCCTGGAAGATGAGAGCAGCGTCGATGCGCACCGTCCTTCCCCTGTCACTTTGCAGTGAATAGAACCTTCGCTGGATACAAGAGGCGAAGGTTTTTTCGTGTGTGGTGAAGGGGACAGCGTGGCATTCCAACAGAACCCGGAGCGTGTGGCCCATTTCGAGGCGGCAGGCTGGCGTGCCTACTATGACCAGCAGTGGCTCAGGCTGCTGCGCCTGGTCGTGGCGCTGTGTCAGGAACAATTCCACATCCCTTTTCCGGTGTCGCTACTGGCTGCCTATTACGTGACGCGGGCCTCGATGGCGTGGGTTCCGCTTGACCACGACGAGCGCGTGGTTCGGCAGTATTACGAGAAGTTCTACCGGCTGGCGCGGCGCTATTCCGGGCTGCAATTTGACCCGGCACGGGTCGCGGCGCTGGAACTGCAATACAACGACGTTCACCGCCGGTTGTCGGGCAAGCCGGACAAAGCCGAGTTCATCGAAACCATGACCCAACTGCACAGCGCCATTTTTGGCATCTCGCCCGTGCAGGCCAGACCATCCGCCGAACTGCGCGTTCTCGCCAACAATACCGTCGATCTGATCACCAGCAAGACTTCCGCTGACCCAGAAGCGGACTGGGCAAAGCTCGAGGACTATCTGCGCCAGTGCTATCGCTCCATTCAGCGCGAAGTGGAGCGCGGCAAACAAGCAAGCTAAGGAAGAACTGGCACCTTGCCAGCCAGATCGGTTCGTTCGTGGAAAGCGACCCCTGTCGCAAGAGGAGCATCTGACTCGTGAGCAATAGCAATATCACTTTCATGCGTTCGCCCCGGTTTTTCTACACGTCAGAGTCGGTGACGGAAGGCCACCCCGACAAAATGTGCGACCAGATTTCCGATGCGGTGCTGGACGCTCTGCTCGCCAAAGACCCGATGTCGCGCGTAGCCTGTGAGACGGCGACCACCACCGGCCTGATTGTGGTGATCGGCGAGATCACCACCGAAGCCTATGTAGACATCGGAAACATTGCACGGGATGTGGCCCGCGAAATCGGTTACACACGCGGCAAATTCGGCTTTGATGCCGATACGTGCGGCGTGATCGTGTCGATCAAGGAACAGTCTGCCGACATTGCGCAGGGTGTGAACAGGGCGCTCGAAGCGCGCGAACTCTCCGATGACGAAATCGACGCTATCGGCGCGGGCGACCAGGGCATGATGATTGGCTTTGCCTGCAACGAAACGCCCGAATATATGCCACTGACCATCTCGCTGGCGCACAAACTCGTCCGCAACCTGGCCGCCGTGCGCAAGAATGGCACACTGCCCTGGCTGCGGCCCGACGGCAAGAGCCAGGTCACGGTTGAATACGAGTATGGCCGCCCCAAGCGCGTGGACACGGTGCTTGTTTCCACGCAGCACGCGCCGGAAATCACGCAGGAACAGATCCGCGAGGCGGTGATCGAGTGTGTGATCCGGCCCGTGATTCCGAGTGAGTTGCTTGATCGCAACACGAAGATTTACGTCAACCCAACCGGGCGCTTCGTGACGGGTGGCCCGCTGGGCGACGCCGGATTGACGGGGCGCAAGATCATCGTCGATACCTATGGTGGCATTGCCCGTCACGGCGGCGGCGCGTTCTCCGGCAAGGACGCCACGAAGGTAGATCGCTCGGCGGCATACATGGCCCGTTACATTGCCAAGAATGTTGTCGCGGCGGGGCTGGCGGATCGCTTTGAGTTACAGGTATCCTACGCCATTGGTGTGGCGCACCCGCTCTCGCTGGCGGTGGAAACCTTTGGCACGGGCCGCGTGGACGATGCCGTGATCGAAAAGTTGATCCGCAAGCATTTTGACATGCGTCCGGCGGCCATCATCCGCGACCTCGACCTGCGCAAGCCCATCTTCAAGCAGGTGGCAAAGTACGGCCATTTCGGGCGCGACGATCTCAACGTCCGCTGGGAGCAAACCGACAAGGCTGCTATCTTGCGCGAAGAAGCGGGGCTGTAACACCGAGCCTTACGATTACCTCACCCCGTCCCCTCTCCGCCAGCGGTTCGCGCGCTGACCCTTTCGAGTTTGGGCATTGTTTTGCCTCACCCCCAACCCCTCTCCACGCTGGTGGAGAGGGGCGTCTTCGCCTCTTGGTTCCCCCTGGCTGCCGGCGGAGAGGGGTCAGGGAACGAGGTAAGGTCAATGTCAGGGGGCGGAGTCTGCTGGCAGAGGGGAACCGCCTGACATACCTGGCGGGTTTGGGACCTCGCCGGCCCTGTGGCGACGGTGCCGGGAGATCGGCCCGCGTTTTATCCACTTCTCAGATCGCCCGTTTTGGTATTGTGCTAAGATAAAGATTGAATCGGACTCGATACCGGGGTCAATTTTCATCGTCCGTTCAAGTGGTCTGAGGTGTGTCATGTTATCTAGAGGTAAGCATCTATCCGTTCTGGTCGTCCTTGTCATCACTCTCGTCGGTTTGCTGGGCACAACTGCACCGTCCCACGCCAGCGCCTCTACCATCAACGGCTTCTTCGCCGACTGCGAGCGTTTTTCGGTGGATGTGACGATGCAGGGGATCACCAATGATGGCGGGGGCTTTGATAAATTCCGCTATATGGTAGTCGATGGCGATGGCAACACGCTCTATGCCGAAGATTCGGCCCGCCAGACCGGTATTTCGGATCGCTCGGCGATCCTCGACCTGGCCTATGATGAAAACATCGGTGCACGTCCTGTTCAGAACCCGATCACCTTCAAGGTCATTGATCTGGACGGCAATGCGCGGCCCGGCGCTGTGCTGCGCGAGGCGACGTACAATGCAGCTTGCCTGTCGGTATCGGACAGCGCGAATGCGCCCGACAATTTCCTGTCCCTGGTCAGGACTGAAGGCAAGCTCCTGGAAAACACCACGCTCTACTATGCACCCGGCTACCAGTATCCAACAGGTGCGCGGGCCTTTAAGGGCGATAAACTCAGCATTGTCTATCGCAGCAACGACGACCAGTGGATCGGGGCGCTGATCAGTCCGCACGATATGATCTGGGTTCCGGCTGGCGCCATCGACGTGGCTTTGTTTGGCCTGCCTATCCAGCCCACGCGAATCGATCCCAGCCAGCAGGTGACGGGCGCGATCATCCCGACAGGCAACCCGGTTGGGACGGCGCGAGCGCTCTACACGGTGCGCCTGCGTGCAGGGCCTTCGATCCGCTTCCCCACCCTGACGCGCATTCCGTTTGGCTCGACAATAACCGTCTATGGGCGGAACGCCTTCCGAACGTGGTATAAGGTGTCCTTCAACGGCCTCGTCGGGTGGGTCTCGGCTCCCTTTGTCCGGTTGATCGACATTAGCAGCCGTGCCCTGCCCATCGTGCAGTAAGGTTGACCTCACGGCCTGCCCTCTCCGGGAGCGCGGGGGAGCGGTGAACAGCCGATTGGGAAAGCCCCTCGCCCACATGGGGCGGGGGATTCGGGGTGGGGCCATACATCCTGTGGCAATCGCAACGTGCTTGACCCAGCACTGCCGCTGTGGTATTCTGTTGCACCTGTAGGCTGCGCCATAAACTCGGAAGCACCGCCCTGATCCGGCAGCCAGATGAGCATCTTGGGAAGTGACAATAGTCGCAGCGCGGAAGGATGCTTCCGTCCCGTATGGGCGGGAGCATTTTGTTTTGGAGACGAACCCTGCATGACCACCAAGCCGGTGACCTACCTGGTACGGGCTGCTACGCCCGCCGATACGGAAAAGATTCTCGCACTCTGGCAGGAGGCGGCGGATATGCTCGCCAACGCCGACAAACGCTACCGGTTCGCGCCCGATGCCGTGACACGTCGGCAATCTCTGCTGCGCGAATGGTTGGAACGGCCAGACGTAGCTGTCTTTGTGGCGGAAAGCATGATCAAAGAGGGTCACTTGCTCGGCTACATCGTCGGCTCGGTGGTCGAGAATCTGCCAACGCTGCTGCCCGAGAAGCACGGCTACGTCAGCGATCTGGCGGTGGATGCGCATGGTAAAGCCGGCGGGATCGGGCGGAACTTGTTCGAGGCGCTCAAAGGCTGGTTCCGAGATCGGGGAGTGACCCACGTCGAGGCGCGCGTGCCGCATCGCCATGCCGTCGCTCAGGCATTCTGGCGCGCGCTCGGCGCAACTGAATGGTACGAACACCTGTGGCTCAAATTGGAATAGCTGAAGTGCCAGAGGCACTATAAAACAAGCTATAACAAATGTGTACATTTTCTGACAAGCGGATCGCGGGTTTAGGATTAAACTGAAGGCTGAAAGCGGAGTGCTGGCACGGTGACGAAGGCAATCCGGCGCATTACCAACTGGCTCGGCCCGGCGAGGGCGCGCATCATCTTTGTGCTGCTGGCTGTGACGGGCCTGGGCAGCCTGATGTTGAATGCCGTCGGCACGAATGTGCCCTGGGTTGCGCCCGTACAGTCCGGTTTGCTGGTCGCCTTCCTGTTTGGCACGGCAGTCACCGTGCTGACGCGGTACTCCGCCGACGAACGGCGGCAGGTTGGGTTGGCCGTCATCCCTGCGCTGGTCGCCGTGTCGCTCGGCCTGATGTTCCCCTCGCTGCTACTCTTTTTCGCGCCGGTGGGCATCGGCTGGCTGTTGATCGCCTTGATCTCGATGCGCGGGCGTGTCCGCCGTGAGTATCAGGCCGCGATCAAACACATGCGCAACGGGCAGTACAACGAAGCTATCAAGGTCATGTCCGATCTGATCAAGGAGGAGCCAGAAAACCCTGAACATCGCCGCTTCCGTGCCGAGCTGTACCGCCTGTCCGGGAAGATCCGGAAGGCGCGGGCCGATTACGAAAAGGTCATCGAGCTAACGCCGGATTCTGGGGTGGGCTACAACGGGCTGGCCGAGGTGTACTTGCAGGACGGCGAATTCCAGTCCGCGTTGGGTTACGCCAAACAGGCGCTGGTACTGGAGCCGGATCAGTGGGTCGCCCCATACAACCTGGGCATGATCGAGGATCGGCTTGACCTGTGGCCGGAGGCCATTGAACACTTGCAGCGGGCGCTCCAGGTGGGCGTGCCGGATAGCCGCCACCGCTTGCTGATCCATCTGTGGCTGGCGCGTTCGTATTACCGGCTGGGCCAGACCGCCGAGGCCGAGGCCGAAATCCGCAAGTTGAAGCGCGAGCAGGGCGGTTTGCAGGAATGGAAAACGATCTTTGAAAGCGAAGAAGCTGCCGTATTGCGCGATGTGCTGCTGGCCGACGTGCTGCTGGCCGAAAAGCTGGCCGAGGGCGAAACGTCGCTGGATGCGTTGGCAAAGGTGGCCGAGCCGTGACCCGCAACCGCTTGCTGGCCGTCATCGGGCGCTTGCCCGCGCTGGCACTGCTGCTGGGGCTGCTGGTCTTTGGCCTGGGCATCGCCCTGCAATATCTGTTCAACCGCAAGGTCGTAATGACCCTGGACGGTTCGGACGCTTCGCCGTTCATCCCGATAGCGCTGGGCGGCCTGTGTATCGCTTCGCTCACCCTGGTCGGTTGGTTCGCCGGGGTTGGCTATATGCTGGCACGGCAGACTCGCCGGCATGGTGCGGACTATGGACAGGCCTATGAGTTGATGGACGCTTACCAGTTCGGAGAGGCCATCCCGCTCCTGGAACACTCTATCGCCAGGGGCAAGGAGTCGGTTGAAGTGCTGACCCTCCTGGCGCGGGGTTATGCCTACACCGGGAAATATTCGAAGGCGCACCGGGCCATTGAGCGAGCAATCGAGTTGTACCCCAATAACGGCACGCCATATCTGACGCTGGGCCTGATCTTCCAGTTGGAGAGCAACGACGAGCAGGCCATCAGCGCCTTGCAGGCCGGGGTCGCGCTCGATCCATCGCCGATCAACTGGGCCGATCTGGGGCTGCTGATGGTCATGGCCGGGCAAACGCAGGAGGCGCTGCCCATTCTGGAAAAAGCCAGCCAGGAGCCGCTGCCCGCGCCGCACGCCGTTCGGGTCTATTACCACCTGATGCGCCTGTACAGGCAGGCGGGCGATGCGGCCAGAGCCGAGAGTGCCGCGGCCAAGATGATCAGCGCGATGGATGGACTGGCAGCCTGGGAATATGAACTGAATGCAGTCAAGGGAACAGGCTACGGCCAGCGCCTGATCCGCGAGGTGCAGGGCATTACCCGAGCGATCAAGGAGCTGGGCGCAGCGCACGCTGCGCCCTGACAAAAGGTCGGGCCGTCCGCAGGTGCAAAGCGCGGCGTCTTGCCGTCGGAACAGAGCCATTTATCCCGAATTATCAGGAGGTTGACGTGACCGAAAACCGAACGTCGGGAAGGATATTTCGCAGTCCGATTCTGCGCCTGGTTGTGTTGGCGCTGGTGGCCGTCGTCTTGCTTTTCGTCATTTCCAACATCGCCATCCGGGTCATGAAGGCGCAGCGCAACCAGCCCATCGACTTCACGGTTTATCCCAATGCCACGCTCGTCACCAAAAGCGCCGGCCCGCAGTCGGATTCGCAGACCTACTCGACCACCGACTCCCCGCAGCAGGTCTTGAACTACTATTCCGATCACCTGAGCAAAGACGATGGGAATGGCTGCCAGAAGATTTACCTGGGCAAGCAGGCATCCGAAGAACTGGGGCAGTACGCAGGGCGCTGTGTCGTCAGCAACTCGCTGCTGGACGCCGGGCAACTACTGGCAATCAAGATCGACTACGTGCGGGATACTGACGGCAAATCCGGCAAGACCATCATCCAGATTGATCGCTCATGGGGAGGCTAAACATTGGCTGATACGGATCTGCCTGAGAACGAGCAGTCTGAAAGCTCCCAGCAGGGCGAAGGGCTACCCCTCTGGATGCCGCTGGCCGGGCTGGTCATTGCCTTTGCGTTCGCGGTCTTCGTCGGCATTCGCGTTTGTCCAACCCTGTCCGGGGTGGTTCTGCCGCCCAGCGCGCCCGTCCCTGCCACCGGAACGATCACGCTCCTCAAGCATGAACAAAAGGGAACCGGCCTGGACGAATGGCTGTACGGCTCTGATCAAAAAGGCTGCGACGTGGCCCGCTTTTACGAACAGCGCTTGAGCGACTGCACCTACGACCCGGACTCAAACTGCGCCTCGCCTGCTGGTACGCAGCCCATCCTGACAACCGGCCAACTGGTGGTGCAGTGTTCAGGCACGGATACCTTTGGAGCCTATAAAGTGCTGTGGACTGTCTATGTCTCGACAGGCTACAGCGAGGGAGGACAGACACACTTCCGCGTCATCCGCGAAGTCGCAAGTTAAGTCGCCCGGAGTTCGGACAATTTACCTCGCCCCCTTGCCCCCTCTCCGCTTCGCAGAGAGGGGGATTTGATCATACCCGCAATCCCTTCCTGACTCCCCTCTCCAACTGGAGAGGGGTCGGGGGTGAGGTCAAGACACCGTTCACAGCGAGGCGGGGGTGAGGTAAAATATCCCAATTCCTTCTGTCGATGTAGTACCAGGAAGCACAGAGGCTCATGAAATTTCGCGCAGTGTCGTCCCGTGTGGACATCCCCAAACTGGAAGAAGAACAGCTTGCCTTCTGGCGCGAGAACAAGGTCTTCGAGCGTACCCTGGAAGGGCGTGAAGACCGTCCGCGCTATGTGTTTTACGAAGGCCCGCCCACGGCCAATGGGCGGCCCGGCATTCATCACGTCCTGGCGCGTGCCTTCAAAGACCTGTTTCCGCGCTACAAGGTGATGAACGGCTTCTACGTGCTGCGCAATGGCGGCTGGGATACGCACGGTCTGCCCGTCGAGATCGAGGTCGAAAAGGAACTCGGCCTCAAGCAGAAGCGCGACGTAGAGGCTTACGGCATCGCCAGATACAACGAAAAATGCCGCGAGAGCGTGCTGCGCTACGTCGGCGATTGGGAACGGCTCACGGAGCGGATGGGCTTCTGGGTGAACCTGGAAAACGCCTACATCACCTTCAGGAACGAGTACATCCAGAGCGTCTGGTGGATTCTGTCCCAGTTCTGGGATAAGGGCCTGCTCTACCAGGACTACAAGATTGTACCGTACTGCACGCGCTGCGGCACGCCCCTGAGCAGCCACGAACTCGACCTGGACGCCTACCGCGACGTGGACGATCCAAGCATCTACGTGCGCTTCAGGCTCAAAGATGAGCCGAAGACTGCTTTCCTGGTGTGGACGACGACCCCCTGGACGCTGCCCGGCAACGTGGCGCTGGCCGTCGGCAAAGACGTGGACTACGTGATGGTCGAGGGGCCAGCCCAGTACGGGCCGGAAGGCGCGACGGAACGTCTGATCCTGGCCGAAGCGCTGGTCGGCAAGGCGCTCAAAAACCCGGAGCAGTACACCGTCGTCCGCAGGATGAAGGGATCGGAACTGTTCGGGCAGCACTACGAACCACTCTTCAAGTTCATGCCCGTCGAGCAGGATTACTGTTACGTGGTCGATGGCAGCAGTTTTGTAAGCACCGAGGATGGCACGGGCATCGTCCACATGGCCCCGGCCTTCGGCGCGGACGATATGGAAGTCGGGCGCGCCTACAACCTGCCGACGCTGATGACCGTCAAGCCGGACGGTACATTTGTGGATGCGGTCAAAGATTGGGCGGGCGTTTACGTCAAGAAAGCCGATCCGCAGATCACCCGGCACTTGCAGGAGCGACACCTGCTGTACCGCTCCGGGACGTACCGGCACAGCTACCCGCACTGCTGGCGCTGCAAGACGCCGCTGCTGTACTACGCCCGCGAGACGTGGTACATCCGCACGACTCAGTACCGCGATCTGCTGATGAAGCTGAACGACACGATCAACTGGGTTCCCGAACACATCAAGACCGGGCGTTTTGGCTCGTGGCTGGCGAACAACAGGGATTGGGCGCTTGGACGCGAACGCTACTGGGGCACGCCGCTGCCCGTCTGGGTCTGTGACAACCACGACTGCCGCCACAAGGACTGCATCGGCAGCATCGAAGAATTGAGCCGGGCCAGTGGCAAGGATCAGAGCAATCTGGACCTGCACCGGCCCTACGTGGACGAAGTGACCTGGCCGTGCCCGGCCTGTGGCAAGGGTACGATGCGCCGCGTTCCGGAACTGATCGATGTGTGGTTCGACAGCGGGGCCATGCCTGTTGCGCAGTGGGGCTACCCCTTCAAGAACCAGGAGTTGTTCAAAGATCAGTTCCCGGCGGACTACATCTGCGAGGCGATTGACCAGACGCGCGGCTGGTTCTACAGCCTGCACGCCATCTCGACACTGCTCTTTGAGTCGGT
Organism: Chloroflexota bacterium; assembly: GCA_021325095.1. Classification (GTDB taxonomy): domain Bacteria; phylum Chloroflexota; class Anaerolineae; order Aggregatilineales; family UBA2796; genus JAJPHV01. Next base: position 21,242 of record JAJPHV010000124.1, on the reverse strand, counting down.
CAGCTACAAAAACGTGATCTGCCTGGGCCATATCCTGGACGGCAACGGCAAGAAGATGTCCAAGAGCCTGAAGAACATCGTCGATCCCTGGGAGATCATGGATGCCTACGGCGCGGATGCAACCCGCTGGTACATGTACACGGCCAGCCCGCCCGGCGACAGCCGCCGCTTCTCGAAGGATCTGGTCAGCGAGGTGATCAGCGGCTTCTACCTGACGCTGTGGAATACCTACAGCTTCTTCGTGACCTACGCCAACCTCGACGGCTTCGAGCCGACGCAGCCCGCCGTGCCCGTCGCCGAGCGCGACGAACTGGATCGCTGGATTCTGGCCGAACTGCATCATCTGGTGCAGGTCGTGACCCAGGCTTACGAGCATTACGACGTGACGCAAGCCACGCGGCCTGTCCAGGCCTTTGTCGAAGACCTGAGCAATTGGTATCTGCGCCGCTCGCGCCGTCGCTTCTGGAAGACGGTCAGTGACCGGGACAAGCTGGCGGCCTACCAGACACTCTACGAATGCCTGGTTACGGTCTCGAAGCTGCTGGCCCCGGCCATGCCCTTCCTGTCCGAGGCGATGTACCGCAACCTGGTGACGACCTTCGACAGCGCCGCGCCGGACAGCGTGCACCTGGCGCAGTGGCCGCAGGCCAACCCGGCCCTGATCGACCAGCGCCTGATGGACGAGATGGGGCTGGTCAAGCGGCTGGTCAGCCTGGGACACGCGGCGCGCAACAGCGTCAACATCAAGGTGCGCCAGCCGCTGGCCGAGGCGACCTTTGCCGTGCGCACGCCCGCCGAGGCGAAGGCCCTGCGGGCGCTGGCCTATACCGTTGCCGAGGAGTTGAACGTCAAGACCGTAAGCGTGATGGAATCGGCGGGTGACATGATCCGCTATAGCCTGAACCCGCTCCCGCAGAAGCTCGGCAAGCGGCTCGGCGCGAACTTCCCGAAAGTCCAGAAGATGCTGCGCGAAGGCTCGGAGGCCGAAGTCACCAACTGGGCGCGGCTGCTGCTCGATGGGCAAAACGTGCAGCTTGGCATCAACGGCCAGACCATCGAACTCACACCGGAAGAGGTCGAAGTACGGCGCAATGCCTCGGAAGGCTACGCCGTCTCCGAGGAGAACGGCTATGTGGCGGCGCTGCGCACCGCGCTGACCGAGTCGCTGCTCATGGAAGGGCTGGCCCGCGAGGCCGTGCGCCGTATCCAGTTGATGCGCCGTGACGCCGACTACGCCCTGAACGATCACATCGCCGTGACGTACCAGGCCAGCGAGCGGCTGGCAAAGGCGCTGGAAGCCAACGGCGATTACGTGCGCGCCGAAACGCTGGCCGACGCGCTGACTGCTTCGGACGCACCGCAAGGGGATCGCGTCGACACCTTCGAGTTCGACGGCGAGCGCGTGACCTTCGGCATCAAGCGGATCTAAATGGCTGTGCAGGGCGATCAAAAGCGCGCAGAAGTCTGGGCCTCTGGCGCGGCCTACGAACCCTACGTAGGGCGCTGGAGCCGCCCGGTGGCGCGTGAATTCCTGGCGTGGCTGGCAATTCAACCGCAAGGCTGCTGGCTGGACGTGGGCTGCGGCACGGGCGCATTGACTCAAACGATCCTTGAGGTAGCCGATCCCGCCGAGGTCAAAGGTGTGGATCGCTCCGAGGGGTTTGTGGAGTACGTCCGACAGCAGACGCCGGACAGTCGGGCCAGCTTTGAGGTGGGCGACGCCCAATTGCTGCCCGTTGGGGATCGGCGCTACGATGTGGCCGTTTCCGGGCTGGTGCTGAACTTCGTGCCGCAGCCGGAACGCATGGTCGCCGAAATGAAGCGCGCAGTCAGGACAAATGGCAGGGTCGCGCTCTACGTCTGGGACTACGCCGGGCGAATGGAACTGATGCGCCACTTCTGGGATGCCGCCGCCGCGCTTGATCCGGCGTCTGGGGAACTGGATGAGGGACGGCGCTTCCCAATCTGCAAGCCGGAAGCCCTATTGGAACTATTCCACTCGACTGGCCTCAAAAATGTCGAAACTTGCGCCATCGACGTGCCAACCAGATTCCGGGATTTCGACGATTACTGGACACCGTTCTTAGGCGCGCAGGGGCCTGCACCCGGCTACGTGATGTCGTTGACCGAGGAGCGCCGTGCAGTTTTGCGTGATCACATTCGGGCCAGGCTCCCCATCCGGCCCGACGGCTCGATTCAGCTCATCGCCCGCGCCTGGGCGGTACATGGCAGTGTGAGTTGAGTTTTCCCCGATTCGTCCGGCAGCGCCGCGCCGCCTTCGTCCTTATCGGCCTTCTGGCGCTGCTGATCCTCATCTACCTCCCCACGCTTCTCACGCAAGTTACGGGCGACGGCGATTCGTACCTGAACGACGTGGGCGAATTTCAGGTGGCGCTCAACGTCTGGGGCACGGTACACGCCACCGGCTACCCGCTGTTCCTGATGATCGGCAACGTGGTCGTGGCGGCATTGCGCGCGATTGGTGTGCCCGCCGTGACCGCGCCGTCGCTGTACGCGCTGCTGTGGGGCCTGGTCGCGCTCGGCATTTTCTACGCGCTGGTCTTACGACTCACGCGAAGGATCGAGATTGCCGCCGTGACGACGCTGCTGCTCGGCCTGACGCGCTCGGTGTGGGTGCACAACGTCATTGCCGAGGAGTACGCCATGAACTCGGCCATCGAGCTAACGCTGCTGGCGATGGCGCTGTGGCCGCCCGGTGTGACTGCGCAAAACGTCCGCAGGCGGGTATGGTGGCTGGCCCTGGTCGGCGGAATCGGCGTGTTCCACCACCGCACCGTGATCCTGATGGCTCCCGGTTTGCTGTGGGCGGTGTGGCCCGCGCTGCGCAGTCAGGGGCAGCGCCTGTGGACAACGCTCGGCGTGGCACTGCTGATCGGGCTGGTCGGCTTTCTGCCGTACCTCTATCTGCCGGCGCGGGCCTGGGCACACGGCGATTGGGTCTACGGCGACCCCGGCACGTTGTCCGGCTTCTGGGATCAATTCACGGGCAAAGAAGCCTCTCACCTGACGCATTTGCCTGTCGATGGGCAGGCGTGGCTGAACGACATCGGCGACACCTTTAGCATCCTGATCGCCGAACTGACGCCGATCCCGGCCCTGGCCTGCGCCATCGGTCTGGCGGTTGCTACGACATTATCTCGCTTCCGCAGGGAAGCCCGGATTGTGTTCTGGTGCATCCCCGGCTATCTGCTGTTCCTGTTCGCGCTGCATCAGGTCGTCAAGCCCCAGGCCGTCGCCATGCCAATCGTCATCTTCCTGGTGCTGGAACTGGCCTTCGCGCTGGAAGAGATGCGTTTACCTCACCCCCTTACCCCCTCTCCGCTGGGCAGAGAGGGGGAAATCGAAAAGACTGCGCCGCACGTTGACTCCCCTCTCCACCAGAGTGGAGAGGGGTCGGGGGTGAGGCGAAATCAGGTTATTGTCATCCTGATCGGTCTGCTTCTGGCCGCGTTGCCCGCCCTGACACACTTCGATTACGTCTATCACCTGACCCGCCGCGACACCGGCCTGAACATGATCGCACTGGCAAGCCAGACGCCGCGCGACGGCGGCAAAGCGATCTTTATGCTGCCCTGGGGACCGCGATTCCACGCCGTCGCCTTTTCCAGGTACGTGACTGGAGAAAATGCTGACCTGCCCATCGTCAGCCACAACGCCGACTTTGGCGCGCTGGCAGCACAGGGCAGCGTCATTTACACCTCGAAAGACACCTTCTACCAGTTCCCGCTCAGTTGGTGGGACAGCCGGATCGGGCGGGCCTATCTCTCCTCGGCTGCCGATGGGCTGGTTGCCGTTCGCCGCGCGCCGCTGACCGAAAAACCCACCGCTGCGGCCATTGATGTGGCGCACGGCGTCGTCCTCCATCACGTCGGGATATGCCTGTCCGGTACAGCCATTCACCTCACCATCAGTTGGGGCGCGCGCCAGATGCCGGACGCCGATCTGAGCGTCTTTGTGCACCTGCTCGGCGGCGACAGGATGATCGCGCAGGCCGACAGCAGTGCCCCCGTCTACGGTTGGTATCCGACCTCGCGCTGGTCGGCGAACGAGGTGGTCTACGACAACTACCTGCTGCCCCGCTTGCCGGAAGCGACTGCCGTTTCATTCGGCATGTACGAGCAGCCCGCGCCCGGCCAGTTCGTCAACTACGGCACGCAGAATGTGCCGCTGCAAGGCGTGCCAGCCTGTCCGTAACCTCGCGCACCAAAGTGTGAACTGGTTCACACTCCCGGCGGGAAAAATCCTCTAGACTGAGGCGTGCCGCCGAATATTCCAGGCGCTTGCACCTTGTCTCGTGCCGAAGGAGGTCACTTATGCCGTCTTACTACTGGCGTTTTGATCGCGGACGATTGGTGATCATGGCGCTGCTCATAGGCGTCAGCCTGCTGATGCCGCTGGCCGGAGCCAGCGCGTTGCAGGGCGCGACGCGCTATCCAGGGCCAACCAATTCCGGCCCCATCGCCCTCAGTGCCGACGGGTCGCTGCTGGCGTCGGTCAACCCCGATAACAACAGCGTGTCGCTTTTCGACGTGAACAACGACAAGAACCAACTGCTGGGCGAGATCCCGGTGGGCAAGGAGCCAAACGGCGTGGCGATGACCCCCGACGGGTCGCAGGTCTACGTTGCCAATACGGTTGATGGCACAGTATCAGTGCTCAAAGTGGATCGCGGCGCCAACCCGCCTGCGTCCGTCGTCGCCACTGTACAGGTCGGCACGGAACCGTATGGCGTCGCCAGCACGCCTAACGGCACGAAAATCTACGTGACCAACGCCCGCTCCAATTCGGTCAGCGTCATCGACACCCAGACGAACAAAGTGCTGACCACCATCACCGGGATCGGCCCGGCGACGGGCGGTGAGCCGCGCGGTATCGCCATCACCAACAACGGCAACGACTCAGACACCGACGAGACGGTCTACGTCACCAACTTCTATTCGTTCGCCACCAACAAACTGGATGGCGAGGACGACGCCAAGACCGGGCTGATCACCAAGATTAGCACTCAGGAAGACACGGTTTCGGGCCAGATCGTGCTCAAGAACCTGGCCGATACGGGCTTCAAGGCTACTGCGGATGCCATCGCCAGGCAGGAGTCGAAGGAGAAAGAAAAGGACGGCAAAACGCCCAAAGCCACCATCGTGACGGGCGCGTATCCAAACCAGATGCAGGCCATTGCCATCAAGAATAATTTCGCCTATCTGCCCAACACGGGCGCCTCGCCGAACGGCCCCGTCAAGTTCAATGTCAACACGCACGCGCTGGTCAGCGTCATCAACACCAGCACCGGGCAGGACGCCGGGCAGACCATCAATCTGCACAAGGCCGTCGCCTCGCAGCCGGAGGGGACGCGCAAGCTGTTCCCATCCATCCCCTGGGCCATTGCCTTCAAAACCAAAGAGAACGTCGGCTACGTGGTCAGCGCGGCCAGCAACATTGTCGTGAAGATCGCTGTTGATCCGGGGACGGGCGCGCCGGTGGTGCAGAATAACCCCACCGACAAGCGCGTGATGGACATCCCCGTCGGGCGCAACCCGCGCGGCATTGTCATCAACAGCACCGACACACGGGCCTACGTTATGAACGCCATCTCGCACGACATCACGGTCATCGACCTGACGCGCTTCCCGGAACAGGTGCTCGGCACGATGCGCTCTGCGCCGCTGCCTGCGCCAGGTTCACCCGAAGAACTGGTCTATACCGGGAAGGAACTGTACAACACTTCCGTTGGCGAGTTCGAGAACAGCGCGGGCAACATGTCAGCGGATGGTTGGGGCGCGTGCGCGGCCTGCCACCCATTCGGCCTGAGCGACAACGTGGTGTGGATATTCGGCGCCGGGCCGCGCCGCACCATCTCGCAGCACCAGGACTTCGCAGGCGGCGTGCAGCGTGCCCTGAACTGGTCGGGCATCTTTGACGAAGAACAGGACTTCGAGGGCAACATTCGCGGCACTTCCGGCGGCAAGGGTCTGCTATTCAAGCAGGATGGCAGTGCCCTGGAAGACAACGCAAAAATCGCCGGTCTGCCGGTTGGCAACCCACCGGGCTTCCCGAACTCGGCGCGTCCACAACTCAAGGTGCGCACGCCGAGCGGGGGGCTGGTCAATGCCTGGGACGCCATTGTCGCCTACGAAAAGACGATCCGCGCCCCGATCTCGCCCCTGAGCAAGAGCGATGATCCAGACATCAAGGAAGGACGCGCCATCTTCACACGGAATAACTGCCAGTCCTGTCACGGCGGGCCGAAATGGTCGAAGAGCGCGCTGACCGCCATTCCTATCACGCCCGGTGAAGTGAAGGGCGGCCAGATCATCGCTCAGTTGACCAACGTCGGCACGTTTGACCCTAAAGTCAAGAATGAAGTGCGCGCCAACGGCCAGCCGCCGCTGGGCGCGGATGGGTTTGTCCCGCCCTCGTTGATCAGCGTCTTCGCCTTCCCGCCATACTTCCACAACGGCTCCGCCGACACGCTGGACGCAGTGCTCAGTGACAGGTTTATCACACACCGTTCCGCCGGAACAGGCGGCGTGGACGGGCTGCAAGACCCGGAAGATCGGCGCAAGCTGGTGAAGTTCCTGCTCTCCATCGACGCCTCGACGCCGCCGATTGCGCCGTAGGAATAGATCAACACCCTGGGCTTCAGCGTCGGGCATCGAATTGTTTGAGAGTCGCCCGCTGGTAAAGCACCGCGATGATGACGCCCAATAGGCACAGCGCAGCGCAGGTAAACAGGGCGGCAGGAACACCCAACAGATTGGAGAGGACGCCGATCAGGAAGCCGCCGATGGGCGTGCTGCCCATGAACAGCAACACGTTCAGACTCATCACGCGGCCTCGCAGCGCATCGGGCACGGTCAGTTGCAGGAGCGTGTTGGAGGTGGTGGAAAAGATAATGCCGGAAATACCCAGCGCAATCAGCAGCACTGCCGACAGCGCAAAGACAGGGGTGAGGGCCACTGCGCCGAGCAAAATGCTGAACGCCGCAGAACCCAGGATCAAGCGCCGGGCGGTCACGTTCCGCGCATAAGCCACGCTCACTGCCGCGATCAGCGAACCGATGCCGAAGAATGACGACAGCGCTCCAAAGCCATTCGCGTCCGTCTTCAGGACGTAATTTGCCAGCAGGGGCAGCACCATGCTGAAGTTGTAGCCGAACGTTCCCAAAAACGCGATCACGATCAGCACGAACAACACGTTGGGAGTGCGCCAGGAATAGGCCAGGCCCTCGGCCAGTTGTTTCCGCACCGAGCCGGTGGCTGAACGCTCGGCTGGAAACATCGCTGCCTGATCGAGTCGGAGCAGCACCCACACGACGGGCACGAAGCTGATTGCATTCAAGAACAGGGCGGGCGCTACGCCCAGGCTGGCGATGAGCAGGCCCGCCACTGCCGGGCCAATAATGCGTGCCGTGTTGAACACGACGGAATTCAGCGCTACCGCGTTCACCACTTCGTCGCGGCCCACCAGTTCCACGACGAATGCCTGCCGTACCGGGTTGTCGATGGCGCTGATCGTGCCCTGGATGAATGCCAGGACAAAGATGTGCCAGAGCTGGATCGCACCGGTTGCGACCAGCAGCCCAAAGACGGCGGCCTGGATGAGCGCGGCGCTTTGCGTCAGGATCACGGTTCGCTGCCTGGGAAGGCGATCCGCGATCACGCCACCGTACAGCGCCAGCAGCGTCACAGGCAAAAATTGCAGCGTCGTCACCAGCCCCAGCGCAACCGGCGAATTGGTCAATTGCAGCACGAGCCAGGCCTGCCCGGTTGTTTGCATCCAGCTTCCCGTCATGGAAATGACCTGGCTGATGCTGTACTGGCGATAATTGCGTATCCGCAGCGAGCTAAAGCCACGCGCCAGCCAGGGCGGGAGTGCGATCCGCCGGACAAGGGGAGTGGTTGTCTGGGCAGTGCCGCGCGCGGCAATGATGCGTGTTTCCGGTTTAGTGGTCGTCATCGGCATATGAGTCCTCGTCACCCATCAACACCCGGCGCAGGGCAGATAGGGCGATCCGCACAGCAGCTATCTCTTTGGCCGTCAGTCTTTCCATCAAAGGAACCAGACGCCGCAGCATTCGCTCCTGAGCGTGCTCGTAGCGGACGCGCCCTTCTTCGGTCAGCGCCAGCAGCGATTGGCGGCGGTCAGTCGGATCGGGGCTGCGCGTCACCCAGCCGCGTTCGACCAGCGATTGCACCAGTTCGCCTGCCGCTTGCAGACTCACGCGCCGCTTGCGGGCCAGCTCGCTCAGGGTCAGCGGGCCAGCGCACAGGTAGGCCATCACTCGGAACTGCGGCATGGTTGTATCCTCGCCCGCCTCCAATCGGAGTTCCGCCGCTATAATCCGGTTCAGCAGCGGCAGGACAGCGAGCAATTCACGGGTCGCCTCTTCGGCTGTCCACCCACTCATGAGCGCTTCTCGTCAGGTTGCCTGATAATCAAGTTACCTGATATTATATCTTAAAATGCGATCCAGCGCGCTTTCCATGATCGGCTGCGCGCCGTACAATTCATTCGGGCTGGAACGGCGTCCAGCCATCAACACCGAGGATGCTAAGATGCGTATTCGCCTCTTTCTGGTACTGAGCGCTATCCTGGTCTGCGCAGGTATCCTGCTATCCAGTGGCGCAGCCCCCACCAGCGCCCTGTTCGCCACGCAGCCTGCCACCCTGCCCGCAACCCCCGCTGCTTCGGACATCCGCTGGCTAAAGGTATACTTTACCGACCCCAACCCGCCCGATCAGGTGGGGAACGGCATTGACCGCTTTGTCGTGCCAGTGCTGGATGTCGCCAGAACGTCGATTGACGTGACCTCGTTCGACTTCAACCTGCCGAGCGTGATCAACGCCCTCATCAACGCCAGGAAACGTGGCGTGACGGTGCGGGTCGTGCTCGACGAAAACAACGGGGTGCATTTGCTGGGCGCGAGCCTGTCTCCGACGAAAAAGGAAGTCAATGGCCTGACCATGCTCACGGCGGTGGGTATTCCGGTGGTCAACGGCGGGCGCTCCAATGGCCTGATGCACGACAAGATCATCATTGTGGACAGCACCACACTCTTTATAGGGTCGTGGAATATGTCCTACAACGACACCTTTCGGAACAACAACAATCTGCTGCAAATCACCAGCCAGAAACTGATCGCCAACTATCAGGCCAAATTCAACGAACTGTTCAGCGATCAAAGGTTCGGCGCGAAGGCGAAGGTCGGCGCGCAGACGCCCAGGCTGACGCTGGACGGCGTGGCGGTTGAGAATTATTTCTCGCCTGTCGATAAAGTGATGAGCAAGATCGTCACGGAAGTCAACGGCGCACGGAAGTCGATCAAGTTCATGGCCTTCACCTTTACGCACGCCGATCTTGCCGATGCGATGATCGCACGTGCCAGAGCAGGCGTGCAGGTGCAGGGCGTGATCGAGAACCGGGGCGCCTCGCAGGGGTCGCTGGTTCCGCTGTTCTGTGCCAAACTGCCCGTCAAGGTGGATGGCAACCCGTACACCATGCATCACAAGGTGATCGTCATCGACGATCAGACGGTAATCACCGGCTCGTTCAATTTCACGAAGGCTGCCGATCAGTCCAACGACGACAACATCCTGATTATTCGCAGCCCGGCGGTAGCAGCACTCTACAACCAGGAATTCGCCAGGTTGTACGCGCAGGGCAAAACGCCGACGACGGTCACCTGCAAGCCGTAGTCGGGGTTTCAGCCGCTTTCAAATAGCCGCGCGATCTCGTCCCTGGCCGGGCGTGGCAGCTCGCTTCCGCCCGGCGTGTAGACGCCGGGGCGTTCGATCACTGTGCCAAGCGCGAACAGGCGAATTCCGGTGTCATCGAATGCTGCGCGCATGGCCGGAACGCGATCCGCCCGGCAGGTGAGCAGCAGCGCGCCCGATGCAATGACTCCCCAGGGGTCGAGGCCCAGGGCGTCGCAGATCACACTTTCTGGCACGAGCGGCGAGGGCTGGTCCGCCAGAAGCTGGATGCCGTGTCCGGAGGCGTCAGCTACTTCCCACAGTGCCGTCGCCAGCCCGCCTTCTGTCGGGTCGTGCATACTGGTCACGCCGCCGACAGACAGCGCTACCGCCGCATCGCGCACGACGCTGATCCCCGGCTGGTACAGGAAATTGGCGCAGCGATCCAGCATGGCTGTGTCGAAATGCGCCAGCAGCGTCTGGCGTCGTTCGCGGGCCAGGATGGCAATGCCCTCAACCGGCACACCTTTGGAGAGCAGCACGGCGTCGCCGATCTGTGCGCCGCCTGTCGTCACCAGTCGGTCTTTGGGCACTTCGCCCAACATGCAGCCGACCACGATGGATCGATCCAGCCCGTAGGTGATCTCGGTGTGGCCGCCGACGACGGCCACATTCAGAGTCTGGCACGCCTCCGCGATCTGGCCGAAGATGGTGCGGGCCAGGCTTTCGTCGGCCAGGCCGCCTGGCAGCAGAAGCGTCGCCATGAACCAGCGTGGCACTGCGCCTGTCGTGGCAATGTCGTTGGCATTGACCTGCACGGCGTACCAGCCAACGGCTTCCGTCGCAAAGGTGATCGGATCGGTCTTGGCAACAAGGTAGTGATCGCCCATGTCGATCACGGCAGCATCTTCGCCAGGGCGTGGCCCGATCACCACGCGCGGGTCGGTGGGCAAGCGCCCGATCAGATCGGCCAGAAGGTGCGGCGGGAGTTTTCCGAAGGGTAAAATGGTCATTCCGTTTTCACCCTAAAACAAAAGCTCCTGCCATCGACAGGAGCCTTTGTTTGCGCTGTGGCACTATTCCATCGAGGAGAGGGGTGCCACAGCGCTGCGCTTACCATTATCAGACATGTGCACCACCTCCTCCTTTCTTTGATGGCAAATCAGGAGGGTGATTGCTCACTACGAAGTGGATTATCATCGATTTCCCGCCCAATGTCAACAGTCCGTTGCTCAAACAGCGGAACAGCGCCGAATTCTCGGAATCGCTCTCAGGGCTGGGCCACTTTGCTGGTGCTCAACTGCCCGATCACCTGGCCCAGGATGCGGATTCCGGCTTCGATGTCGGCGGGTGCGGCAAAGCTGAACGCCAGCCGCAGGTTGTGATCGCCATCGTCGGGCTTGACGAAAAACCCATTGCCCGCCGCCACCAGGACACCGTTTCGCAGCGCCGCCTGCTTGACCGGCTGCGCCAGCACGCTCTGCGGGAGGGTCAGCCACAGGAAGAAGCCGCCCTCTGGCTGTGTCCAGGTGACGCCCTTCGGCATGTATTCGCGCAGTGCGCTCAGGGCTACGTCACAGCGCTGCCTGTAGAGCGCGCGCAGGCGGGCAATGTGCGCCTCCCAATAGCCTTCGCAGCAATATTCGGCCACGATGTGGGCAGCAAACGGGTTCGCACCGCCGCCCATCTGCGTCGTGCCACAGTTGACGAAACGCTGGATCGCCCCTGTGGAGCCGACCAGCCAGCCCAGGCGCAGACCCGGAGCCAGTGTCTTGGAAAAGCTGCCGATGCTCAATACGCCTTCGCCATTGGCGAGCGCATAATAGCTGCGCGGCACGATGCCCTCGAACGACAGCTCGCGGTACACGTCGTCTTCCACGATCAGAAATCCGTACTGGTGGGCCAGCCGGATCACCTCGATGCGCCGTGCTTCGGACGTGGTAATGCCCGTCGGGTTGTGGAAGTTGGGGATCGTGTACAGGAAGGCGGGCGATTTACCTTCGCCTTTGAGGGCTGCTAACTGCCTTTCCAGTTCCGGGATGAGCAACCCATGCTCGTCCATCGGTACGGCCCGCAGGTCAATCTGGTGATCGCGGAAGATGTGGATCGAGTCGGCATAGGTGGGGGCCTCGACCAGCACCACGCCGCCCGGCCGGGCATACAGGCGCGCGATCATATCGACGGCGTGGGTCGCTCCGGCCACGATCATTACCTGATCAGGTTGCAGGGTAAGCTGCTGTTCCCGGTTGAGCCGCCCCACCAGGAACTGGATCAGGCGGGGCGTGCCCTGCTCCGGCCCGTATTGCAGGGCCGCGTAGGAGCGAGGCTGGTTCATGGCGTTCTGCATGGCGGCCTGGAACTCGTCGGTCAGCAGCGTGGCCGGGTCGGGGTGGCCGAGCAGCAGCGATATGGTATCGCGCGTCATGCCCTGGGGTAGATCGGTGGCTGTCACCCTGCGTCCTCCTTGCTTTTTCGGCACTTATATCCTATGCTCAACACCCATATGCAGCCCGAAAGATCACAATTATAATCCACCTTACGCCCATCCATTCTGTTTTGGCGATATTGCTGAAGGAGACTAAGATGAAAATTAGGTCTGTTCGCGTGCTGATGGTTCTCGGCTTCGTGTTGCTCTTGCTCCTGTCCGCGCAGGGAGGCACGGCACAGTCCCCCGTCAAACTCAAGCTGGGGTACTCGGTCTGGGTGGGCTACGGCCCGCTGTTCATCGCGCGCGACAAGGGCTATTTCACCGAGCAGGGGTTGGACGTTGAACTGGTCAAAGTCGAAGACCCGAAAGATCGCTTTACGGCGCTGGCGGGCAACCAGTTGGACGGCCTGGTCACGACACTGGACACGATGGCCCAGTACTGGAAGGCCGAATCGCCCTTCAAAGCCTTCCTGGGCCTGGATGAATCGTCCGGCGGCGATGGCATTGTCGCCAATCCGAGCATCAACTCGGTGAAGGATTTGAAGGGCAAGCAGATCGGCGTCAACGTCGGCTCGGTATCGCAGTTCTTCCTGGAATACGTCCTTGAGCAAAACGGTATGTCGGGCGACGACGTGAAGCTCGTCAAGATGAAACAGGGCGACGTACCCGCTGCGCTGGCTGCCAACCGCATTGACGCAGGCGTGACCTGGGAGCCGCACCTGTCCAAGTCCGTCAAGAATGGCGCGAAGCTGATCGCTTCCTCAAAGGAGACACCGGGCCTGATCATGGACATCATGCTGCTACGTAACGACGTGATGAAAGCCAATCCGACTGCTGCGCCCGGCCTGGTTGCCGCCTGGAACAAGGCCATCGAATACTGGAAGTCCAACCCGGACGACGCCGACTCGATCATGCAGAAGGGCCTGGGCGGGTTCTACGAGACGCCCGACGACATCAAAGCCGACCTGGCTGGCGCAACGCTCTTTGATGCCGAGCGCAACAAGCAGGTTTTCACCGGTACGGACAAAGGTTCAGCCTACGCCACGCTGAAGTTCGCCATCGATTTCTACAGCAAACTGGGTATCATCACCACGCCCGGCAAGCCCGAAGACATGCTCGACAGCAGTTTTGTCGCGCCCGAAAGCATGGCGACAATGGCCGCCACCATGTCGGCGACGTCAGCCAAGTAAGAATCTGACCTCACCCCCGGCCCCTTTCCGCAAGCAGAGAGGGGAGGAGGAGCTGGGGGTGAGGTAAAGCATCGAGACGCAAGTTATGGAAGCCGCCAGCAAACCGCAATCTGAAATCAAGCCCTTGCGCCGCCCCATGCCCATCGGGGATGCGTTCAAGCCCCACGAGCCGATCCCGCGCAGCCACTATCTGGGCGCGGTGATCGTCAGCCTGGTGCTCATTTTCGGGTCGTGGGCGATCCTGAGCTACGGCGGCTTCATCAAGCCTGCCTACTTCCTGCCGACGCCAACGCAGGTCATCGCGGCTGCGGCCCGCATGTTCCAATCCGGCGAGTTGCAGCTAAACGCCGAGGCCAGCGTTTTGCGCGTCGTCATCGGCTGGGCCATCGCCGCGCTGCTGGCGATCCCGGTAGGTATTCTGATGGGCAGCTTCAAAATCCTGGAAGCGCTGTTTGAACCCGTCGTGGACTTCTGGCGCTATCTGCCCGTCAGCGCCCTGATCCCGCTCCTTATCCTGTACATCGGGCTGGACGAGCCGGAGAAAATCTCGGTGATTTTCCTGGGCACGTTCTTTCAACTGATCTTGCTCGTGGCCGACGTAGCCAACCACGTGGCGAAGGATCTGCTGGACAGCGCCTACACCCTCGGCGCGTCGCGCTGGCGCGTGCTGACGACGGTGCTGGTTCCGGCAACGCTGCCCGGCGTCATGGACGCACTGCGCATCACGCTGGGTTGGGCGTGGACGTACCTGATCGTGGCCGAACTGGTGGCAGCCGAACGCGGCCTGGGCATCATGATCCTGGAATCCGAGCGCGGCCTGCGTACCGACAAGATATTCGTCGGGCTGGTGACGATTGGTCTGCTCGGCTTCGTCAGCGATTTTCTATTCAAGTGGCTGCACCGAATCCTGCTGCCCTGGTCGCCACGACACCGTTGATTGCCCATGAAACCTAAACTCCAACTGCGCGACATCACCATGACCTTCCGCGCCCGGCGGGGCGGCGAGATCATTGCCGTCGATAACCTGTCGCTGGACGTGGCGGAGCGGGAATTCATCACCATTGTCGGGCCAAGCGGCTGCGGCAAATCGACCCTTCTGCGGGTGGTGGCCGGGCTGGTGCGCCCGGCGCGCGGCGACGTGCTGCTGGACGGACGGCACATCACCGGCCCCGGGGCAGATCGCGGCATGGTCTTCCAGTCCTACACGCTGTTCCCCTGGCTGACGGTGCAGGGCAACGTCGAGTTTGGCCCCCGGCTCAAGCACATGCCCGCCGCCGAGCGGGCCCGGCTGGCGCGCGAATACATCGAATTGGTCGGGTTGCAAGGCTTCGAGCGCAGCTACCCCAAAGAGTTGTCGGGGGGTATGATGCAGCGCGTCGCCATCGCCCGTGCCCTGGCGAACGACCCCGAAGTGCTGCTCATGGATGAACCGTTCGGCGCGCTGGATGCCCAGACGCGCTCCATCATGCAAGAGCTGCTGGTCACGATCTGGCAGCGCACGCCCAAGACGATCCTGTTTGTGACGCACGACATCGACGAGGCGCTGTTCCTGGGAGATCGGGTCTACATCATGACGGCGCGCCCTGGCCGCATCAAGCAGGTGCTGGATGTGCATCTGCCGCGCCCGCGCACAGGGGAACTGACCACCGATCCGCGTTTCATCGAGCACAAACGCGCCGTCCTCGACGCCATCAAAGAGGAGAGTCTGAAGGCGATCCGGTTGACGAGCGAAACCGAATGAGTCGCCTCACCCCCGGCCCCTCTCCACTGCGGTGGAGAGGGGGCAGCGGGCGACAACTTGTCTCGTCCTGGCTCCCCTCTCTGCGAAGCGGAGAGGGGGTCAGGGGGTGAGGTTATATAGAGGAAAGTTACTATGCTTGCCAAAAAGCAATACCGCCCGCTGGATGCGATGGTTTACCCGCGTTTCTCCGGTATCCGCACCTTCATGCGCCTGCCCCACGTGACCGATCTGGAAGGCGTCGATTTTGCCGTCGTCGGCGTGCCCTTCGATACGGGCGGGACTTTTCGGGTCGGCGCGCGCTTCGGGCCGGAGGGCATCCGCAACCAGTCGATGCTGCTGCGCACCTACAACCCGGCGCTCAAAGTGCCGATCTTCGATATATGTTCCGGCGTCGATTACGGCGACCTGGCGGTGACGCCCGGCTATCTGCCGGAGTCGCACAAGCAGATCGAGCAGGGTGCGGCGACGGTCTTTGCCAGCAGTGCAACGCCGATCTTCCTGGGTGGCGATCATTCTGTGTCGCTGCCACTATTGCGGGCGGCAGCCGCCCGATATGGCCCGGTGGCCCTGGTTCACTTCGACTCCCACAGCGATCTGTGGAGCGGCTATTTCGGTGGAAAAGACACACACGGCACGCCCTTCCGCCGGGCCTGTGAAGAAGGCTTGATCGACACAGCGCGCTCGACGCAGGCCGGGCTGCGCGGCTCGCTGTACGACGAGGCCGACGCTCAGATCACGGAGGAACTGGGCTTCCAGTTGATCACCGGGCCGGAAATGCACGAGATCGGCATGAAGGAAACATTCCGGCGCATCTGCGAGCGGGTGGGCGACGGCCCGGCCTACCTGACCTTTGACATCGACTTCGTTGATCCGGCCTATGCGCCCGGCACAGGCACGCCCGAAGTGGGCGGCTTCACCAGCGCGCAGTGCCAGCAGTTGATCCGGGGCCTGGTGGGGGTCAATTTTGTCGGCTTCGATCTGGTGGAGGTGATGCCACCCTACGACTCCGAAGGCGGCGTGACGTGCTTGTTGGCGGCCAATCTCGTCTACGAGTTCATCTCGCTGATCGCATTGCGGCGGCGAGGTTGAGCGACACACACGAACTCACATCAATCTCCCGTCGTCATCTGATGGCGTCAGGGCGATCTTTTTACAATCTGTTTACAACTGAATCGAGTGGCGTTTACAGACTGCGCCTAACTTCAAACTAGCTGGACTCACGTCCAGCAATTCACCCCTGCAAGAAGGACAGAGAAATATGAAACGCAGTCTGATTTTTGTGCTGGTTGTCGCGGCCATCCTGATGAGCATTGTGGCCGTGCCTGCGCCCGCCAATGCTGCCGGAGCAGCGGCTACGGCCCCGACCTCCACTGTCGTAGCGGCACGGCTGCGCGTGCGTGAAGCGCCCAACGTGCACGCCAAAACCCTGGCGATTGTCAAGCGCGGCGATACGCTGACCATCCTCGGCAAAGATGCCGCTCGCCCGCACTGGCTTAAGGTGCAGACGACGGCAGGCGTCACAGGCTGGGTTTGGCTGGGTTGGGTGCGTTTGCAGCGCGGTCTGCTGATCAAGGCCATTGCAGTCACCAGCTAAAGGTAACATTTGATCTTTCAACGGAACACTAAATGGGGCAGCCGCACATTGACGCGGCTGTCTTCGTTGATGGTGAAACGCAAATGCGGGGATTTCAGGTTTGACGGCAGGGGCAGATTCGACTTACACTATCCACATTCACAGCCGTCCAATTATGAAGTAGAAAATTATGACCGTTTCCCTGACGAACTCGAAGGCCGTCTATCAGGGTATTAAGGACGCGGGTGTCCGTTTCCTGACCGCCCTGCCAGAGACGTGGCTGGTCTACTTATTGCAGATGGCCGAAGACGACCCTGAGATGACGCTGATCGAAGTCGCCAAAGAAGAGGAGGCCATCGGGATCGCCGTCGGCGCGTATTTCGCTGGGAAGCCTAACCTGCTGCTCATGCAGAATCACGGCTTTCTGGCGGCGATCAACGGCGTGGTGTCGCTGTCCATGTTGTACCGTGTGCCGCTGTGTATGCTGATCGCGCACCGGGGGCACTGGGGCGAGCCGTATCCCTGGCACACGCAGGGTGGCATTGTCACCGAGCCGGTGCTGCGCAGTCTGGGCATTCCCTTTGAATACGCCCGCGACCCCGCCAAAGTCGGCAAGCAGATTCGGGAGGCGCACACCTTCTCGCTCAGTTCGCTGTCGCCCGTGGCGCTGCTCCTGTCGCGCGATTTGATGGAGGATTAGGGGAATAAACTTATGAAGCGGGCGAAGTGCATCGAAGCGATTTACAGCGAATTGCAGGATAAGCTGGTGGTGACCATCATGGGGGCCTGCGCGCAGGAACTTTACGACCTGGGCCACTGCGAGAATTTCTTTTACCTGGAACACGCAATGGGGCTGGCCTCCTCGATTGGCCTGGGGCTGGCGCTCAATCTCCCGCACGAAAGGGTGGTCGTTATGGACGGCGACGGTTCGGTGCTGATGAACCTGGGCACGCTGACCACGCTGGCCCGTTACCACCCGCCGAACCTGACCCACATCATTTTCGACAACGGCAGCCTGCTCTCGACGGGCGGCTTTGCCTCGCACACGACGGCGGGCATCACCGATCTGGCGGCCATTGCCAGAGGCGCAGGCATCAAGAACGTGGCGTTGGTCAGCACACCCTTCGACTTCATCGAGGCGACAGCGGATGCTTTCGAGCGCAACGAACTGAGCGTGATCGTGGCGAAAGTGGAGGCCGTCGGGCCGGACCACTATGGCATGGACTTGAAACTGCCCGAAAACGCCTTCCGCTTTGAGCGCTACATCAAAGAGCACAGTAAGATCAGGACTGAGTAATGCGGACTGAGAACTGAGTTAGAGATTGACCTCACCCCTGGACAACGGCGTGAGGCGCCTCGCCTCACCCTAAATCCCTCTCCACCAAGTGGAGAGGGACTTTCCAAACCAGGCTGACTCCCCCTCTTCCACCAAAGTGGAGAGGGGGCTGGGGGTGAGGCAGACCCTTTTTTCATCACAAGGAGACATTCTATGGCCGCCCGCGTGACCGTGCTGTCTTTGCTGGTCGAAGAGTTGAAGAATGGCCGGGTCAAGGTCGTCGATCTGACTCAACCGCTTGGCCCCGATACGCCTGTCATCGATCTGCCGCCGATGTTTGCGCCCTCGCCGCCCTTCTCGATGGAGACGATCTCGCACTACGACGACAAGGGGCCAGCCTGGTACTGGAACACGATCCACCTGGGCGAGCACACCGGGACGCACTTCGACGCGCCGATCCACTGGGTCACGGGCAAGGATTACGCCAACAATTCCACCGACACCATTCCGGTCAGCCGGTTTGTCGGGCCGGCCTGCGTGGTAGACGTCAGCAAAGAAGTGGCCCACTACGAGGACTTTCTGCTGACCCGCGAACACGTGCTGGCCTGGGAAGGCGAGCACGGCAAAATCCAGCCCGGCTCGTGGTTCCTGCTGCGCACCGACTGGTCGAAGCGGCAGGGGCGCGAGGCGTTCCTGAATGCTAAAGCCGATGGCCCACATTCGCCGGGTCTGCACAAGGACTGTGTGCAATTCCTGGCGCAGGAGCGCGACGTGCTGGGCGTCGGCGTGGAAACGGTGGGCACGGACGCCGGACAGGCCGGGGCGTTCGACCCGCCGTTCCCGTGCCATACCTTTATGCACGGCGCAGGCAAGTTCGGGCTGGCAAGCCTGAAAAACCTGGATCAACTGCCAGCGACGGGCGCAGTGGTCATCGCGGCGCCGCTCAAGATCGTCAACGGTTCGGGCAGCCCGCTGCGCGTCCTGGCGTTAGTGCCCACCGAATAACGCCGTGCGAGTTATTTGTTCAAGTTGTGTGCAGGAGGTTCCGCGCGGCACACTGGGCCGCTGCCCCTCCTGTGGGGGAATCCTGCGCCCCGACTACGACGATCAGACCGTTGCGCAGCTTGCCAGCATTCAGCCGGGGCGCGGCCTTGATCGCTATCGGGCGGTGCTGCCGGTCAGCGTGCCGATCCCGTACCTGGGCGAAGGCGACACGCCGCTGATCCACGCCCGGCGGTTGGGATCGGCGCTCAAGCTGCCGCAGCTTTATTTCAAAAACGAAGGACTGAATCCGAGCGGCGCATTCAAGGATCGGGCCGGGGCGATGGTGGTGGCGCTGGCGCTGGAAGCAGGTAAGTGGGGCGTGCTGACGGCTTCCTCCGGCAACGCCAGTTCTGCGATCTCGGCCTACTGCGCCGCTGCCGGGTTAAAGTGCGTGATCCTGATGGAGCCGGGCAACCCGCCTGCCAAAATCCGGCAAACACTGGCGACGGGGGCGCGAGTGCTGCCTGTAGAAGGCATCTTCGCGCATGGCCCGCAAGCGCTGGCCGATCTGCTCTTTGCGGTGGCCGAGACGCTGAACTACTATGCGGGCTTCGTCTGGGGGCCGGTCAACCCCTATATCCTGGAAGGGATCAAGACCATTTCCTATGAGATCGCGGCGCGCTTGCCCGGCTCGCCGGATGTGGTGATCGGCCCGGTGGGGGGCGGCGATATGTTTGCGGCACAGTGGCGCGGCTACCTCGAATTGCAGCGCGCCGGGGTGATCGGTAAGCTGCCGCGCATGATCGCTGTGCAGTCGGTCAATGCGCCGCCGCTGCTGGAAGCCTACCAGGACAAGCTGGATCACGTGCCGACACTGCCCTATGCACGCTCCAGGATTTCCGGGATCAACGTGCCGTTCACAGGCGATCATGCGCTGGCCGCCATCCGCGAATCCGGCGGGCTGGTGATTGGCGTGCGCGACGAGGAGGTGTTGGCGATGCAGCAGCGGGTGGCAACAGAAGAAGGCATCTGGGTGGAGCCTGCCGGGGCTGCCGCTGCCGCCGCCTTGCCGGAATTGATCGCGTGTGGCGAAGTGCGCGCCGACCAGCGCATCGTGTGTATCATCAGCGGCGCGGGCTTCAAGGATTCGCATCTGGCGGAAGAAACAGCCAGCGCTATCGGGCAGATGCCGCCGATCCCGTTCGACGTGGCGGCGATCCGGGAGGCGGCAACTGTGGCCGACTGAAGGACCAATATCGAGACAACAATTCTTGGGCCGCCTATTGATCTTACGGTTTGGAGAGCCTACCGAACCAATTGCCGCGATCTGGCAAAAATGCGTGCAAATGTTCTACACCCGGCCCAGATATTATGTTACTGTTTGGGACACTTTACGGCTGCCTGACTCCGAGGTTTGCCAACATCAGCGTAAAGCAATCTGATCCGCCGGGTCTAGAATGTGGCATAGTGATCACTCCCCCGGATCAATCCGGGGGCTTCTCAGGCTACGCACGCCCCGACGGGCCACGTTAACGCCTGACCGCCTAATCCGGGCGGACTGAACGCCAGGTTGAGGATGTTCCGGGCGGCATTCAAGTCCCGGTCTAGCTCAAGGGAACACTCCGGACAACGATGCACGCGCACGCTCAAATCTTTCTCCACCATGACACCGCATCCGCTGCACGCCTGCGAGGTGTAGGCCGCGTTCACTGTCGTCACGTGACTACCAGCCTCTGCCGCTTTGTCGTCAAGCAACTGGCGGAACCGGCCCAACGCTGCATCGTGCGCGGACAGGGCCAGGTGCTCATGGCGCGTCATGAAAGCCAGGTTCAAGTCTTCCAGGACAATCAGGCCGTAGTGCTGCACCAGCCAGTGCGTCAGCTTGTGCCAGAAGTCCCGGCGAACGTTGGCAACGTGCTCGTGCAGGCGGGCAACGATCTGCCGCCTGTCCTGGCGGCGGTGGCTGCCCTTCCTGGCGCGGGCCAGGCGGCGCTGCGCCCGACGCAGTTCGTCAAGCGACTGCCTCAGCCAGCGCGGGTTATCGATCTGCGTGCCGTCCGACAGGGTCAGCAGACGCAGCAGGCCCATGTCAGCCCCGACAGCGGGCAAGCCGTTCGGTTGGGCGGGCAAGGGGTCAGGACATTCCAGTTGCAAGCCCACGTACCAACCCGACGCCTTGCGCTTGAGGACCACATGCTTGATTGTCGCATCGTGGGGCACCAGGCGATGCAGCTTGACCTTGATGGCCCCGACCTTCTGCACATGCAGCACGAAGCGGTCATAATAATCGTCGTATTCCAGCTTCACCCCGTCGCCGTAGGTGTACTCGACGCTGTG
>JAJPHV010000092.1 GCA_021325095.1 Chloroflexota bacterium | reverse complement strand
GGACGCCCCGACCTGCCTTTCGTCTATTGCGACGAGGTGTGGAGCGGCATCGAATACCAGGTCGCGGGCCATCTCATCTACGAGGGCATGGTCGAGGAAGGGCTGACGATTGTGAAGGGGCTGCGCGCCCGCTACGACGGGGAACGTCGCAACCCCTGGAACGAGATGGAATGCGGCAGCAATTATGCTCGTTCGATGGCCTCCTGGACGCTGCTGCTGGCTCTGTCCGGTTTCACGTGCGATCTCACGGTTGGACACATCGGCTTCAAGCCTGCCACCCCCGATCTGCCGTTCCGCTGCTTCTGGTCAACCGGCACGGGTTGGGGTTTCTACGAGCAAACCGCCGAACGTATCACGCTGCACTGCGATTACGGCAAACAGACCGTCCGGACGCTGCGCGTGGGGCGGGCACAGGTTCATACTGTTGCCCTGAACAACGCACCCATCCACGCCCAGTTTACCCACGAGGGTGGCGACACGCTGATCGCGCTGCAAACGCCGCTCACGCTCCACGCGGGCGATTCGCTCGTGGCGACGCCCGAATCCTGACTCTTGGGCGAACTCGCTATTGCGGGTGAGCTTATGGGATGGTGGTATGATACTGCCATCCCACCATGAGGAAGGAAGCCGTGAACAATCGAATAGGACGTTTTGCCCTGACGGTTATTTTGCTGTCGATCAGCATCGGTGTGACGCGCGTATTTGCCGCACCAGCCAGCACGCCAGTCTTTAGCATTGCCAGCGGCGATGCCACGCAGACCTCGATCATCCTGTGGGCACACAGCCCGAATGTTGGCGATGTCACGTTCGAATATGCAACCGGTTCGGATTTCACGACGATTCTCGGTGTCCTTAAGGCAAGCATCACCGACGCAGCCGTCCCTGTGAAGGTTGAACTGTCTCAGCTTACGCCCGGTACGCGCTACTACTATCGGGTCACGGACTCGGCAGGCCAGCAGAAAGTGGGCACGTTCCGCCTGCCTGCGGAGAAGGGCACGCACCCCGGCCTACGCTTCGGCGTCAGCGGCGACTGGCAGCAGGGCCTTGCGCCCTTTCCGGCGATCAGCAACGTTTCCTCTCGCCAGTTGGATTTCTTCATCCTTCATGGCGATACAATTTACGCGGACGTTCCTTCCCCGGACGTGGCCGTCCCACGCGCCACCACGCTGGCCCAATACCGCGCCAAACACAACGAAAACGTCGCCAGCCGCTACGGCCTGAGTGCCTGGATCGCTGCCCGTGCTTCGACGCAAGTCTACGCGACCATTGATGACCACGAAGTCGCCAACGATTTCGCAGGCGGCAGCGCGCCGTCCACCGACACACGCTTCGATGCGAATGGCAAGTACATCAACGAGACCAATCTGTACAAAGCCGGGCTTCAGGCGTTTCGGGAATACATGCCGATACGGGATGAGAAGTATGGCGATACCGGCGATCCGCGTACTGCCGGTAAGCCCAGGTTGTACCGCTTTCGCACCTTCGGCAGCGACGCGGCTATTTTCGTGCTCGATGAGCGCTCGTTCCGCGACACTGAGTTGGCGCCAGTGCCCTTCGACAAGCTGACCGACCCGGCGAGTGTCAAGGCGTTTCTGGCTGCTGCGTATTCGCCGGAGCGCACCATGCTTGGAAAGGCCCAATTCGATCAGTTGAAGGCTGACTTGCTGGCGGCGCAGCAGGACGGCATTACCTGGAAATTCATTCTGAACCCCGAACCGATCCAGAATCTGGGCGTCTTGAACGCCGGGGATCGCTACGAGGGTTATGCTGCCGAGCGGGCCGCGCTGCTCGACTTCATCGAGTCCAGCCAGATCAAGAATGTCGTGTTCATCAGCGCCGACTTTCACCTCATGATGGTGAACAACCTGTTCTACCAGAAATCTGTGGATGCGAAGCCGATCCGAACCGACACCTGGGAGATCATCACCGGGCCGGTGGCCGTTGATCCGCCCTTTGGCCCGTCCATTATCGACCTTGCCCTGCGTACCAAACTCATCACAGAGGCGGAAAAGAACGTATACGAAATGCTGCCCATGATTGGCAAGGATGCCCTCGTCCGCAAGCTGGTCGATGCTCAACTCAGTCTATATCACTATGATCCGATTGGGTTGGAAAACTCCGGGATCGACGCCAGGCTGATCAAAGGCAGCTACATCGCAACCCAGGTCTACGGCTGGACAGAATTCGAGATTGACGCTAAAACGCAGACCCTAACCGTCACGACCTATGGCATTCCCTGGTACTCGAAAGCCAAGTTGGACGCTGATCCCGACAAGATCGCCACATCAACGCCTGCCATTGTCAGCCAATTCAATGTAAAGGCGCGTTAGGAGAGTCGCTTGCTCAATCCAATAGCGCGCACCTGACGTTTCTGTTTCGGACGATGGTCAAGGCGCTTCACGAAAAATTCATGCGGAATTGGGATGTTAGTAACAGCCATTTTGGTGATAATTCATGCTAAACTGTTCTCATCGCTGCCATTATCTGAAGGGCTTATCTCATGGTCGCCTTCCGTAAACGTGTCACGCTCTTTTATCCCATGTACAACGAACTCAAATCCGTTGAACCGATGACCCGCAAGGCTCTGGAAGTCATGCGGACTGTCTCCGACGATTTTGAAATTCTGATCGTCGATGACGGTAGTTCAGATGGTTCTGAAAAAATCGCCGACGACCTTGCCCGTGAGGATTCACATGTGCGAGTGATCCACCATGAGGGCAACAAAGGCTACGGGCAAGCGCTGCGTACAGGGTTCGCCAGCGCCACGAAGGACATTGTCATATATACCGATTGCGATGAGCCGGTGGATCTGTGGCTAATCCCGGAAGCGCTGTCCCACCTCGGCGAATACGACATGGTGATCGGCTACCGCCTCAATCGCTGGGAAGGCTGGCGGCGCTTCATCTACTCGAAAGTCTATAACATGCTTGTACGAGTTCTATTCGGCGTTCAGGTTCGTGACATCAACTTCTCGTTCAAGCTGATCCTGCGCGAGCCGCTGCAAAAAATGCGCCTGGGTGCAGGCTCGGTCTTCATCGACGGCGAATTGCTGGCAGAGGCCGCTCGGTACGGGCTGAAGATCTATCAGATGCCTGTCGAGTACCAGCCGCGCAAACACGGGCTGTCGCATTTCAATTCGCTACGCGCCGCCACCTACACCCTCGAAGAGATCTGGGCCTACTGGCAGCGCCGCCGAGCGGAAGCCCGGGAGGCGCGCAAGCCTGCGCGTGTAAGCGCGCACTAGTTTTGGGGACATGCTGTAGCATGTTTCTACCCGTGTCCCACTTCGCACGTAAGCAGAGGAACTGCTGATCGCCACCGGTGGTTCCTCTCTCCTCAGACTCGGTAGGATACAGGTCGGCCCACACAGATGTTAAGATAGACCTGGCTTTCCCCTTTCCGCTTAAGATAGGTTCCTGGTAAAAGTTTATACTATTGTGTAACGGCAAGCCGCGAACCCGCCCTTGTTTTGGCGACAGGATGTCCTATGCAGTCACAAGCCTACCAGGCAATGCTGAATATGCAGGAGCGCCATTGGTGGTGGCGCGGAATGCGACGGCTTTATCGCACCGCACTGAGCCGTTTTGTGCCGCCCGATCTCCAGCACATGCGCGTGCGTCGTGTAATCGACGTTGGGTGTGGTTTCGGCGCAAACCTGTCCATCCTCAATCCCCTGGGCAGCGTGGTCGGAGTGGACGTGTCGCTTGAAGCCCTGCGCGCTATCCGAAAGCGCCCGGCACTTGGCCTCGTCCAGGCTGAGGCCGATGCATTGCCTTTTCGGGCCGGGACATTTGATGTGGTGGCGCTGCTGGCCGTTGTCGAGCACGTGGATCGTGATGATCGCGTTCTATCCGAAGCCTACCGTGTGACCCGTCACGGCGGCATCCAAATCTTGCTAACCTCCGCGTTCATGCTGTTGTGGAGCCATCATGACCGGGCGAACAATCATCGCCGCCGTTACCGTGCCCGCCAACTGGATCGCCTGCAACGACAGGCGGGCTGGAATGTTCTGGTTACGAGCTACGCCAATGCGTTTGTCTTTCCAGCCGTCGCACTCATCCGGATCATTCAGCGAAGAGTGCGCACTCACCGTGAAACTGCTGCCTACGACATGGGGCCAGACCTGGGGCCGCTGAATGGCTTGCTCGAAACGATGCTGGCTGCTGAAGCATGGCTGATTGTCCACCACATCGCCCTGCCGTTTGGCGTCGATCTTTTCAGCGTGTCACAGCGTTCCGCTCAAGATTCATAACGTTCGCCGTATAAGAATTCTATGTTGAGGTGAGATTGATAAACGGCTTCAAGCCCGTTACAATCGGTGTTGAAGGTGTTATATTTGGACTGCAAAATTGGGCGTTTCAGACGGTGCTTATCTGTTTTTCCCGGCCAGCACGCTGGTCCTCAAAGAGTACCCACAAACCCCTCCCACCCCCTTCCGCTGGATAAAAATCTCAATGGCGCTGTCTCTATCCGTCGTGCTGCCGCCCGAAGTAGCCGCTCAACCAGCGCAGCGCATCAATGACTGAGCGTGGCTGGGCGCGCCCGGTAAGTAACTGTCGCCCGTAACCGGACGATTGGAAACTGCGCTCGTGGCCCTTTTCCCCGATATGCTTGACGACCTGAGCCAGCAACTGCGCTTCCTGCGCAAGTTGAGCCTGAATCTGGCGCTGCTTGTACAGTCCAAGTGCCGCCCACAGGCTGTCCACTTCGGCGCTCCATGCCGCGTTATCCACGATGAACGGGTCTTTCTCCGGGAAGGCTGCCAGCAGGCCATCGAACAGGTGGACCGTCGCGTCCGTCTCGCGCAGTAGAATGTTCACCGAACGATTGCCGAGCAGGTGAGGTGCGGCTTCTCGTGTCAGGTCAAGCGTTTGGGCCTGCCCTTCGCTGAGGCGTCCACCGATCCAGCGCAAGGCGTCCAATCCGGTAGTCGGCGGCACTGTGCCTTTGAGCAGATGCGCCTGGTAGTTTTCGGGATCGCTGGCGGGCCGCTTGCGATTGGCTAACTGGGCCAGCTTGAGGATTTGCAGGCCGATGGTGTTCAGATTATCGCTGAGTCGCTTGCAATCTGCCTCGCTCAATCCGCCGGGCATCGCCTCCGCAGTTCGGCGCAGCTTATGGATCGGCGGCAATTCCTGGCTTGGGTGGTAAGCCGCTGCCATGTCAATCAACAGCGGTGCGGCAGCATGAACCATGTCCCTGAAACGCATGAAGTCTGCGCCGCCGACCACCAGACGCAGGCGATAGGCTGCGTCCAGCGAGCGTTCGACCTTTTCGCCGTGCCGCGCGCCCAGATCGTGCGGCAGTTCCCTGGCGACCTCAATCGGCGCGCGCCGCACGTAGGTACGCAGCATTTCCAGGGCCACGTCGTTTACGTCGGTGCTCCAATTGATCATCGGGTAGATACGGTTGATCAGTTCCTTGCCTTTGTCGGCGAGCAAGAGTGCGTACTCGACCAGCGCGCCCGTCAGGCGCAAGGTTTCCACTTCGTCGCGGCGGGCAGAGTTGGCCTTGAGCAGTTGCAGCGTCGGGTCCAGGCCGATGAGTTCGACAAAGCGCGGGTCTTTATACAGGATGTCGGTCAGGCGGCGGGCAGCCACCTCCATTTCCGGCCCCCAATGCTTCGACTCAAGCGCGCCGACATAGGCATTGGCGCGAGCCAGCGGCCTGAGCTGGCTGTCCTGCATGGCTTGCAACATTTCGTTGATCTGACTGACTTCAAAAGGCACATCGCAGAACATTTGCAGGACGATCTCGGCCAGGTCTTCGTGGCGCGTTCCCTTGTAGAACGTGTTCTGGAAGAACTCCAACTGGTGAACGGCCTCTGCATATCGCCCGCGTGCGATGCTCAATTCGACCAGGTACTGTGGCGTCTTGCTGTCCAGCGCGCGCAGCACATTGACGCGGCTCAGTTCCTCGACGATGTGCTGGATCACGTTGTCGAAGCGTGCGCCCAGTGGTGACACGGCTACCCTGACCATCCCACGCAGCGCGTCCAGATCGATCAGGTCGGCTCGTTGAATATACAGCGCCCATTCGACCAGCCGGGCCAGGATGATCTGCTGGTGTGCAGGGCCAAAGACCTCTGCACCTCTGGCGAGCAGGGCCAGCGGCGCAGGCGCATTGAATTCGGGGACGAGGTGGACAAATACGGCGCGCAGGGCCTCCGGCAGCTGGCTGACCAGGGGGGCTTCGCCCAACAGGCGCTGCAAACCGCCCGGCGGCAGGTACGTCACCGCCAGCAAAAACACCGCCCGCGCAATGTCCGGATCGTCATAACCGCGCTTGCGGGTCAGCCCGATCACCTGCGCGATAATGGGTTCGAGTTGCAGGGCCGGCGGCGCGTCGAGGAACTGCTCCATGAACTGCACGAGTGGCGCACTCTGGCCCTGGAGCAGTTCGTTCGTCTGGCGCAGGATGACCGTGCCCAGAAGCGGACGCCAGCGGTTGACGTCCGTGCCCGCCGGGGCCTGTGTAATCCAGCGCTCTACCAGTCGATAGACTTGCGAAGCCTGCTCACCTTCGGCAGCCGTCTTCAATTGCTCGTAAACCGCATCGCCTACCTCACGGTTTTGAACTGCCATGGTCGGGATAATGTCGGTGAGGGTAGGATCGTCCATTGCCAGCGACATCGACAGCAGGTGACGGCTATACACCACACGCAGATCGTCGGGCAGCGTCGGGTCTTCGCGTAGAATGGCGGCTACCATCGCCCGGTCCACAGGCTGGCCGTTCTGAAGGGCCACATCCACGCTGGCCCGTCGTGACGCCCATCCCAGCGCGTTTGCCATATCGTCCTTGCGCGTGGCTCGCCATACTGCTGTGCGTGCCAGCGCTTCGGTCTGCTGAACAACGAAGGAGGTGTCGAGTCGAAGCTGCGCCATGATGAACTTGGTGTAGACATCTTCGGGCGCTTCGGTCAGCAGCTTGTTAGCTGCCCAGTCAAAGATGATATGCCGGGCCGGGCGCACGTCCGAGGCCAAAAACTTGATCTGGGTGTTGGTCTGGGCCGGGTCGATGACGCTCGTGGCAAATGTCATGGCGATCCGGGCCGGGATAGGCAACAGGCTCATCAACCCCTGCACAAAGCCGATCCGATCATGCAGTGACAGCGGCGCGTTGATGATGCCAATGCCCATCGCCTGGATCAGCCCGGCCAGCAAGCCCTCGATGACCTTCAGCTTGTTCCTGGTGAAACCGATCAGGGCCAGCAGATCGTCGGTCTGCGTTTCCGCATCGGGCGGTTCAGGATTTTCCAGTACGAACGGCGGCAGATCGAGGCGCTGTGTGGGAAAGTTCGGGATCGGCTCCATCGCCCAGGACTCAAACAGGCGCAAGTTACCGCCCAGCCAGCGAATGGCCGCCGCTGGCAGCAGCAAGTATTGAAATTGCGGCAAATCCTGCGGTCCGGCTTGCGCTTTGGCAAGGATGTAATCGACGCTCTCGCTGCGGAACAATCCGATGGTGCTGGGCATGGCGCTGGTGCGCTGCGCAGGCGGTGGTGGCAGCAGATTCGCGGCGCGGCGGCACTCGGCGATGTGTTCTGGACGGACCCCCGGCGTGCGTGCCAGGAGTTGCAGACCAGGTGTTTGTCCCTCGGTACTGGCAGCGGCAAGGTAAAGGCGCTCTAGCTGGAAAATACGAGTCTGGTCTGTCAAGGTCGTTGACCTGGGTTATACACGGTATACCTCATCACGACTTCTGATTCTAGCACAACGCAGTGCGGCGGAATAGCACGCCAGTAGATACTGAGAGCGCAGGACGCCTGGGCCTATGGCCGATTCGGTGGATTCGGTGTGTTACAGCGAGCGAGTGAGGTATCATTCATAGTGGACTACACGGAGAAACTGCCGTCGCGCAGTAGGATGGATGCGTATTTGCTTCGTCCGGTAACCAACCAGTGTCTTAAGAGAGGATCATCTGCCAGCACTTACCTCAAAGCGCCGTTGCGCATCCAGGCTCCTGTGTAGCCACGCTCCAAGTCGCAGCCTCCAGAAGCGCTGCTGGAAGGAAAGTGAATATGAATCCCCGATTTCACCTCACCACCTTACTTAAGTTCAGCCTGTTCTTCATCCTCATTTTGACTCTGGTCGGAACCACCAAACCCACCACAGCACAGACAGCAACCGTCCTTTTACGATTACAGACGGGGGACGGCGGAGCAGGTCTGCAACCACACAACGATCTGCTGGCGCAGTTCGAGAAGGAAAATCCCGACATTCAGGTACAGCTTGAACCGGTCAACTATGGTGACTACTACGCGCGGCTGAAGACCCTGATTGCCGGTGGCAACCCGCCCGACATCCTCCAGATCGGCGACGATGCTGTGCCCGACTTTGCGGGCAGCGGCGCCATGGTCGATCTTGGCCCCTACATCAGTGGCAAGGACGGCATTGATACCAGCATCTACCTGCCCGGCCTGCTCGATCCCGGCAAGTATAAAGGCAAGCAGTACTTCCTGCCGAAGGATTACTCGCCGCTGATCATGTACTACAACAAGAAGCTGTTTGACCAGTACAAGGTCGAGTATCCCAAAGATGGTTGGACGTGGGACGACTTTCTGAGAACTGCGCAGGCGCTGACCATCGTCAAGGACGGGCAGACGCAGGTCTGGGGCGTGCAACTGCCAGGGACCTGGACGACGGGCTTCGAGTACTGGATCGCGGCGGCAGGTGGTCAACTCATCTCCGAAGATGGCAAGTCGTTTGTCGGATACTTCGATTCACCAGCCGTTGCCAAAGCCGTCCAGTTTTACGCCGATCTGTACAACAAATACAAGGTTGCCCCACCGCCCGCCGACCTTTCGGCCTTTGGCGGGGGCAACGCCGAGTTCGATAATGGCAAGGCGGCCATGCGCATCTTCGGCTACTGGCCGAAATCCGGGATGCTCAAGAATGAAAACATCGCTCTGGGCGTCGTCGGGCTGCCCAAAGGCGACAAGCGCGCCAATGTCCTGTTCTGGGGCGGTTTCGGCATTACAACGGCCAGCAAAAACAAAGACGCAGCCTGGCGGCTGTTGAAGTTCTACACAGGTACAAAGGCGGCAGAAACCTGGAAGAGTTGGGCGCTGCCCGCCGTCAAATCGGTGGCAGAGGCCGCGAACTTTGATCCACTGGATAAGGTGTTCGTGAATGAACTGAACTACCTGGCGCCACGCGCCTACACCTTCACCGACAAATGGGGATCGACGGCTGACCCCGCGCTGCGCAAGGTGCTCGAAAAAGTGATCATCGACCCGAACACGGACGTAAAAGCAGCGCTGGCCGAGGGGGCTAAAGAGGCCCAAGCCGCCCTGAACAAGTAAGCCTGACTCCAATTCATGACGTATGCAGCGGCAACAGGCCGGTACTCAAACAGTATCAAGGCACTGTTGCCGCTGGCTGTCTGATTGACTGTGTGGAGACAGTCTATGCTGCATCGACCTAAACTCTCGCCAGCGGCCCGCCGCGAGGCGCTCACGTTCTACCTGTGCATTTCGCCCTGGCTGATCGGCGTGACAGTCTTCGTCATCGGCCCCATGATTGCCTCGCTGTTTCTGAGCTTCACCGACTGGGATTTGTTTTCCGCCCCCGTATTCAGCGGCGCTCGCAACTACCAGCAGCTTGCCCAGGACCCGCTGATCTGGCAATCGCTGAAAGTAACCATCACCTACACGGCGCTGTACGTCCCTACCGAACTCATCGGCGGGCTTCTGCTGGCTATCCTCATGAACCAGCAGATTCGCGGCATACGGTTCTTCCGGGCTGTGTTCTATTTACCGTCGGTGCTCTCGGGTGTGGCCT
This sequence comes from Chloroflexota bacterium, assembly GCA_021325095.1. Classification (GTDB taxonomy): domain Bacteria; phylum Chloroflexota; class Anaerolineae; order Aggregatilineales; family UBA2796; genus JAJPHV01. The sequence goes on along the minus strand of JAJPHV010000092.1, from coordinate 14,357 downwards.
ACGTCATCGTCTGGATGTGGCTGCTGCACCCGCAGGCCGGTCTGATCAACACGGTACTGCGCTGGTTCGGCATCGAAGGCCCGCGCTGGCTGCTCGATCCGCGCACGGCTCTGATCGCGCTGTGGATGATGAGCGTGTGGGGGTTGGGGCGTACAGCGGTCATTTATCTGGCCGGTCTGCAAAGCATTCCCAGGGAATTGATCGAAGCGGCAGCTATTGATGGCGCGACCCGGCTGCAAATCTTCCGGCGTGTCACCGTTCCACTGCTTTCGCCGACCATTTTCTTCAACCTTGTGCTCAGTATCATCGCCACCTTCCAGACGTTCACGAGTGCCTTTGTGGCAACGGGCGGAACCGGCTCTCCGCTGGATTCGACGCTGTTTTTCGTGATGTACCTTTACCGGCAGGCGTTCGTTATGAACAACATGGGCTACGCCTCGGCAATGGCCTGGGTGCTGTTCCTGATCATCTTGTTGCTCACGCTGCTCATCGTGCGCTCTGCGCGCCGCTGGGTATACTACGAAGGCGCAAGGAGTGAAGCCTGACTGATGGTCACCGGACATTCGGCACTGCGTCGTGTACTCTCAACCTCGATCCTGGTCTTCACGGCTGGCCTGTTTCTGACCCCTCTGATCTGGATGATCTCCTCGTCGCTCAAGCCAACTTACGCGGTGCTGGCCGTGCCGCCGACCCTGCTGCCCAATCCGGTCAAGTGGAGCAACTACCCGGAAGCCTTGAGCATCGTTCCGTTTGGGCGGTTCATGCTGAACAGCCTGTTTGTCTCGGTGGTGACGGTCATCGGCCACCTGTTCTCGTGCACCCTGATCGCCTACGGCTTTGCCCGGCTGCGCGCGCCGGGGAGAGACGCGCTGTTCTGGGTCGTGCTGGCGACGATGATGCTTCCCTATCCGGTGACGATGGTTCCGACTTTCATGCTGTTCCATGCCCTGGGCTGGATCGATACATTCCTGCCGTTGACGGTTCCGGCCTTTTTCGGCAGCCCGTTTTACATTTTCTTGCTCCGGCAGTTCTTCCTGACCTTGCCGCCCGAGCTGGAAGATGCAGCGCGGATCGATGGGGCCAATACCCTTCAGATCATCACGCGAATCGTCGTGCCGCTGTCCGGTCCGGCAATGGCGACGGTGGCGATCTTCACCTTTCAGGCGACGTGGAACGATTTTCTCGGCCCGCTGATCTACCTGGGCAACCAGCGGTTGTTCACCGTGACACTTGGACTGAACCAGTTCCGCCAATCCTATACGACGGATTGGGCGTACCTGATGGCCGCGTCACTGGTGACGATGCTGCCCATTGTGGTGATTTTCCTGATCGGGCAGAAGTATTTTGTGCAGGGGATCGCCCTCACCGGGATGAAGGGCTGAGGTGCATTGCCACGCACCAACAACCTGCACCACAACAGGCCATCAACTCAGGACATCGTGAACAAAGTCCAGGATGATCCGGCTTAGTTCTTGCGGGCGTTGCAGTGGAACATCGTGAACGCTGTCCGGCATCACGACTTGCCTGACGCGGGACGGATCGGGGAAAACCTTCAACATCCTGGCCGATCCTTCCCGGCGGAAGTGCATCCACTGGCCGGCTTCGTTATCGCCGGGCGCAGGTTCATGTTCCGCGACGATCATCAACACCGGCTGAGTAACGTGCCGGGCCATGTCGATGTGTGACGTTTCCCAGAGGGTGCGCATCAGCTTGAGATCGTGTGCGCGGTTCAGGCGTGGTACCACCGTTCCGTCCTCTCGGGGCTGGACGGTGCTCAAGACGATCCGTTCCAGTTCTTCGTTCCAGATGGGGGCGAAGAATCTGCCCTGGTTTTCGCCCAGGTAGCGTTGGAGAAACTGCGCTTTCGGGATGCCAGCGCCGTCGCGAATGCTGAAATGTCTGACGGCGTGCTCCCACGTTGGCCCGAACTGATCCTTCAGATCGCCAAACACGCCGTCAATCAGGATGAGTGCGCGCGCGGCTTCGGGGTGCGCGGTAGCATATGCCATCGCAATGGTTGCTCCCCAGGAATGGCCGATGATGATCGGCTGCGTCAGGCCCAGCATCTGCGCAGCGGCGTGATCGTCTTCGACGATCTGCTCGGTGGTGTAGCCGTCATCCGGCTTATCGCTGCGCCCGTGCCCGCGCTGATCCAGGGCCACGACGTGCCCGGCGACCTGGTTCATCAAATAAGGCACAACCCGATCCCAGATGTGTAGGGTCGAACCCAGCCCATGCAGCAATAGCAGATCGGTCTTGTACGGTAGGGCGGTAGTCTCTATATGCCAGGCTATATGCCAGGAACGATAATTCAGAGTGACACCGGACACCCGAATTGAGGCGTCACTGTAGAAAGGCTTGCTCGGAGTCATTTCCATCGCTCAGTCAACTTGCAGCAGGGCGCAACAGAATGCCTTGTCAGCAGCAGCAAGGAAAGGCCGCCAGCCGAAGCTATTTGGGTATTCAGGATAGCACAAAAACCCGGGGATCGCGCTGCCCGGCGCGCTAATGCGTTGCCGGGGTAAGCCCCTTATGATGCGCCGTCACTTCGTGAGGATTCTGCCCACAGTGCCCGCAGGGGTCCACATGGACAGTCACCTCAATGAGTTTGGGTTGCACGTGGAAGAGCGCGTGGCGCACTTCCTCTGCAATCAGATGGCTGGCGCGGGTGGGCAAGTCCTCATTGACCATGACGTGCATCTCGGCCAGCAGCCGGTGGCCCAACCAGCGCACACGAACGTTGTCCACCTTCTCCACGCCTGATACGTTCTGCGCGGCTGCTTCCAGGCTATCGACCAGGGCCGGATCAACCGCATCCATCAGGCGGAACCACATCGCCACGATGGCATCCTTGACGATGAACAGGATCGCAATGGTGATGAGAAAGCCGACGATGGGATCGGCGATGGGGAAACCTAGCACGCTGCCGAGCGCGCCGAGAAACACGGCCAGAGAGGTAAACCCGTCAATACGCGCGTGCTGTCCATCGGCGATAAGCGCTGCCGAGCCGATCTCGCGGCCAACACGAATCCGGAAGACGGCGACGGCTTCATTCCCCAAAAAGCCAATGATGGACGCCGCCATGACCCAGGCGACGTTTTCCAGCGGCTGCGGATGCACGAATTTCTGGTAACTCTCGTAAGCTGCGACAAGGGCGCTGCCCAGGATCATGAGCACAATGATCACGCCTGCGATGTCTTCGGCGCGCCCATAACCGTAGGTGTAGCGTCGCGTCGCAGCCCGCCTTCCAAGCAAGAAGGCGATGCCGAGCGGGACCGCCGTGAGCGCATCCGAGAAGTTGTGAATTGTGTCGGCCAGCAGGGCTACACTGCCGCTGATCGCCACGACGAATACCTGGAGCAGCGCTGTGATCAGGAGCACAGCCAGCGACACTTTGACCGCCCATATACCGCGCTGGTTGGCTTCCAGCGCCGTGTCAATTTCTACCGGGCCGTGCGTGTGCCCGTGCAGAAAAGGGATCGCCTCACGGATCATCGCGCCCAGTCCCGAACCATGTGAGTGATCATGGTGGGAATCGTGGTCATGATGCGTGTGCTCGTGATCATGGTCATGATGGTCATGAGCATGGTGTTCGTGCTGGTGTTCGTCGTGAGAGTGTTGCCCGTCCATAGGCTGTGCCTCGGTTCAATATCCTGCCCTGACTAACTGAATATACCGATGGCGTATCTGGACGGCAAGTGATAATTGTCACCGTGGCGCCGGGCATCCCATCAAATGCAACGTTGCTGGCTGCCAGGCACATCGGTTTGTGCCGCCGAACACGGCAAAGGACAAAGGTGTCCGCATCGTCGCGCGCTGCGGTGATGTTACCTATCGCTCAGTCTGCATGTGGATTGACCGTCACGACTCGCATCCGTCCGGCGGCGCGGGCTACCGCTGCCAGCGCACTGATGGGAAGCCAGGCGAGCATCGCCAGCGGGTTACGAACGCCGAAAAGCTCCGCCGCGCGTTGTGAGAGTCCGCGCTCGCGCAGCCAGAATTCGACGCTGCCCGCCCAATCGTTGGGCACAGGGCTGTAGCTCACGTCGATGAGGCGCATTCCAGACTTTTCGACCAACTGGCGCACGGTGTCCGGCGTGAAGATATACAGGTGACGGGGCGCATCCAGGCCACGCCAGCACGCGCCGAACAGCCGCGCATCCCATGAGGCGACGTTCGGAACCCAGAACACGGCCCGTCCACCCGGCTTGAGCAGTTGCCGGATCCGGGTCAGGGTGGCGCGAGGGCTGTGGACGTGTTCCAGCGCGTACTTCATCAGGATCAGATCGAATTGCGCCGGGGCAAGCTGCACCGCGTCGAGGATGCCTGTTTTCACGTCCAGCCCGCGTTGCGTGCGCGCCACTGATGCGGCAGCATCGTTGGGTTCGATGCCCATCACGTCCGCACCGCGTTCGCGCAGCGCCACCAGCAGATCGCCCGTGCCGCAGCCAATTTCGAGCGCACACGCACCCGATGGCAATTCGGCCAGCAATGCTTTCGCCTCGCCATCGCGCAGCCATTTGACCAACCTTGCCTTGAGGCCGTCGGATGGCTGGAAGGCGTGATAGTCCATGTCGGGGTAATACGCGCCGATGCTGGCTGCATCAGGGCGGGGATTGATGTACAGCAGGCCACAGCGCTGGCACTGCACCAGTTGGAACTCGCCGGGCAAGCCGTACATACGGTCATGCACGCACAGATGCGGGCGTGCGTCGGACGACGCACAGAGGTCGCAGGGGACGGATTCGAGGGTTATCATTTCCCCCCTCGCCCAATCACGTCCGCATAGGCGACCATCAGCCGCCGCGCCACCGCCAGCCACGAGTATTTCTCAACTGCCATCTCGCGGCCCCTGCGCCCCAATTCGGCAGCGCGGGCTTCGTCGGTCAATGCGGTGTGCAGGGCGCAGGCCAACGAACTCGCATTGCCCAGTTCGGCATAGAACGCCAGATCGCCCAGGATTTCTTTGCTGGCCGGGCGATCATAGGCCACGATGGGCAGCCCCATCGCCAGGTAGTCATAGATTTTGCCGTCACCTTCGGTGGGCGAGAGCTTGGGCGCGACGGCCAGGCTGCCCAACGCATAATAACGCTTGCGCTGCTGGTAATCGATTTTGCCGGGGAACGTCGCGTACCCGGCGATGCCGAGTTCCCGTGCTTTGGCGCAGTATTTATCTTCGTCCGGGAAGCCCATGATCAGGAAGTGCGCGCCCGTGTAGCCCATCTCATAGACCAGGATGCGGATCGCTTCGAGCAAACTATCCACGCCCTGGTACGGCTTGAGCAGCCCCAGAAAGACCACGATCTTCTTATCCGGCGGCAGATTCAATTCCTGGCGCAGATTGCCGGGGTCGATGCCAGGATGCAGGTCTTCGGTATCCACGCCATCGTAGGTGTGAAAGATGCGATCCGGGTGCACACCAAAATCGCGGATCGCGTCCTTGACCATCTGCTCGGACTGCGTGACCACTGTGCCCAGGTGCAGGGTGCGCCGTTCGATCCATTTCAGAAACTTGAAATACAGGCTGTCGGCTTTTGCGTAACCGTGCGCCACGATCTCGCCCGTGAAGCTACCCTGCATGTCGAACACGAACGGCACGCCCGTCAATTTGTACAATGCATAGGCGATCCAGCAGCCATCCCAGCCGTGACCGTGCAAAACGTCCGGTTTGAAGCGACGAATCTGCCGCCACGACAGGAAAAACAGCAGGATCATCAGGTACAGTTTTTGGTAGCTCGGCCCGGCGTCGGTCTTGGTATACCAGGGGACGTTGGCGATGCGGTGGGTCGGGATGCCCGGCATGTCACGCCCGATGTGGTAGGTACACAGTTCCAGCGCATTGCCGAGTTTGATCAGGGCGCGCGCCTGCTCGTAAATCTGGACGTGCCCGCCGCGATCCACGAAGAACGGCGTCGGAGCGATGGCGAGGATGCGCAAGGGGCCAGTGGAAGACGGCTCCGGCATTACTCGAGCACCTCCCGCACCGTGTAGATGTGTTTGACCGTGCCGCCCTCGTAATAGGTGCGGGTCAGCATCTCGGCCAGCAATCCATTCGTAATGAATTGCACCCCGGTGATGATGAACAGGGCGCTCAGGATCAGGAACGGGTTGCCTGTGATCGAGTAGCCGCCCAGAGCAGGCAGCTTCATGACGACGGCCAGCAGCCCCAACACAAAGCCGATTCCCACGCAGGCCAGCCCCAGACTGCCGAACAGCCGCAGCGGTTTTGAAGAGTACGCCAGCAGAAACTTGACCGCGATCAGATCCAGGAAGACCCGCCACGTCCGCGACAGCCCATAGTGGCTCTTGCCGTGAACGCGCGGCGACCACTGGACAGGCACTTCGACCATGCGTGCCCCAAAACGGCTGGCAAGGGCCGGGATAAAGCGGTGCAGTTCGCCGTACAGCTTCAAGTGTTGGAGCATATCGCGGCGGTAGGCTTTGAACGTCGAGCCAAAGTCGCGCATCTGCACGCCGCTGACGTAAGCCATCATCAGGTTGGCGACACGGCTCGGCAGGCTGCGCGACGCCGGATCGCTGCTGCGATCCCGCCAGCCGCTCACAATGTCGTAGCCCTCGTCCAGCTTATCGACCACGCCGGGTAAATCTTCGGGATGGAACTGCAAATCGCCATCCATCGCCACAACGATATTCCCTCTGGCATGGTGAAAACCGGCTGCCAGTGCGGGCGTCTGGCCGTAATTGCGCGTGAAACGGATCACCTTGAGGCAGGGATCGTGGTCGTGGAGCGCTTTGAGAATGTTAAAGGTCTGGTCGGCGCTGCCGTCATCAACAAAGATAACTTCGTAGGTTTTGCCGTAGCTGGTTAAGACGCGGGTCAGCCGTTCGGCCAACGGTGTCACGTTTTCCGCTTCATTATGAACCGGAATCACGACGGAGATTTCCGGGTCTGCCTGGGTCATTTGGCCTTCTCACTATCCGAGATGAACCGGGCAGATTATAGCGTGTTCCGCTCTATACGGGCCGCCAACCTTATAATATGTGGTGCTCACTCAGCAAATATTTATGATTCGGATGGGCCTGCCATCATCTTCTGAGGCGCAGGATATGTTGCTCGTTCTTCCTCAATTCTTCGGCACGACGCGCCAGTTCAGGCAAATCGTCGTAAACGCTCAGGAAGCATCCTGACAAAGCATCGGCCCTGCCCGATGCAAGAGAAAGCACCAACTGTGCCGAACGTTCGGCAGAAACATCGTTGCCATCATCGAAGATAGTGCGAAACCAGGGCGCCCATCGCCGTCCGGGTTCAGACTCAAGGAGGTATTCGGCCATTGCTGTGCGCACTGTTCCCGGATCAATGGCGAAGACCTGGACGTTGTGTTCTTTGGTCTCGGCAGCGAGGTTCTCACTGAAGCGTATAAGGGCCGTCTTGGCGACAACGTAGGCAGAACCATAGGGAATCGAAATGGTTCCAGCATAGCTTGCAACGTTGACGATCCTGCCGCACTTTCGGCGGATCATCCCCGGCAACACTTCCCGTGCGCATAGAAACGGCCCGCGCACGTTGATATCCAGATTTTTCCACCATTCGTCCGGGTCAACTTCCCAGGTCGGGCCAATCGGCTGGATCACTCCGGCATTATTGACAAGCAAATCCACCGGCCCCAACTGCTGCTCCGTCTCCTGCACCATCCCTGTGACGGCATCGTGATCCGTCACGTCAACGACGAGAGCAATTGTCCGTCCGCCCCTGTTTTCAATGTCCGTGACTGTATCCTTGAGCTGATCCTCAGATCGAGCAGCGACGGCCACCAATGCACCCGCGCCAGACAAAGCCAGGGCCATTGCCCGCCCAAGCCCGCGTCCACCCCCGGTAATAATCGCAACCTGCCCTGCCAGAGAAATATCAGCGGAAGGGGAATCCATTGCAACCTCCTTCGAGCGTGTTCACACTGCCGGACTCAGCATTAAGCATAGCACCACCTGGTAGCATGGTATACTTCCCAATCGAGGGTGTTGAGGAGATGCGCAAAATGGCCGTTGAAAAGCTGACGTACACCGTCGCTCAATTCCAGGAGTTCGAGAGCTTGCCGGAAAACGCTGACCGCATCCTGGAACTCATCGATGGGGAGATTGTTGAAAAAATGCCGAGTTTCACGCCGTCAAGGATTGCGTCGCGTATTGGTCGGTTTCTTGGCAATTTCGCCGATGAACATCAACTCGGCTACGTGACGGGTGAGGCGGGCGGCTATGTCATGTCGGAGGGCAACGTTTTCAACCCCGATGTGGGCTACATCTCAAAGGAGCGGCTGCCCGAAGCGCCGGAACGCGAAGCACCGGTTCCGCCCGATCTGGCGGTGGAGGTCAAGTCCCCGAGCGACTCGAAGCGTGCCATGCGCCGGAAGGCTGAAAAATACCTTGCTTCAGGAACAAGGCTGGTGTGGCTCGTCTTCCCCGATGAGCAACTCGTCGAAGTTTACGTGGCAGACAAAGACGTACAGACTGTCGGGATAGACGGCGTGCTGGAGGGCGGCGACGTGCTGCCCGGCTTCACCCTGAAGGTCAGCGATATCTTTGCAGGCTGACGATCCACCATCGCTGGGCAACAGACGCGGCGTGAGCCGGACAGCCCCCTCAAACCATCCGGCTCACACCTTCAACAGGAGGAAAACTGTGGAACAGACTACACAGGCCGCATCCCGCGATCAGGCATCGAAGTACAGATCGAACTCGTAAGGATGCGGGCGCATCGACACCGGGTCAGCTTCGTTGAGCTTCTTGTACTCGTAATACTTCTCGATCAGGTCTTCGGTGAACACGCCGCCCTTCAACAGGTAATCGTGATCCTTCATCAGCGCGGCCAGCGATTCGCCCAGGCTGCCGGGTGTGGTCGGCGTCTTGCGGCCATTGCCAGCGTACAGGTCATAATCGGCGGGCTTGCCGGGGTCGATGCCCTTTTCAATGCCGTCCAGACCGGCCATCATCATGGCGCTGAACGCCAGATACGGGTTGGCCGTCGGGTCGGGCGCGCGGAACTCGATACGCTTGGCCTTCGGGCTGGTGCTGTACATCGGAATACGGACCGCCGCCGAACGGTTGCGGGCGGAATAGACCAGGTTGACGGGCGCTTCGTAGCCGGGCACAAGACGGCGATAGCTGTTGGTCGTCGGGGCACAGAACGCCAGCAGCGACGGCGCGTGCTTCAAAATGCCGCCGATGTAATGGAGCGCGGTCTTGCTCAGAAGCGCATAACCGTCTTTGTCATAGAACTGGTTTGTGCCCTTCTTCCACAGGCTCTGGTGGCAGTGCATCCCGGAGCCGTTATCCTTGAACAGCGGCTTGGGCATGAACGTCACAGTATAGCCGTTCTGGTAAGCCACGTTCTTGATGATGTACTTATAGACCTGCAACTGGTCAGCCATCTTCAACAGGTTCTGGAAGCGCATGTCGATCTCGGCCTGACCCGCGCCGCCGACCTCGTGGTGGTGCGTCTCGATGTCAACGCCGACAGCCATCAGCGCCGCCACCATCTTCGAGCGGAGGTCTTGCAGCTTGTCGGAGGGCGAAACCGGGAAGTAGCCTTCTTTGGTGCGCATCCGGTACGCCAGCCCACCATCGCCCGTTGCCCAGGGTGCTTCGTCCGACTGGATTTCGTAGAAGCTGGTGTTCATGCCCTCGCCCCAGCGCGCGCCGGTGAAGATGAAGAATTCGGCTTCCGGCCCGAAGTAGCAGACGTCGGCAATGCCGGTCTTGACCAGATATTCTTCAGCGCGACGGGCGACCCCGCGAGGGTCCCGCGTATAGGGCGCTCCGTTCACATCATAAACGTCGCAGATAATGCTCAACGTCTTGTTGGCCGGGATCGGATCAATGAAAGCCGTCGAGGCGTCGGGCATCAGGTTCATGTCCGACTCGTGAATGTCCTGGAAGCCACGAATGCTTGAACCGTCAAAGCCGATACCTTCGGTGAAGGCATCTTCCTTGAAGTTGACCAGCGGGATGCTGAAATGCTGCCAGATACCCCGAATGTCAACGAACTTCACGTCCACTTCCACGACACCCTGCTCCCGCGCCCACTTGAGCAACGTGGCGGGTTTCTTGGCCGCATCAGCGGGCGGAAGCAACCCGGTCTTTTCGTATTCCATCGTCGTCATTTCGTTAATTCCTCCTGCGAGCCGGACGCTGCGCGCCCCAATGCCCATGCGATGAGTGTGGACAGGGTTCACAATGCCCCCACGCGGAGTTGGGCATTTTTCCCTGTCTTGAGCCTGAATGCTGCTTAGTATAAGGTGTATAAAGACAGGTTTCTTCTGATAACCTATCTGAAAAAATGCACAACTTTTTTGGGTAAAATGCCGAATCGGGTTCCGACAGGCGTACCGGGCGGGTTGGGGCCGCCCCGTTCATTTTGTGCCGTTGCGAGGGTTGGCAAGCAATCGCCGGATTTTCAGGGCAAGGTGCACAGCCAATCGAGTCTCGGGGTTTTCCAGGTCAAAGCCGCCAATCTGCCCGATGCGTTCCATGCGGTACAGTAGCGTATTACGGTGCACGTGCAGCTTGTTGGCCGTCTGGCTCAGGTTGCCGTGTTCCTCAAAAAACGTTTCGAGCGTGGTGATGAATTCTTCATTGGCATAGCGCTCGTCGGCCAGTTCGCCGAGCGTTTCCCGGTAGAAGCTGCGCAGTTCGGCAGTTTCCAGCAGCAGCGACAGCAGGCGATACACGCCCAGGTCGCCAAAATACAACGGCTGGTAGATGTGCCACTGCAAGGCGATGCGCTCGGCGGCCATCGCTTCCTGGTAGCTGGAACGCCACTCGGATAAGGTGTTCACCGGGCGGCCAATGCCCATCGCCAGATTCGCCGCCGGGTACTGCGACTTGACACGCGCCAGCACGGAGTCGGCAAGTTGCCGGATGGTGCGCGGCAGGGCCTTGCTGTTCACCGCGTCGTCGGCGCAGAACACGACCACGCCGCTTTCAAGAAGCTGCACCACCGCCTCGCAGCCATGCACACTGACCTGCTCGTTGAAAATTGTTTCGAGGCGACGATCCGATGGCCCATCGTCCTGCGCCCAGCAGGCAGCGATGGCGGCGTAGGGGTGTTCGTTGGGCTGGTGGCCGAGCCGCGCCAACTGCCGCAGCGCCTGATCCGCCGGGATCGTACCGGTCAGCAGACGTTCCAGCACGCCACCCTGTACCTTCTTTTGCGCCTCGCGGATGGCTTTCTCCTTCGCCATTTCCAGGGCGCAAACCGCAGCGCCGTGCCGGGCAAACTGCATGTCCAGCGCGTCAAAGCCATTGCCCGCCACCAGCATCGAGAAGAACCCGCGCCCCATCCGGTTTGCCACGATGGGCACGACCAGCCGCCGCAGGCCGAAATCTGGCAGTTCGAGCAGGGCGGGGTCGGGTGACACCTGCGCCACTTCGACACGGTTGCGGAAGACGGCGGGCAGCGGTTCCTCGTTGGCGAGTGAGGCTTCGATGGCAGGCCAATCCTCAATGTCCTTCAGCGGGCCGAGCGCCACGACGGTATCCAGGCGCTTATCCTGCACGACAACCGTTTTGCCCGTTGCGTCCACAATAGCGCCGATCAGGGCCGCCATGCCCCGGTTCTCGGTGCTCAACTGCAATAGCTGCTCGTGAATCTCCATGCCGCGCTGCTCGGCGGAGGGCGGCGGCCCGACCAGGACCTTCACCACGTCGCGTTCGACGTGCCGCAGCGACGTGCCGGGTGGCAGATTCAGCAGGGGGATGGTGTGTTCCTCGGCGGCGGCGCGCGCGCGCGCATCAATGTTGCCGACGACCCCGATGGCAGCCACTTCCATCTGGGCCAGGTCATTCACGATGTCGGCCAGGGTCAGCTTGTCGTTCAGCAGATGCAGCGCGTCGATGGACAGCAGCGCCAGCTCGTGACCTTCCAGCGTAGGGAAGGCAGGCGGGCGCGTGTGCAAAACCGACGTCCAGGTCACAACGCGACTCAGGCCCTTTTGCCCGGCAACGATGCGCGTTCCCATCGGCAACGCGCTGCGCAGCAAATCGCGGATAGTCTGATGACGTTGTGCGCTCATGGCGTTCCCCGCATGACCTATCCCGACGTTTAATAGGTGGTGAAGTAGCGCTCGATTTCCCAGGGGCTGACTTCCAGCACGTACTCATTCCACTCGATGCGCTTGGCTTCCAGGAAGCGCTCGAAAACGTTCAGACCGAGGGCATCACTCACCAGGTCGCACTGTTCCATCGCTTCCAGGGCTTCGTTGAGCGAAGTCGGCAGCGTCGTCAGCAAACGCCGCCGGGCATTGAACAGATAGAGTTCCTCCTCCGCCGCGCCAGGCAGTTCCAACCCGCGCGCGATGCCGTCCAGCCCGGCGCGTACCATGACGGCCAGGGCCAGATACGGGTTGCAGCTTGGGTCGACGCAGCGCAACTCGATGCGGATGTCGGGCTGTTCGGCGCGGGTGCGCGGCACGCGGATCAACGCGGAGCGGTTCAACTGTGCCCAGGTGACGTACACGGGCGCTTCCAGCCCGGCCACCAGGCGCTTATAGCTGTTGACCAGTGGGGCCAGCACCGCACAGATGCCCCGCGCGTGGTCAAGCTGCCCGGCCAGGAAGGAGCGGCCAGCAGAAGCCAGCCCGTAATCGGCCTGTGCGTCGGCGAAACAGTTTTGCCCCGTGAAGTGATCAACCAGAATCTGGTGGATGTGCATCCCGGAACCGGCCACCCGCGCCAGGGGCTTGGGCATGAAGGTGGCGAATAACCCGTTGGCCTTCGCCACCGACTTCACCGCCAGCCGGGCTGTCATGATGGCGTCAGCCATTTGCAGCGCTTCCAGCGGTGCAAAATCCAGTTCGTGCTGTCCCCAACCGACCTCGTGATGGCCGGCCTCCACCAGAATGCCCATCGATTCGAGCGCATCGGCCATCGTCCGCTGAATGGAGCGCAGTTCCGATTCGCTCACGTCGAAGTACCCGGCACGGTCTTCGGTCTGTAAGGCGTGCAGGTCGAGCGGCTGGCGGAACAGGAAGAATTCAAGTTCAGGAGCCACAACATAGCGGTAGCCCATCTGCTTTGCCACGTCGAGCGCACGCCGCAGCACACCACGCGGGTCGCCAGGGAACGGCTCACCCGTCGGCGTGTAAACGTCGCAGATCAGGCGGCCAATCCGCTTCTCGCCGTTTTCCCAGGGCAGCATGGCAAAGGTGGACGGGTCAGGCCGCAGATACATATCCGACTCGGCAACGCGGGCGAAGCCTTCAATGGCCGAACCGTCGAACCAGATGCCCTGGCGGAAAGCGTTTTCCAGTTGTCGCGCCGGAATCTGGACGGTTTTGATGATGCCGGTGACGTCCGTGAATTGGAGGTCGAGGTACGTGATCCCGCTTTCCTGTACGCGGCTAATTACCTGCTGTGCATCGTCAGTTAGGTAATCCATGTCTTCGTTGATCCTCTACGAGTATCCCTAGTGCAAAATTGCGCCGCCGGCATCGAGACCCCGCCGCCGTTTTGTTTATTTTGCTTAATGATCCCGGTATGGTATTAGTTTTCATGATCGCAGTGCCCCCGTCAACGGGCAAAATGCTGTGAATTGAGCACCCAATTTTGGGCAAATTATACAAAAGAACGCCGCCTTTTGCTTGCCTTTGGGGTTGTTGACCTCACCCCTTGATCCCCTCTCCGCAAGCAGAGAGGGGGAACCGGTCATTGCAGACACCGGTTCCATACATTACAATCGGCGGGGTTCCTGCCATCGACCAGGACATAGTGCGCAAACTGACCCTATAGCGTCCTGGCGGCTCACAAAATTGGGGTGCAGATTTCCATGACGATTTTGCAGCCAGCGAAGGGAACCTCCGTATGAGACGTGCAAGTCCCCCCTCCCGGCGAATGCGCTGGCTGGCCGATGCGTCGCTGCTGGGCATTGCGGCGGTCTGGGGCGCGACCTTTTTCATGGTCAAGGACGTGACCAGCACGTTCCCTATCCTGGCCTTCCTGTCGCTTCGCTTCGTGCTGGCCTCTGCGGCGCTCATCCCGCTGGTGTGGCGTGCCCGGCGCTGGCCGACCCGCCCGGAATGGCAGTGGGGACTGGTCGGCGGTGTCACGTTTTGCGCGGGTTACGTCTTCCAGACCTTCTCGATGCGCCTGATCGATTCGGGACGGGCGGGCTTCATCACCGGGCTGTACGTGGTCATGGTTCCGATCCTGGCCCTGGTGCTGCTGCGGCACTCCATGACCCTGCGCGTGATCGGAGGAACGGTGCTGGCCTTTGTCGGGCTGACGCTGCTTTCGTACTCGCCCGGCGGCAACCTGTTGGGAGACGGGCTGGCACTGTTGTGCGCGCTCGGTTTTGCGCTGCAAATCATCGCCGTCGAGAAGTTCCCCAGGGATGCCGACTGGCGGCT
>JAJPHV010000142.1 GCA_021325095.1 Chloroflexota bacterium | reverse complement strand
AGCACCTTCGTGATCGCCGCCGTCAGCGTCGTCTTGCCGTGATCGACGTGCCCGATTGTCCCGATGTTCACATGCGGTTTCGTTCGCTCGAACTTTTCCTTCGCCATCGAGAGGCTCCCTCCAAATTGCGGATCAATGCGTTAGATACGGTAGAACGGGGCGAATACAGATGAAAGAGCCTACGATGGGATTTGAACCCATGACCTCTCCCTTACCAAGGGAACGCTCTACCGACTGAGCTACGTAGGCAAGCCCTATCCGAAACCTGTATTCAGTTGGCGAACCACAAAACAATGGCCGCGTCCGGCCCCCTTCAAAGTTCTATTGGTCGGCAGTCCACACACCTCCGCTGCCAGAGCCGACGAAGGGAATCGAACCCTTAACCTCACGTTTACAAAACGCGTGCTCTGCCTGTTGAGCTACGTCGGCCAACCAACCACGAAATTATACCATCCGGGTTGTCCCGGCTCAAGGCTCAGTTTTGCTGGCAACCGAGCGGCGAACATTGTATCGAACTGCCAGAGCATTGTCAACGGCACAGAATCAGAGGCCCAGGCCAAAAGTTAGGACGTGGCCTTGAGCGTGCGTCTGCCCTGTGCTTGCCTGACGTATTCTGGCGGCGGCGGCGCGTGCCCGCTATACTTGCGCCCGCAACTGCGCATACACGAGGTAGAGCCGCGTGAAACTTTCAGTCATCATTCCCTGCTACAACGAACATGAAACCATCGCCCAGATTCTGGAAGCGGTGCAAAAAGTCCAGCTGGCTTCCGAAATCCTCGTCATCGACGACGGCTCAACCGATGGCACGCGCGAAATTCTGCGTGCTCTACCTCCCGATCCGCTGGTGCGCATCATTTACCACGAGCATAACCAGGGTAAGGGTGCAGCCGTGCGGACGGGTTTCGCCGCTGCGCAGGGCGACATCTTTCTGATCCAGGACGCTGATCTTGAATACGACCCGCGCGACTACCCGGTGCTGCTCAAGCCTATCGAGGAAGGCCGCGCCAAAGTCGTATACGGATCGCGTTTCCTGGGCGGCCCGCGCAAGACCATGTTTTTCTGGAATATGGTCGCCAACCGTTCCTTGACCTTCCTGACCAACATCCTCTACAACACGATTCTGAGTGACATGGAAACCTGCTACAAGGTCTTCCGCGCCGAGGTGGTGCGCGGCCTGCCGCTGCGTTCGCGCCGCTTCGAGTTCGAGCCGGAGATCACCGCCAAAGTGCTCAAACGCGGCTATCGCATCTACGAAGTGCCCATCTCCTACAATGGGCGCGAATGGAACGAAGGCAAAAAGATCAAGTGGACTGACGCACCGAAGGCCGCTTGGACGCTGATCCGCTATCGCTTCACCGACTGACAACCCGGCCCCTGCTGGCAGCGACGCTCGTGCTGCTGCTCGGTGCGGCGCTGCGCGTCGGGATGCTGGCGCAAGATTCGCGCTTCGACGTGGACGAAGCGTTATACGCCTCCTATGCCCGTCGCATCAGCCTGCACGGTGACATCTTGCTGGCCGATATACCGCTCGACAAACCCCCTCTGGGCCTGGCTGTCACAGCCCTGTCCTTTTCCGTATTTGGCCCTACCGAGTTCGCGGCCCGGCTGCCGACCCTGTTCGTCAGCCTTCTGACCCTGGCAGCAGTCTACAGACTGGCGCTTCGCCTGGATCAGCGTGGCGCGGTGCTCATCATGCTTCTGCTGGCCCTGTCGCCCTTCGATCTGGCGTTCGCGGCTACTGCGTACCTCGATCCGCTCATGACGCTCTGGCTGATGCTGTCGCTGCTTGCCGCCAGCCGCGATCAGTGGCGCGCCGCCGGGCTGGCTTTTGCACTGGCCGTCGCTACCCGGCAAAGCGCGCTGCCGTTCGCCGCATTGGTGATCAGCATCGGCATCGGCGCGAATGCCCACATGGGATGGCGCTGGCCGGACGTGGCGCTGCGGCTGCGCCGCTTTGCGGTCCCGGCGCTGGCCGTTGGTGCCGCGCTGGCCCTGTGGAGTGCCGCCCGCGCCGCACCCATCGATTTCTGGACACTCAGCGTCATCAACGGTGCGCCTGACCGCCTGATCCGCGCCAACGAAGTCGTTCCACGTCTGGAACGCTGGCTGCACCTTCTTGGCTACGTTACGGGCTTCGGCCCGCTGCTTGTGGCTGCAATCCTGGCGCTGCTGCCCCGCCCAGGCACGGCAGCCCCGCGCCGCAAGGTAGTGTTGACGGTCTTGCTGGTGACGGGCATCCTGGCCTTTCTGCTGGCCTACTGGCTGTTCTCGTTCAACACTTATGATCGCTACCTGCACCCGCTGGCCCCACTCATCCTGATCCTGGTCGGGATCGGCGCACGGCGTTTGCACAGGTTCAGCATAGCAGCGGTTGTCGCCCTGATGCTGCCCTTTACGTTGGCTGCGCTGCGCGGCCCACTGGACATCGGCGGCGATCACGGCCAGCATACCGGGATCGTGCAACTGGCCGCCGCGATTCAGGCGCTTCCCGCCGGGTCAACAGTTTACAATTACTCGTTGGGTTGGGAACTCGGCTACTATTTGGGCGATCAGCCCGCCGTGCAGGTCGTTTTCCAGCCCACGCCGCAGGCGCTGGCCCGTGCCGTCTGCGCTAACGCCGAAGCGAGTTACTTTGCTGCGCCCGCTGCGGAGTCGGCAGGTTGGCTTGTGCCGTTGGAAGCAGGCGGCGGCTCGATCACGCTGCTGTCTGACGGCCCCTTCAGGCTGTATCGCTTGTCATGCAGCTCCAAAGCCTGGACTTGATACCCTGGTGGTATATTCGACACTCCACAACCCTATTACATAACACTTTCTATTTTGAAGCGAATGATCAGGTTATGTTGTGAAGTGATCGAGTGGCGTGAACTGCCCGGAAGAATCCAGAGGAGAGCCTGCTGGAAACTGTGGTAGGTACTGCTGAGTGAAGATGCGCGCTGCCAGTTCTCCTCGACTGCTGACATCCACCTTCTCAAAGATCGCTTTCAGATGATCTTGTACCGTGTTTGATGAGATGCGGAGCTTGGCGGCAATTTCAGTCGTTGACCAGCCGCGCAGTACACATTGTACAATCTCTCCTTCGCGTTTGGTGAGCTGATATGCCTGCATGATCAGTGGCGCAATTTCCGCTGGCTTTGCAATCTCAAAAATCACGCTGATCTGTCGCTGGCTATCTGAACTGTTCAGCCGCGATGCATACAGCACTAACCAATGGCCTGACCGCGTGCGCAGGCGCACTTTTGGCGCGCCATTCGCCACCACCAGCCCGTGCTCAATCGCCTCCAGGCCAGCGATGACGCTACGGACAGGGTGCGGAAGGGCACACCTGTCTCCTGCCAGTTCCCTCAGCCAATACTCGGCAGCGGCAGTTGTTGCCACAATGGAAAGGTCCTCGCTGAGAATCAGCACCCCCGGCCCATCCGGCGTTTTTGCTAAAGGAGCGTTGTCCAGGAGCAGCGCTTTACGCAGTCCCTCCGCAATGTGCGGGACGAGTTGAGCGAGGTGGGCTGACTCGGCAGGTGTATATCCCGTCCGGTCTTGTCCCCGGTGCAGGCATAGGGTTCCCCAACAGGCTGTACTTGTGACAAAGATGGCACGCAGTTCATCGCCCATTGCCATCGGAGCCAGCATGTCCCGATAGCGTTGGCTACGAAGCAAGTCGTGCCCGGTTGCCTCACTGAGCACGCCAACCGGCTGATGATCACGGAGCATATCGCTAAATTTGTTGAAATCTTCTTGCAGGAACTCATTCTCAAGAAATACGGACATACACCATTCGGGCGGCTCCGCTGCCAGCACCGAACTGGTGGCAAACTGCGTGGCCGGATCAGTGGTCGAGAAATAGGCGTAGTCGAAGGGGATGACGGCTTGCAACCGTTGGAGTAGTCTGGCTCGCAGGGTTCCAGAGTCAAGGCCGCTGTGGCAGAGCCGAAGGATTTCCAATCGGTTGGATTCGGCTAATGTGTCTCGTTTCATTGCCTTGCCTCCATATAGCCATT
>JAJPHV010000005.1 GCA_021325095.1 Chloroflexota bacterium | reverse complement strand
CCCGTAACCGCCGCTGTTCTCGCCAATCTGTACGTTCTCTTTTGTTTCCCATCCTGCCATTTTATCCCATCCTGCCGCCCCTTTATTTCTTTTTGTTTGCGTCAGTATATCTTTGGCAGCAACCGCCTCAAAGAAAACATTGGCGCATCCTACCTTGTCAAGCAAGCGACGGAAGATTGGGCGTTTGAGACGCTTAAGCTCGCTGCGCCCAAGAACAATGTGGATTCTAGTGACCTCGTTGACAGAAAAATCGAAACGGACGGACTCGATGCTGAAATCCTCTACGCGGGTGGGGGTAACTTCGTCGCATTGTTCCGTTATGCGGAATCGGCTAAAGCTTTCACACGAACGCTGTCCAAGAGGGTGCTGATTGATGCGCCCGGTTTACGGTTGGACATCCATCAAGAGCCGTTTGTATGGACAGGCACTGGCTTGGGGGAAGCAGTCGGGCAGTTGCTTCAAAACATGAAGAAAGAGCGTAGCAGGAAAGCCGCTTCTAGTCCGCTGATGGGCTTGGGCGTGACTGTCATGTGCCAGTCTACAACCCTGCCCGCTGTCGAGGTGGTCCGTGATCCCGATGGCCGTGAGCGATACGTTTCCGCTGAGGTATACGCCAAACATTATGCCGCTGACCAGGCCAATGACTGGCTGCGCCGTGAGCTTCCGCCAGGTAATGGTTACGACTATCCGCTCGATCTGGACGATTTGGGCCGGAGTATAGGCGAACGAAGCTACATCGCAGTGGTTCACGCTGACGGCAATGGTATGGGCCAGATCATTCGAGCGATTGGCGAAGAACGAGATAACCGCGCCTATATTTCCGAGATACGCCAATTCTCCGAGCAGGTGAAAGCGATCTCCACAACCTCGATGATGGCGGCGATTGAACTGCTCAGGCAAAAAACGCTTAAAGGTACAAGCATTCCTGGTACGCGCACCGTGTCGGCTCTTGAATTTTCCCTGGACGACAACAATAACCTGCGCCTCCCCATCCGTCCAATTGTGTTCGGTGGCGATGACACAACCTTCGTCTGCGATGGGCGCATCGGGCTATCGCTGGCAGTAGAATACCTACGCACCTTTGAAACCGAAGCGCAAAAACAAGAGATGAATCTTTCCGCTTGTGCGGGTATTGCTATTGTGAAATCGCATTATCCATTCGCCCGTGCGTACCAACTGAGTGAAAGCCTCTGCGATGAAGCCAAGAAGTTCCGCCGCGAAAACTTCAAGGAGGGAGGCGGGGCGCTGGATTGGCACTTCACTAGTGGTGGTTTATACGACGAGTTGGAGGCGATGCGTAAGCGCGAATATCATGTCAGCGCAGGGAACCTGACTCTACGCCCGGTCAGTCTCGACAATGAGGGTGATGTGCGCTCATGGGCTGAGATTGAACGGCTGACGATTGCATTCCAACAGGATTGGGCGGACAAGCGCAATAAAGCGAAAGCGCTCCGCGATGCCCTGCGAGAAGGGCAAGATGCCGTGATGCGCTTCATGAATATCTACGAGCAGCAACTACCGAAGTTACCGGACTTCGAGCAGACTGGCTGGCATGATAGGCAGTGCGGCTATTTTGACGCACTGGAATTGATGGATATTCACATTCCCCTACGCGAGAAGGAGGCGCAACCGTGAACCTGACGCTAACTGTAAAACTCCTCAGCGATACAACTTTTGGGCGCGGTGATGGCGTCGCTGGGCTGGTGGACGAAGAGGTCGAACACGACTCGGCAACAGGGCTGCCGATTATTCGAGGCAGAACACTCAAAGGGCTGCTGGTCGAGGAATGCGCCAACATCTTGTATGCGCTGCGCAGTCGCCCCGATCTTGAAGATTTCAATAAAAAAACAGCAGCTTGGCTGTTCGGCAGTGGTGGTAGTACGCTCGCTGACGGCGCACACATGCGGATCGGGCGGGGCGAACTGCCTCATGACTTGCAGCAGCAAGTCCGGTACAGCATTCAGACTCAAAAATATGGTGCAGCCGAGATATTGGAATCCTTGACGACGATTCGCCGCCAAACTGCCGTTGACGAAGAGACAGGCGTTCCCGCAGATCGCAGCCTTCGCGCCTCGCGGGTGGCACTACGCGGCCTGACTTTTCGCGCTGCGCTGGATTTTGACCAGGAACCAGAACCGCATCACCTGGCGCTGCTGGCGGCGTGTGCGGCTTCTGTACGGCGTGCGGGTAGTGGGCGCAACAGAGGGCGAGGGCGTGTTGAGATACGCATCGAAGGCCCCGATTTTGACTTTGACGGGTATTTGGAGCATTTTGCATCACTAGCAAGGGGGCAGGCATGAAAATTGTGACCTATCGCGTGACGCTGCTCGAACCTGTGCTGGTGACTTCACTGGAAGGCGATCCCAACAGCGCTGTCGCTCATGATTACCTGCCGGGGAGTGTATTGCGCGGTGCGTTGATCGGGCTGACGATGCGCAAAGAAGGCATCAGGGAACTAGATGCGGCAAATGACGATATACGGCGTCTGTTTTTCGATGGACGGACCCGTTTCTTGAACGGCTATCTGGTGGTTGACGGCAAGCGTTCGCTGCCTGCGCCGCGTTCATGGGAACAGGACAAACACGCTCAGGGCGGCGAGGAAAAAAGGATCACAGACCGGGCATTAACACCGAAAGGACTGCAAGGACAAAAGTTAGAGGCACAGGAGCCGGGCAAACCTAAAGCACTCGGCGGCAAATTCTGCGTGCTGATCGATGACGGCAACGCGGCGTATATTGTTGAGCCGCAGCATGTGATCAACGTTCATACCGAACGGGATCGCGTTCGCGGACGCTCACTTGGTCCGGGACGTGGCACGATTTACCGCTACGATGCGCTGGCAGCCGGGCAGGTCTTCGAGGCGATGATTCTGTGCAATGAAGATACAGATGCTGACTATCTTGCGGACCTGCTAGGAACTTATTCCGAAACGACGCTCGGCGGGGCGCGTAGCGCGGGTTATGGTCGTGTTGCATTGAGCGACATGCAGATCAGGGATGCGCAACGTGAAGTGGGTGGCAATATCCTGGGTAACCCTGACCAACTGATCCTCACACTGTTGAGCGACGCGATTCTGCGCAATTCACATGGGCAATTCGCTCTCGATACAGAGACATTGTGTGCCGCGGTGGCAGCGCGGCTTGAGGTGAGCACCGCTCAACTTGAGGTAGATCGCGCTTTCAAAAATGAGGGTATCGTTGGCGGCTTTAATCGTAAATGGGGATTACCTTTGCCGCAAATGCCGACACTCACGATGGGCAGCGTCTTTGTTTTGAACTTAAAGAAGCTGGATGAAGAGCAGAGACAAGTCTTATCTGGCGGACTCGGCTGGTTGGAGTGGTTCGGCATTGGTGAGCGTCGCGCCGAAGGTTTCGGACGAGTAGCGGTCAACTGGCAGCAGCGCCAGACACTTGTCAAACAAGATGTGCCAGTAGTTACCACTGAAATCGAAATCATTCTCAGCGATGAGTCAAAGCAACTATGGGATGCAATGCAAGCGCGGATTACACGGCAGCAGGTAGATCAGACGCAATTGGAGAAAGCGAATACGCTTCAACTTCGTCGTCTACCTCCTAGGAGTCAAATCAACCGTCTGCGTCAGATTGTGACTTCGGAGTTGCTGAAGGATAGACCAGATGCTTCGGCTATTGCGCAGTTTCTCAAGGATATTGAAGGCAAAAGGGCAGGGGAACACTTCAGATCGGCGCAGGTGGGTAGCCAGCCGATGATTGATTGGCTGAGAATACAAGCCAATGCGCAAGAACCCTACGCTGCACTACGTTTAGTCGATGCAGTCCTGGCACGCGCTGCCAAACTGAAAAAACAGGAAGAACGACAGGTAGAGGTGGAACATGGCTAATCCGCTGTGGCAGGGGGAACGTTCTCGCAGAATCAACAAACGGATCATTGTTGAGGGCGATCTGATACTCGAAACGCCCGCACACTTTGGCAGCGGCGATGAGATGGGTTCGCTCGTGCCGCTGATAGCGGATGAGATCACGAACCAACCGCTGCTTACCGGCGCATCCATCGCTGGGGCACTGCGCAGTTACCTTTGGACACGTGAACATGGCTACGGAGAGAAACAGAATTCAAAGGGTATGGCAGCGTTGTTGTTTGGCGGCGCACGCCAGGATCAACAAGGCGACCAAAGCTGTCTGATCGTCGATGATGCTTATGGGGAAAACGCCAAGGTTGAACTGCGTGATGGGGTGAAGATCGACCCGAAATCGCGCACTGCCGGAGAAAGAAAGTTGTACACCTTCATGGTCTGGTCAGCGGGCGCGAAATTTCCTTTGCGATTTGAACTGTTGATCACGGAAGGCAGTGACGAATCCAGGCTGCGTCAGGCACTGGCAGTCGCTTTGAGCGGCTTGGAGAACGGCGAGATCACACTTGGGGCACGCAAACGGCGTGGCTATGGGCGTGTGAAGATTGACTCATGGCGAGTCCGACAGTTTGACCTTACAAAGTCCGTCGGACTCATAGCCTGGATCAAGGAAGGCGACGCATCGCTCCCTGAAAAAAGCATCGTTCCTAATCTTTTCAAGGCGCTTAACGTTTCGGCGCAGTTTGAGGATAGGCGAGAGCGGTTCACCCTTCAGGCGCAGTTTACTCTGGAAAGCTCGTTGCTGATCCGCGCCGATAGCGAGGTGGCGGATATGGGACACCTACACTCGAACGGCAATCCTGTATTGAGCGGAACCAGCCTGGCCGGGGCGATCCGCGCCCGTGCGCTGAAGATCGCCAAGACTCTGGCAGTAGCGGATGCGGACAGGCTGATCGATGAGATGTTTGGCATCTTCGGTAAACAGGCCACAAATAATCGTACTGCCAGCCGGGTGAGTGTCGAAGAACATCTTATTTCAGGTGGTGAGTCTGAGCGATGGGTGCAGAGCCGGGTGAGCATTGATCGCTTCACTGGCGGGGCACTGGATACGGCGCTGTTCGACCAGCAGCCGCAGTTTGGCGGTAAGGTACAGGTTAAACTCGAACTGCGCAGTCCAAAAGATCACGAAATCGGCTTACTGCTGCTGGTTCTCAAAGACCTGTGGACAAGCGATCTCCCTCTCGGTGGCGAAAGCAGCGCAGGGCGTGGGCGGCTGCGTGGACACACAGCAGAACTCACTCACAACGGCATAACCTGGGAACTCGCATCCACTGCAAGTGGGCTGGCGATTGAGGGCGACAAAGAAGAACTGGAAAACTATGTGCGGGCACTCCGGGAGATTGAACCAGCATGAAGCGCGAAATTAAAACTGCTCAAGTGAAATTGGAGGCAATCTCAGCACCCTCACCCTCTCAAGATGTGAGGACGTGGCTGCAAGAGCAGGTCGCAGGGGCCAAAAGCACATTTTTCCTGCTCGCTCACGCCGATGACGGTGTGATCTGGGGCAGGATGGAAGACGGCACACTCGTTACCGCGCCAGAGACAGACTTCAGCCCACCGTTGCGCATGGAAACCCTGCAAAGCGCTCGCCTGTTTAGCGAGGCGGGCGAAATCTCTCTGTGGCATGATGGCGATGGGATGCTCCATGCCCGCATGATTGTCGATGGTGAGGGCGATCCAGCCGAATACTACGATGAGGATCAAATCCTGTGGGGAAATCATGTTGAAGCGTCTGAGGGCGACTTCACCCAGATGAACGATGGCGCTCAGGGATTACGCCATATCGTGCCGATTGCAGTTGCGAATCCTGCTGGTAATCGCCGACCACTGCGCCTGACCGTGCGCCATTACTTGAGCGAAGATGAATTCGGATTCGTCCGAGTGGCGCACAGCCGCCTGGTCAAGGTGTTTGCAAAATAGGAGGCGAGGAAATCATGCCTGATAAAGAACGCAAAACAGCGCACGCGCCGTATAACTTCGTCCCGCTGCCGGATCGCGTTGTCGCGGCAGAGAGCATTCCTGATCATGACCAGTATCACGCAGATCGGCGTACTGGCTATTTTGGCGTGAAGCTGACCACTGAAACGCCGCTCTACATTCGCGGGATGCTGACCGAGAAAGAGGCAGCGAACAAAGAACAACACAAGGACAAACCCGACTTCTTCCAGTTAGGCGGCAAGCCGATCATTCCCGGCAGCAGTCTGCGTGGGATGATCAGGAATCTGGTGGAAATCATCACATTTGGAAAAATGACACGGGTGAGCGACAAACCCAAGATTTTCTTTCGTTCGGTTGCGGCAAAGTCAGATGATCCGCTTGGTGAACATTACAAGCAAGTGACAGGGCAACTTGGGAAAAACGTCCGTGCTGGATATTTGATAAGGAAAGGGGAGGAGTGGTTCATACGACCTGCAAGCCAATATGCCGGATCATACTTTGTAAAGGTGAAGGACGATAACAGTCGTGTAAACGGTGTGAATGGGTTAATTCACCTGAGCGATGCCAACTATAAGGTTCAATATCACAATGTTATGTATCTCGAAGCGCGGGGTTCTAAAGGCAATTACATTGCCAGCGTGCGCTCACCGAAACAAGGAGAGAAACGTCAGGGCGTGCTGGTTTGCACGGGAAACATGGCAGAATCCGCCACACCAGACCGCAGAGGACGAGTCAAGACAGGGCGGAAAAACTTCGTGTTAGTGTTGGAAGCAGACGAAAGAGCAAAACCAATCCAGATCGCACCTCAAGCGGTGAAAGATTACCTTGATGGCCTGACCTCTTTCCAGACCGAAGCCCCATTTGACAGGCAATATGGCTGTCTGATTGAAGGCCGCCCTGTGTTTTACATCCCACCACTACATGATGGTATGGTCTACTACTTCGGTCACGCGCCATTTTCGCGCATTCCAGCAATGATAATTGACGAGGATGGCAAGAAGCGTGCTGTCACGCCACATGACTTTATCCCGGCGGAGGTCAGGGATAACCCGGATCACTATGACATTGCCGAAGCGATATTCGGCTACGTGGAAAAGGGTGACAAGAAAGCTCCGCGAGGCGATAAGACTCGTGCTCATGCTTCCCGCGTCTCCGTCACCGATGCGCGGCCTGCGGATGGTCAATCCGATTTCTACGAAGCGGAGTTTATCCCCAAAATCCTCGGCGGGCCGAAACCGACCACATTCCAACATTACCTTGAGCAGCCCGATAGGGAAAAAACCGCTAAATCAGACCTGAAACACTATGCCCATAACCCCGGAGACACGCGGATTCGCGGGCATAAGCTCTACTGGCGACAAAAGGACATCAAAGTGAACCAGGTTGAGGAGCCAAGCAGCGTCAGTCAGGGTGATACGCAACATACGCGAATGTGCCCGGTCAGGCCCGGCGTGACTTTCAACTTCCGCATCTACTTTGAGAACCTCTCTGATGTAGAGCTGGGAGCGCTGGCTTGGGCGCTGACATTGCCAGGGAGCGCAGAGTATCGCCACCAACTGGGTATGGGTAAGCCGTATGGAATGGGCGTAGTGAAGTTAGAAGCGGCACTCGTTTTGATCAACCGTTCTGGACTTCGCTATCAATCGCTGTTTAACGGGAATAGTTGGGAGACAGGAAGTGTGGCTGCTGAGGTCGCTGATTTTATCGCCTCATTTGAAAAATACGTTACGGTAGCGTTGGGTAAACCTAACGGCAAGTTCATAGCACTTGATCGCATCAAAGAACTGTGCGTAATGCTCACAGTACAGCTCCCCAATCCCGACAAATTCAGCTATATGCAGATTGAAGGTCCAAACGACAACGAGTACAAGGATCGCCCGGTGCTACCTTATCCGTCGGAGCTTGTGCCAGCGGGTGTGTCTGTCCCTCCTCAAACAGAAATCCCGGCTGGCACTCTGATTCAGGCAACAATTATCGACCCATCAGTGATGACAGTGAGGTTGCCACTAGAGTATGACGAAAGGGAGATCATCCTACCCCCGGATACCAAACGTCAAGCCAGACAACCTATCTATCTACAAAAGATAAATGGCGAACACGAGTTTAGAGTCCTTTCTAAGAAGGAGTGGAGCGAACTTGTGAAATGAAGACATAGTTGGTGTCGCACTCCTCATGCCCGCCCTGGCAGGCGGGCATCCGCCGCGATGCGGCGGTCACTCCCCCCACCGTAATGAGCGTATTAGGTTGAGCAAGCCAGGGTGGGGGGAGTAGCGAGCTAAAACGCTCGCACCTCACGCGGCGGTGAGCCTTGATGTGCCGCGCTCACGCGCGCCACCCCGCCTCGCACTTATGGTGCTTCGGCGGGCGTCGGCACGGCGCACCCTACCGACACAAACCACCTGCGCACGCAACTTCGATTTTGGTGTGATTTTACACCTATCCCACCGAAGGGGAAATATCAACCAGCCCTTCTGCCCACGCGCTCGTGCCGCACCAGAGGAAGACATTTGTCCTACTTTTTCATCGTTAGAGGAAGACAATTGTCTTACACTTCCGTTTTTCCGCACCACATCTACATTTTAAGCCCGTGTACGACAAAAGTACGACAATTCAAGCAGGCTGTACGACAAATGGCGGACAGGCGTTTTCTGGCTCAATATGGGCATTCTTGACCGAGTGTACTCGCCTGACGTACACCCTTTGCAAAAAGTGTACTCGACTAGAGTACGGAGGCGTGCAGGTGCGCTGCGCTGTTTCTGTCAAGCGAAAAGGGGGCCAGGTGATCAGGTAAAACGGGGCCACTTTGAGTCGAGTGGCAAAACCGTGATCACGAAAAAGGGGACCAGGTGATCACGCTT
>JAJPHV010000132.1 GCA_021325095.1 Chloroflexota bacterium | reverse complement strand
CCCGTAAGGGCAATCGATGAGGTCGATGCTAGCACAGAAAGGAGAGATGCGCAATTCCGCTGCTGTCGCGTCAACGCGACAGTCCCCTTGCGCTAAATTACCTATGGCAAACCAGTGCAACGGCTTTTGCGATTGACCCTTTTATTGCTGGTCTTTTTTCGGGCGGTGTTATCGTCGCCCTCAGCCTCGGACATCAGCAGCCTGCCTCGCGGATGCTACAAGATCTGCGGCTGATGGAGTGTACGCCGTCCAGTTGGGCTGGATTGACACCGGGGAAATCTTCACTGTCCGAAGCAATAGTCCGTCTACAGCGACGCCAGTTGACTGCTCAGGAGAGAACAGGATTCTCGTCTGCGCAGGGACAATTTTCTACGTACTTCAAAACAAACACAGCGTTTTCTGGGACAGTTGAATTGAAGTCATTCTTGACCTCGTTAGCGTTCGCCGTTAGTACCACATCAAAGGAGAAAACTGTTCATGACCACGACGCTCTGCCTGAGCGAGATCACTGCGCGACTCACTATAGAAATGCTAAAATGGCTGTGAAAGGGTCGAACGAAGGATGAAGGGGATATGCTCAGTCTATCGCAGATTGCAGCCGAGATTCGCTCTTTAACAGTTGAAGAACGCAAACAGCTTATTTCACTGATCGTTGACTCGTTGACCGAGCCACAGTCAGAAGAAGAGCATAACATCCTCGAATTGGAAGGCTTAGGCGCAGAGATATGGCAGGGCATTGATGCCCAAGAGTACGTGCATCAGCTTCGCAACGAGTGGGATCAGCGTCCGTGAAGATCGCGGATGCGTTGACAGGCGTCACTCAATTAGGAGTGGACACAGCGCCGTTCATTTACCTCTTGGAAAAACATCCTGTCCATCTTGGCCGTGTACGCGCCATCTTTACCCAGATCGCCCAGGGTAACCTTATCGGAGTCAGTTCAGTGATTGCACTGACCGAAGTGCTGACACAGGCAACCAAGGCCGGAAATCGTCCGCTTGCGCAAGCATACCGTCGCATCTTGCTTCACAGTCGTTTCGTATCGCTGCGCACGCCGGATGCCATCCAATTGGCCGCCTCACTTCAGGCAGGATGCGAGGCATTTTTGACCAATGATCGCGGGTTAGCGCGTATATCTGAATTCCACGTACTCGTGTTAGATGATCTGGAGGTATGAGCTTCCTATAACGCCCCGACTTGCCCAATGGGGTCATGCCCGGTACTAAATTACCGGGCACAACTTCGAGTCAGCTCACGGCAGATCGGGGCACGTCTTCTGCTGCGGTTCGCTCTCCCCGATGTAGCGTTTCCATTCGTCGGCGGTCAGGTTGCGGTTGGCGATCCGGCACGCCTCTTTGCTCCACAGTTCGACGTTGCCATCTCGCAAAAACGGCAGATTCCACAGGATCACGCTTTTGTCCCAGCCTGCTGTCGCCACCGTGTTCCCATCAGGGCTGAAGGCCACGCCGATCACGTTGTTGCTGTGTCCCGTTTCCGGCTGGCCGATCAGTTTCCGCGTTTGTAGATCCCACAGGATCAGGGTGCGGTCATTGCTGACCGTTGCCACCGTTTTTCCATCGGGGCTGATCGCCAACCCGTTGATCTTATCGACGTGGCCGACCATCGGGTCGCCGACGGGCTTGCCCGTTGCCACGTCCCACACCATCACCGTTTTGTCGTTGCCTGCGCTGATCACCTGCTTGCCGTCGGGCGTAAAGACCACACCCTTGACACTGGCCGTGTGCCCCATCAGTACAGAAAGCAATTTGCGCGTCGCCACGTCCCACAGGATCACGGTCTTGTCGGCACTGGCCGACGCCAGAAGTTTTCCATCGGGGCTGAACGCGATGTTGAACACCCGATCCGCGTGCCCGACCAGCGGCTGGCCGATGGGTTTGCCCGTCGCCACCTCCCACAGACGGATCGTTTTGTCCCAACTGCTGGATGCCAGTATCTTGCCATCCGGGCTGAACGCAACGGCCCACACCAGATCAGTATGCCCGGTCAGCGGTGGGCGCACTGGCTTGTGGGTAGCCACATCCCAGAGGATGATGGTCTTATCGTCGCTGCCCGAAGCCAGCAGCCTGCCGTCGGGGCTGAAGGCCACGCCGTTTGTCGTGTTATCGTGACCCAGCAGCGGGTAGCCGATAATGCCGTGATCGGTGTTCTCCCACAGCATCACGCTCCCATCCCAACTGGTCGAAGCCAGCGTCTTCCCATCCGGGCTGAACGTCACATTGGTCACTTTATCCGTATGCCCGTAAAGGGGCTGGCTGACCAATGGCTGGCCGACCACATCCCACAGCGTAATTCTGGAATCGCCATTTCCTGCCGCCAGCATCTTCCCATCCGGGCTGAAAGCCAGGCTCCACACCTCGGAGGACTTCAGGGCAAAGACCCGGTTGGTAGGTTGGTGGGTGGGTACATACCACAGGATGATGTGTGTGTCGCTGCTGCCGGAGGCCAGGAATTGACCGTTCGGGCTGAACGCAACGGTGTACACCCGATCCGTGTGACCCGTCAGCGGCTGGCCTTCGGGCTGGTGGCTCGCCACATTCCACAGGATCACTTTTCTATCGTCGCTGCCCGAAGCCAGCAGTTTACCATCGGGGCTGAAGGCCACGCTCCACACGGCTGCCGTGTGCCCGGCCAGCGGTTGGCCGATGGGCTGCCACGTCGCGGTGTCCCAGAGGATGATCTTGTTGTCGAAACCGCCCGACGCCAGAATCTTTCCATCCGGGCTGTAGGCTACCGTGTAAATCGCATCGGCATGTCCCGAAACTGCCTTGCCAGCATATTCCTGGGTAGCCAGGTTCCAGACATACAGATTCTTGTCGTCGCTGCCAGCAACCAGCGTTTTTCCATCCGGGCTAAAAGCCACCGCCCAGATCGCACCCATCGCGCCCGTCAGCGGCTGGCCGATGGTTTTGCGCGTCGCCACGTCCCACAGCAGCACTTTGTTGTCGAAGCCGCCCGACGCCAGAATCTTTCCATCCGGGCTGTACGCAATGGCCTGAATGCGGCTGTCGTGCCCGACCAGCGGTTCGCCTGATGGCTGCCTGGTTTTCAAATCCCAGAAGCGGATCGTCCGGTCACTGCTGGCCGAGGCCAGTGTTTGCCCGTCCGGGCTGAAGGCTACTGCCTGCACGCCGCTCGAATGGCCGTACATAAAAGCCGAGAGGTACGGCACGTGGCCCAGGCTGCGGATCAGGGTATCCCTGGACTCGTCGGTATCGACGATGCGATTGCTTTCCATGCTCAACAGCAGCGACAGGTCAAGCTGCTCGTCAAGCTGGTTCACCGCTCGCTCAGAAAGCTGGTAAGAGAACATGATTTGCGCCTGCGCGTCGGCCTGGTTGCGGGCATTCTCGGCGTCGGTTTGCGCGGCCTCCGCCTTGTGCTGGCGATCCAGCGCGAAGACAGTCAGCGCGACGGCGCCGATCAGCCCCAGCGCCATGACCACCGCCAGGATACGCAGCGTGCGCGCCGATCTTTTTTCCAGTTCTAGCTCGCGCTTCTGTCGTTCCTGTTCCGCCTCGTGCTGGCGATTGCGCTCGACAATGCTGGCCTGGATGAATTCTCGTTGCTGGCTGCTGGCATCAGCCGTTTCCAGCCAGAGCACCGCGCGATCCAGCCGCGTCCCGGTCAGTAAATAGGCGGCATCTCGCCCCATTCGTTCCCAGTCCTGGGCCGACTTCAGCACTTCGCCCCCTATGCGGAGCGATTGCTCACTGTCCTTGATCCATTGCGTGAAGCGATCCCACTCCCGGATCAGCGCCTCGTGGCTGACTTCCAGCCAGGTCGTCGGTTCCTGCTTTTCACCTGTACTGGCGGCGATGGCCCGGCTGGCGATCAACAGGCGATTCTCGGCAGCGGTCAACTGGTCGATCAGTTCCTGTACAGCCTCATCGGAGATGCCCTGGAAATTCAACTCCTGACGCTCAACTCGGCGGCGCGTGGGTTGCCCCTTGTCGCTGATTTCGACCAGGCGCAGCAGCATCCGGCGCATGATGTCCTGCTGGGATGCGCCGAGCGCGTTGTACACGTTCTCGGCGTGCTGGGCCAGCGCCCGCCGCACGCCGCCGATGCTCTGGTAAGCGGCCAGCGTCAGCCGCCGTCCATCACGTTTTTCGTAAAGCTGTTTGAGCGCGTATTGCAGCAGCGGCAGCGAGCCGGGCTGCAAGCGCACTTCCTCAAGGATGATGTCGGGCAGCCCTTCCTCGTAAATCAACCCTACCGCTTCGGCTGGCCCGACGATGCTGCGCCGCAGATTGTCCGCCGTCATTTCGGTAGCGATCAGCATGTTCTCCTGCTCAAGCAGGCGCGCAATGGCCGGGTAGGCGCTCAGGCGGTCAAAGAAGTCGGCGCGCATGGTGATGATAACCAGGGTGCGCCCGCCTTCCACCGTCACGGCATCGTTGAGCAGGGTCAGGAACTTTTCGCGCTCCTCCTGGCTGGCGCGGGTGAATACCTCCTCGAACTGATCGACAATCAGCACCATGCGCGCCGTTGCCGGAGCACCTTCGAGGATGTGTTCGGTTAGTTGGTGCAGACCAAGTGCCCCACACTCCAGGCCATTCAGTGTCTCAGGCAGCGTGTGGTCTTCGCCCAGGACAGGTAACAGCCGGGTCGCCATCGCCTCGGTGGGGCGCGGCCCCGGCGTGAAGATGACCAGCGGCCACCGCGATGAGCCGGGCACTTCTCCAAAACGCAGGGCCGGGATCAGCCCGGCGCGCACCAGGGAGCTTTTGCCACTGCCGCTGGCCCCCACCACGCCCAGGAAACGGGCTTTGCTGGTATCGGCCAGCCGTTTCAGGAGCTTGCCGACCAGATCTTCTCGCCCAAAAAACAGGGGCGCATCCGTTTGCTGGAAGGCTTCCAGGCCCTTGAATGGGCAAGGGATTGTCGCCGGGTCGTCGTCATCGTCTGCGCCCCAACTGCGCGGTTTAATGCCCGGCAGCGAACCGAGCAGTTCCGGGAAGGCTTGCTCATAGCCAGATTGAAAATCGATGAACTGCACGTCCGGCAGCCATCTGGTTTCCTCGTACTGCGGCAGCAGATCGAAGCACGGAGATACGATGACCGGGATCAATAATTTGTTCTCGTTCCGGGCGGTGCTGATCTCGCGCCGGCACCACTCGCTCTGGACGGCCTCCGGCGACAAACAGGCCGTTACGATCTCGGCGTGCTCCAGCCCTTTGAAGATTTCGTCGCGCCACTGTTCGCCGCCCTGAATCTGGCGGAAGTCGATCCAGACTTCCAGCCCAGCATCGCCCAGATCGCGGGCCAGGCGTTCGGCAAAAACGCGGTTTCGATGCGAGTAAGAGACAAATACCCGTTTCATGGTCTGTATTCTCTGATGACGGGAACGATAGCCCGATTATAATATCGAAATTTCAGCAGCGTGCAGCGGGTTTGAACTTGCTATTCCGGTTGGGCGGGGGGTGAAGTCAGCCTTGCTTTGCATGAATATGCCCACATATGTATAATCGCCTTGACAAGCGGTGAGCGGGGTCGGTTCATGTCTGTCACCGAAGAAATCAAAGCGCGGCTCGACATCGTCAGTTTCGTGTCGCAGTATGTGCAGTTGAAGAAATCAGGGCGCAATTTCAGTGCGCCTTGTCCTTTCCATGCGGAGCGCACCCCGTCCTTTTTTGTTTTCCCGGAATCGCAGACGTGGCGCTGCTTCGGCGCGTGCGGCGAGGGCGGCGACATCTTCAACTTCGTCATGAAGCGCGACGGGCTGGATTTCCCCTCGGCGCTGCGCTTGCTGGCGGATAAAGCAGGTGTCCAGCTTCACGAACGCAGCCCGGAACAGATCAGCCGGGACGAACAGCTAGATAAACTGCGCGGCCTGCTTGAAGAGACCGCCCATTACTTCCACAACAAACTGTGGGAGCCAGAAGGCGACGCCGCGCGCCATTACAGCCACAAGCGCGGCCTGACCGATGACACGCTGACGCACTTTGAGATCGGCTATGCGCCCAACGACTGGCAGCAGACGTTGAACCACCTGCTGTCGCTTGGCTACAGCGAGGACGAGATGATCGAGGCCGGGGTTGCCATCCGCAATGAGCGGGGGCGTGTGTATGACCGCTTCCGCAACCGCCTGATGATCCCGATCCACGACAGTCGCGGGCTGGTCATCGGCTTTGGGGCGCGGGCGCTGGCCGCCGAAGACAACCCGAAATATCTGAATTCTCCGCAAACGGCGCTGTTCGACAAAAGCGCGGTACTGTTCGGCTTCCATCACGCCCGGCGTGCCATCCGTGAAAGCGAAACAGCGGTCATCGTCGAAGGCTACATGGATGCCATCCAGGCTCACCAGGCCGGGTTCACCAATGTCGTGGCGCAGATGGGCACAGCGCTGACCGAACCACAGTTGAAGCAGTTGAGCCGTTACGCCCGGCGGCTGATCCTGGCGCTCGACCCTGACGTGGCTGGCATCAAGGCCACCATGCGTGGGCTGGATGTGGCGCGGCAAACATTGGGTGATTCTGTCTCGGAGTTCGATCCCAAAGGCATCATGCGGCAGGCCAGTAAGCTGTCGATTGATATTCAGATCGTCACACTGCCCGAAGGCAAAGACCCCGATGACCTGATCCGCGATGACCAGGAGGCGTGGCGTAGGCTGATCGACAGTGCGCAGTCAGTGGCCGATTACGTCATTGCAGCCGGGACGGCGCACCTGACGCCGCAATCGCCCTTTAGTGAGCGAGAGCAAATCGCCCGCCAACTGCTGCCGATCTTGATGGCGACAGAAAACGATTTGCAGCAGCACTACAACATCCAGCGTCTGGCGCTCAAACTGCACCTGGATGAACGTACCCTGATCCAGTGGACACAGCGCCAGCAGAAGCGTGGGCCGCGCGTTGTATTGGCAGACCGCACAGCGGTACAGGCACAGCCGCCCACCATGCCAGCCCAACCCGCCAGCGCTCCGGCAACCCCTGCTGTTCCGGTAGGTAATGCCATTGAAGGCTATTGCCTGTCGATGCTGGTGCGTGATCCCCGGCTGCTGTACGTCGCCAATCGCCGGCTCGGCGAACTGGCGATGCTGGCGGCAGAGCAGGCTGCCCAGGCACGGGATGCGCTCGGCCCGATCTCGGCAGCCGATTTCGTGCGCTCGGACTACCGCGCGATCTTCAACGTGCTGGAACACGCACTGGTACAAGATGACCAGGAACCGCTAGAATATCTGAAATTGCATCTACCCTACGAGCTGGGCCTGGAACTGGAACGGCTGCTGGTCGAACCATTGGATGCATTTAAGCAACGCCTGACGCCAGCCATGCACGCGCAGCTTGAGGCTGAGTTAGAAGCAGCCAGAAAAAAAAGGGAGTGGGCCACCGCCATCAGCGTTCAAACGGAGCTTGAGTTCGTACACAAGATGCTGGAATTGCGCAAACAGCGTCTCCGGCGCGACAACCAGGACATCTATTTTCTCATCCAGGACACCGATCCGGAATCGGAGGCCCAGTATAACCGCCGGTTGTACGTCAATCGCATTGCCATCAAATTCATCGATCAGGCGGTGAGCCAGGTGGCACAGTTGCAGCGTGAGCATTAAACGGGATAGGGGTGGCGCAGTGCGCCGGAAAACTATGGCAAAGCGTCCTAACAAGAAAACGACTGAAGAGTCGCCGACGCCGGAAAACTTGTTGGCAAAGGCCCAGCGCGACAAACAGCTAGACGAATCGGAGGTGCTGGCGCTGTTTGAAGACCCGGAAGGCGATGATGCGCAGGCCATGTTTGACCAGCTTGAGGAAATGGGCATTGACGTGGTTTCCGACCCGTCGGAGGCCGGGCAATTTCTGTTGGAACCGGACGAAGAAGATCTGGAAGAGGTCGAAAGCGAGGAATTCGACGAAACCCGGCTGGATGGCGTCTCGCTGGCCGACGACCCGGTGCGAATGTATCTCAAAGAGATCGGGCAGGTCCAGCTTCTAGACCCGAACCGTGAAACCTGGCTGTCGTCGCAGATGGCGGCTGTCACGCTGCTGAACCTGGCAACAGACCAGGCTACCAACGGCCATGCGCCAAGCAATACGGACATCCTGATCACGCTCTACGAGCACCTCTTGCGCTTCTGGGACGAAGTGGTCAGCCGGGCTAAACCCTATCATATCGAGTTGCCCGATTTGCCGGTGCTGGTGCGTGAAGTCCAGGCAACACGGCGCAACTGGAACGGCGAGTCCACATCGTATATCCGCACCTATCTGGAACGCGGCGAGTGGGGCCGTGACGAGAACTGGACGGCACTGGCACGCAGTCTGTTTGAAGTGTTCCAGGCGCTCTACCTGATCCCGACAGTGCTGCAAGACAAGCTCTACGAATATGTTCACGAGCATCACGATCTGCCGCCGCTCAATCAATTCAAGAAGTGGCTGTCGGAAGGCTCGGTGACTGAGGCAGCGATTGGCGAAGATTTTCTCGAATCGCGCCACCGGGCCAACCAGGCGGCAGAGGCGCTAACGCGCGCCAATTTGCGGCTGGTCGTCAGTGTCGCCAAACGCTACATGATGCGCGGCATCAGCTTCCTGGACTTGATCCAGGAGGGCAACATCGGGCTGCTGCGCGCCGTCGAGAAGTTCGACCATACCAAAGGCTTCAAATTCAGCACCTACGCGACGTGGTGGATTCGCCAGGCGATCAGCCGGGCCATTGCCGATCAGGCGCGTACCATTCGCATCCCCGTCCACATGGTTGAAACCATCAACCGCCTGATGCGCATTCAGCGCGAACTGGTGCAGAAACTTGGTGCAGAGCCGAGCACGGAGCAGATTGCACTGGAAATGGATTTCCTGACACCGGAGGAAACCAGGCAGATTCGAGCCGTTGAAAACGAGGGCGGCAAGCTCGACCCGGCAATGGCCCGCAAGCTGCGCCGCGCCGCAAACAAAGTCCGCAAGATCATGCGCATTTCGCAGGAGCCGATGTCGCTAGAAATGCCCGTCGGCCAGGAAGACTCGAGCTTGCTTGGTGACTTCATCGAGGATGACAAGGTGCTCGGCCCGGTGGACGCGGCTGCTCGCCAACTGCTCAAAGAGCAGGTGCGCGGCGCGCTGTCCGTCCTCAGCGAACGGGAGCGCGAGGTGCTGGAAATGCGCTTTGGCCTGAAAGACGGCCAGGAGCATACGCTGGAGGAAGTCGGCAAGCACTTCGGCGTGACCCGCGAGCGCATCCGGCAGATCGAGGCCAAAGCGCTCCGCAAGCTGCGCCACCCCACACGCAGCCGTCCGCTGCGAGACTATCTGTAGAATAACCTCACCCCCAACCCTCTCCGCTGCGCAGAGAGGGGAGTCAAGAGACTTTCCAGTACGGAACCAGGTCAATTTCGGGCTTGCTCCGGCGCTAAAGGCAACTGATAAGTTCGGTTAGGGTAGCGTTTGCGTTGATTTTCTCGTGGAATTTTCAGCTACAATAACCGCATCTGCTAGTACAGTATTTGTATCCGGCTCTGGCGTGCTGCGAGGGTGTAGGATGTTGAGTGTAAAGCGAACCGGCCTGAGTGTGTTGTGTGGACTCGTGCTTGTGGTGCAGTTTCTCATCGTCGGCAGCCATGTGCGTGCCGAAGGCAGCGGGAATCTGTGTCTGGCCGCCGATGCGCCTGGATGTAGTTTTGGCTTGCCCACCTTCCAGTACCAACTGCTCCTGGGCGAAATGGCTGCGCATCCGTCGCCGGACGTGCGCCCGCTGGCAGTCGATATGAGCGAGCTGGGCTATTCCGCTTATAACCGGGTCATTGGTGGCAGCGCGCCGCTCTATGATGCGCCCAACGGCCACCAGGTCGGCGTCATCGACGCGGGCTTCAATTACGTCAACGTTATTTCGCGCAAAGGCGATTGGGTGCAGGTGATGGTCGGGCGCTGGTTGCCGATCACTGACCTGACTTCGGCCAGCACCTCAACTTTTACGGGTGTGCTGATCGATCATCCACTGGCCTACCCGATGGCCTGGGTGCTGCTGCCGACCCGCCCCAGCGCGATCCCCGGTGTAACACCGGAAGATGACGTGCCGATGCTCAAGCGCTACCAGCGGGTCAATATCTTCGCAACCGTTACGGTTGGCGATTGGGACTGGTATCTGGTTGGCCCCGGTCAGTGGATTGAGCAGCGCCGGGTAGCGCGTGTACTGCCCGCCACCAAACCGGAACAGGTCAAGGGGCGTTGGGTGGCCGTCGATCTATACGAACAGGTACTGGTCGCTTACGAAGATGACCAGATGGTATTCGCCACCATGATCTCTTCGGGCCTGCCCCGGCCCGGCTGGGGAACCAACAAGGGCCTGTTCCGCATCTGGTCACGCCTCAGAACAGATACCATGACGGGTGCGTTTGGTCGCCCGGATTACTACAACCTGCCGGACGTGCCCTGGGTCATGTATTTTGACGGTTCAATCGCGCTGCACGGCGCGTACTGGCACGATGGTTTTGGCTATCGCCACAGTCACGGTTGCGTCAATATGTCGATCACCGATGCACACTGGCTGTACGACTGGACAAATGGCTTCTACGCCGACGCCTGGGTTTACGTCTATTCGAGCCGGGATGGATTGAAGCCCAGCAAGTAGTCAATCCCGGCACTCCTTCAATCAATGGTTATTGAGGAAACGGCGATGCACAAAGCGTTTTTCGCCCTCATGGCGGTGCTCGCCATGCTGGGGACGGCCAGCAGTCGGGTCTGGTCAGCCGCCAGCCCTTTCGCCATGTTCATGTCACACGACATCGACCCCTTTGAATCCGAACAGATCGCGCCGGAGCGGGAGAGAGCGGTTACCCTCCAACAGTGCCAGCATTGTCATTTCGGCAATGCGGCGGACAATATTATCAGCGCCCGGCGATTCGCCTTTCCGCTACCATCGAGTACGCTGCCAATGTTAATAGCGAGTGATTCGCAGGCAGAGGCAGCACGTATCATCGCCTGGAAACAAAGCCAGGGCAACTGGAAAAAGTTGATGATGAAGTTCTGGGCCGAAGGCTGATCTTTTGTCCGTACCGAGAAGTGGCTCAGGCCTAGCATTGCGCACTCGCTTTGATCGTCTGGATGTTGGCGTCGGCGCCGCCAGTCTGATCCTGGTGCTGGCAATTGCTCTCACCATCGCAGTCGGAGACCGGGCCGGGGTCGGCGTTACGGCGATGCAGCCCACCGGCGAGGCACACACCACCACGCCGATCCGCATTGTCTTCAACGAGCCGATGGACGCGGCCAGCGTGGTCGCGCATTTTGCCATCGATCCGCCCATCGCAGGTCAATTCAGTTGGAGCGGGTCGCAGCTTACCTTCAAGCCCTCAGCGGCGCTGGCCGCGAACCAGCTCTATACGGTGACAGTCCGTGCGGGCGCAACCAGCGCTCAGGGGCGCCGCCTGCTCGAAGATGTTCGTTGGACATTTCGGGTCGCTCCACCGCACATTGCCTTCCTCGCGCCTGCCGTCCACGAGCAGGAGGCCGAGCCGCCCAACCTGTGGATCGTTGATCCGGCAGCCCCGTTCGTCGCTACTCAGTTGACCAGGAGCAGATACGGCTTGCTGGACTTCCAGCCCAGTCCCGACGGCACGCAGATTGCCTACGCCGAAAAAGCAGCCGATGACACGGCTGATCTGTATGTCATTACGGTCGACAGCGGCGCCATCCAGCGTCTTACCAACTGTGTCAAAGCGATTTGTCAGTCGCCCGCCTGGAGTCCCGACGGCTCGCGCATTGCTTACGAACGTATTGAACTGAACCGTGACCTGCCGCAGATCGATCAGGGCCTGGCGCGGGCCTGGATTGTCAACCTGAAAGACCTCTCGACCACCCCGCTGATCGCCGATTCGGAGCGGCTGGGAGTTCTGCCGCAGTGGTCGCCGGACGGCACGCAGATCGCCGTTTATGATCGAAGCCTGCACGGGATCGCCATCTACGACCTGATCAATGGAGATCGCAAGCTGATCACGACCTTTGTCGAGGAAACGGGCGCGTTTGCGCCTGATGGCACGCGCCTGATCTACCCGGAACTGGCGCAGTCACCGCAGCAATTCTATAACACCTTCGCTATGGCCGATCTGGCCCATCCGCAGAACGGCATTCGCCCCCTCAACGGGCGGGACGGGGTGTTAGTGGACGATCACCAGGCAGCCTGGAATCCGAACGGCAAGGTGCTGGCGATCACGCGGCGCTACCAGGATCAGCCAGCGACCTGTGGCGCGCAGGTCTACCTGCTCAACCCCGACACTGCCGAGGCTCAACCGCTCGTCGTGGATAGCAGCTACGGGCACGGCGCTATCGGCTGGAACCCGGCGGGCGATCAGTTGGTGATGCAGCGCTACCCCTGCCTGGAACAGGATGCACAGCCGGGCATCTGGGTGTACGACCTTGCCACAAAGACGCTGCGACAGGTCGCACGCAACGGCTTTATTCCACACTGGCTGCCATGAGGTACACTATGCTGCGGTTCGGTGAGGGGAATGGTGATTCTGTGGAAAATCAGCCCGCAGCGGAAGGAAAGAACAAACTCAACCCGGTTTTGCTGTTGTTTCTCGTCTTCCCGATCATGGGCATTGTCGCCGCATTGGCAATTGGCGGCCAGGGCAATCGCGGTGCAGGAACGCTTGAGCCGCCCGCCGTCGCCTTCACGCCCGAAATCAGTATGGTTGGCAGTCCCGCGCCCGATTTCACACTGCAAACACCTGCGGGCCAGCCCATCAAACTGAGCACCTTGCGCGGCCAGTGGGTGTTCTTAAACTTCTGGGCAACGTGGTGCCCGCCCTGCCGCCAGGAAATGCCGACTTTTGACCGCCTGCTCAAAGGCGAGTTTGGCCCGGTGAAAGGCAAAGTGACGGTGCTGGCGGTGGATACGCTTGAGACGGCAAGCCAGGTCAGTGCCTTCTTGACCGATCTCAAGGTGGACGTGCCCGTGGGTCTGGACACCGATGGGGCCGTCAACCGCCTATATGGCGTCGTCAAGCTGCCCACGACCTATGTCATCGACCCGGCTGGCGTGATCCGTTATGAACAGTATGGCGAGATAACCGCCGAGCGGATGCGGGAGTACCTGGCGGTGCAGAACAAAGATCAGTAAGCGCATGAACATTGATATTGGCCGATCCGTTACGTATCCCTTTGAAGACCCGCAGTGGGCCAACAAGCTCGTCGTGCTGATCCTGATCGGTTTCGTGCCAGGTTTGAACGTTATTGTCTGGGGTGGTTATGCGCTGACCATCGCGCGCAATATTCTGCACAACGAACGCTTCCCGATGCCGGACTGGGCCAATTGGAGCGACATCGCCGTGCGAGGGCTGCTCTCCATTGTGGCGACGTTTATCTACTACCTTCCGGCGCTGCTCGTATCATGCTGCCTGTGGCTGATCGGTGTTTTTGGCGGCTCAGATAGCGGCGGCCTGTTCATGCTGGTACGCTGCTGCGGCGGCCTGTTCGCTTTCATCTATGTCGTGGCGGTGAATTTGCTCTTGAACGTCGGCCACGCGCGCTACGCTCAGACTGACCAGTTCTACGTCTACATGGATTTTGGCCGGCGCATCGACGACTTACGCTCCGAATCGAACCTGTTCCTGACACTGTTTGTCTATCAATTGATGCTTGGCCTGCTCGCGGGCGCGCTGGCGGCAGTCCTGGCAATCACCTGTATCGGCCCGATTGTGGTCGGGACGCTGGCTTCCCTGGCAAGTGGTTACATCCTCGGCCATGCGGTGATTGCGACCCGGCGCACCCCACTTTTAGCGCGGTGAGGCGGACGGTTCCCGATCCAGCAGGATAGTGACCGGGCCGTCGTTATGAATCTCCACCAGCATCCGCGCCCCGAATCGCCCCGTTTCAACGCGCTGCACCCCCGCAGCCCGCAAGAATGCCGCGAACCGCTCGATCAATGGTTCCGCGATGTGCGGCGGCGCGGCCTTGATAAACGAGGGACGGCGGCCCTGCGCCGCGTCGGCGTACAGCGTGAATTGCGAGACGACCAGCGCGCCGCCGCCCACATCCAGCAGCGAGCGGTTGAACTTGTCGTCCTGGTCGGCAAAGATGCGCATCACGGCGATCTTGTCGGCCAGCCATCTGGCTTCGGCTTCGGTGTCGCCTGGGCCAACGCCGACCAGGATCAGGAGGCCCTGGTCGATTGCGCCTACCGTCTCGCCGTTGACGGTTACGGCAGCACGCCGCACCCGCTGAATGACGGTCTTCATCTCAGGATGTTTCGGCCTGCATACAGGGCGAATTGTCGAGGTGCTTCATGGCACGGCGCACGGAGGGGCTACGATTGCGACCATCCCCGCTGCCGTCCAGATGCGGCAGGACGTGTCGCACGTTGTAGCTTCTCCCGGTCTTTTGGCTAACAAGCCTTCTAAATCGGTTCGAAGGTTGGGCTTCGCTGTCGCAGTTCCTGGGCCTGATTTGCAGCCACCTGCACAGGCCACCATCCGCTAATAGCCATGCTTCCAGTTCGTCACGGGCAACTATCTCTGCGACCATTTCTTGGCGACAAATCTCCTCTACTCGCTCGTGCTCACCTCTATACCGTTGCTGGTTCTGTTCATCCGCATCGTGCAGAACTGCAATACAATCTTCGTCGGACTTGGAACTCTTAATAGTAGCAATCAGTCTTTCCAACTGTCTGGCAAGGCGTGAAATGCCGCCCGTCCTGCCAGAGGGAGCACGTATTTGCAGCCTCACCTTGATGGCTTTTGCCCTTAGAAGTTGCCGAATAACCAGCCCATCGTCTTCATCTTCAACGATCAGCCAGATTGTTGGACTCATTCAGGAACCCCGCCAAGAGAGCGCGTCATCCATACGTCGCCCAGGCCGTATTCGCCGCTGTCCAGCCAGATCCCCTTGATATAGGTTGGAATTTCATGCACAGAGGTGTCGCCGTGTTCATCACGCTCGACTACACGCACTTCTTCCGTCTCAAACCAATTCAGGAATTGTGGATTGTGCGTTGTCACCATGATCTGTCGCGGGTATCCTTCGCGGTTGACGTATTCGCGGAACAACTCCACCAAACGTTTGAGCAGAGCCGGGTGCACTGCCATATCCGGCTCTTCGATCACGAGCAAGCCTGGTTGATTCGGATACCGGAGGTCAAGTGCATAATAGGCTGTCAACATAGCAAGAATGCGAGCCGTTCCAGTAGATGTCGTTGGTCCTTTTTGTCCTTGCAATACCTTCTCCACAATATCGTAGCGCGTCTCGCGTTCATCCGTTTCCACTTCAAGGTTATCTACGTGATTGAGCAGCCAGCGCATGTCAGACTGTAGTTCATCATAGACAGCACGGTTAGTTTTCTGCATGAAATCGAGCATAGTGGGAACATTGCGTCCGCTGCGCTCGATTGAATAGGGATCGTGATATTCGTCAATGGGTACGCTGGTTGGCGGCATAAAATTCTTACGGAGGATTTGCCAGCGCTTTGATACGAACGAATACATTTGTCCACGTCTTTCAATGTAGGCTTCTTCACCTTGAGGAGATACTACAGCACGCTGAAATGATGCAAATACCAGAGCATTTGTTAATTGTACGTCCTCTTTGACCCCGCCGACCACTTCGGACATTGTGTAACCTTGCCCGTCGGATGCCTGCAAAACCACCTGACCGTCCCCATCAATTAAGCGTTCGAAGAAACGGATAAGCTTATTCCCAGGTTGCATAATCAGCGTATAGGTCAGAGGGCGTTCCGCGTTGACAGGCTTGAATGAAAACTCAAGTTCCAGTGGATCATTCTTGTCAGCGCCAATCGTCCGAACTCTGTCGCGTTCGCCTTGAAAGTAGACAGCTTGGGGATTGTTCTGCTGAACCATCCGCCGCAGAAAGCTCAACGCATCCACGATATTCGTCTTCCCCGACGAATTCGCGCCGATGAACACCGTCAGCGGGGTCAGATTATCAATCGTCACGTCGCGTAGACTGCGCCAGTTCTTAAATCGTAAGCGAGTCAACATACCAACCATC
Source organism: Chloroflexota bacterium (assembly GCA_021325095.1). Classification (GTDB taxonomy): domain Bacteria; phylum Chloroflexota; class Anaerolineae; order Aggregatilineales; family UBA2796; genus JAJPHV01. The sequence continues at coordinate 15,659 of JAJPHV010000132.1, read as the reverse complement.
CTTCGCTGTGGAACAGCATAACTTTAACATAGATGAAGCGTGTTTTCCCTGCGCAGCCATCCATATTCCTGGCACAATGGTACTGCTATTCGCGCTACCGGATGTATGCTACAATCGGAGCATCTGAGTAGCAGCACAACCCGGCAAGGTGTGGAGCGTGAGCATCGTCTATGAACGTGGCAGCGCGGACAACAACTGACATCGACATGCCTGATCGGCGTAGAGGGCTATCTGCTCTGGCCTGGGAGCGCGTGCAGGTCGGGATAGCCGGTGCTGCGTTGGTGGTCGGCGCGCTGGCTTTGCTATTTACCCTGTACCTGGCGATCAGTTGGTACAACCGGCCATTCCTGGGCGTCATGGTCTCGCCGCAAGTGTCGAAATTGACGATCAATGACATGACCCCGCTGAGTGGTGAAAACTGGACGGGTCTGCAAGCAGGCTTGAGGCCCGATGACCGCATTCTCAAACTGGACGACATCAGTTTTGAGAACACGAACAACCCGGAGCGCCTGCTGAATCAGATACTTGCTGAACGCCGCTTCGGACAGGAAATCACCCTACAGGTATTCCGTGAGGTTCAATACCGGGTCAGCCGCCCGCGCCAATGTGCGGTGGCAACTGCGCAAGGTGCGATCTGCAACTATACGTACCGCCTCATGCAGATGCCCATTGCCGATTTTGTGGCGCAGTTTGGTGTCGGGTTCGTGGTAGCCCTTGTCATACTGGGCATCGGTGGGCTGCTGTGGTTCCTGCGCAGACACCAATCCGCTGCCCGGTCAACGTCTATCCTGTGCGCAGCGCTGGCAATCATCGTTGTGGGGCGTTTTGAGCTGGTGACGACCTACCAGATCACGCTGTTGTTTGTGTTGGCGGCGTGCATTGGCGGCGCAGCGATTCTTCACCTGGCGATGACCTTTCCTTATGAAATCACCTTGTTGCGCCGCCATTCCTGGTTGCGCATTTTGCCGTTTATCTTGGGGCTGCTGGGGTTCGTCGTTGCGCTGGTCGGCAATCAATTCGCCTCTGCCGAACTCTATTATGTGCCACAGTTAGTCGGGTCGGCCTTGCTGGTGGTGGCCTGTGCCATTTTTACGTTTTCGCTGGTGTACCGTCGCAGGCATACGGCCTCACCCGCGCTGCGCGATCAGGCCGGGATCGGCTTAATCGGAGCGGCGGTGACGCTGTTTCCAGGCTTTCTATGGTTAGGTACGACGATTCTGGCCCGCATTGCCGCAACGCAGTGGTCAGCCGATCTGTCGGGTATCACGTTTTCGTCCGTGTTTATTCTGCCTTCGCTGGCAGTTTTCCCCCTGGCGCTGGCCTATGCCATGTTGCAACACCGGCTCATCGATAGTGACCGGGTAGTGAGCGAAAGCCTGATCTACGCAGCGCTGGGCGTCATGCTTATTATTGGCTACCTGTTGTTGACCGGGGCAGCCTATATCTTGACCTGGGGCGCAATCCGGTTCGACAGCCCACTGCTGATCGCGATCACGCTGTTCGTGATTGCGGTGGCTTTTACGCCGATGCGCCTGCGCCTGGAACGCATCGTAGACCGGGCTTTTTTCAAGCAGGCACGCTTTTACGAAAGCCGCCTCGAACAGTTTGCTCGCAGCCTGACGACCAGTGTCGATATGAACGACGCGGTGAAAAAGCTGAACGAGCAGCTGGACGAAACCATCGCACCGCAGTATGCCTTCGTCTTTTTGCGGAATCTGGCGACAGGCGAATACGAAGCGTACACCGATCCGGCTACTGGTAAGGCACAGACCGATATTCATTTTGCACCCGACAGCGCCTTGATCCGGATGTTGCACGGCGATCAGTCGGTGCTGTACTTTGAACCGGGCCAGCCCTTGCCCGCCGAAGTTTTCGCCGAGCGCGCCCGGCTGGCCGTGCTGAATACGCCCGTCATCGCGCGTCTGCAAAGTGCAGATCGGCTGAACGGGTTCATCGCGCTGGGGCCGCGCCAGAATCGCGCGCCGTACCGGTACGACGAATTCCGGCTGATCGAAGGTCTGGCCGATCAGGCCGCCGCTGCCTTTGAACGCTCTCAGATGATCATCGAAGCCCAGCGCAATGCCCGTGAGTTGAGGGTGCTGGCCCAGGTCAGCGCGGCGCTGAACATTCCAATGGACTTCGATACGCTGCTTGAGTTCATCTACACGCAGACCGATAAAGTCATCAGCGCGCCGAACTTCTACATCGCGCTGCGCGATGAACGGCACGACGAGTTGTATTATGCCTTCTACCAGGAAGAAGGCGAACGTATCCCGGAACAAGAGGGCTATCGCTGGCGGCTGGGGCGCGACCTGATCAGCGATGTCGTCCGTACCGGGCAGCCCATCAAGACCGACAATTACGCGGCAGAAATGGCTCGCCGTGATAACCGCATCCGGCTGGAAAACAACCGGCTTCATGCCTGGATGGGTGTGCCGCTCAATGCTGGGACCGGGCAGGCGCTCGGCTGTCTGGCGATTGCCACCACTGATCCCGTCATCACCTACACCGAGGATCAGATTCGCATTTTCTGGGCTATCGCTGACCTGGCGGCGACGGCCATCTACAAGGCGCGGCTCTTCGCCGAAACAGAAGAGCGAGCGCGGCAGATGAAAGCCCTCAACGACATCAGTTCGCGCCTCGCCAGCGAATTTGAAAATCTTGACGCGCTGTTGCACGTCATCACCGAGTCAGCCGTTGAAATGTTGCGCGGCGAAGCCGGCAGCTTGCTGCTGCGCGACGAATTGAGTGGCGACCTGATCTTCCTGGTGGCTGTCGGCGGAGCGGGGCAAGAACTGGTGGGCAGCCGCATCCCGGCGGGCAGCGGCATCGCCGGGACGGTGGTGCAGACCGGACGGCATGTGATCGTCAACGACACACAGCAGGACACGCGCTGGTACGGCGAGGTCAACCGTGACGATTCGGAGCGCAAATTCTCGACAAGGGCCATCCTGGCTGTGCCGCTGGCGACGCGCGGCGGCGTCATTGGTGTGTTGGAGGTCATTAACAAAAAAGATGGGACGAACTTCGTCGAAGATGAAGTGAACCTGTTGACCGCCTTCGCGGGGCAGGCCGCTGTCGCTATCGAGAATACACGCCTGTTCCAGATGACCGATCAGGCACTGGCCGAGCGCGTTCAGCAGTTGGACAACATGCAGCGTATCGACCAGGAGTTGAACCGCACACTGGACTTGCAGCGCGTCGTTGACCTGACCATCGACAATGCGCTGCGCGAAAGCCGCGCCGATGCGGGTGCGCTGGCCCTGATCCGGCTCGACCCGCTCTCGTTTGTCATCGCGGGCAGCATCGGCTATCCACAGGATATTCTGACGCCGGGCGAATCGTACCCGATCACGCTCGGCATCATGGGCAAAGTGTACCGGACAGCACAATCGGTGCTCATCACCGAAATGGAGATGGCGAGTGACCGGGACTATGTCCAGACGTTGCCCGGCGCACGCAGCCAGCTTGCCGTGCCGCTCATCACCGGGAACACGGTCAGTGCCGTGTTGCTGCTAGAGAGTATGGATGTCGATACTTTCAACATGATCACCACCTCGTTCATTCAAGGTCTGGCCGAGCACGCCAACACTGCCATCACCAATGCACAGCTTTTCGCCCAGTTGCAGGAAGCGAACCAGGCCCGCAGCAAGTTCGTCTCGTTCGTCGCTCACGAGTTGAAGAACCCGATGACCTCCATCAAGGGCTATGCCGAGGTGCTCCTGGGCGGCGTGACCGGTCAGCTTAACGAACAGCAACAGAACTTCATCGCCGTTATTCAGCGCAATGCCGTCCGCGTGCAGCAGTTGGTCACCGACCTGAACGACATCACGGCGCAGGAGACGGGCAACCTGACGCTCAAGATCGGGCCGATCAGCTTCAACAACGTGATCCTGGAAACGCTGCGTCCGCAGCAGCGGGCCATAGAGGAGAAGCAGCAAAAGGTCGTGCTCAACGTCCCGGAGAATCTGCCGCTCGTCCTGGGCGACGAACTGCGGCTGATCCAGGTCATGACCAATTTCGTCAGCAATGCCTACAAGTACACGCCCCCAGGTGGTACGATCACGATCATGGCCGAACACGTCCCCAACCAGTGGGACCCCAAAGGCCCTGAGGAAGTCGTGCACTGCGCCGTCAGCGACACGGGCATCGGCATGAGCGAGGAAGACCTGCAAAAGTTGTTTACCGCTTACTGGCGCAGCGACAACCCCCGCGCGCGGGAGCAGCCGGGCACGGGCCTGGGCATGACCCTCACGCGCGGCCTGATCGAGGCGCACGGTGGTAAAATCTGGGTGGAGAGCACCCTTGACGTGGGCACGACCTTCCACTTCACCGTGCCGCTGGCAACTGAAACCGAGAAGATTGCGACGGGCAGCCGCCGCTGATCCTATGCAACTATTTATTTGCTATTCGCGGGCCGACAAGCAGTTCGCGGCCCAACTGGTCGAAGATTTGGCCGACTACGACGTGCGCGTGTGGATGGATGTGCGCAGCATTCCGCACGGCACAAACTGGGACCTGGAAGTGCAAAAGGGCCTGGACAGCAGCGACATGATGCTCGTCCTGCTCACCCCGTCGGCGGTGGCTTCGCAAAACGTGGCCGACGAGTGGAGCTACTTCATCGAGAAGAACAAGCCCATTGTGCCTCTGCTGATACAGCCGTGCGAAGTGCCGTTCCGTCTGTCGCGCCGCCAGCGCGTCGATTTCACGACGGATTACAAAACCGGCTTCCAGCAGTTGATCCGGGCGATTGGCTCTCCGGTGCTGCTTGACCCGGAAAGCACGCAGAAAATACGCCCGATCCCGTACAGTGCTCCGGCTCCAAACCCGGCGCCTGTACAACCTGCGCCCCAGGCGGCTGCCGTTCCGTCGCCCGTCGGCGCAGTGCCCGCTGCCCGCCCACAGCCTCGCCCCTCCCTGCCCAGTCTACCTGGTGTCGGCGTGCGGACACTGCCTGTCGTCTGGTCGGATTCGTATAACTGGTTTAACGGCATGGGCGCGAACGCCACACAGGGCGACATCATGATCAGTTCGCGGGAATTGAAGCTGATTCCGAGCGCCAAGCCGATCATGACGATTCCACTGCGCAGCCTCGTCTCCGCCCGGATACAGCGCTCGGTGGACGCGCACCTCAAGATCACGTACTATGGGCCGGACAATTCATTCCAGACGTTGATGCTGATGGGCGCGCCCAAAGAGCGCCGCAAGCAGATCAATCAGGAGATTTTGAACCTGCTCAAACTGCACACGGGCCGCACCCTGACGTGAGTCCCTCTAAACCGGGCGCGTCGCCGCGAACAGCGTGCGCCGGAAGCCGTAGAAGACCGGGCTACCCGGCCACAATTGACGCAGCCGCTTGCGGTACTCGGCCATGAACGCTTGCTGCATGTCATCTGAAAGACGTTCGAAATAGGGCACGAGCGCCGTCCCCGAAGTCCAGTCGGCCATTGCATCGGCATTTTCCAGCACGTGCGGGTAAACCTTCTCGAAGACCGTAATGTCTTCTGCACCGCACTCATAGAGCAGATTGGCGTATTCCTCGATAGACAACACGTTGGAGCGCCGCACCCAACCGCCAAGCGCCGTTCGGAACGGCTCCTCCCCTGCGATCTGCGTGATCAGCCGGTGGGTGGCATGGCCGTGATTGGAAGGAAGCTGGACGGCAAGCTGGCCGCCGGGCCGCACCAGGCCATACAGGCGCGGAATCAGCGCAGGGTGATCGCCCACCCAATGAATGGCAGCGTGCGAGAAGACCAGGTCCCACGTGCCAGAGACGGTTTCAATCGCGGCTTTCTCGAAGCGCAGGCCAGGACGCACGTGCACTTCGGCACGTTGCAGCATTTCGGGGGATGTATCGATGCCCAGCGTATCGCTGCCGGGCAGTCTGTCGGCCAGTTTGCGGGTCAACTCGCCCGTGCCGCAGCCCAGGTCGATGACGGTCAATCCCTCGCGGACTTTCACCAGCGCCGCGAGATCGTCGAAAGGGGCGGCCCGTTGCGCTTGAAATTGGTGGTAACGATCCGGGTTCCAGGGCAAGGTAAACTCACTTTCGCATCATAGACATTGAGGCGAGGGCAGTTTACCTCAACGCTGCCTCATGCCCAACCTTCGAGAAGAGGCAAACGGTGGGGCTAAATTGGCGCGCCGGGGCTTCCGGGCGCGCAGTCTCACCCGAACCGCCCGGAGATATAGTCCTCGGTGCGTTTGTCGCGGGGGCGGGTGAAGATCTCGCGTGTCGGGCCGTACTCGATCAACCTTCCGATCCGTCTTTCATCAGCCAGGAAGAAGGCTGTCATATCCGAGACACGCGCTGCCTGCTGCATATTGTGCGTGACCAGGATGATCGTGTAGCGATTGCACAGTTCCTGTAGCAGTTCTTCGATCTTCAGCGTGGCAATCGGGTCAAGCGCGGAGCACGGCTCGTCCAGGAGCAGCACCTCCGGCTCGACGGCGATGGCGCGGGCGATGCACAGGCGCTGCTGCTGACCACCGGACAGCGCGATGCCCGATGATCGCAGTTTGTCTTTCACCTCGTCCCAGAGCGCCACCGAACGTAGCGCCGACTCCACGATCTCGTCGTAGTTGACGCCGCGCTGCCTGCCGGCGTTCAATTTGAGGCCCGCGATCACATTGTCGTAGATCGACATGGTAGGAAACGGGTTGGGCTTCTGAAAGACCATCCCGATCCGGCGGCGGATACGTACCGGGTCGGCCTCCGGCGCATAGATATTCTCGCCGTCAAGCAGCACTTCGCCCGTCGCATAGGCCCCCTTGATGACCTCGTGCATCCGGTTCAGGCAGCGTATCAGTGTCGATTTTCCACACCCCGATGGGCCGATCAGGGCCGTGATGATATTCGGACTGAATTTGAGGTTGACGTCCTCGACGACCTTCGTTTTCCCGTAGAAGGCCGATAGATTACGTGTTTCCAATTCACGTGCACGGTCCTGTTCAGGGATGACACGCGCCGAGGCAAGCGGCGATATGGGCAAGGGAGCAATATTGATTTCAGGATTCATAGCGCAATCTCCCGGTGAAGAAGCGAACCGCTGCACTGAACACGGCGACCACAATGACCAGGATCAAAGTGGCGGCCCAGGCTTTATGATGCCAATCGTCATATGGCGAAATCGCGTAGGAGTAAATTTGCAACGGAATAGCAGCCATGGGCTGTGTCAGATCGAAGTTAAAGAAGGCATTGCCGAGCGCAGTGAGCAGCAGCGGAGCTGTCTCGCCAGCGGCACGGGCCAGCGATAGGACCACGCCCGTCAAAATGCCAGGCAGAACCGTCGGAATCACAACGCTAAGGACAACGCGCCAGTGCGGCGTGCCCAGTGCCAGTGCCGCCTCTCGCAATGTGTCAGGAACCAGATGCAGAATCTCTTCGACACTACGCGCAATGATCGGGGTCATGATGACGGCCAGCGCGACAGAGCCAGCGATGCCCGAATATCCGGTCACATATCTGACGAGAAGTGCCCAGACAAAGACGCCGATGACAATGGAAGGGAGTTCGGCCAGCAAGTCAAGAGTGAAACGAACCACCTCGGCAAACCAGCCGTGTCCAAATTCGGCCAGATAGATGGCTGTACCGATTCCAACAGGGATGGCGATGATTCCGGCGACAATCAACATCATGATCGTGCCAGTGATCGCCTGGGCAATCCCACCGCCCACCTCTCCATAGGGCTTGGGGATCTGCGTGAAGAAATCCAGGTTGATCGAGCCGATACCGTTCACAAAAATGTACGCGACGATGATGACCAGGATCATCACCGAAATGATTGTGAGCGATGTAACCAGGCCCGCCACGAACGCACTGAGTGCTTTGCGGCGCAGGTAGCGCCCCTGTTCAGCACTGAACATCGCTTTTCGAGCTGCTGGCGCTGAATTCACTTGGACTGCTTGTGCCATTTTGTCAGACTCCGCATCCATCAGGCGTGAGCACCGCCGGGTAGCCTGGTGATTCGCTTCACCAGTAGCCGAGAAAGCACATTGAAAGTGGATGCGACCAACAACAAGACCAGGCCCAATTCGACCACGGCGCTGAAATAGATCGATGTATCTGCTTCGGTGAACTGGTTAGCGATGGCACTGGCGATGGTGTAGCCAGGCGTGAAGAGGGAGGCGGAGATTTTGCTGGAACTGTTGCCGATTACCATCGTAACCGCCATCGTTTCGCCAATCGCGCGCGCCAGACCAAGCATCGCCGCGCCAACGATTCCGCCCCTGGCGTAGGGCAAAATGGCGAAGCGCAAGGTCTCCCATTTGGTTGCGCCCAGGGCCAACATGCCTTCCTTCTGCAAACGGGGAACCTGGGCAATAATTTCCCGCGAAATGGACAGGATCGTGGGCAAGATCATGATCGCCAGGATAATTCCCGCAGTCAGCAAATGCTGCCCGACGCTTGGCCCACTGAACAACTGGCCGACAATCGGTACTGGCCCGATATATTTCTGAAGGAACGGATCAACCCGATCCCGCATGAAGGGCACGAGGACGAACAACCCCCACAGGCCATAGGCAACGCTGGGAATGGCGACCAGCAGTTCGACGATGAACGCCACCGGCGTTCCTAGCCACCGCGGGGCATATTCCGAAACAAACAGTGCGGAACCCAGTGCCAGGGGGGTTGCCAGCAGCAGTCCAATAATCGAAGTGACGACGGTACCGAAGATAAAAGGTGCGGCGCCAAATTCGACGGGGTTTACTTCGGTCTCAACCGGATTCCACTCGGAGCCTGTCAGGAAGCTGAAGCCAAAACGCCCAATCGATTCCAGCGAATCTAAAACGAGGAGGGCCACCAGCCCGACCAGTAATGCGATGACCACCCACGCGCAGGCGCGTACTATCAGCGAGAATACTTGATCGCCGCGTTGTCCAATTCGGGCGTCACGGCTGGAACTTGTTACTGCCATATTCTCTCCCAGACCCGGGCGTCGATACTGTTCCAGAGCGCTCAGGCACACCAATTATAGACGCAACGGCGGACAGCAGACAGATTGGCTGCCGCCGCCGACGCACATAGAGCGCACCGACTGAGCACTATACCACTCAACTCTGTGGCACTGCACTCTACGCGCTGACAGATGGACCGATTACTGCGCCGCGATCCCGGCGGGCAGCGCAGGCTTGCCGTTGATAGTGATTTTACCAATCAATGCTTCTGCCTTCTTGATAGCATCCGGCGGCAGCGGCGCATAGAGCAAGGCAGCGTTGTATTGCTGCGCGTCATGGGTAGCCCACCACAGCATCCGAGTGAGGGCCAACGCTTTGGCCGGATCAGTCTGCTTGGCGTAGACCAGCAGCCAGGTAAAGCCAGCAATCGGGTAAGCATCGGGGTTATCGCTGTTGACGAGCTTGACGCGCATGTCGTCCGGCAATTTGACACCCTGCGCAGCCAACGACACAGACTTCTCATCGGCAAGGATGAACTTGCCTGCTTTGTTCTTCACCAGGCCAACTGGCAGATTGTTCTGCACTGCGTAGGCTTGTTCGACATAGCCGATGGAATAGGGCGTTTGCTTGACATTGCCAGCCACCCCCTCATTCCCCTTGCCGCCCAGGCCAACCGGCCATTTAACGGAGTTAGCTGCACCCACTTCCTTGGCCCATGTTTCGTTCACAGCGCTCAGGTAGCTCGTCCAGATATTGGTCGTGCCTGAACCGTCCGAGCGGTGAACGACAACGATAAACTTGTCGATATCCTTTAGTTGAGGATTATCGGCCACCAGCTTTTCGTCGTTCCACTTGAGGATATCGCCATGATAGATACCCGCCAGTGTGTCGGGCGTGAACTTAAGTACATCCTTGACTTCGGGCAGGTTATAGGTGGGAACCACACCGCCGAGCGCTGCCGGAATGTGGAGAATGGGACCGCCTTTGGCCGCTTTCAACTGCTCATCGGTCATCGGGCCGTCACTTGCGCCGAAGTCAACAGTCTGATCGCTGATACTCTTGATGCCACCGCCTGATCCAATGGACTGGTAATTAATCTCGACGCCTGTCAATTTGGCGTATTCGCTGAACCACTTGCTGTACAGGACTGCCGGGAAGGTCGCACCTGCGCCGTTCAGTTTCTTGGCCTCGCCGTCGGCTGGCCCGGTAATCTTGCCGCTGCCAGGGATGGCCGTCACCGCGCCCATTGTGAAGGACAGCGTGGGAGCCATTGTCTGCGCGCGCGTGGCAACGCTGGCTGTCCCACCCATCCCAATTAACAGGGCAAGGACAGCCACCAGGGAAAGCGCCGATAACATCTTCTGTCTCTGCATACCCTATCTCTCCTCGATGCATAGTCATTTCTGCACGGCGCCGGATGGTACAGCGCCTGTGACCGGGGAGGAGTATGCCGGCGAAAGTGTAAGAGCATGTTAAATGCCATCTAAGGTCGGGTTAAATGTAAGGCTACAGCCGGAATGGACATAACGTGCTACGTTTGATGAGCAGAATCTGGGCTTGACGCGAATAAACGGGGTGGAAAAAGGGTTGGAATTCGATGCTCGAAGCGATCATGCAGATCGACACGGAAACCCAGCAGAGAACTATGAAGTTTTGGCTACAAACTATTTCTGCTTTCGCTGGCCTTCAAGCGCCGCTTGGAGCCAATTCCGAGCGATGTCGTGCTGAGATAGATAGGCTCCCCAGACGCAATCGGCCCATTCCTTAACACGGGTTCGCGTTTTCTCCACATCCTGATCGGCCAGGACATCCACAATAGTCAACGATCCGCGCTGGTTCAGGGCCGGTGGTTTCTCAAGCACGACCTTGCCGTTCAGCCATCGCTGGATGGCCGCGTAAATCTTCCTGTCTGCGCCATGCTCAACCCCGCAGCATAGCCCGGTAAGGTGCGCCGCGTAGGATTTGGCGGAACGGCAGTAGCGTTCGACGTGCTGCATACAGTAAGCGTCCACCGCCAGCCAGTGAACGGCGGCAATACGCGGATGCTGTGCGGCGCGGAAACCGATCTCCTCAAACAATAACTGGCAGCCGGTCAGTCCGCCCGCCACAGCCGCGCCACATTCAGGGCAGTGATCTTCGTTCATGGCATCCTGATTGAGGTCAGTTTCCAATCATCGCCTCGACCAACCGCAGCGTGATCACTTTAAGGTCGCTGTCGGCCTCGCCCGTCGGCCCGACACAGGCCGGGCAGCCATTCGTACAGCCACAGTCGCGGATCAGGTCGGCAGCAGCGCGCAGCAGTTCCGAGTGCAGTTCGTACAGCCTGTCGCTGAAGCCCAGCCCGGCAGGCAAGTTGTCGTAGAGCGTGATGGTCGGGGCGTGGGTGAAGGCGCTGCGCTGTTCCACGATCAGCCCCACATCGCCCGGCTCGCACATCAGATAAAGCGTCGCCAGGCTGCGCAGGACGTTGCCCAGGCCGCCAAGCGCCGTCTGCCCTGCCGCCTCCATGATGGCGTGGCAGGCCGGGCAGAGTGTGATCAGGTTGTCAAGCTGGTTGGCGAGCAGGTAATTGTTGTTCTGGCCGCGCACATAGCCGAAGGTGCGAAACGGTGTCAGGTGATGGACGTGATGCTGCATGTTGGGCGGTTCGGGCGCGTTGCAGCGGCGGCAGCGGTATTCATCGCGGGCGCGGGCGGCGTCGCGCTGTTTGGCCCAGTTCGGGCCATAGTCGTTTGGCCCGACCATGACTCCCTGCGCGGACAGCGACATGACCAGATCGGGTGTCAGGTACAGCCAGTAGGCTGTCGTTTCAAAACGCTGCTGAGGCAGGTCAATCGTCCCCTGACCGAGCGTTTCATGCGTGTAGCGCCGGATGACCCGGTACGCGGCGGACTGCCATGTCACCTCGACCAACCCGCGTGCCTTGACCACATCGCCCGCCAGGTCGGACTCGTCCTCTTCCAGCACGGTAACGGCGCTGCTGGTCGTCGCCTCGGTATAATAATCGACCATCGCCTGCCGCACGTAAGCCACGCCGTTTGCCCAGTCCAGCCTCTCGACCATGAACTGGCGGCCTTCGTGCATATAGATCGCACCCTCATGAACCATCAGCGGCGCGGCCTGCCGGTCAATCTCCCCGATCACGACGGGTTGGCCGCCGCCGATGTCCTGGATGATCACTGTGTCGGTTGTGCCGGTGCGCAGGCTGATGTCCTTTGAGGGCGGATCGGGCGCAACCCACCGGTAGCCAGCGGGCGATTGGTGCAGGCTGCCTTCCTCGTCGGCCAGGTAATCCAGCAGTTCGGTCACGTCGCCAAAGCTGCCGAATGACTCGCCCCGTTTGAAGGGCAGTTCGTAGGCGGCGCAGCGCACATGGTTGAGCAGGATGACCAGATTGTCGGGGTTGATGCGGGCGTTCTCCACCGAATGCTCAAACAGATAACGTGGATGCTGTGCAATGTACTGATCGAGCGGCGCGCCAGAGACGACCAGCACGGCGGCGCTTGTTCCGGCCCGGCGGCCTGCGCGCCCGGCCTGCTGCCAGGTGCTGGCAATCGTCCCCGGATAGCCAGCGATGATCACGGCGTCCAGTTGGCCGATGTCCACGCCCAGTTCGAGCGCATTGGTCGCCACCACGCCGCGCACGTCGCCCTCGCGCAGCCCGTGTTCGATCTCGCGGCGTTCCAGCGGCAAGTAGCCACCCCGGTAGCCGCGCACCGCTGCGGGTTCAAGGCCGCGTTGCAGCGCCTCGTCGCGCAGATAGCCGAGCAGCAGTTCCGTCGTCAGGCGGCTGCGGGCAAAGAGGATAGTCTGGACGTTTTCGGCCAGGAATCTCCCGGCGATCTGGCGGCTTTCGAGCGTGTAAGGGCGGCGCACAGTGGCTGTATTGTCCACAAAGGGCGGGTTGTAGATCAGGAAGTGCTTCTCGCCCTGCGGTGCGCCGTTGTCGTCGATCAGCCTGACCGGGGCCTCGACCAGCTTTTCGGCCAGTTCGACGGGGTTGGCAATGGTCGCAGACGCGCACAGGAAAACCGGCGTCGAGCCATAGAACTGGCAGATGCGCCGCAGCCGCCGCATGACATTCGCCAGGTGGCTGCCAAACACGCCACGATAGGTGTGCAGTTCGTCGATCACCACGTAGCGCAGGTTCTCAAACAGCGCCGACCAGCGGGTATGGTTGGGTAGGATGCCGCGATGCAGCATATCCGGGTTGGAGATCATAATCCCGCGCTGCCGCCGGACGTTCTGGCGCTGGTGGGCGGGCGTGTCCCCATCGTAGACGTGAACACCGATGGGCCGATCCAGCAGGCCGATCAGCTCGCCAAGCGTGGTGGCCTGATCCTGGGCCAGCGCTTTGGTCGGGAACAGATACAGGGCGCGCGCATCGGGATCGTGCAGACAGGCTTGCAGCACGGGCAGGTTGTAGCAGAGCGTCTTGCCGCTGGCGGTGGGCGTCACGACCACGAAGTTCTCACCGGACAGGGCCACGTCAACAGCCTGCGCCTGGTGTGTATAGAGCTTTTGAATGCCTGCGCTGCGCAGGGCTTCAACCAGAGTGGCGTCCAGACGCGACGGCATGTCGGTCTCTCGCGCCGGGCGCGGCGGGATGCGCTCCCAGGCGACGACGTGCTTCACAAACTGCGGGTCTAACCGTAGATTGTCCAGAACGGTCTGGATTGACATAAAGCGCAATTATACCGCACTGTTGACAATTCCTCTGGTAGCGCCGGGCAACCTCCGCTACAATCAAGGCTTATCGCTCTGGTGATCAAAGGATCAATTTGTCAATGACTGACGTAGCCCAGGAAACGACAGGCGCCGAACAGGTGATCTGGGATTTAACCGATCTGTACGCCGGGGTGGACGACCCGGCCATCACACGCGATCTGGAAAAGGCCAATGCGCTGGCGGATCGCTTTGCCGAGCGCTATCGGGGGCGTGTGGCGTCACTGAGCGCGGCTGAACTGGCCCAGGCACTCTACGATGCGGAGGAATTGCAGGAGCTGATCGGGCGGCTGGGGACGTTTGCCTCCTTGCAGTGGGCAACCGACACCAATAACGCCGCCTACGGCGCGCTCCTTCAGCGCATCCAGGAGGCCGGATCGCAGCTTCACCAGAAGACGCTCTTTTTTGACCTGGAATGGGCCAACATTCCCGACGAGCGTACCCAGATTACGGCAGACCCGGCCCTGGCCCGCTGGCGGCATTACCTGGAAAATGCCCTGCGCACCCGCCCTCACTTGCTGACCGAGCCGGAAGAAAAAATCCTCTCCGAAAAGGCGGTGACGGGCGTCCAGGCCTGGAACCGTTACTTCGGCGAGTCGCTGTCCGCACAGCGCTACGACTTTGACGGCAAGAAGGTTCCCCAGGATGTGGTGCTGCGCGCGCTGTACCTGCCCGATCGGGAAACCCGCCGCCGGGCCGCCGACGCCATGACGGCAGGGCTGCGCGAAACGCTGCGCATGTCTACCTTCGTTTTCAACACCATCCTGGCTGACAAAGCTTCCAATGATCGCCTGCGCAAGTACCCGACCTGGATTTCGTCGCGCAACCTGGATAATGAAACCAGCGATGAAACTGTGCAGGCGCTCATCGATGCCGTCACGTCGCGTTACGACATCGTGTCACGCTATTACCAGATCAAGCGCAAGCTGCTCGGCTACGACACCCTGTACGACTATGATCGCTACGCGCCGCTCGCCTCCGCCACGTCGCGTTACCAGTGGGACGAGGCGCGCGACATCGTGCTGAATGCCTATCGCGCCTTCCACCCGCGCATGGCCGAGATCGCCGGCGAGTTCTTCGACAAGCGCTGGATTCACGCTCCGGCTATGCCCGGCAAGCGCAGTGGTGCGTTTGCCAGCCCCAATGTGCCATCCTCGCACCCTTATGTGCTGGTCAACTATACGGGCATCAACCGCGACGTGACCACGCTGGCCCACGAACTGGGGCACGGCGTTCACATGTATCTGTCGCGCCCGAAGGGTGCGCTGGAAGCCTATACGCCGCTGACGACGGCTGAGATGGCTTCGGTGTTCGGCGAGATGCTGGTCTTCACCGACCTGATGAACCGCGAAAAAGACCCGGCAGTCCAGCTATCCATGCTTGCCAGCAAGATCGAGGATACGTTCGCAACGGTTTTCCGGCAGATCAGCATGAACCGCTTCGAGGACGCCATCCATACCGCGCGGCGTACCGAAGGCGAACTCTCCTCGGAGCGTTTCGCCGAACTCTGGATGAAGACGCAGCGCGCCATGTTCGGCGACAGCGTCACGCTCCGCGATGACTATGGGCTGTGGTGGAGCTACATTCCGCACTTTGTCAACACGCCGGGCTACGTCTACGCCTATGCCTTTGGCGAACTGCTGGTGCTGGCGCTGTTCAACAAGTACCGGCAGGAAGGCTCATCCTTCGCGCCGAAGTACCTGGACGTGCTGGCAGCGGGCGGTTCGGACAAGCCAGAAAACATCATGGCGAAGGTGGGCGTCGATCTGACTGATCCGCACTTCTGGCAGCAGGGCCTGGCAACCATCGACGAGATGGTGAACCAGTTGGAAGACCTGGTCGCCCGGCAGCAAAAAGCGGCGAACAACTGACGATCTGCTATAATAGCTGCTACAATAGCGTGATAGGGCGGCCTCTGAGCCGCCCTTTTTACCGGAAAGCGCCGTAAAGCCCCTGCCTTTAGGCATGGGGATATAAGGCGCACCCTCTCTCTTGCATTATATAGGTTCATGTTGTATAATACTTTCATGAGCCAT
>JAJPHV010000143.1 GCA_021325095.1 Chloroflexota bacterium | reverse complement strand
GCACAGCCGCCAAACTTGAAGTTGGTCAAGGACGTTGTGACCATGCCCGTAAGGGCAATCGATGAGGTCGATGCTAGCACACAAAGGAGAGATGCGCAATTCCGCTGCTGTCGCGTCAACGCGACAGTCCTCTTGCGCTAAATTACCTATGGCTGAAAAGCTGAATGATAAGGAGCGCGCCCGATCACTGGTCGAGGCGGTACAGGCGGAAGAATGGTATAAGCGGCAGGCCGAACTGGTCAGCGCACGCTGGGATGACCGCCTGAACGACTTTGAACTGCCTTGCCCGCTGTGCAAGGGGACGTTGCAGTTTCAAGGCGCGCGCCGCGATGAGTTCTACGAATTCGCCGAAGGCGAAGCAGGGACGGTGACTCCGATTCACGTCTTGCCGATCAGCTTTGTGTGCAACCTGTGCGGCTATACCGTCGAGTTTGACGCAGAGCTTTTCAACCCGGCCTACCTCGCAAAATTACAGGGAGCAGAGCCGGACAAGGTTGCGGCCCTGAGCAAACGGGAATTCCGTGTCCTCGTGCCGCTGGCTGGCGCAGAAAAAAGCGAAACCTTGCTCGATCTGGCATCGGCGCTGGCGGGCGTGCGGCACGGCGAGGTTGTCGCGCTCAACGTCGCCGCTGACCCGGCGGCCAGCGAACTGCTCAACGAAAAATTGCAGCATTACAAGCCGGGCATCGGCGACCCGGCCCCTATGCGCCTGCTCCTGCAACGCACGGCGGACGTTGGCAGCACCATCGTTCACACGGTGGAACGCCAGCACTGCCAACTGATCATGATCGGCTGGCGGGGTTGGACGCGCAACCCGGAAGCCGTCATGGGCACGATCCTTGACCCGGTGCTCAACGAAGCGACCTGCGACGTGGCGGTTATCCATGATCGCGGCCTGCCCAAAGTTCACCGCATTTTGCTGGCGACGGCTGGCGGCCCCAACATCAAAGTCGCGCTGCCCCTCGCGCACGATCTGGCCCGCGCTTTCCACGCCGAATTGCGCCTGCTGCACGTCGTTTCTCCGAGGCAGGCCGACCCGGAAACGTATGGACAGGCGTTTCTGGCGGAGATTTTGCGTGAAGTTCAAATCGAGGACGACGTGGCGCTGGAACGCCACGTCACGGTGAGTGCGGATTCCGTCCAGGCCATTGTCCAGGAGGCAAGCGATTACGATCTGCTGGTGGTCGGCACGTCCCACCGCGATTGGCGCGGACGGATCCGCCGGAACAGCAAGGTTGCCAGAATTGCGCGCAACTGTGGGCCTACCTCAATTGTCGTCAGCGCCCGGCAGAGCGGCGTCAGTTCCTGGTTCGCCCGGTTCTTTACGTAAAAGCCAGCGCTGTGCGCACCATCTCCTAGCGCTGCGGGTGGGCTTCGTCTTTCAGCCGCACAGCCGGCGGCACAATGCTCCGATCAGACAGGGCAGCCAACACAAGTTCCTGGCGGAGGCGCTCACCCTGACTCACGATCTGGCCGTCTGAAATGACAATGTTGCGGTCTGCACGTTTCGCCAGGTCGTTGTCGTGCGTGACCATGATCAGCGTTTTGCCTTCGGAAACCAGGCTCTTGAACAGGTCGAAAATCGCTTCAGCTGTGCTGCTGTCGAGGTTGCCGGTTGGCTCGTCGGCCACGATCAGCGGCGGGTCGTTTGCCAGCGCGCGGGCAATCGCCCCCCGCTGCTGCTCCCCACCAGAGAGCGCGCTCGGCATTTTGTGGGCTTTGTCGTCCAATCCCATCAGCTCCAGCAAATACATGGCCCGTTCGCGCCGCTGGTTCCGCTTGATCACGTGATTGAGGTCCATCGCAATCAGTACGTTCTCGATCACGCTCAAGGTGGGCAGCAACTGGAAGAACTGGAAGATGATTCCCAGGTTGCGCCCCCGCCAGATCGCCATCTGCTCCTCGCCGTAGCGGTGCAGCGCCTCGCCCCCAATATAGACTTCGCCAGAGGTCGGGTGGTCGATGCCCGTAAACGTGTTCAGCAGGGTCGATTTGCCGCTGCCCGATTTGCCCGTAATGGCAACAAATTCGCCCCGATCAATAGTCAGGCTCACGCCCTTCAAGGCCGGGAATTCGCCGGCAGGTGTCTTGTAGATTTTGACCAGATTGCGGATGTCGATAAACAGTTCACTCATAGCGCATCATTCATAGGCCAACGTATCGCGTACTGTGAGCTTGATCGCGCTCTGGGCCGGGGCCAGGCTCGCCAGCAAACTCAAAGTGCTGATCAGGATCATCCACAGCAGCAACCCCACAGACGAAAACTCGTAAGTTAGCTTGCGCGCCAGCAGCGCATTCCCGATCAGGTCACACAGCAGCCTGCCAATCGGATTGGAGAGAACGGCGGCGATGACCGAACTGATCAGACAGATGGTGATGCTCTCTGTGATCACCATCTGCCGGATCACGTGGTTCCGCGCACCCAGGGATCGCAAAACGCCGATCTCGCGGGTACGTTCCATCACACTCAGTTCCAGCGTATTCGCCAGCCCCAGGCCGCCCACCGCCGCAATCAGCGCTGCCGTGCCGAGCAGGATGTAGATGACGTTGTTGATCTGACTGAAGGCCGAGCCGATATTCCGGCTCAGGGTAATGGAGCTATCGACCTTCCACTTCTTGGCGGCGAAGCGCTCCATTATTTGCGCTTCAATGCCCTCAACGTACTGACGATCCGTCCACTGCGTCTGGATGATGACCAGGCGCTGCGGAGGGAAAATCTTATAAAGGCGCTCGAAATCCTCAAGGCGGATGTAACCTACCGGGTTCAGGGTGCGGCTCCCCACGCCGACCACCTGCCACCATTCCTTGTCCCCGTTGATTTCGATCTGGATCGGCCTATCCAGGGCATCCGTACCTAGCACTTCCAGGGCATCGAAATTGACGTACAGCGTGTCGCGTCCGTCCGGGGCCAGCCAGCGCCCCGCCAGCGGGTTCGGATGGAGCATTGGCGTTTCAGGCGGAATGCCGATAATTGGCACAGAACCGCTCTGTGTTCCATCATCAAACACACGCCGGATGGATGCTGTCTTCCAGGTCTCCACAGCCACAACGCCCGGAACGGCCCGAATGGCCTTTTCGACCTCGCCGGGCAGCGTGTCTTTGTCAAGCTGGTAGCGAATCTGAATGTCGTAGTTGTTCTCAGCCTTGATGGTGTCGAAGGCCGCATTCAACGAAGCGTGCGTCCCGATCACGGCGATAAAGGTGCTGCCTCCGATGCTCAACGCGACCAGGGTCAGCACCAGGCGCAACTTCTGCCTGAAGACGTTGCGAACGGAAAGGAGGATCGGCGTATTGCCTGCCCCGAATGGGCCACCCAGTCTGCCAAGCAAGCCACCCCGAAATGTGGGGCTGGCGCCGTTACTTGCCATTGATTCGCGGGCCGTGATCCGTGTCCCGCGCCAGGCCGGAATGAAGGTCGCCGCCAGCGGCACGAGCAGCGACGCGGCGGCTTGCAAGCCAAGCGTGGACCAGGGCAGGTAGAAGCGTAGAACGTCGATATTCACGATTCTGGCGATGAAGCGAGTGACGCCGTAGGCCCCCAACAGGCCGAGCGGGACGGCCATCACGAAGGCCACACCCCCCAGAAACATCGCCATGACCAGATAAAGCTCGACGATCTGGTGGGCACGCCCACCAATGGCTTTCAGAATCCCGATTTGCTTCATCTGCTGGGCAATGAGCGCCGTCATAATGTTAACGACCAGGAAGCCACTCAGGGCCAGCGACGTGACCCCGGCTACCTCCAGCACAATCCGCATCGAATTCAGATTGTCCTGCAATGTGGGTTTGCCCGGCGGCGGGATGGTGTAGCCCAGGACGGTTGGCGCACTCGGCGTGAACCGTGCAAGGTCCTCTTTCAGCCGATAGACCTGGGCTTCGATGCCAGCTTTGTCGTAAGTGCCTGCCTGCGTAACGACCAGCAGTCGATCATAGCGCTGGTTCAGGATGGGGGTAAAAACGCCCTTTTCGTCCTGTTCCAGCCAGAACGCTGTCTCAAACGTGATGTACCCGTATAGCTGCGAACTGATCGGCGTGGGAATCTGGACACTGTCGAATACAAACCCGGCAACCGTCAATTGGTGCTGCTTGCCGTCGGGCATCCGCACCCTGACCGTATCACCCTGGCGAACATCCTGGTTGTTCAGGACGGAACGTTCCAACAACAGGCTGCCTTTGGGTGGGCGAACCTGTGCGCCGGGCATAAATTTCAACGTGTCAACCGTCATCGACTCGAAATTCGGGATGGCTTGCAGCATCAGTGGATACGGGTTTTTGCCCGCCAGTTCGATCTGGGCGTTGATTACGTGCCGGGCGTCGGCGGCCATTACCTCCGGCAGATGCTGCACCTGTCGCAGGGTGCTCTCCCCAAACGGGCTAAGATTGAGCCGTGCTTGCGCGGGGTTGGCGGCCCAATACTGCATCACGTAGTTTTCCACGAGCACGGTCAATGTCGTGCTGACCAGACCGATCCCGGTGACGCCAAGCGCTACTGCCGTGATAACGACAATGGTGCGCGCTTTGTAGAGCCACAGGTCATTGATGACTTTTGTCCATCGACGATCTGGCAGGAACATATCGACTTCTCTGGTCGCCGTTGTGGCCTGCATCGGCAGTCCACTGCGTGGGAAAGCCGTACACGGGCTGGCTGCATCGCTTCACAATCCAGGTGTATCGCCTGCCACCCGGACGGTATCGGTCAGATATACGTTGTGTAACATAACGTACCAGGTGCATCAAAGTCAATTGGGAATTGCCAGTCGGCGTTACTTTTGTTACATTTGTAACAGTTTTCAGGAGCATCCTCATGGAGTCTCAAGACAGGCGTGCTGCCCGAACGCGCCGCTGGCTCAGAAGCGCCTTTCTGGAACTCGTGCTGCAAAAGCCCTACGAAGAGATCACCGTTCAGGACATCACGGATCGGGCCGACACGGCGCGCATCACCTTTTACCGGCACTACCGGGACAAAGAGGAACTGCTGCTGGACTGCCTGGAAGGTCTGTACGAGGAATTGAGCCAGCATCTTCCCGAGATTTCGCTGGAGAGTGCCAGCGACCCGAACGGGACGGCCCCGATCCTGCTCCTGTATCGCTATCTGGACGAAAACTTTCAGCTCTACCGGACGCTTCTGGGCGGGCCAGTTGGGGCGCTCGTAGAGCGGCGGCTGCGCCAGTACATTGCCGAGGCCGCCATCTCGGCCATCTCGGCCATTCGTAAAGATGTGCAAGCCGAGACGCTCAATGTCCCGCTCGACGTGTTAGCCAGCCAGATCGCCGCCAGCTTCATGGGCATGATCCTCTGGTGGCTGGAGAATGATCGACCTTACCCGATGGACTATCTGGCGCGGGTCTCGCACTGGTTTGTCATGATGGGCAGCCAGGGCATCCTGGGTTTGCCTCACGCGCTCACCCCGCCCAGCCTGCATTCGTAGATCACCGGATTGCTCAAGTGGCGTGGGTAGCTTACACTATGGAGTGTGGCTTCTATACAAGTAGAGATTTCCCTTTGGAGGGACAAAATTATGAAGCGCTTTAGCCGTTCGATGCTTTTGTTCATGCTGATCGCGGTCATGGCCTGTACCGCAGCACTGCCCAACCTGAAAATTAGTGCCGTCCAGGAGAGCCAGAAGTTAGTGGTGTGGGATCAGGAAACAGGGCCATACGGCGATCTGTTCGACACGATCAACGCCAACTTCGAGAAGGCGCATCCTGGTGTCAAGATCGAGCGCTCGCGCTACACGCTGGACGACCTGATGAACACGCTGCCGCTGGCGATGACCCAGCCTGACGCGCCGGATGTGGCCCAGGTCAACCAGGGGCAAACGTCGATGGGCCGCCTGGTCAAGGCCGGTCTGCTGCTGCCGCTGGACGACTATGCCAAGAAGTACGGATGGGACAAGCTGTTCTCCGAAGGCTTGCTGGCCCGCAACCGTTTCACCGATCAGGTCGAGTTCGGCACAGGCCACCTTTTTGGTGTATCAGTGTCGGCTGAGATCGTCGGCGTCTACTGGAATAAGAAAATCTTCAAAGACAACGGCGTTGAAGTCCCCAAGACCTTTGAGGACTTTGAATCGCTGCTCAAGACCCTGAAAGACAAAGGAGTCGTGCCGCTGGCAATGGCGACCAGTGGCAATGCCATCCCCGGCTTCCACGTATTCAGCACTATCCAGCACCTGAAGGTCACGCGGCAGTGGATGGACGATTTCATCTTTGGCCGTAACAATGTCTCGTTCGACATCCCGGAGAACCAGGAAGCAGCAGCCATCGCCCAGAACTGGGCCAAAGCCGGTTACTACACTCCCGGCTATGAGGGCATCAACAGTGATGATCTGCCCAAGACCTTCGTCCCCGACAAGGCAGCCATGATGTTGAGCGGCAACTGGTACGCGGCCCAGGTCATCGAGGCGGGCAAACCCGGCGATTATGGCTTCTTTGCTGTGCCGGGCTTTGGCGGCAAACCGGGCATGACCATCGGCGGGCCGGGCATTCCCTTCGGCATCAGCAAGAGCAGCAAGAACCCTGACCTGGCCGCCGAATACATCAACTACCTGGTCTCACAGGAGGTAGCCGATCAGATCGCCTCTATCGGGCAGCTTCCGGCCAGAGCCATCAGCAAGGATGTTAAGATCGACCCGCTGCTCAAAGACATGATCGACGTTTACAACGATGCCAACGCGCGCAACGCCGTCGGCCACTATATCGACTGGGCAGCGCCCAAGCTGTTTGAAGAACTCGGCGCGGGCACGCAGGAGCTATTCGCGCAGCGCATCACGCCAAAGGAATTCACGGCGCGTATGCAGAAGGTCTACGCCGACTATCTCGCCTCGCGGAAGTAACCCCCATGGCCCGCGAGATCGAGCAGTCTCGCCCGATCCCGGTAGCACAGCCAGCACACAGGGCGCGCGGCCAGCGGCGGCTGCGCGCCGGTTTGCCCTGGCTGCACTGGTCTACCGGCTATTTCTACCTGTTGCCTGCCCTGATCGTCTACGGGGTTTTTGCCTTGCTGCCGATGGCGGATACGCTGCGCGCCAGCTTTACGCAGTGGGATGGGCTGAACCCGCCCGTGTACGTGGGCCTGGACAACTACGCCAGTATGCTCCAGGACCCGGCTTTTCTGACGGCGCTGGCCCATAACCTGTATTTCATCATCTTCAGCAGCGTTTTGCCCATCCTCATTGCGCTCGTCGTCACGTCGCTGCTGACCCGCCGCCGGCTGCCCGGCATGACGTTCTTCCAGACGGCGCTCTTCCTGCCGCAGATCATCCCCATCACCGTCGTCGGTGTGGTGTGGACGTGGATTTTGAACCCGGCTTTTGGCCCCGTAGCCGAAATCCTGCGTGCCTTTGGGCTGTCCTCGCGGCCCTGGCTCGGTGATTTCGACCTGGCCCGCCCGGTGATCGGGCTGATCGTCACCTGGATGACCTACGGGTTGTGCCTGGTGCTTTTCCTGGCTGGCGTGCAGCGCATCGACACTGATCTGTTTGATGCGGCGGAGATCGACGGGGCAAACGAGTTTCGCCAGTTTATGGTGGTGACGCTGCCTGGCATCCGCAACGAGCTTGGCGTGGCCCTGGTGATCACCATGATCGAGGCGCTGCGCCTGTTCGGGCTGATCTTCGTGACCACTCAGGGCGGCCCCGGCAAGGAAACCTACGTGATCGCCTTCCAGCTTTACCAGGTGGCCTTCATCGAAACGCAGGTCGGCTACGGCGCGGCGATTGCAGTTGTCCTCACGCTGCTGATTGTTGGGCTGTCGTCGAGCGTGCTGTGGTTGCACAGGCGTGTCATGGGGGATTGGTGAGATGAACATCTGGAAGCCCCGCTATCGCTCGCGCACCATCCTGGCCTACGTGGTGCTTGGCCTGTGCACGACCATTGCCCTTGCGCCGCTGCTGCTCATCGTCCTGACGGCCTTCAAGACCGAGAAAGAACTGACGCTCAGTGTCTTTTCCCTGCCGGCGGCCTTCCGGCTGGACAACTTCGCGGAGGCATGGGAGCGTGGCAAGTTCAGCCTGTACTTCCGCAACAGCCTGATCGTGGTCGCACCCACCGTTGTGATCTCTGTGGTGTTCTCGGTGATGGGTGGCTACGCCTTCGGCCTGCTCAAGCCGCCCGGCCAGCGTGCCTTGTTCCTGCTGTTCCTGATCGGCGTGGCTGTGCCGTTCGAGGCCGCCATCGTGCCGCTGTACTATCGGCTGCGCACCTTCGGCATGATCAACAACTTCTGGGGGCTGATCTTGCCACAGGCGGCCCTGAGCATTGCCTTTGGCGTGTTCTGGATGCGCGCTGCGTTCCTGGCCGTGCCGCCCGAACTGGTCGAGGCGGCGGTCATCGACGGCGCGGGCACCTGGACTTCGCTGCGAAAGGTGCTGGTACCGTTGGTGATGCCCTCCGTCCTGACGCTGATCGTGCTGCTTTCGGTCTGGACGTGGAACGAATTCCTGCTGGTGCTGGTGCTCGCGCCGAGCGATCAGTACCGGACGCTGCCCGTCGGGCTGGCCTTTTTCCGTAACTCGCGTACTGCCAGCGTCACGTTGCAGGCCGCAGGCTCGCTCATCGTGGCGCTGCCGATGGTTGTGTTGTTTACGATCTTCCAGCGCCAGTTCATCCGGGGGATGACCAGCGGCGCTGTGCGCGGCTGAGTTCGATAGAAGAGTAAATCAAGTATGAAACTCGCATTGATTGGCGGAGGCGGCGTCCGTGCGCCGCTGTTTGTGGCGTCGGCCCTGCGGCGCGCCGAACGAATCGGTCTCGACGAAATCTGTCTGATGGACATTGACGCCGACAAGTTGAGCGTCTTCGGCGCGTTGTGCCGTGAGGTGGCACGGGCGGTGGGCAGCCCTGTGCGCATCACCTCGACCACCGATGCCCGCGAAGCCTTTGAGGGCGTGCGTTACGTGGTGACAACCATTCGGGTCGGCGGCGACGAGGGCCGCGTCTTCGACGAGCGGATCGCGCTGCGGCACGGCGTGCTCGGCCAGGAGACCACCGGGCCGGGCGGCTTTGCAATGGCGCTGCGCAGCATCCCGGCAGTGCTTGGTTACGCGGAACTGCTCGAAAAGGTCAGCCCCGGCGCGTGGATGTTTAACTTCACCAACCCCGCCGGGCTGGTCACGCAGGCCCTGCGCGACAACGGCTTCCACCGGACGGTGGGTATCTGCGATGCGGCCAACGAGGCCCAGTTTTCGGTGGCGCGCTGGCTCAACCTGGACAGCAAAACGCTGCGTGCCGAGGTGTTCGGCCTCAATCACCTATCCTGGGGGCGGCGGGTCACGCACAACGGCCAGGACCTCCTGGGGCCGCTGTTGCGCGATCCGGGCTTCCTGAGCGGCACGATGCTGAACGTCTTTGATCCTGAACTGGTGCAGGAAGTCGGCATGTGGATGAACGAATATCTCTACTACTTTCACTATGCCGACGAAGCCGTCCAGAAGATCAGCGCGGAGGAACGCACACGCGGCGAAGAAATCCGCGAGTTGAACCAGCACTTGCTTAAGCAGTTGAAAAGTATCGGCGTTGAGCGCGACCCCGCCGCCGCTCTCAAAGCCTATTACGGCTACGAAGCGCGGCGCAGCTCGACCTATATGTACTACGCGCGCTCCGATGCGCCCACGCCGGAGGAGGCGGACGAACGCGCACCGGAGGCAAAGCACGGCGAGGTGGGCGAGGGTTACGCTGGCGTCGCACTGAGCATTATCGAAGCGTTGGAGACGGGCAATCCGCTCTACACCGGGCTGAACGTGCCCAACGAGGGCGCGATCCACTGCATGAGGCCGGGCGACGTGGTGGAGGTCAGTTGCGTCGTGGATCGAGACGGCATCCGCCCCTTGCCCATTGGCGACATTCCCGAAGCGCAAGAACTGCTGATGCGCAGCGTCAAACGCTATGAGCGGCTGACGGTGGAAGCGATCATGCAGCGCTCGCGCCAGAAAGCGGTCATGGCGCTGATGGCTCACCCGCTGGTGCTGTCCTACTCGCTGGCACAGACGCTCGTTGATCAGTACCTGGCGGCACACGCGCCCTACATCGGGAAATGGCAGTAGGCCGCACACGCCAATGACGACGCCTGCTGACCGGTCCGACCAGTCGCCTGCATACGATGTGCTGCTTGAGGGCGACTATTTTTGCGATCTGATTTTCACAGGGCTGCCGGACATGCCCAGGCTCGGCGCGGAGGTCGTCGGCACGGGTTTTGAAATGCTGCCCGGCGGCGCCTTCTACCCGGCGCTGGCGATGCATCGCCTGGGGCTGCGCACGGCCTGGCCTGCCAACTTTGGCAGCGATCTGTTCAGCCAGTTTGTGCGCGACGCCTGTCGGCACGAAGGGATCGACGACAGCCTGTTCCGCCTGCACGAGCGCCCGCTGCGCCTGATCACGGTCTCGCTCTCGTTTCCGCACGAACGTGCCTTTGTCACCTTTGGCGATCCGCCAATCGAGACACCCCTCGCGCCGCTTGTCCGGCAGTACAGGCCGCGTTGTGTCCTGCTGTCGGGGCTGTATCTGGGTCAGAAGTTATTCGACGTTGCTGCCGCAGCGCGTGAGGTCGGCGCGCTCATCTATATGGACTGCCAGGCTCACAACGTCACGCTGGCGACACCGGGCATTGCCGAGGCGCTGCGCGCCGTGAATATCTTTGCCCCGAATGCCGCCGAAGCGCTGGCGCTCACCGGCGAGGTCGAGGTCGAAGCGGCACTGGCGAAACTGGCCGAACTGACGCCGGTGGTCGTCATCAAGTGCGGCGGAGAGGGCGTCATCGCTCGCTGCGGCAATGAGATTATTCGAGAACCGGCGATCCCGGTCAATGTGATCGACACGACTGGCGCGGGCGACTGCTTCAATGCCGGCTTTCTCTACAGCTACCTGCGCGGGGATTCCCTCGAAGTCTGCCTGCGCTGCGGGAATATCTGCGGCGGATTGAGCACCACCGCACACGGCGGGCTGGCGATCCCGACGGCAGCGCAGGTCGAGCGGTGGCTGGCGCAATGGCCGCAGGAAGTCTCCTCGTAGGCATTGGGCACGGGCCTTCGCGCCCAGGTTGGGGATGGCCTTCTGCGTTTTCACCAATTCCGACCTCTTGACAGCGCCGCCTGATCTATGCTATCGTGAATTTGTTCGTAATGTTTACGAATAAATCCAACGAGAGCCTTTTTGATGATTCCGAGCGCAACCAGCAATAAAGCCACCACAGCCTCTTTGAAGCGACATAACGAAACACTGCTGCTGCGCGAAATCTATGCGCACTCGGCCATCTCGCGGGTGCGGCTGGCAGCACTGACGAATCTTTCGCGCCCCTCCGTCACAGAGCTAACCCAGAACCTCATCAAACGTGGCCTGGTCGTTGAAGTCGGCCCCGAGACGCAGACAGATCGAGTCGGCAAAAAGGCGACGTTGCTGACCTTCAACAAAGACATCTACCAGATCGTTACCGCCACCATTAACGATGTCGTCCTGACCACCGCCCTGCTCGATCTGCGGATGGAAGTGCTGGAACAACGCTCAGTGCCCATGAACGGGGCAACGTCAATGGCGCTGGTTGACGCGCTGTCCGACCTGATCGCGGAGATTGTGCCCAAAGCGACGCGTCCCTTGCTCGGCATTGCCGTAGGCACGCCGGGCGTCATCGACATGCGCGCAGGCGTGATTCAGCTTGCCACTTATCTCGAATGGGTCAACGTTCCTCTTGCCAGAATACTGGCGGATCGCTTCAAAGTCCCGGTATGCGTGGGCAACGACAGTAACCTGGCCGCCATCGGGGAATCGCGTTTCGGGACAGCCCAGAATGTGAAAGACCTGGTCGTCCTGAAAGTTGGTTCCGGCATCGGCGTCGGCATCCTGGCCGGAGGGCATCTGGTGGAGGGCAATGCCTTTGCTGCCGGAGAGCTGGGGCACACGCCTTTTCCAACCTTAAACGCATTGTGTCTCTGTGGGCGGCGTGGCTGTCTCGAAACCGCCATCAGTGGCTGGAGCCTGAAAAGGCGGGCGCAAGACATTGTGCGCAGCCATCCCGCTTCGCTCCTGGCGCGCCTCAGCGATGGCGCTGACGTGACGATCAGCAATATTCGGCAGGCGCTCGAGGCCGGGGACCCACAATGCACCGAACTCGTTACGTCTGTCGCCACCTACCTCAGCCAGGCCATCATCATCATTCTCCACCTCTTGAACCCACAAATGATTGTGCTGACGGGCAGTATGGTGGGCCTGGGCGACAGGTTTCTCAACCAGGTACGGCAGAATGTGAAGGCGTGGGCTTTTCCGTACATGACCGAAGGGGTTGAAATCGTTGCCAACGAGCAGGACGAACGCTCCATCCTGCTCGGAGCGGGCGCCCTGCTTTTGGAAAGAGAATTGGGCCTGTAGGCAGAAAAGGAAGGTGAAGGCAAGCGCAACGACCAGTCGGATCAACCTGCTCAGACGAAGGTACCTCAGAACGTGGTTTGTCATGTGATTCGTCAAAGAGAAAGGGACTTTCCAGAAATGAACAAGAGGCTTTTGCGTTTGTTCCTCGTGCTGGCAATCGTGCTGCTCGGTGTTCAGATGTACACCGCCCAGGCGCAGCAAAAAGTGACGCTGGTCATCGAAAGCTGGCGCACCGGCGACGAAGCCGTCTGGGATCAGATCATCGCTGCTTTCAAGGCCGATAACCCCGACATCGATGTGAAATTCCAGCCGACCAACCCGCCCGATTACAATGCGGCCCTGAACGCCAAGCTCAAGAGTGGTACGGCGGGCGACCTGATCACCTGCCGTCCGTTTGATGCGGGCCTCCAACTCTACAAGGATGGCAACCTGACGGACGTCACCAAGCTGAAGGGCATGGAAAACTTCAGCGACTTTGCCAAGATCGCCTGGACAACCGAAGATGGCAAAGTGACGTACTGCGTGCCGATGGCTTCCGTGCTGCACGGCTTCATCTACAACAAAGACTACTTCGACCAGAAGGGTTTCAAGGAACCGGCCACCTATGAAGAGTTCCTGACCCTGCTGGAAAACATCAAAAAAGATGGCATGACGCCCCTTGCCATTGGGACGAAAGAAGGCTGGACGACCACCAGCATGGGCTTTGACAACATCGGCCCGAACTTCTGGGGTGGGGATGCTGGCCGTAAGGGTCTGATCGATGGAACGCGCAAATACAACGACAAGGGCTTTGTGGCTGCCTTTGAAGCGTTGAGCAAATGGGCGCCCTACCTGCCGAAGGGCCACGAGGCCATCTCCTACACCGACAGCCAGGGCCTGTTCACCAGTGGCAAAGCGGCCATCTTCCCCGCTGGGTCGTGGGAAATCGCGGGCTTCAACAAGGACGCTGACTTCAAGATGGGCGCGTTCAAGGCTCCGCCGCCGGCCAGCGCCAATGGCAAGTGCGTGATCTCCGACCAGCTCGACATCGCTTTGGGCGCCAATGCCAAGAGCAAGAATCCGGAGGCGGCTCAGAAGTTCCTGGAATTCGTCGCTACTGAAAAGTTCGCACAGCTCTATGGCGGCGGCCTGCCGGGCTTCTTCCCGCTGGGCAACTTCAAGATCAAGCTCGACGACCCGCTGGCGAACACCTTCCTGAGCTGGCGTGGAACCTGTGAATCGGCCCTGCGTTCGTCCTACCAGAAGCTGAGTGCCAACCCGGATCACCCCACCGAGAACAATCTGTGGAACGTGACCTCGCAACTGCTTCAAGGCAAGCTGACGCCGCAGCAGGCCGGTGACGCCATCCAGGCCGACCTGGACAAGTGGTACAAGCCCGCCGCCAAGTCGTAACGGCTGGTCGCTCTCGCGGAAGGCTTCCAGATCAGGGGCGGGCCGTAGCCCGCCCCTACGAGTCAGCAACTACAAGGCGAGTCAGCAACCCTTTGAAAAATAGCTGTGCGAAACTTTCAACAGAATGTTTTATCATTTTAGAAAAGCGCGACACTGCCAGATATAAGTAGTTGAGCGAGGCGGTATGCAGCAGGCTACACCCCACCGGCGCAAGCCCTTCCCCTTTCATATCGTCGTCTTTTTGTTACCCGCAGTGGTCATTTACACCCTGTTCATGGCCTATCCACTGCTGGACTCGCTGCGCCTGAGCTTCTTCGACCAGCGCGGCCCTGAACCGGTCTTCGTGGGCCTGCAAAACTTTAATGAACTGCTCTTCGGCGAGCTTTGGGCGCCTCGCTTCTGGAACGCGCTGCGCAATAACTTCGTCTTCTTCTCGATCCATATGCTGGTGCAGAACCCCCTGGCGCTGCTGCTGGCGACGCTGCTCACGGCGCGCCGGCTGCGCTTCCGCGCCCTGTACCGCACCCTCATTTTCACGCCGACCACGCTCTCCGTCGTCATCATCGGCTTCATCTGGAGCCTGATCCTGAACCCGACGTGGGGCATCTTCGACAGCTTCTTGCAGTTTCTTGGGTTGGGCGATCTGGTCCAACCCTGGCTCGGTTCCGAAAAAACGGCGCTGATCGCCCTCTCGTTGATCTCTGTGTGGCAATGGGTCGGCCTGCCCATGATCCTGTTTATCGCGGCCCTGATCGGAATCTCCGATGAACTGATTGAAGCGGCCATCGTGGACGGTGCATCGGCCTGGGAAGTTTTCTGGAACATCAAGTTCCCGCTGGTCTTGCCCACAATTGGTATTGTCGCTGTCCTCACTTTTGTGGGCAACTTCAATGCCTTCGATCTGATCTACACGACGCAAGGCCCGCAGGCCGTTCCCAATTATGCGACGGACATCATGGGCACGCTGTTCTATCGCACCTATTACGGCGTCCAGTTGCAGCCCGGCAATCCGACGATGGGAACGGCCATTGCCGCCGCCACCTTCGTCGTGATCCTGGCAGGCGTGATGTTCTATCTGTTCTTCTTGCAGCGACGCCTGGCGCGGACGGAAGGTTAAGAGGGCGACGGGGCAAATAGGGGGCAATATGACGACCAAGATCACCGCCCTGCAAGGGCAGCCAGCCAAAAGCCGATCCGACATCTGGCAAACACTGAACCGGTTGTTGATCGGTTCCGCCCTGCCGCACGCCATCTTGCTGTTCTACACGTTCCTCGCCATGTTCCCGATTGTGCTGACCATCATCAACTCGTTCAAGGAGCGCAAAAACATCTTCGCCCATCCCTACGCGCTCCCACTGGGCAACCTGTTCAGCCTGTCGGGCTACCAGCTTGTCTTCAATCCAGACCGGGCCAACACCGGCCTCTATTTGCAGAACAGCCTGATCGTGACCGTGAGCACCATCGTTGCGGTGATCCTGTTCGGGGCAATGGCCGCCTATGCCCTATCGGAATACCAGTTCCCCGGCAACCGCTGGCTTGGCCTGTATATGTCCATCGGGATCATGATCCCGATCCGGCTCGGCACGGTGGGCATCATCAAAATCTGCACAGCGCTTGGCCTGACCGGAACGCTGCAATCG
Source organism: Chloroflexota bacterium (assembly GCA_021325095.1). Classification (GTDB taxonomy): domain Bacteria; phylum Chloroflexota; class Anaerolineae; order Aggregatilineales; family UBA2796; genus JAJPHV01. The sequence continues at coordinate 17,784 of JAJPHV010000143.1, read as the reverse complement.
CTGATCTTGATCTACATCGCCCAGAACCTTCCGCTGGCGATCTTCATCCTGAGCCAGTTCATGCGCGATCTGCCGCGCGAACTGAAAGACGCCGCGCGCGTGGACGGGGCCAGCGAATATCACATCTTCTTCCGGCTGGTGCTGCCGCTCGTCCGCCCCGGCATCGCATCGGTGGCCGTCTTCACCATGATCCCCACCTGGAATGACCTGTGGTTCCCGCTCATTCTGGCCTCTCAGGAAGAAACGCGCACGGTGACGCTCGGCGTGCAGATGTTTACCGGGCAGTTCCTCAAGGACTGGACGGCGCTGCTGGCGGCGCTCACCCTTGCCATGCTGCCTGTGCTGATCATCTATGCCCTGTTCTCCCGCCAGATGATACGTGGCCTGACCTCCGGGGCCGTCAAACAGTGAGCGTTACACCAGGTGTCGCCGCTATTGACAGGCGGTGATCATTCGGGAAAACGATTGTTATAAGATTGGGAAACTGTAAAGACGCGATTCTTTTTACACTGTTTACATCTGAAGATCATCAAGGAGAGGGTGGACCGGAGATGGCGACTCAACCCAAAATCGCAGATGTCTATGAGCCAGCGAAGGTATTCCTTGCCCCTGTTGCTCCGCCGCCTCGCGCTCTACGAGAGACAACTGGCACGCAGTCCGCTCCTCACATCGATGAGACGCCGACTGGAACTGAAGTCTCCGCGCCCTCCCAGCCAATCGACCAATCCATTCAGGATTGGCTCGCCAGTGACGAGGCCGCGTTCATGATGGGCATGTAGACTGTCCCTCGCTGCCCGTCCTATCAACCGAACGCTTTCAAAACGCCCGGTGAGATCACGCCGGGCGTTTTTCGTGCCAGCGCACAGGCGCGTGGCTCGCTCAGAAGGGGAAACGCAGCACACCGACTGCCTTGCGCAGCATCTCTTCCGAAGGTTGAGCATAGCGCGCTGTGGTGTATACGCTGCTGTGGCCCACCAACCGGGCCACTGTCACCAGATCGACGCCGTTCTTGAGCAGATTGGCGATACAGGTTCGCCGCAGTATATGGGCACTGCATTCACGGATTCCGGCCTGTTCGCCGCGCTTCTTCAGCAGTTTATACACCGCCTGCGTTGTCAGGCCCTGGTCGCTTAACCGGCCCGCCTTGTTGATAGTGCAAAAGAGCGGTCCGGGCCACAGGTCACGGGTGATCAGCCACACTTCGACGGCCAGTTTGGCCCGCCCCTGCACATAGACCGTGCGCGCCTTTCGCCCTTCCGTCTGCCGCACCACAAGTCGCCCGCTGGCCTGCTCGTAATCTTCCAGGGTCGCCGCCACCAATTCAGAGGGCCGCAGTCCGCCCATGTAAAGCACCGCGATCAGGGCCAGGTCTCTGGCTCCGGCTGGCGAGTCGTCTGCTTTGCAGGCGCGCACCAGCGCCTTGATCTCCCGCTTGTTCAGCGTGCGCCCCGGCGATCCGGGCTTGGCTTTGACGCCCTTGACCCTGACAGCGCGCTGGTAGTCCTCGGCGCTGATCATTTCCAGCGCGTAGGCCGCCGCCAGCACGCCCCGCAGCGCAGTCAGCATCTTATTGACGGAGGCCGGTTGGTACAGTTCGGTCAGCCTGGCCCGGATAGCGGTGATGTGCTGGAAACGCAGCGCCGCCCAGTTATAGCTCAGGTAAGTCAGATCGCGCCGTGTAGGCTTGCCGCGCCGATCCGCAACCAGCCGAATATCGGGGCGAGCGCCGTCGATAACGGCGATGTTGTTAAGGGCAGCCCGCATCGTGCGCTGGCTGTGGGCGCTCGGCAACCCGGCCAGATACACGGCTGCCGGGTTGTGCGCCTGTTCCAGACCTTCGGGAAAGGGGACGAGCATACGTTACGTTTTCGTCAATTATTGGTATGAAAATCGTTTGTATTGAGAACTTCGATTCTCATAACCGATTTTACGCTCAAAACTCGACCTTAACAACAGCCTTCCTGCGTGGAATTCGCGGTAGATTCCGGTTGATGCAGTGTCTGAGAATTAAAACCTCGAAACAGATGACATGGACCTTTATTCGCCATACTTCACTCCGCTATCCACGACCCACCGGCCAGGAATCCCCCGTCCACCACGATATTCTGTCCGGTGATGTACGAGGATGCCTGAGAGCACAGCAGCAGGACCGCCCCCACCAGTTCGTCGGGTGCGCAGGGGCGGCGAAGCGGAATCCGGTTGAGCAGCCAGTTGGCCTTGTATTCGTCGGCCCAGACCGACTGCGAGAGCGGCGTCACGACAAAGCCCGGCGTCACACAGTTGACCTGGATGTTGTCCTTCGCCCACTCTACCGCCATGACTTTGGTCAGTTGGGCCACAGCCCCTTTGGTCATGCCGTATACCGAAATCGTCTCCAGGCCGTAAAAGATGTTGACCGAACCGATGTGGACGATCTTGCCGCCGCCCTGCTCGCGCATGATCGGCTGCGCGGCCTGGCTCAGAAAATAGACACTGCGCAGATTGACCGCCGTAATGTACTCAAAGTCCTGCGGAGTCACGTCTTTGATGGGCTTGCGGCGATTCGTGCCGGCGTTGTTGATCAGAATGTCGAGCCGTCCCATTGCCGCGTTTGCCCCGGCAATCAGGTCACGGCAGGCTTGCACATCGGACAGATCGGCCAGCAGCGGCACGGCAAGGCCCCTGGCAGCCTCGACCTCGGCGCACGTTTGTTCCACCTTGCTCTGCTCCCGCCCATGTACGCCGACAGTTGCGCCCGCCTGGCCGAGCGCAACGGCCAGCGTGCCGCCGATCCCTCCGGTAGCCCCAGTGATCAGAGCCGCTTTGCCCTCAAGAGAAAACAGCCGCTGCAACAGGGGTGCAGTGTCGCCCATCATGTGCTTCCGTTCCTCACCGCATAGATAACAGGTGAATCATAGACCCATCAACAGGGCCGGGCCGATCTGCCAACTGATCGGCAAAGTGTCAAAACAGTCCCCCTGTAATCCGGGTAGAATACAGTCCGTGAATGTCGAGAGGTGGACACATGGCTTCCAACTTACCGGGCAGGCGGCGCAAGAATCAGAGTCAGTATGAGGACGATCTGTTCAGCTTCTCAGACGAGACCGCTGGTCTGAAAGGCCCCAAAGAGCCGCTTGCCGATAGAATGCGCCCACGCCGCTTCGACGAGTTCGTGGGGCAAGATCATATCGTTGGCAAGGGACGTTTGCTACGCCGTGCCATCGAGGCCGATCAACTCACGTCGATTATCCTGTGGGGGCCGCCCGGAACAGGCAAAACCACCATCGCCAACATTATCGCCCACGAGACCAGAGCCGCCTTTGTCACACTCAACGCCGTGCTGGACGGCATCAAGGAGCTGCGCGATGTCGTCGATGAAGCCGAGGCCAGACCGAAGAATATCCGGACGCTGCTTTTCATCGACGAGATACACCGCTGGAACCGATCTCAACAGGAAGCGCTCCTGCCGCACATCGAAGCGGGCACCATCACGCTCGTCGGCGCGACCACCGAGAATCCGTTTTTCTCGCTGGTCGGCCCGCTCATCAGCCGCTCGCGGGTCTTCCGGCTGGAACCGCTTGCTCAGGCGGATATTCGCCATGTTCTGTCGCAGGCCATTCAAGACCCGGAACGTGGTTATGGTGCATTGAAGCTACAGGTCAGCGCTGAAGCGCTTGAGCATTGGGTGGACGTGGCGCACGGCGACGCCAGAAGCGCCCTGAATGCCCTGGAACTGGCTGTCCTGACGACCCCTCCCGGAGACGATGGGGTGATCCGGATCGACCTGGACATCGCTGCGGAGAGCATCCAGCGGCGCGCCATCCGCTATGACCGGGACTCAGAAGAGCACTACGACACGATCAGCGCCTTCATCAAGAGCTTGCGCGGCAGCGACCCGGACGCGGCGTTGTACTGGATGGCGAAGATGCTCCATGCCGGTGAAGACCCGCGCTTCCTCTTCCGCCGGATGCTGATTCTGTGCAGCGAAGACATCGGGTTAGCCGATCCCCAGGCGATTGTGGTCGTTAACGCCCTGGCCGATGCCTTCGAGCGAGTTGGGATGCCGGAAGGAACCTACTTCCTGTCACAGGCTTGCCTGTATTGCGCAACGGCGCCCAAAAGCAACTCGACGGGTGCGATCTTCAAAGCATTGTCGCACATGGACGAAGTCGGGCCAGGCCCGGTTCCGCTCCACCTGCGCGACTCCACCAGCAACGCGGCGCAGGCCCGCCACGAGGGACGTGAGAGCTATAGCGAGCAGTACAAATATCCGCACGACTACCCCGGCGCGTGGGTAGACCAGCAGTATCTGCCGGATGGAATGGAGCGCCCTGGCTGGTACACTCCGCATCAATTGGGCTACGAGGCCCAGGTCTATGCCAGACTCTCAGGCCGGAACCTCCCGACGGACGAAAAATGACGCCGCCGTGACTGTCTGAGGATTGTCAGGCTTGGTTATTGGTCATTTGACCCCGGCCAGTACGTTCAACGCCCGGGGCATGACCTCAAAGCGCATGTGCTGGCCCGCTGCGCTTTCGCCATCCAGTTCCAGGCCGAGCGCCCCTTCGTGACTCTCGACCTCAACCACCCGCGCGCGCTTGCAGTGAACGTCAGAGCGCTTGAGGTGCGCTCCGCTGTACACGGTGTTCAGGGCGGATAGGATGCGCAGCCGGGGCATCCCTTCGACCAGCACCACGTCGAACAGCCCATCGTCGTAGGCGGCATTCGGCGCAATACGCATCCCATGACCGAACATCTGCCCGTTGGCGACGGCCACGATGTAAGCCGGGCCATCGTACCAGACCTGGCCGTCCAGCCGCACGCTCATGCGCTGCGGGCGGTAATTCAACAACGTCTCCACGGTGGCTTTGTAAAACGTCCAGGGCCGCCGCGTTATGATGCGGTTGACACGGTTGGCGATGACGCCGCCGATGCCGGCGCTGGCAATGTTCAGGAAGTGCCGCTCCTGCCCATCGCTTGCCAGCCGCCCCAGATCGAGCGGTACCGGGTGAGCGGCTTTGATCCACTGCACGGCTGCCGCCGGGCTAAACGGGATGCCGATGGTGCGTGCCCAGTCCCGCCCTGTGCCGACGGGCAGGCTGCCGAAGGTCATGGGCGGCTCGCCCGGATTTTCGCGGTTCAAGCGCACCAGCTCGTTTACCAGGGCATGGTTGGTGCCGTCGCCGCCGATGGCGATCACCCGGTTCAGGCCCGCTGCCCTGGCTTTGTCGAGATGCCCGGCCACCTCCTCCGGGCGCTGGGTCACGGCCACCACCAGCTTGCCAAGCTGCTCCCAGAGCAGTGGCTCGATCTTGCTCCACAGCCGCCCGGCCCGCCCGCCGCCGGCGTGGGGGTTGAGAATGATCAGCGTGGTCATGGTGGTTTCTCTTTGCAAAAGGAGACAACGCTACCCATGATCGATAACCCCCAACAGTGTCATTCGTTCGGCGCCTTAACACAATTTTTTGGACGTTTTTATGGGAATTTAGCGCTCGTCTGGTTTACTCTAGAGGGCGTCGCGCTCCTCGTGGAAGCGGGTTTAGGCAGGCCACATCTGTTATGTCAAAACTTGTGCACTGCTCGAAACTCTATTACACTGAGGAACGTAATTACCATTGTTGGGAGACAGGATTCTCAGGTCGTGGCAGGCTGTTTGTCGCTGTTCATGCGCCTGGTGGCGGAAGCCATCGCCGTCCGCGTCGCGCAGGAGATCGTGAAGTGGCTGACCGGCGGTCACCTGCAGAACCTTCTCGCAACATTCCTGGCGAAAGTCGGGCTTCGGGCCAGGTAGCTCGAACCCCCAGACCGACAATTGGCGCGGTTGGGCTGTCCAGTTGGCAGTCAACGTCAGGCAAAGCACGACGAGAGTAGAAGTCCCATCGGATTACAGTTGTAGACCCTGTCAAACTTTCTAGAGGAGAAATCTGTATGAAGACCATATTCCGCCTCGGCTTTATGCTGGTGATGGTGGCAATGCTGGTGGTTGCCGCGTTACCAGCCACGACAGCGCGCGCCCAGGGTGATATGTGCTTTGGCCTGAAAGCCGACGACTGCTCGCTTGCTAACACACCGGCAGACAGTGCTGCACTGAGCAAGTTGTCTTCCTTCGAGATGGACTACACCATTACTCTGAAGGCCGACACGGGCGACACGGCCAAGAACGTTGATTTCAAGCTGACGGGCAAAGGCCCCTTCAGCATTGACACAACCAAGATGAGCGGTGGCGCGGGCGATCCGGCGGCTGCCGCGGGCGCGTTGACGATGGCGAACGTCATTCAGGGCAGCCTGACCAGCGAGGGCAAGACGCAGCAGGGCAATTTCGAGTTCCGCATCGTCAATGGCGATCTGTATTTCATGGGCGACACGGCGACCCAGGGTAAGTGGAAGAAGGTCAACATCGCCAAAGCCATTTCGCAGATCGCGCAGAACCCGATGTTGGGCAGCATGATGAGCGGCATGAGCGGGGCCGGCGGGCTTGGCGGCGCAAGCAGCAATCCGGCTATGGCCGCCTTGAGCGATCCTGAATTGATAAAGGCGCTTTCCGAGCTGCCCAACATTCCGGGCGTCATCACAGCAGAACGCAAGGACGACATCAAGATCGGTGATGAGACTGTCGCCGTTTTCACCTACAACCTGAACATCCTGACTCTGGTCAAGAGCAAAGAGTTTGCCCCGGTCCTCAAGGCCATGCTCAAGAGCCAGTCTGGTGGTGCAGAAGTTGACGATAAGCAGGTCAACCAGATGATCGCAATGGCTCAGGCGTTCCTGAAGGATTTCAAATTCAGCATCACCCGCTACATCGGCACGGCTGACAAGCTGCCTCATGGCATTGGCCTGCACCTCTCGCTCAACCTGGACGCGGCCACCGCCAGCCTGGTCACGAACTCCTCGGAGGCCAAGCCGGTGAGCATCGATTTCAACTTCGATGTCAAGCTGGACAAGATCGGCGAGCAGGTCACGGTTGAGCCGGTCAGCGGCGCCGAGGAAGTGGACACTGGCAGCATGATGGGCGGCACTTCAAGCAGCCAGTAAGATTCAGTGTATCGCTAATTCCCGGTTCTGCTTCTGCTCTTCGTCTGGGCCAGCCTTCCCCAAAGGCTGGCCCACTTGTTTGGCAAAAGGGTAGGCGCGAAGCGCAGGCACGCTGTGCCGCATCGCACTACCGACGCGGTATACTGAACGACACGCGCCGGGGCGGCCTGACCCGAACCCTGGTCAGAGCGGGCTGGTCTGCGATTCGCCGCTGTCCTGCGCTTCTGCGGCCCCGACGGTTACGCCCGCCTCTACGGGCGACGTGGCACTCGGTGCAGGAGATGTTGCTGGTGTAGCCTTATCGGGAATGTTCACCCAGATCAGCGTGGCTACCCCAAGCAGGGCAGCGCCTACCCCGATCAGAGACGAGGCTTGCGCGCGGCGCGCCAGAAGGTCGCGTTTAGCCATCCCTACCTGGGCCACCGTCATCAGTTCGGCCTGCGACATCTGCTTCACGGTCTCGGCGTCGGGCGTCGGAATGGCGTCCAGATCGTTAAATTTGTTGGTGGTATCGATGGTGTTGTAGAGGCCCAGACCGAACGCCAGCAAGCCGATCAAGGCCAGCACAAGCGCTACTTGCAACTTCGTGCGCGGATTTGTGCTCGCGTAGCGTTGGCGAATGGACTTTATGCCCCTAAAAACAGATCGGAAAACGGTACGCATAGTTACCCCATTGAAATGGTTGTCTTTTTTGACAATGGTTTTAACAGTGGGCTGAGTTGACTTCCACCGCAGACCATTGTATATTCATTACCGAAATTTGGGCAGTTCTGTGTTTTTTCTGGACATTCCAGGAAGAGAGTTTTGAATTAGCTCAAGGAGGTGGTGTGTAGCATACCAGTACGCCAACGATTCCAGTGTACCTTGTTCACGCCGTGGATTTCTTTTTGCAAAGAGGATTTAATAAACATGAACAGCCGCGTCAAACGTTTTATTAGTGTCCTGGCCGCTCTGCTGGTCGTCTTTGGCCTGACGCTGGGCGTAGTCGGCCAGACCAATGCGCAGGCCAAGAAACTCAAACTCATCATTGTAGCGCACGGTGGCCCCGGTAATCCCTTCTGGGTGACCGTGATCAAGGGCGCCACTGACGCCGCCAAGCTCTTCGGTGTTGACTTCCAGTGGTTAAGCCCCAACAACGACGACGTGCAAGGCATGGTCAAGTACATGGATGACGCCGTTGCCGCCAAGCCAGACGGTGTCGGTATCACCGCCCCGAACCCGGACATCATCCGCGATGACGTCAATAAACTCGCGGCGGCGGGCGTGCCGATCCTCATCCTCAACACCAACGACCCGAATGCTGCCGACCCGGATAAGCGTCTGCCGGTGATGTTCTACCTGGGCACGAGCGAATTTATCGCCGGGCAGTCGAATGCCCGCGCGGCCTTGCGCGCCGCGAAGGCCGCCGGCAAGCCGATCAAGCACGCCATGTGCATTGTCCAGACCATCGGCCATACTGCCCTGGAAGCGCGCTGCAAAGGCTATGCCGATGTGATGACGGCGGCAGGCGTTAAGGTCGATACCATTCCGGGTGACCCGCAGGCCGATAAGGAAGGCGCGATCATCGCCGACTACATGAAGGCCAATCCCGACGTGACGGCCATCAACACGCTCGGCCCGAACCCGGCCACTGGCTTCTACATCTGGGCGCGCGATGCCAAGATCAAGCCTGGTGAGTTCTTCCACACCAACCATGACCTCGGCAACGAGATCCTGGACAACATCAAGGCTGGCCTGACCATTCAGACCGTTGATCAGCAGCCGTACTACCAGGGCTTCGGCACTATTGAATGGCTGTGGCTCAAGCTCAACTACGAAATCCAGCCCGGTGGCGACATTCTGACCGGCCCAAGCTACGTTGACAAGACCAACGTTGATAAGGTCATCCAACTGGTGAAGGATGGTTATCGCTAGTCGTAAGGTGTCGTGAATAGACCGTCTGTGGAACCCACTATTCGACAGCGGGTTCCACAGCGCCAGGCGTGGGGCGCAAACAGACCCTGCGCCTCATGCACTTATATTTCATCGCCATTTCGGCTTGATAAACGGAATTGCACTCTTTGAACAAGCAAGAATCTCCCATTAGAGCACTCCGCCTCTGGTTGGCCCGGACCCCCGAAGCGGGCGCGCTGGTTGGTTTCCTGGCAGTCTATCTCTTCTTTGCACTGACCGCGCCGCATTTCCTGGATGTAGACACACAAACCGGTATTCCCACGACACAGGTGACGAGCGGCATCGTGGCTATCGGCGTGGCTGTGTTGATGATTTCAGGCGAATTTGACCTGTCTGTTGGCTCGATCCTGGCGGTGAGCGCGCTGACGTTCCTGCAATTAGTATCCATTAACGTCCCTATGCCGCTCTCAATGGTCGTCGCCATTCTGGTCGGCCTGTTCATGGGCCTCATCAATGGCCTGCTCCTGGTCTGGACACGCATCCCGTCTTTCATCGTCACGCTGGGTACGCTCCAGGCGTACCGCGCCATTGCCCTGACCGGCATTCGCGGCGGCAAGATCATGCGCTATGCCGATTATTTCAGCGAGCCGCCCTGGGTCTATTTCCACCCGGTGGTCATCATCGCTGTCTGTGCACTCGTCATTCTTTTCGTCCTGTGGCTTGGTACACGGCTCGTGCCCGGTGCTATCCGTGACTTTCAGACTGCCACCAGCGGCAGGTTGGGCAAACTGGTGATGCTCATTGTGCTGGTCGGCGGGGGCCTGCTGATCATTGGCTTCGTGGCGTACCCGATGCTTCACCAGTTCCGAGACCTGAACACGCTGGTCCGGGTGAGTTTCTTCGATCTTCTCAATGGGCAGCTCGACTTTATCCAGAATGCCAACGCCCGGATGGGTATCGTCTGGTGGGCGCTGCTTGCCCTGATCTTTACTGTGTTGCTGCGCTATACGCGCTACGGGAACGCAGTCTTTGCAACCGGTGGCAATGCGGGTGCGGCGCGGGCGCAGGGCGTCCCGGTAGATACTATTCGGATTGTCAATTTTGTGATCTCTGGCGGGCTGTGTGCGGTGGCAGGAGTCATCGCGGTGGGGCGTGAACTTTCCGTGTTCCCACTGGAAGCGCAGGGCCTCGAACTGGAAGTCATCGCGGCCACCGTCATCGGCGGGGCGCTTTTGTCCGGTGGCTATGGCAGCGTGATCGGGGCCGTGCTCGGCGTGCTGATCACGGGTATGCTGCGGACTGGCCTGGTGCTGCTGCGCGTGCCTGCCGAACTCTTCCAGGGCGCCACTGGCGTGATCCTGATCATCGCCGTTATCCTGAACACCAGTGTGCGGGGTGGCAACACGCTGTTTAGCCTGGAGCGCTTCCGCAGGCGGCCCACGCCGGTGGCTCCGGTGGCCCAGGCCGCGCCCAACATCAAAGAAGAAGCATGAGAGATGACCATGAACGCGCCTGAAATGCCTCTGGTTCACATGGAGAACATTGGCCGCACCTTCGGCAATATTGTGGCGCTCGAAGGCGTCAATTTTGACGTTGGCTACCAGGAGGTTGTTGGCTTACTGGGAGACAACGGAGCCGGGAAATCAACGCTGATCAAAGTGCTGACCGGCATTCACCCACCGACCAGCGGCCAGATTTATTTTGAAGGGCGGCTCGTCAACATTGACTCGCCCCAGGCCGCGCGAGAACTGGGTATCGAGACGGTTTATCAGGACTTGGCCCTGGTGCCGCTGATGAGCATTGACCGTAACTTCTACCTGGGCCGCGAACCCACCCGGCGCATCGGCCCTATGGAAATCCTGGATCAGGCCACCATGCGCGCCCGCACCACCGAAGCGCTGGCCCATATTGGCATCCAGGTGCGCAACGCAGGCGAACCAGTCGGCACGCTGTCCGGCGGTGAGCGCCAGTCCATCGCCATTGGCCGCGCCGTGCATTTTGGCACGAAGCTGCACATCCTCGACGAGCCGACGTCGGCCCTGTCAATTGGCGAGACCCGCAAAGTCCTGAATTACACTCTGGAAGCCAAGCGTCGCGGCCTGTCAGTCATCTTCATCACCCACAACATCTACCACGTCTTTGAAGTGGCTGACCGCTTCAGCATTATCAGTCATGGGCACAAAGTCGGCGATTTCCACAAAGAAGACGTGACGATTGACGAAGTGTCCGGCATGATCATGGGCGAGCCTGTGCCGGAGCGTTTCCGAAACGCCCCGCCCCTCAAAATCCCGACGCGGCCTGTCGTCATCAATACCGGCCTGGCTGGCGTCAGTGGGAACGGAGCCAGTGCCGGCAGCAACGGGGCCACGTCCGCCAGCGGCGAATCTTTCCAGCAGCGGACTGCCCGCCGCCGCCGCAACCGGAGCATCCTGCTGGCGATTTTCGCCATTTTCGTGGCAGTGGTGTTGGGGTTGACCTATTACTACAGCCTCCCGAAAGCGGAAAGCACCGATCTCGTGCCTCCGCTGGTGAAAACGGTCTACGGCACAAATTTCGCCGCAGCTTACCCCGAAGGCTGGCTGGTCGAGCGTTCTGAGGCGAACATCATCCAACTCAGTAACAGCCAGAAAGACTGGCAGATCGTCTTCAACTGGACAGCTTCCCGGACGCGCGGCGTTTCGCCGAGCAAGCCGCTGGCGGAAATTGCCAAGCAGGTGCAGGAAGATGACCTGACGCCCCGTAAATTCACCACCAACGCCGATTTCAAGGTGGGTGAACACCCTGGCTACCGCTTTGAATGGGAAAACGCCGATACGGGTCGCTCTGGTGTCGAGTACATCTTCTTTGACGATACCAATAATTTCTATGAAGTGAACTTCCAGAGCAAGGCGGCGGACGTCGATAAACTCCGTCCCCTGGCCGATGCGATCATGACGCAGCTTAAATTCGTTTCCCGGTAGTTAGCATGGCCTTGCTCGCCAATCAGCATCTGCCGGAGTGTCCCGCTCGACATGCCTGATCTGGTCACACTGGGCGAGTCGATGCTCCGCTTTTCCACGCCTGTCGGTGGGGCGCTGGAACGCGCTACCCGCCTGGACGTTAACGTGGCGGGCGCAGAAAGCAACGTCGCCATCACGGCCCGCCGCATGGGTCTGAGCACCGGGTGGGTTTCTCGCCTGCCGGACAATCCCCTCGGCAGGCTGGTGAGTAACACTGTCGCTTCGCAGGGCGTGGATACTTCTCGCGTCGTCTGGGCGCAGCAAGGCCGCATGGGCACGTACTACCTGGAGATCGCTGCCCCGCCCCGCGCCAACCGCGTGATCTATGACCGGGCCGGCTCCGCCATTACCGCCATCACCACCGATGAAGTCGATTGGGACTATATCGGTCAGGCGCGCGCGCTACACCTGACCGGGATCACACCCGCGCTTGGCCCGGCCTGCGCTGCCGTCGTTCAGCGCGCCGTCGATGTAGCCCGCCAGCGCAACGTGATACTTTCCTTCGACCTCAACTACCGCGCCAAGCTCTGGTCGCCTGCCGAAGCCGCTGCCCACCTGACGCCGCTCATCCAGGGCGTGCACATTTTGCGCGCGGGCGCGGATGAAGCGCGGGCACTCTTTGGGTTGGCGGGTGACGCGGCACAGGTTGCTCGCCAACTGCAGGCGCGCTTCGATAGCCACATCGCCCTGGTGACGGACGGCAACCGACCTGCCGCGGCCTGTGGCGGGGGCAACGTCTACACGCGCGAGTGTCACCCCGTCCAGATCGTCGATGAAATTGGCGCAGGCGATGCCTTCAGCGCGGGCTTCCTGGTTAAGTACCTGGAAACGGGCGACGTCGAGCACAGCCTGGCCTTTGCGCAGGCGCTGGCCGCGCTTAAGCTGACCTATTCGGGCGATCTGGCCTGGTGCACGCGCCAGGATGTGGAAGCGCTGCTCGCCAACACCTCATCCGGCTGGCGATGAAAGAAAACTGTTGACAGTTGACAGCGCTCGTTTTGCCCACTTGCGTTCTTCCCAAGCAAGCCGCATAATCCCAACATCCTAAAACTCCGCATGGCAAAAACTTAGAAAGAGTCAATCACGTGCTAGACGGAAAGATTACTTTGGTAACCGGGGGCGCTGGCGACCTCGGCAATGAAATGGCGCTTCAACTGGCCCAGGCGGGCGCATCAGTCGTCATCTGGGACATCAAATCGGAGGCGGACGCCAGACCGCGCATCGAGCGGGTGAAGATCGCCGGCAACCCGGTTCACTACGCCCAGGTGGACATCCGTGACCGCAGCGCCGTCGAGGCGGCTACCGACGACATCCTCAGCCGTTTCGGGTCGCTGGATATTGTCTGTGCCAATGCCGGGATCGTGGACTCCGCACCCTTCCTGGAGATCTCGCCGGAAAAATGGCAGCGCCACATCGACATTAATCTGACAGGCAGTTTCAACGTCGGACAGGTGGCAGCGCAGCGCATGGTGGCCCGCAAGATCAAAGGCCGCATCATCTTCACGTCCAGTTGGGTGGCGGACATCCCCTGGCCGGAGATTACGCCGTATACCGTATCTAAAGCGGGTGTGAACATGCTGATGAAGCAGATGGCCCGCGAGCTGGCAGTCTACGGCATCCGCGTCAATGCCGTAGCACCGGGGATTGTCAAGGCGGGGCTGGCAGGCCGCCAACTGGTCGAGGAGCCGCTCTATGCCGCGCGCGTCTCGAAGGTGATCCCGCTCGGCGACCCGGGTACGCCCGTCGAGATCGCTCAGGCCGTCGTTTATCTCGCGTCGCCGCAAACGTCCTACATGACGGGCACGGTGCTGCTGATCGACGGCGGCTGTTCGTTGTTCCAGTTCGACCAATGATAGTGTCAGACCCCTATGCACATCGTTGAGGATGTTTCAACCCTGGCATTTGATGATCTGAAGCAAATCGAAAGACTTACGCTGCGCTGGATATTTCAAGCGGTTCTCGATTTTGGCATGGATGCTTACGAAGTCTTCTTGAAGTCTCCGGATGACGTGAAGGATGTAGCAGAAGACATTACCCGCGAATTGCTTGACCGTTTGCCCGGATTCAATGTTCCCCAGAGAATCTTTGGTACTGTAGACTACAAGAGAGCAAGATTACGTCATCCTGCCAGATCGGATCGTCAGACAGGCGCTTTTTATCGACTCAAAAGCTGAGAAGGAGAATCGCACAGCCACGATCCAGATGTCGCAGACGTCGCTGCGTATCCGCCATATTCGTACCGGCATGGCTGTCGATGAGAGTGGGCTATTACCGCCGATTTCGATTTATGATGGCCGGCAATACCTCACGACAACTGCTTTTGTGCATTTCAAATACGAGGACCGAAACAATCTGCACTATCTGCGCGAAGCAACCGTTTTTTGCCTGCCCAATGGTAGACTTCAAGAACGTTATAATCCGGCTCCAGATGATACAATCTGGTTGGCGGGACGGAATGCGCCCACACTTGGTGAAGATTTCCGCGTTCGAGTATCCTTTGCCAGTCTGAAACAAAAGGCGAGCTGGCGCGTCCAACGGATTCAGTATGATCAGGGATGTACTGGAATCTGGGAGGAGTAGAAGTGGACTATATCAAGCCCAATAGCATTGTCCAGGGCGATAGCCGCGATATGCTCAAACGCATTGAACCCAACTCAATTGCTTGCAGTGTGTGGTCACCGCCATACCATGTCGGCAAAGAATATGAAGTCCACATGACTTACGAGGATTGGCAGCATCTCCTCCGAGACGTGATCTGCCAACACCAACCGATCCTACAACCTGGTGGATTCCTGGTCATCAATATTGCTGACATCCTCTGTTTCAAAGACCCCAATATGCCCAAGATCATGGCAGAAAATGCCAGTAGGAAAAAGGTTAATATTACCAGGGAACAGGTGCTTGAAGCCATGCGCACTCATCCTGGCTACAACCGTTACCAGATTGCCAAGCTGCTGGGTTGCAGCGAACAAACTGTTGATCGACGGCTCAAGGGCAATAACATTCGGGGCGGCAAGTACGCTACACAAACGCGCGTCAAGTTAGTCGGCGGGCTGATCGAGGAATTAGCATTGGCCGCAGGTCTTTATCTCTACGATAGGCGTGTCTGGGTCAAAGATGCGGCCTGGGAGAATTCGCGCTGGCATTCCAACTCATATCGCTCCGTTGACGAGTTTGAGTACATCTACATCTTTTGGAAGCCTGGTATCACGCTAGTTGATCGAGAACGGTTGACTCAGGAAGAATGGGTGAATTGGGGATCCAGAGCTGTCTGGTCTATCCCGTCGGTACGTGCTAACGACGATCACGAGGCTAAGTTCCCACTCGAACTTCCCCGGCGCATCATTCAGTTGTTGACAAAACCGGATGATATTGTGCTCGATTGCTTCATCGGCAGTGGCACAACTGCTGTGGCGGCCATTCAAGAGGGAAGGCGCTATATCGGGATCGACATCGAAAAGAAATATGTGGATATGGCCCGTCGCGCCTGTGATAGGGCAATAGATAGCGTTAATGGGAAGAAAAACCAACAGCTACAACTGATATGACTGTCCTATCCTGCGCTTCGGTCTGTCTCTGGGGCGAGCTTTTGATGGGAACCCGCTATGAAGATCACGGCGATTGAAAGCCTGCAATGGGCTGAATACCCTCGCTTGCTGGTGGTGCGCGTCCATACCGACGAGGGGATCATTGGCGTCGGGGAAACCGTCGATAAGGTGCACGGCTCGAAAGGGGCGCTGCACGGCACCATCGCGCCGCTGGTGCTCGGCCAGGACGCGCTCGACATCGAAGGCCTCTGGCGCTTCGTCTTCGACAACATCATGTATCACGGCTATGCGGGTGCAGAACTGCGGGCGCTTTCGGCGCTCGAAGTCGCGCTGTGGGACATCCTGGGCAAGCATTACAACGCGCCGCTGTATCATCTGCTCGGCGGGCGCATTCGTGATGCCATCCCCACCTACAACACCTGCATCGGCGCCGGATCATACAGCGCCGATTACGCGCTCTGGCACGACGCGGGCGGCAAACACGCGGGCGAACTGGCCCAAAGCCTGCTCGCGAACGGCATCAGCGCCATGAAAATCTGGCCGTTTGATCCCTTCTCGGAACGCTCCTGGGGCCAGCACATCTCGTTGGAGGAGGTGGAGCGTGGGCTGGGCGCTGTGCGCAGCATCCGTGAGGCCGTCGGCCACCGGATGGAGATCGGCATTGAGTCGCACTTCCGCTGGAACCGTTTCAGCATTGAGCGGATCGCGCGGGCGCTCGAACCCTATAACGTCATGTTCATCGAAGACCCGATTGCTGCCACCAACCCGGATGAGATCAAAGCTTTCTCGCAGCGCACGCCGATCCCGGTCATTGGCTCCGAACTGCTCATGACGCGCTGGCAGCTTCGGGAATGGCTCGAAAAGCACGTCTCGCAGATCGTGATGACTGACCCGGTCTGGAACGGCGGCATTGCCGAGACGTGCAAGATCGCGGCGATGGCCGAGGCGTTCGGCGTGCCCCTGGTGCTGCATAACGTGGCCGGGCCATTTTGCCACGCGGCCTGTTTGCACATTGCCGCGCACATCCCCAATCTGTTTTTTGTCGAGTCGGTGCGCGCTTTTTATCGCACCTACTTTTCCGTGTTATCGGACTACGGGCCGGCATTGGAAAACGGGTTATTCCCAGTTCCGCAGGGGCCGGGCCTGGGCGTCAACCTGCGCCCGGAAATGCTGGAACGCGCCGACCTGACGCGGCAGGTCTCAGGTGGCGCTGGCCTGGCCGTCGGGCGGCGCGCCATGGGCGATCATTGGGAACGCGAGGAAATCCGCTGAAATGTTTACCTCACCCCCTGCCCCCTCTCCGTAAACAGAGAGGGGGAACCGGTCACAACAGAGTCCGGATTCTAACGCCCCTCTCCACCAGAGTGGAGAGGGGCCGGGGGTGAGGCCAAAAGGAGATCGAGGACATAATGCGCTTGCAGAACAAAGTAGCCCTCATCACCGGCGCTGGTGACGGCATCGGGCGCGGTATCGCTATCCGGTTCGCCGCCGAGGGGGCAAAAGTCGGCGTCCTGGACATTAACGAGAAAAAGTGCCACGAGACCGCTGACCTGATCCGCGAAAAGGGTGGGCAGGCCATGCCGCTCGTCGTCGATGTGTGCCAGCCCGATCAGGTCCAATGGGCGGTGGAGACGCTGGTGAATAAATTCGGCCCCATCAACGTAGCGGTCAATAACGCGGCGGTCATGCCTGCGGGTAAGGTGCACGAAACCAGCCTGGAAGATTTCGAGCGGGCGGTGGCCGTTAATTTGCGCGGCGCATTCCTGGTTGACCGCGAAGTGATTCCAATCATGCTCCAACAGCGCAGCGGCTCAATTATTCATATGTCCTCCATCACAGGTATACTGGGCCTGCCGGGCATTGCCATCTATTCCGCAACGAAGGGAGCGCTGGCGGCGCTGACCCGCGCCATGTCCACCGACTATGCAGCCGAGGGCATTCGAGTCAACAGTGTGTCGCCCGGAACCATTGACTCGCCCATGCTGCACAACTTCGTGGCGGCGCAGCGCGATCAGGAACGTATCCGCCGCGCGTTTGACGAGATGCACCCCGTCGGGCGGGTAGGCACAATTGACGAAGTGGCGAACGTGTTTGTGTTCCTGGCCTCGGACGAGGCGTCCTTTGTAACCGGAGCCAATTACACCGTCGATGGTGGGTTGAGCGTCAAGGGCGAGCAGCCCCAGGACTAGTTTCAATGCTTCAATCGGCATTCGCGCCGCCCGATGAATTACTGACGCAAACAAAAAGAAATAAAGGGGCGGCAGGATGGGATAAAATGGCAGGATGGGAAACAAAAGAGAACGTACAGATTGGCGAGAACAGCGGCGGTTACG
>JAJPHV010000139.1 GCA_021325095.1 Chloroflexota bacterium | reverse complement strand
TCGTAGCCGTTGTCAATGGCCCGGTAGACGATAGCCTTGATGGCGGAGTTGAGACCGGGCACATCTCCGCCCCCGGTTAACACTGCAATGCGCATAGCTGACGACCTCCACCTTCCTGTGTGGGGTTCAGAACGTTACGTGCATTGTAGCACTGGCTTTTGTGCTGGTTTCGGCAGTCCGGGGAAGATCAGGAGGATACACACTACATTACTGTGACGTTTGACGCCCCTGTCATGACCCTCGGTACATTCCAGGCACTACCGAGTGATGTATAATCTTGACCGGAGGTCGCCATTGCATAATTGTTCCCTCTGCCAGAGATGAACTGCCTGACATATCCCCATCCGATTTATGCAGCTCTATGCAGCTAATGCCATATATTAGGAGAAAAGACAATGGTACTCGCAGTTGCGCCAAACACCACCTATAACATCGATAAAATTGCCGAGCTACTCGGCAACGATGCGGATACGCTGCTTCACCATACCTGCAAGACAATTCCTAAAGAACGTCTTTACTTGCCCGGCCCCGACAGCGTGAGCGAGGTCTTTGGGCAGTCGGATCGCCCGCCACAGGTCCTTCGCAGCCTTGAGCAGCTCCACAATCACGGACGCCTGGCCGGAACAGGCTACGTGTCCATTCTGCCCATCGATCAGGGTATCGAACACTCCGCCGGGGCATCTTTTGCCAAGAACCCGGACTACTTCGACCCGGCCAACATCGTCGAACTGGCAATCGAGGGTGGCTGCAACGCCGTCGCTTCCACCTTTGGCGTGCTTGGGGCAGTTGCCCGCAAATACGCCCACAAGATTCCGTTCATCGTCAAGATCAATCACAACGAACTGCTCACCTACCCCAACAAGTTCGACCAGGTGATGTTTGGTACAGTCAAAGAAGCCTGGAACATGGGTGCGGTGGCCGTCGGCGCGACGGTCTACTGGGGATCGGCGGAAAGTGCCCGGCAACTGGTCGAAGTCGCGCAGGCTTTCGCCTATGCCCACGAGCTGGGCATGGCAACCGTGCTGTGGTGCTACCTGCGCAACCCCGCCTTCAAGGTGAACGGCACGAACTACGAGGTATCCGCAGACCTGACCGGGCAGGCCAACTATCTGGGTGTGACCATCCACGCCGACATCGTGAAACAAAAGCTGCCCGAAAACAACGGCGGTTACAAGGCACTCAACGTGACCGGTTCGTCGTATGGCAAGTTCGACGAACGAATCTACACACAGCTTACCTCAGAAAACCCCATTGACCTGACACGCTACCAGGTTGCGAACTGCTTCATGGGCCGGGTGGGCCTGATTAACTCCGGCGGGGCAAGCGGTAAGAACGACCTTGCCGAAGCGGTGAAGACAGCGGTCATCAATAAGCGGGCGGGCGGCATGGGCCTGATCAGCGGGCGCAAAGCATTCCAGCGCCCGAGGGCTGAAGGCGTAGCGCTGCTCAACGCCATTCAGGATGTCTATCTCTGTGAGGAAGTTACGGTTGCCTGATCGGGCCGTAACGGGGTTCAAAATAAACCACAGGGCCGGAGTTCCGGCCCTGCTGCTTATCGGGCACATCCTGGTGAGCCGCTATCAGCCGCCACTGGCCGACTCCTCCTGGGAGTTGCTGTTAATTGATGGCAAGGAGCCAATCGCACGTATATATTGCGCACGTTCAAAGGCCGATGGATTGCGGCTGTTGAAGCGGCTGACCAGGCCATGCAGCGCTGACACCGATTCGTAGTTGTTCTGTTCCATCCACGCCACCAGATTTTGTTCCAGTATCCGTAGATAGCTGATGCCGTTCTGGAATAATACAGAGGCCAGCATCGTCACCTTCGCACCGACCATCAGCAGCTTGACAACGTCTTCCGCCGTATGGATGCCCCCCGTCGCTGCCAGGTCGGCCCGGATACGCTTGTGCAGCAGCGCGATCCAGTGCATAGGCAAGCGCAAATCCTGGGACGTACTGAGCGCGACGGAAGGCTGAATCTGCAACGTCCTGGGATCGAGGTCAGGTTCATAGAAGCGATTAAAGAGCACAAGCGCACCCGCGCCCGCCTGATCCAGGTTGCGGGCAAAATGGGCCAGGTTAGTAAAAAACGGACTGAGCTTGACAGCCACCGGGATATTGACTTTGCCCTTGACCATCTTGACCAGGCGGATGTACCGGTCTTCGATCTGTGCCGCCGTAGCATCAATATCCGTCGGGATGGAGAAGATATTCAGTTCTAGTGCATCTGCCCCGGCTTCTTCGATGCGCTGCGCAAAATCCATCCAGGTCCCAGGCGACGTGCAGTTCAGGCTGGCAATGATCGGGATGGAAACACTTTCTTTGGCCTTGCGGATATGCGACAGGTAGCCATCCAGGTCTGCCCGAAACCGGTGCGAAGCGCCGAATAGACCTTGAATCTCCGCCGGGGTTGCCAGCGGCTGAAAAGTGTGGGCATTCAGCTTTTGCTGCTCGGCCTGAACTTGTTCCTCAAAGAACGAGAACAGCACGACTGCACTGGCTCCCATGTCCGCCATCTGCTTGATGTTGTCGATGCTCGCCGAGAGTGGCGAGGCCGAAACGACCAGTGGGGAGCGCAGACTAAAACCCAGATATGTTGTCGTCAGATTCACAGTATCAAACCTCCACCTGTTCATCCTCGGCGTTCGCTTTGCCAGCCTGGCAGCGCCCCGCGCCGTTGAGGGCGGCGAGTGTGAGGGGCAGAAATCTTGTCAGGGCGGGTCAGCGCACAGAGCGACAGCGCAACAGAGTGACAGACATTGCCGCGAGACCCCGCCGTATCTGGTTCAATCGAGTAACACCTCGGATTCCGTTTGATGCTCAGGGCCGGGTTGTGCCAACACTCTGGCGATGGGCCGCAGATCGAGCCACCATTGCTTTTTGGGCCGCTGATGTTCCTCGTCCATCAGGCGCGGCAGTTCTTCCAGGTCGTGCAGTTGGATGCCGCCCGCTTCCAGGCCAATGAAAGCACTGCCTGGATATTCGTCCTGCGCCTTCTCGATCAGGAAGTCGATGCAGCGTGCGGCCAGCCGTGTGGACTGGATGCGATCAAATGGCGACGGATCGCCGCCCTGCTGCACATGCCCCAGAATGGTCTGGCGAACGTCGAACAGATCGCTGCCCTCCTCCTCGAACAGGGCCGACATAAAGGCAGAGTTGTAGATTGTGCTACAGTTTTCGT
The DNA here is from genome assembly GCA_021325095.1 of Chloroflexota bacterium. Taxonomy (GTDB): domain Bacteria; phylum Chloroflexota; class Anaerolineae; order Aggregatilineales; family UBA2796; genus JAJPHV01. Next base: position 11,482 of record JAJPHV010000139.1, on the reverse strand, counting down.
TGCGGATCATCAGGCCAAGCCGCTTGCCGTGTTTGAAGCCCGTGACCAGTTTGTCAAGGTCGTTCTGGAGGTCTCGCAGCCGCACCCCCTCTTCGTGCAGGTAGACGCGCTCCGCGCCTGTTGCCAGCCCACTCATCAACGCCAGGTAGCCGCAGTAGCGGCCCATCACTTCCACGACGAAGCATCGCCGCTGCGCGATGGCCGACTGCTTGATGCGGTCTACGGCCCACACGATGTTATTCAGGGCCGTGTCAGCGCCAATTGCCAGTTCGGAGCCGGGCAGGTTGTTGTTGATCGAGGCAGGCAGGCAGATCATGGGGATATTGAAAGCCGGGAAGTTTTCACGCTCGCAGTACAGTTGGTAAGCGCCCTGGTAGGCTGTCCAGCCTCCGATAAGCAGTAGCCCGTCGATCTTATATTCCTCGATGTTGCGGGCGATGGCGTAGAAGTCGCGCCCGGTAGGAACTCTGCGGCTTGTGCCCAGTTCCGCCCCGCCCATCGGCGCCCAACCGTTGACGCTCATCCAATCCATCTCTTTGATCTGGCGGTTCGCCAGGCCCTCGAAGCCGTTGGCGACACCGAGCATGATATGGCCTTTGTCCAGGCCGATGCGCACTGCGGCCCGCACTGCGGTATTCATGCCGGGCGCGGGCGCCCCCGCATTCAGAACGGCCAGACGCAGGCGCCTCTGACCCGGCGCAGGCTCATGCGGCAGAGAACGCAGCAGCGTCCGCAGGGTACGGAATGCCTCTTTGAAGCTGCGGCCACGCAAGTCCATTGCCCGTTCGTAGTCGCGGGCCTTGATGGCTTCGCCAATGGCCTGGCTCTTCTGGACGCACTCCATCAGCGGCGCGCGCACAATACGGTTGCCGCGCAGGCAGACCAGTTGCGGCTCAGTATCCGGGGGCGCGCTCAAAATGGCCTCCACCGCGTCGCAGCCCATCAGCGTGCCCAGGTTCCGATCAAAGGCACTGGGTGTACCGCCACGCTGGACGTGGCCCAGGACGGTTTCGCGCACTTCTTCGCCAAGCCCTTCTTCCAGGGCTTTGACGACTTCCGCACTCTCGATGGGGTTGCCGTGGCGATCCCGCGCCCCTTCGGCCATGATCACGATGCTGTCCCGGCGGCCAGCTTTCCGGCCCGCTTTGAGGTCGGCGACCATTTTCTCTTTCCAGTTGTCGAGGTCGGGTGGGGATTCTGGGATGAGTACCCAGTCTGCACCAGTGGCAAGGGCCGACATGAGCGCCAGGTAGCCACAGTGCCGCCCCATCACTTTGACCAGAAAGGTGCGCTGGTGGCTGGCCGCCGTGCTGCTGATGGCGTCGATGGCTTCGGTGATCCGGTGGAGCGCCGTATCGGTGCCAATGGTCATGTCCGTGCCGTGCATGTCGTTGTCTATCGACCCGACCAACCCGACAATCGTCAGATGGGCGTATTGTTCAGCCGCTTCCCGGCTGATCTTTCCCATCTCAGCCAGTTCGCCAAGTAAGCCCGCCCATTCCTGGCGAAATATGTTAGCTCCCGTCAGGCTGCCATCTCCGCCGATGATGATCAGGCTGTCTATTCCGCGTTCGACCAGGTTGGCGGCGGCCAGACGGCGACCCTCGTGAGTACGAAAGGCGTCGCAGCGAGCTGTTCCGATGACGGTTCCACCCCTGTGCAAAATCCCGCCCACCGAATCCCAGGTCATGGGGCGGATGCGGTCACCACCGTCGATCATGCCCTGGTAGCCTTCGCAAATGGCGTAGACCTCGACATTCCGGTTGAGCGCTGTCCGGACAATTGCCCGGAGAGCGGCATTCATACCAGGCGCGTCACCACCACTTGTCAGAACGCCAATCCGTTTTACCGACATTATCCCGTTGTCCTCAGTAGCAACCTTCAAGTGTCAGGCGCCGAACTTCTCCAGCCGTTTGGCGTGCGCCAGCGCCATTGGCATCATATCCACTGCGTAAAACTGGCCGAGCGCGCCGTATAGACACTCGCGTTCGCCAAACGATTGTGCCCGGTCTGGCATGTGCGTCTCCGGCGCATACAGGAGCGTCGGAACGGGATGCCAGCTATGTGCTCTGTGTTTGGCGGGCGTGGAGTGGTCGCCCGTCACGATCAGGACGGCAGGATTCAGGTCGAGCAGGGCCGGCAGGGCACTGTCAACCGCCTCGATCACGGCTACTTTCGCGTCAAAGTTGCCGTCCTCGCCCCGGCTGTCGGTCTGTTTGATGTGGCAAAAGACAAAGTCGTAATCCGGCCAAACCTGAGCCACCCGCTTGAACTGGTCGGCAGGCGTGTCCTCGCTCTTCGTTTCGATGACCTCCATGCCGACCAGCTTGGCAATGCCTTTGTACATAGGGTACACGGCGACGCAGGCGGCCTTCAGTTTAAAAATATCCTGCCACTTCGGCAGCCGGGGGTCGGAGGCAAAGCCGCGCAGCAAAACCATATTGGCCGGTTCCTGCCCTTGCAGAACCTGCCTGGCTTCTGAAACCCATCGATTAACGATCTCGGCAGTGCGGTGCGCTTCAGGTTCATTGGCCTTCGTGCAGAGTGGGGGTTTGCCGGTCACCTGCGGATCGGTGTCGGTGATGTTGGCGTTGAGCTTTTTGCCCCGCATGACCATGACGAAACGATATTCCTTTTCGGGCACGAGTTCGACCTCGACCTGCGGCAGTTTGATTTGCCGCAGCAATTCAAGCCGTTTGATCGTTTCACTGGTCGGGATTCTGCCAGCGCGCCGATCCGTGATCAGGCCATTCTGATCTATGGTGGCGAAGTTGCCGCGTGCTGCCACGTCATTTTCGCCCACATCGACACCCACACCTACCGCAGACAGCACGCCGCGCCCGACGTTGTATTCGAGCGGGTCGTAGCCAAAGAGCGCAAAATGGGCCGGGCCGCTGCCCGGTGTAATTCCCCGTGTAACCGGGATGCTCAGGCCGACGCTGCCTTCTCTGGCGAGCCGATCCATGTTTGGCGTGCGGGCCGCTTCCAGCTCAGTCAGCCCATCGCTCTGGCGCGGCAAGCCGCCCAGGCCGTCCATAACCAGGAGAAGAATCTTTCCGCCTTCATTGCGTGTCAATCCACGCATCAGATTGAGATCCGCCATCGTTTCATCCTTGTCAAAGCTGTCGAGCAATCACGTCGAATGGGGAGCGGAGCCGGATAGATTGTCCTGACTCCTGTCCCGCAGAATCCGCCGATGAATGTCGGATGTGGGGCAGCCCACTTTTCCATCTAGAGTAAGCCCTCGGGCCGAAGGGCCATAGTGATAGAAGTCATGAATGAAAGCGGCGTCTGTTACCGATTGCAGGCCGGCGCTGACCCTGCTGAAGACTTGTGACAAAAACCCAGGCAAAATGTGACTTTCTTCCATTGCGCTGCGTATTTATTGCATCTAACTTCCTGACCCAGCCATTACCTCCATATGGATGCCTGGGCAGCATCGTACCTTCTGGTTTAGGAGAACAAGATGAAACCTTACAAGAGGGACATGTATCGTTTCCCGTGGTCGCTGAACGATAACCCGATTGGATGGCTTGAAATTACGGACAAGTGCAATATTTACTGCCGGGGCTGCTACCGCCTCAACCGAACCGGGCACAAGTCGCTGGAGCAAGTTAAAGAAGAGATTCGTTTTCTCAAGGAGTGGCGCAATTGTGACAATATCTCCATCGCAGGTGGCGAGCCACTGATTCATCCTGACATTCTGGAAATTATCTCCTATATCCGTGAACTCAAACTCAAGCCCCTCATCCTAACCAACGGCGTGAAGCTCGTCGATAACCGACCTTTCCTGGTCGAACTGAAGCGCGCCGGGGCTTTTGGTTTTACCTTCCACGTAGACAGCGAGCAGAACCGCCCGCACTGGAAAGGCAAGACCGAACTGGACTTGTGCGAACTGCGGCTGGAATTCGCCAAGATGGTGGCCGATGTGGGCGGCTTGTTTGCCAGCTTCGGCGCCACCATTTACCCGACCAACCAGCACCTCATCCCGGAACTGGTGCGTTGGGCGATGCAGCATAACGACATCGTGCACGGGCTGGTGTTCATCACCTACCGCGCGGCACCGTCGGACGGCACATACAACTACCTGGTCGAGGGCCAGCCGCTGGCGGAGATGGAAGTGCCTTATCTGGCTCCACAGAATGAAGAGCCAAACTTCGATTTCACCTCGCGTCATGTGTATGCCAAGATCAAGGAGGCCAACCCGAACTACGAGACATGCGCTTATCTGGGCGGGACGCAGAGCCACGACTCGATCAAGTGGCTCATTGCCGTGCAGGTCGGCGCGAAAGGGCAGAGCTACGGTTCCATAGGCCCGCGCACCGCCGAGCTTTCGATGGTGTTTCACCATCTGTTCAACGGGAGGTATATGGCCTATACCAATCTGCACAAGCTGCCAAAGATCGCCTTTTTGCTCGGCCTCTTCGACAGGGAACTGCGGAAAACTCATGCCAATTACTGGCGCGACATCCTGCGACACCCGCAGCGGCTCTTCCAACCGCTCTACCAGCAGAGCATCGGCATCGTCCAGGCCCCTGACATCCTACCAGATGGCCGCCAGGACATGTGCGATAGCTGCCCGGATATGACGGTCTGGGACGGCAAACTTGTCCATTCCTGCCGGATGGAGGAGTGGCGCTTGTATGGAACCTACGTGACCGTCCAGCCGCAGGAACCTGGCAAGGCTCCTGTGATCCAGCCGGACGATATTCCAGTGGTCAACAGGAATTAGGTTGGCACGGAGGGCCGCGGCCTGGCGCCCGGCCCTCCACAGAGCTCCGCCGCACCCATCTGAACTATGCTGATGCCTAACAAATTGCGCCTGACCGGGGATTGGCTTGTCTCGCCAATCCCGCTTGATGCGGACTGTTCGCCGGAACGGTGGGTGTTCGCGGCCTGGCGCGCCGTGCCAGAATGCTGCCATTTACAGCCAGCCTTCTATCCTGAGCAGCCCTACTGGGGTGAACACCTGCGCGCCATTAACAAATCCGCCTGGGTCTACCAGCGGCACATCACCGTGCCGGATGTTCCGTTCGAGCGAGCGCGCCTGCGGTTTGAAGGTGTTGATTACTACGCTTCAGTATGGCTGAATAACCAGTTCCTCGGCCAGCACGAGGGCAATTTCGCGCCCTTTACGTTTGACGTTACCCGACACCTGCGCCGTGACCAAAAAAATATCCTGACCGTGCGCGTCAGCGCGCCGTGGGACGCAGCTAACCCTGCGGGCAATTACCCAATCGATCACGTGCTGCGCGGCCTGGTCAAGGGCCTGTACGAACACGGGGAAGGGGTCATTCCGCCGGACGTTAATCCCATCGGTATCTGGCGGCCTGTCTGGCTGATTCTGGATAGCGGGATCAGCCTGGAAAGGGCTTCTATCTGGGCCACAGCCGACGGCGTTGCCGACATCGCCGTCACGGTGAGCAATCAGACTGGCCGTGCCTGGCAAGGCACGCTCTCCATAACGCTCCGGCCAGAGAACCACGCCGGGCATGAAGTGAGCCAGGCACTCCCGGTATCAATTGGGCCGGGCCAGCAGGTCGTCAAGACCTCGCTGCAAGTGCCTGATCCATGTCTGTGGTGGCCCTGGGATCAGGGCTTTCCGGCGTTATACTGCTTGCACGCCCTTCTGCGAGAGGAAAGCCAGCAGCCTTCCGATGCCCTGACGGAAACCTTTGGCTTTCGCTCGGTCAGCCTGGAACGTGCCCCTGACCGGTTCGTGTATCTGGTCAACGGGCGACCCGTATTCCTGCGAGGCGTCTCCTATATTCCCGGTCTGTACCTTTCGGAATGTGACGCCGCCTGGCTTGAACGCGATCTGCGCTCTGTGCGCAGCCTCAACCTGAACCTGCTCCGAGTCCACGTCCACGTCTCGCCACCCCTGCTCTACGACCTATGTGACCGGGCCGGAATCATGGTCTGGCAGGACTTCGAGCTGAACTGGGTGCACGATCCATCGCCCGATTTTGAGCAGCGGGCGCGGGCTCTCCAGCACGACATGATCGACCTGCTCGGCAATCACCCATCGATCATCACCTGGGCCTGCCATAACGAACCGACGATGGTCTTTTCACGCCGGGCTAACCTGGAACAGCGCCCTGATCCCAGTCTTTATGCTGATGCCTGCCAGCAAGACCCTACCCGCCCGGTTTTCCTGTGTTCGGGGCAGATGGAAAGCGATTGGCGTCGTTCGGGCGACGTGCATTCTTACTACGGCGCGCTGTGGACCGCCCGTTATACCGATGTCTACAGGCACACGTGCCGCCTCAACACGGAGTTCGGGTTTGAAGCGCCTGCCGCCTTGACGACGCTCCAACGCTACCCTGAGTGTTGGGAGCGCTTGAAGCACCTTGAAACGCAGATCGAGGCGCTGTGGGCGTATCAGGCACAGCTTATCCAGTTTCATGTCGAACATTTTCGCCGCCAGCGCGGGCACAGTTGCGCCGGGTACATCCTGTTCTGGCTGGCCGATCTCGTTCCCCAGGTCGGCTGTGGAATCCTCGATGCGTGCCGGCAGCCGAAGGGTGGCTACGGGGCGTTGCGGATGGCTTCCCAACCGTTGCACATTGCGCTGGAACACGACGGCCACAGGCCGCGTGCCTGGTGGGTATTCAACGATACGCCGGACGATCACCCCGACGCGATGGCTGTGTGCCAGATATTGGATCGTGAAAACCGCCTCCGTTTCGAGGCGCGAAAATCTATCTGTGTGGCCGCCAATCGTTCACATCGCATTGGCAGTGCCCGCTGGCCTGTTCCGGCGGCGCAGTGTTACCGCATCGAGCTTGAACTCCGAAGCGGCGATGGGGCCGTGCTGGCCTGCAATCACTACGATCAGCCCTTTCAGCCGTTGCGTCGCCCCAAAGGCTACCCCTGGAAATTTGACCCGTTTCTGGGCTGCAAAGTCTTCGATTTGCCCGGCGCGCCGAGCCTGGCTGACCAGAGCGGCAATTCCCTTCTCAAATTTATCCCCCTGACAATGCGCGAGCGGACGGCGGAATGGGTCCTCCGCCAGCGTCTGCCGCCCTATCTCCTGTCCTGGCTGGCGCATGTGGTGGATGTTGTCAACCGGTAATAGTGCTCCTGCGTCGTCACGCAGCCGCTCACAGAGTGCAGGGTAAGGTCAAAAGAGGGCGGTGGGCGTGCACGGCCTGAAGCGGCGCTGCACCGAGTCGATCTGTGTGCCCACAACTTCAATCTCATCGAGCCGGTTTGTGCCCAATCCCAGGGCACGGGCGATGTTCAGGTGATTGAGGCCGCGCAAGAACGGAGGATTGGGCATTTCGGCGGTAGGGTCGAAGCCCATGACAGCCATGCCGACGGCATCCGTCGCCACCGCGTTCCGGCCTGCTACCAGCACGCCCGCGTTCACCGGGGTTAAATCTTCCCAGGGGCCTTCGCCGCCTTCAACCGTCTTGATACCGTCGATGAGCGCCAGATCGATAGGCCGCGCCAGGTTGAGATCGGCGATGACACGCGGCAAACGCAGCCCGGTAACGTTGGAGTCGCCGTGAAAGGATGAACGATTCACATCGTCGGGCGAGGAGTTATAGGCGCTCACCGGGGCCAACCCGACCAGATTCTTCATGGTGAGCGTAACGCCCGCCCACCAGTGACACTTCATCTTGGCAACGGAAATGAATGTGTCTACTTCTTCCAGGAGGTGATGCAGCGTGAACTTCCGGTATACGTACCAGCTTTGTCCGACGGGCAGATTGGCAAACTCGGTATAGGGTTCAGGGCTGTTCAGGTCAACCAGCGTAGCGCCAACAGCCCGCGCCGCCTCCTCGTAGCCCCAATCTGCAAACGAACGCTCATCAAAAATGCCCTCGACAATGTAGAGCCCGCTGGCTCCAGCGTCGCGTAGCAGTTCGGCCAATGCCCGCACGACATTCGGATGAGTCACATAGCTTTCGATGGCCGGGAGGCCGGGCAGTCCCTTTTGCTTCGTTCCGCCAGTCAGATTGACCTTGATGGCAACTCGATCACCGCGTCCGACGACGCCCTTCAACCCGCCCAGGCTGTCGAGCAAGGTCTGCATTTGCTGCCTGACCATCCACAGGTCGTAGGATGGAATGTGAGCGATGGCGACCCGTGCCGGAGTCTGGAAGGTGGGAGTGGTGGATACCGGAGCCGCCGGCAGCCTCGCAATCGGGCCGGACGCCGCCGTAACGATCAGGCCAGCCGCAGACCCACCAAGCAGTTTGAGAGCCTCACGGCGACTTATGTGTTGGCAAGGCGTGTCGGAAGGAGCAGGCGGACTCTTGGTGGATTTCATATTGCCCACAGTTCAGAAGCGCCAGGTGCTATTAGCCTGCGCTGTTGAGCATTATAGTTGTGAATTGTATCACAACACCTATCTGCCGAAAAGCGCGGTCAGCAGGACAGGGAGGCAGATGGCTGCGCCTAAAACCATGAAGGCAATCACGAGGATAATCGTCATTGCCCGCCTGTTCCGATTGGTCAGTTCCTCGTCGGTAAACTGCAACAAGTTGTTACATTGCAGGCAGCGCCGGACTTTGATAGCTTGCCCACGCTTGATCTGCCACATGCTGAAACCGGGGACGTAACCGATGCCGTACTGCCCTCCGGCCAGTCTCCCCCACTCGAATTCTTGCCCACCGCAGACCGGGCATGGCTTTTGGGCTTCAAGGAAGTCATTCTTCTGTTTGTACATGGTTGTTTCATCCCGGCTTGGAGAATATGCGGCCTGACTGACGTATTCATCATCCTACAAATGGCGCTAAAATCCTGATAGTTGGCTGATACAACACCATCAAGGAACTGACGATGCCCAAAGTCCAGACACCCGATTGGGTCAAAGATGCCGTATTTTATCAGATATTCCCGGATCGATTTGCGAAAAGCGACAAGGGGTTGAAGCCCCGCAACCTCGAAGCCTGGGACAGCCCGCCGACACCGCAGGGCTACAAAGGCGGCGACCTGTGGGGTGTGCTGGAACACCTGGATTATCTACAAGATCTGGGCGTGACGGCCATCTACTTCACGCCGATTTTCCAGAGCGCCAGCAACCATCGCTACCACACCCTGGACTACTACCAGGTTGATCCACTGCTCGGTGGCAACCGCGCCTTCTACGCCCTGCGCGACGAGATGCACCGTCGCAACATGAAACTGGTGCTGGATGGTGTGTTCAACCACGCCAGCCGGGGCATTTATTACTTCAACGACATCCTGGAAAACGGCCCTCACTCGGCCTGGCTGGACTGGTTCACCGTCAATGGCTGGCCGCTTTCACCCTACGACGGCAGCCGGCCCGCCAACTACGAGTGCTGGGCGGGGAACTACGCCCTGCCCAAGTGGAACACGGATAACCCGCAAGCGCGCGAATACCTGATGGGCGTCGCCGAACACTGGCTGCGCGAGGGAATCGACGGCTGGCGGCTGGACGTGCCGTTCTGCATCACCAGTCCCGGCTTCTGGAACGAGTTCCGGCAGCGCGTCAAGGCTATCAACCCCGAAGCGTACATCGTGGGCGAAGTGTGGTGGGAAAGCATGAATTACCTGGAAGGCGACCAGTTCGATGCGGTCATGAACTATCTGTTCACCGAAGCGGTTATCTCGTTCACCTGCCAGCAGCACCTGAATTACGAGTTGGTCAGAGATCGGCCCTACAATCCGTACCCACCCATTGATGCGCCTCGCTACGCTGATCGGATCGACAAGCTGCTCGGCATGTACCACTGGGAAATTACTCTGGCACAGCTTAACCTGCTCGATAGCCACGATACGCCCCGTTTGCTGTCCATTGCCAATGGAGATCGAGCCACTGTGCGGCTTGCAACGCTGCTTCTCATGACTTATCCAGGCGCACCCAGTATCTTCTATGGCGATGAGATCGGCTTGCCAGGCGGCGGTGACCCGGACTGCCGCCGCACCATGACCTGGGACAATCGAGAGCGTTGGGATATGGATGCGCTGGACTACCACAAACTGCTGATCAGGTTGCGGAAGGCCAATGCGGTACTCCGGCGGGGGCGCTACGAACGGCTGTATGCCGAGGGTATGGTCTACGCTTTCGGGCGACAGTTAGGGGACGACTCGGTGCTGGTGGCGGTCAATGTGGGAGACAGCCAGCAGACGGTTCAGTTCCCTGCGAAAGGGCTTGTGCCGAATGATGCGCAGCTTACCGTCGCCTTTGGCCGGGGCAGTGCCTGCGTCGAGGGTGGAGAGATCAGCCTCACCGTCCCGGCGCGAGACGGGGTTATACTGGCCTGACGAAAGCCGGGCACAACATCCTAATATCCGACGATACCCTGCAATTCTCGCACAAACGACATGGCGTCCAGCGGTTTCGCAAAATAGGCATCGAATCCCTCTTCAATCGCCTTGTTTGCCAGTTCAGCCGTGTGATAGGCCGTGATGGCAACACGTGGGATGCCGGAAAGTCTGGGGTTAGCCTTGAGTTTCGACAGCAGGCCCCAGCCATCGATCCCCGGCAGCGCCAGGTCAATGATAATGAGCGTTGGCGCAAAATCCTGCAATATCAAGATAGCCTCTTCGCCGCTGGATGCTCCTATGGAAGAAATGCCGTGATGGGTGAGAATGCCACGAACCAACTCCATCGCGTCACTTTCGTCCTCGACCACCAGAACTTTCCAGTTGCCAGTATTCATAAAGTTCGGCGCAGGAGACACCGGGTTTCAAGCCGGTGAGGAATGCGCCACTCCTCCTTTCAATTGCTTGAGTTTTGGGGGATACTGATCAGCATGAAACTGACCGCGCAGATCAAACTTGCACCCTCCGATCAGCAGCGAGCTTTGCTCAAAGCAACCCTTGAGCGCGCGAACGCGGCTTGCCAGGCCATCAGCGATTACGCCTGGGCAAACCAGGTCTTCAACCAGTTGGCCTTGCACAAGGCACTGTATGCTGGCCTGCGCGAGCAGTTTGGCCTGGCGGCACAAATGGTCGTGCGCTGCCTGGGCAAGGTGGCCGATAGCTACAAAGCCGACAAAAAGACCAGACGAACCTTCAAGGAACACGGGGCAATTCCCTATGACAGTCGTATCCTGAACTACCGTCAGCAGACCGAGACGGTTTCGATCTGGACAGTGGCGGGTCGCCAGGAAATACCCTACCAGTGTGGCGAACGCCAGCGTGAACTCTTGAAGCATCAGCAAGGCGAAAGCGACCTGTGGTACACGGGCGGGGCGTTCTACCTGCTGGCGACGTGTGAGCTTGAGGAGCCAACCCCTGAACAGGTCGAGCGGTTCCTGGGCATCGATGGCGGCATTGTCAACCTGGCGACGGATAGCGACGGCGAGGTGCACCGGGCCAGTCACGTCAACCACGTGCGGTATCGACACCGCCGGCTGCGACGCAAGCTGCAACGCAAAGGCACGAAGTCCGCCCGCCGCCTGCTGCGCAAGCTGTCGGGCCAAGAACAACGTTTCGCCAAAGATACCAACCACTGCATCAGCAAGCGCATTGTGACGAAGGCGCAAGACACTCAGCGCGGGAT
>JAJPHV010000123.1 GCA_021325095.1 Chloroflexota bacterium | reverse complement strand
TCGTAGCCGTTGTCAATGGCCCGGTAGACGATAGCCTTGATGGCGGAGTTGAGACCGGGCACATCTCCGCCCCCGGTTAACACTGCAATGCGCATAGCTGACGACCTTTACCTTTCTGTGGTGCTCAACTTGTTAGAATTTTTGTACATCAGCCTGTGGTCGCTGGCAGTCGAAGTGACAGCCCAAACCAGACCAGGTCGATGCACCCTGTGGTTGCATGACGCTCATCGTGCACGTCTTGATCCTTCGTAAGTTCAGGTGTTTAGCGAACGATGTCTATCTATATCGTCTATCTATGCCGACGGGCAGTGTGTGACCCATCGTCTAAGTAAAACCCTTTCTTAAGTCTCTGCCTGGTTTGGTCTTCAGGAACAAACTAAGATGCGCCGGCCCGGCTCCTGGCATTAACCCTTACCTTCGCATAAGCCAGCACCGAACGGTGCCTCATTATACCTGCAAAATAGGCGTCCGAAAGTGTCCTATTCGCACAAACGGGCCTGTATCGCCCTGTCTGGTTGTCAATTCGTCCGTACACATTTCTTCCCTGTGTACAGGTGACGGCCAGGATCGATTCCATAAATTTAGATCGTTCTTGACAAAATATTTCGACTGGCCTAAAATTGATCCTGACCATTCCGAAAATGCAGGAGCAGATTGATGAGTGACCAGAGCCTGACCCGGCGCAAGTTCATTGGCCTGGGATTGGGAGCGACTGCCGGAGTTGTGGGCGCAGGTCTCGTCCACCAGGCCGTGCAGGCTCAGGGGCCATACGACAACCCCCACGCCGCGCATACGAACCAATACAGTTCGGAAATGTTGGTCGGGAAGGTTGATCATGATCGCAACGGATTTGACCCGATGCAAATGCTGGTCGATTGGGACTACGGCAAGGTGAGCACCCTGCCCAATGGTCAAACGCTGCGCGAGTACGAGTTCTCGGCGGGCGAGCATGACATCGAAATTGCACCGGGGATTTTCTTCCCGGCCTGGAGCTACAACGGGCGCGTGCCAGGGCCGACCATCCGCTGCACCGAAGGCGACAGAATACGGGTCAAATTCGCCAATTTTGGCACGCATCCTCACACGATCCATTTTCATGGCTTTCACCCGGCGGAAATGGATGGTGTTCCCGGCGTCGGTGCAGGTGAAATCGCGCCTGGACAGTCCGTCACCTACGAATTCGACGCAGAGCCATTTGGCTGTCACCTCTACCACTGCCACGCCACGCCGCTCAAGCGGCACATCCACAAGGGCATGTACGGCGCATTCATCATCGACCCCAAAGTGGGCCGCCCTCCGGCGCGTGAATTCATGATGATGATGAACGCCTTCGATACAAACTTCGACGCCGCCAATGAAGTCTACGCCGTCAACACTGTCGGCCACGAATTCATGCGTCGCCCCATCCCGGCGAAGGTTGGCGAACTCATCCGCATTTACCTGATCAACATCATTGAGTTCGACCTGATCAATTCGTTCCACCTGCACGCCAACTTCTTCGACTACTACGATACGGGCACGAGCCTGCAACCTACGCTGCGGATGGTAGACACGATCATGCAGGCGCAGGGGCAGCGCGGCATCCTGGAATTCAAGTTCCGCTGGCCCGGCCAATTTATGTTCCACGCTCACGTCAGCGAGTTTGCCGAACTGGGCTGGATGGGCTTTTTCAACGCCGTCGAGCCGGAGAAATTCGATGAAGCGTTGAAGCTGGCCGAAGTAACCGACGATTGGGATCGAAAAGCCACCAATGGCAGCACGGCGCCGGGTACAGTATGACGCAGGGGCAGTATGATGACCACCACACCGCCTGAAACGACGACTTCCGCCCCACAGCGACTCTCCGGCGCAGCCTGGGCACTGGCCCTCGTGCCGCTGGTTCTGCTGGGAATCGTGCTGTCCTACCTGGTTGCGACCGGCGGCGGACTGACCGAACTGGCCGGACCGCCGGTAGAGAAGATTTCGATTCAGCGCGCGACGCTGCCCCAACCCGGCATGATTCGAATCGAAGTCGTCAACGATGGGCCGCAGGAAGTCACGATTCCGCAGGTCATTGTTGATGACGCCTATTTTGCGTTCAAAGCCGAGCCGTCCAACATTATCCCTCGCCTGGGGCGGGCGGTGTTCACGGTCAACTATCCCTGGGTGGCCCAGGAGACTCACCACATTGGCCTGATCACCTCGTTGGGCACAGTCTTTACTCACGAAATCGGGGTGGCCGTCCAGTCGCCAAGCCTATCGCCGAGCCTTTTTACCCAGTTTGGAGCAGTAGGACTGTATGTTGGCATCGTCCCGATCTTCCTGGGGATGCTGTGGTATCCCTTCATGCGCCGCCTGAGCGGGCAGGCCGTCAACTTCATCCTGGCCCTGACCGTCGGGCTGCTGATCTATCTGGCCGTCGGGACGTGGCTGGATGCCAATGAGTTCGCCCAGGAACTTCCCGCTTTCTGGCAGGGGGTTCCGATGGTCATCTTCATTGGCCTGATCACGCTCGGCGGACTGCTGGCGGTTGGTAGCCTGGGCAGAGGCAAGGAAAGCACACCGCTCGGCGTCTCGTACCGGATCGCCCTGGGGATTGGCCTGCACAACCTGGGCGAAGGGCTGGCTATCGGCGCAGCGTTTGCTTCCGGCGAAGCCGCGCTCGGCACGTTCCTGATTCTGGGCTTCACGCTGCACAACATCCCCGAGGGCGTCGGCATCGCGGCCCCCATTGTCCGCAACAACCCTGGGCTGAAGCATTTCGCATTCCTGCTGCTGCTCGCTGGCGGCCCGGCCATTCTGGGCACATGGCTGGGGAGCTTTGCCTTCGACCCGGTGCTGGCAACGATCTTCCTGGCCGTCGGCGTGGGCGCGATCCTGCAAGTGGTGTGGGAGGTAGGCAAACTCGTGGCACGCGATACAGCCCGCCTCGGCCACCCGCTCGTGAATTGGGTCAACCTGGCGGGGTTGCTGGCGGGCATTGCGCTGATGTACTTTACGGCGTTTCTGGTGAAGTTTTAGGCAGGACGACAGCTCCAGTGTTGAGGAGTAAGCGATGGAATTCAATGGGGCAATGAAGCGCGTTCCGCTGCCGCTCAAGACACTCAAAGCTGTGGGTGCGCTCATCGGCGTTACCATTCTCCTGCTGGCTGGTGGCGCTCTGTTTATCTGGGTGTCGGGTGGCAGCGCCCAACCGAGCGCGGGGATCAGCGCGCCGGGGCTGCAAGTTAGCGGCTCGGCCAGGCTGTTTCATATCGACAAAGCCCGCTCGCAGGTGCGCTTTGTGATCACGGAAACCCTGCTTGGTCAACCCAAGACCGTCATCGGCTCGACCAATGAGGTTGCCGGGGACATTGCCGTTGACTTCGACAACCCGGCCAATTCACAGATCGGCACGGTGCGCATCAATGTCAGGACACTCCAAACCGATAACGAAATCCGCAACCGCACCCTGCGTGGTCAGATACTACAGGCCAATCGCCCGGAGTTTGAATTTGCGACGTTCGTGCCCAGGCGCATCGTGGGGCTGCCAGATAGCCTGGTTGAAGGCCAGCCGCTCACGTTACAGATTGTGGGTGATCTGACGGCGCACGGCGCAACCCGCTCCGTGACCTTTGATGCCACCGTGACGCCCGTCAATCGCAACAGGATTGAAGGCCAGGCACGCGCAACGGTGCAGTACCAGGCTTTCCACATCACGGTTCCAGATGCGCCGGGGGTAGCCAACGTGGCCCAGAATGTGGTTCTGGAGATCGATCTCGTTGCGGTGGCCGCCACATCGTCCCGTTAACTTCCGAGGCGCGGGACAGGTGTACGTCGTCCCCAAAACGGAATTTCTCGCTGTTCCCAGGAGACCAGCAAGGGAATCCCGATGAACAATGAGCTGTAAGTGCCACTGATCAGCCCGATGAGCAAGACTGTCACGAAGGGCCGTATCGTCACACCGCCCATCAGAATGAGGGAAAGCAGGACGAACGCAATACAAATCTGAGTGGTAATGGAGCGCTGGACGGTTTCCATGACGCTCCGGTTGACGATCATTTCGTAGGGTTCGCCCCGATGCCGGGCCGTGTTTTCCCGGATGCGGTCAAAGACGACAATCGAATCCTGGACAGAATAGGCGACGACAGTCAGCAGGGCCGTCAGAAACAATGCATCCGCCTCCCAGCCGAGCAGCAAGCCCAGGACGGCCATCGCGCCCACCAGGATCAGGATGTCATGGATCATCGCAATGATCGCGCACATCCCATACCGGAAGGCGTTGGGGACGCGCCGGAAAGCCGCGACGATGAAGCCGGTGATGACGAAACTGGCAACCACAACGGCCACCGCCGCTGCGCGTCCGGCCTCGGCCCCCACGCTGGGCGAGACCTGGCTGTAATGGAGCGCCTCACGGTCAAGTTGCAAACCGTGCGCTGCTGCCAGTTCATCGAGCGCCGTCTTGAGTCTTTCTGTCGCATTTTCATCAATGAAGCCTGTGCGTATCTGCCAGCGGTTGCTGCCGCCTGAGCTATCGCCCAGGCGCTGCACGCGCACGTCGGCGGGACTGTATTGAGCGAATAATGCGGTCAGGTCGCCTTCGGTCAGTGTTCCGCGCTGCGGCGCTGCGGCGGCGGGTTTGAACTGGATTTCAAACAGACTGCCGCCCGTAAAGTCGGTGCTGAGACGGATTGGGGAGTGTTCGGGGTAGGTCACGACGGAGATAGCCATCGCGGTGAAGCTGAACAGGAGCAAGGCCGCCGAAAAAGCGAAATACCATTTCCTGCGTTGCACGAAATTGAACACGGGGTTCTCCTTTTACGGATCGAGTTAGCTGTCTCAATGACGAATGCGAATCGACCTGGAATGCGCCGGGCGTAACCGTGCTGGATGGTGTTGATCAGGTTATTGGGAGGAACGGCGAGCTATCAGCAGAGGTAGACGAATTGGGGTGGGTTGGCGTTGACGGCAAGCGGCAACCGATTACCGTTGCTAACCGGAGGTGTGCCGCGTGCAGCCAGCGAGGGATGGTTGGTGACTGATTGCCCATTCAGGCATGTGCGGTTGGCGGATCGATAAGAGACTTTGACGGCAGGAAGGTAGCGCACACTGAAGGTAGCGAGATTGATGGAATGGCGCAACGTCAGTGCACCAGCAACCGAGGACTCGAGCACAGTACCCTGGTGGGTCGCCGCTGTTGCTGGCAGCACCTCTGTATGGATCGGCTCCGCACAGAGGGCCAGTATAAGCAAAAAGGCAAGGCCCACGCTGAGGCTGCCACGCGAAATACTATTCACGGGGGGTAAAATCCTCCGAAAGACGGGCAGCCCGGCGCGTGGCAATGTCACGTTCATAAGGGTTATCATAACAGGCGCAGGCCGATTGTGCAATCGGAGACCTGGCAGTGCTGCGTCAGGCCGGCGTGCCAGTCATGTTCAGCCGGTAGCCCATCCCGGCTTCGGTGATCACGTAGGTCGGGTTGCTCAGGTCTTCGCCTAGCTTGTGGCGCACCTGCTTGACCAGGGTGCGCACCGACGCGCGCTCGACCTCAGCGTCGATCCCCCATACTTCTTCCATGATTTTCTCGTAAGTCACCAGACGCCCCAGAGATAGCGCCAGCGTTCTGAGCAGCTTGTACTCCTTGCGTGTCAGGTGGAGCGCCTCACCGCGCAGGGAAATCAGGCGTCTATCCAGGTCAATCGTCAGGTCGTTGACCCTGATCAGCGGCGTTTCGGCGTTGGCCTGGGCCGCCAATCGCCGCTGGACAGCCCTCACCCGGGCCATCAGCTCGTCAATCCCAAACGGTTTGGCAAGGTAGTCGTCGGCCCCTGAGTCCAGGGCTTTCACTTTGGTCGGTTCGTCATCGCTGGCTGAAACGATAATGACCGGCACCGAACTCCACGTCCGTAACCGCTGGCACGCCTCCAGGCCACTGGCCCCAGAGTCAAAGGTCAGATCAAGCAGTACCACGTCGGGCCGATGCACGACCAGGGTTGAAGTGAGCGCATCACAATCCTCGATGGCAGTCGCCCGGTGGCCCTGGCTTTTGAGTGCACGGATCAATGTATTTCGGAAGTGTGGTTCATCGTCCACTATCAGCAGGTGAGTCATGGGTAGCTCCATCATCTGAATAAGGCTTGAATGGCAGCGCCAGCGTGAAGCGGGTCTGGCCGGGCGAAAACTCGGCCCATACGCGCCCGCCGTGCGCTTCGATTAGCCCCTTACACACGGCCAGGCCAAGCCCGATGCCTTTGGAGGTTGTGCTGGAAAAGCGCGTAAAGAGACGCGCACGATCCGGCTCCGGCACACCGGGGCCTGCGTCCTGCACACTGATCCATATCTCATCAGCACATTTCTGTGCCGTCACCTGTACGGGTGGGTGACCATGCCGCAGCGCATTATCGACCAGGTTGGTGAGCGCCGCCTCGATCAGATCGAAGTCGAAGCGAACCAATGGCAGCGTGGGCGATACCCGCGCAGAGAGTACCCCGTCGGAAGTTGCGCGGGGCCAACGCGCCAGCACGACGCTGATCACCTCGTCCAGCGCGTTCCAATCTTCGTGAAGCTGCAAGGCATGGGCTTCGAGCCGGGACAAGCGCAGCACGTTATTGATGAGACGGTTCAGGTGGTCAGCTTCCTGGTTGGCATCCAGGAGCAGTTGTCTGCTTTCTCCCGATAGGGTGGGCATGTCCAATAAACTGGTGAGCGCGGTCTTAATGACGGCCAGCGGTGTGCGCAAGTTGTGGGATACCAGGTGCAGCAGCGTTGCCCGGAATTGTTCAGCTTCGCGGTAGACGGCGATCAGGCTGGCGTGCTGCCGGGAACGCTCGGCCAATGCGCCTGCCACAAGCGCCACCACCAGAAAAGTCAGCGGATCGAGTAATTGCAGCGGTGACTCCGGTTGCAACGCGAATGCAGGCGGAATCAGCAAAAAGTCGTAGCAAAGGAAACTCCACACACCGCAAAACAGGGTCACGCCAGGCTGGGTGACGGCGGCGCAGAACAAGACCACCAGGAGATACAACAGGGAGACGTTCGCATCGGCCAGGTAGGGTCGTATTGCATACAGGGCGAGAGTCAGACCGAGGACGACAACAAAGATAGTCGCATATTGCCACACGACTCTGACTCGCCAGCGCCCGGAAAAGTTCGTCGGCACCCGCATAAGCAGTGATACTAACATAGCACAATACACAGGACAGAGCATACCTCAGTATGCCCTGCCCATGAACTTCCTCTCAGGCCTTTGCCCCGGCTACACCCTGCAATCGCCCGGCGTCAAGACGTCCGCCAGACTTAAAAGGTTCGGCTCAGTCGCCGCTGCTCGGCAAGGCCTGGCTGGCCTGACCCCGGATTACAGAAGGTTCGGGAACGACTGCTGGCGGGCGAATATCCGGCATCACCGTTGCGCCGTGTTCAAAGTCATCGATGAAGATCGTCACGTCGTCAACGATCTTGTTCACATGCAGGCGGCTCACCGCTTTCAGCGCGCCAAACATGACGAAGGCAAAGACTGCCGTAAAGACAACTGTCGCCAGCGAACCGATAAACTGAACGACCAGCAAACCAGGCCCGCCACCGAGCAGCAGACCGGCGCGCGTCGCCACGTCAACGCCTGCGGGCGCCCATGTCAGGCCAGGTTGACCGACCAGACCGATGGCAAGCGTTCCCCAGATGCCACACGCGCCATGTACCGCGAACGCGCCCACCGGGTCGTCAATGCGCACCCGTTCAACAGCGTCAACGGCCAGGAGCACGATCACCCCGGCCACCAGACCGATCAGAAGGGCCGCCCAGGGCGCAACGAAGGCGCAGCCCGCGGTGATAGCGACCAGACCGGCCAGCGAACCGTTCAGTGAGGCGGATAGATCCCACTTTCTGGTTCTGAAGTATTGGAAGATCTGGGCCGAAAGGGTACCACCGGCGGCGCCCAATGTGGTGTTCAACACGACCAGCCCGACCAGGCCCGTATTGCCCATACCGAGCGTCGAGCCGGGATTGAAGCCGTACCAGCCAAACCACAGGATCATGGTGCCGATTGTTGCCAGGCCGAGGTTATGCGCAGGCGGGAGTGGCTGCCACTTCCGGTCTTTGCCGAAGCGGACGGGGCGAGGCCCAAGCATATATGCGCCCACAATCGCTGTGACGCCACCCACTGTATGCACGACGGTGCTGCCGGCGAAGTCGTGGAAGCCCTGCTGCGCCAGCCAACCGCCGCCCCATGCCCAGTGAACGATGATCGGGTAGCTGATCGCACCCATAATGGCGCTGTAAATCAGGTCGCCAATATAATCCGTGCGCTCCGCCATGGCGCCAGTGGTGATCGTGCTGGCCGTCGCCGCGAAGGCGAACTGGAAGAAAAAGAACGACACCGTATCAATTGTGCCCGTTTGCGAGTACTGGACTGCGCCCCCGGCAAACTTGACGGCATCGCTCAGAAAGAAATTGGATGTGCCGATCAGCCCCGCAGTATCCGTCCCAAAAGCGATCCCGAATCCCACCGCCCAGAAAGCCACTGCGGTGATCCCGGCATCAATGAAGTTTTCCAGCAGGGCATTGACAGCGCTGGTCTGCCGGATCAAACCCGTTTCCAGCATGGCAAAACCGCACTGCATGAAAAAGACCAGGAACCCTGTTGCCAGAACCCAGGTGGTGTCCACCGCCGCCTGCGTGGCAGGGGTTGGGGTCGGCCCCTGGGCATGGGCCGTTGTGCCAAACGCAGCCAGTACCAGTGAGGCGAGGCCAATCGCTAAAAGGCGTCGCCAGATGCGGTTACGTTTTCTGATCATGTCTCCCCCTCCGCTTGTGTGATGGAGGGGAAGTATAAAAAAACCGGCAGGTTATGAATTCAGATGACTTAGCAGAAATTGTCTGTGAGAAAACTGTGAAGTTTCGGCATTTTGCACAACAGCGTGTATGGAAACCCGCCTGACGAGCCGCAGGAGGTAGGTTGCAAAGTCAGTCGGCAAGCACTGATTCGCTCATTGAGGGGCTGTTCTGAGGCTGTCGTGCGGCCAGATCGTCGCGGACCGGGTTGATCATCGGGACGCTCTGGCGGTAGGCGGCCAGGGCAATGGCATGCGACGCAACTGGCGAAGAGATCACCACGAAAATTGCCAGCGCTAACGCCTTGAGGCTTATAGCAGGCAGCAGCAGCGATGCACCGACGAGTAGACCGCATATGCCCAGCGTCGCCACCTTGCCAGATGCATGAAGACGGCAATACACGTCCGGCAGCCGAATCAGCCCAACGACGCCGAGCGCGCAGAAGACCACGCCGATCCACAAGATAATCAGACCCACGATCTGGAGGAGCATGACCCTAAAAGACCTTTCCTTCGGATAGATAACGGGCAATCGCCAGCGTCCCAACGAAACTGAAGGCCGCCAGTGCAATGCCCACGTCAACCAACATCGACGTGCCCTGGATCACCGCCAGCACAATAATGATCCCGATCAGGAAAGTCGTGGCGGCATCAATAGCCTGAAGACGGTCTGCCGGGCCTGGCCCCCGCCATATCCGGTAGCTGCAAATGACCAGCAAGCATACCAGCACAACCAGCGCCATTTGAACGCCGATAGCGATCCAGTCTGTCATCCCAATATCCTCCGCAAGAGTCGCAAACGACGAGCCTGCGCGCTGGCTGCGCCTTGCAACGACGTGCGAGCGTCGAGACAATGGACGTACAGGACCTCCCCGCCGTCGAAATCGACGACGAGTTCGCCGGGTGTAATGGTAATGGCGTGCGCGCTCAGTGCAGCAATCGTATCGCTGGCCTGGGGGTCTTGCGTTGGCACGGCAATGATCCCCGGACGGAGCGGCATCTGCGGCTGGATCACCTTTTTTGCAACGTCCAGGCCCGATAGCCAGATGTCCCGGCACAGAATCAAGGTATAGGCCAGCAGGGCAGCGATCTGGTCGGGCAGCCGACGCCAGGTGACGCGCTCCAACTCGCTGCCCAGCAGAGTCAGCACGGCGAAGCCGAGGATAAAGCCGACGGCAAAGGCTTCCACCGACAGGTGAGCGCTCAACGCCATCCATGCCAGGGCCATCGGGATTGAAAGCAGTAAGCGTCGCATCACGATAAACCTTCCTAGCCACCCAGAACGGCCTGAATGTAGATTTGCGGGTTGCCCAACTGTGCAACTGCCGCCGTCGCCAGACCCACCAGCGGCGTAGCCCACACTCCGAGCAATATGCACAGCCCGATCAACAATGCGGGTGCGGCAAGGCTGTCGCCCTGGGGCTTGAGTTTCAACGCTGCGTCAGGCTGCTGCTGGAAGATGAGCTGCCATGTGCGT
Organism: Chloroflexota bacterium; assembly: GCA_021325095.1. Lineage (GTDB taxonomy): Bacteria > Chloroflexota > Anaerolineae > Aggregatilineales > UBA2796 > JAJPHV01. The sequence continues at coordinate 25,822 of JAJPHV010000123.1, read as the reverse complement.
ATCATGTATAGCAGCGTGATCAGGCCCGCCGCTACCGCCAGCCCCAGAGTCAGCCAATTCTGGGCATCAATGCCACCCCGGATCAGCGCGACTTTGCTGATGAATCCATTGAGCGGCGGGACGCCTGCCAGCGCCAGCCCGCCGAGCAGGTACAGCCGGCTGGTCAGTCTCATCTGTCTGCCCGCCCCCCCGATGTCTGTCAGCCGGGCAGATTTGGTGGGCATCCGGCTGGACACCGCGCCAGTAATCATCAGCAGCGACGACTTGATCAGCGCGTGGTTGACGGCGTAGACCACCGCCCCGACCAGGGCCAGCGGCGTTCCCCACCCGATCCCCAGCAGGATAAATCCGATCTGGCCGAAGGTGGAGTAGGCCAGCATCCGCTTGGCGTCGTAAGTCCGCAGCGCCGATAGGCTGCCGAAGAAAATGCCGATCAGCCCCAGCACGATCAGGAGTGCCCGGATGAGTGGAGCTTCCGCTGTAAACAGGAGCGTGGTCAGCCGGATCAGCCCGTACACGCCGACTTTGACAACGACAGATGACAGCACAGCGTGGATCGGCGTAGGCGCTGTGGTATGAAAGTCCGGCTGCCAGAAGTGGAAGGGAAAGACCGCGCTCTTGAGCAAAAAAGCGCACATGAGCATCACTGCCGCTGCCTGAGCCAGCAGCGGGCGGCCTTCGGAAGCGAGCAGGCGTGCAACATCGGCCAGGGTGAGCGTGCCGAAGGTGGCATAGATTGCGGCGATGCCTAGCAGAAGGAACAGCGATCCCATCGCGCTGATCAGCAGATACTTGATGGCGGCCTCAACCCCCAGAGGATTGTCAGAAATGGCAACCAGGATGACCGAGGAAATGACCATCAGTTCGACGAACACAAACAGCGTAAAGATGTCGCCCGTGTAGAATGCGCCGTTTAGCCCGGCTGCCATGCACAGAAACAACGGCAGAAAGGCGGGATAGCTTGCACATTTGTCGCGGCAGCCAACGGCATACAGAACACCTGCCGCCACCACCGTCGTCGCCATCACGTCGAAGAGCGAGGACAGCAAATCGGGAGCCAGCACGATCCCGTCGGGAGTGGGCCACCCCCCCAGACGGTACAACTGCGGCCCGAACCGCCAGTTGGCATAGAGAATGCCCAGGCTGCACAGCCAGGCCAGACTACTTGCCGACAGCGCGACCAGTTGCTGCAACCAGCGGCGGCGCGCCAGCAATACGCACAATGCCGCGCCGCCAAGCGGCAGAAAGACGGGGCCAAGTACCAGAGGATTGCCCGGTGTCATGCTGAATCGATTACCCCCTATCGACTACCCCTTCAATTGATCGACAGCATCAGGATTGACGGTCTTGTAGCGGCGTGACGAGACGCTGATCAGCGCCAGCAGGAAAGCATACGACCCGAAGCTGATGACAATTGCCGTAAGCAGAAGGGCCTGGACAAGCGGGTCGCTGGGGCGGCCACGCGCCAGGTTATCCGTATAGGCCGGAACCTGCCCGTCGAACGCGCCTACCGCCAGGAACAGCAGATTGATCGCTGTAAACAGAATGTAGAAGCCCATCGCGGATTTGATCAGATCGCGCCGCAGCAACTGGAAGACGCCCAGGCCGAACATGACCCCAGTAGCAATGGCAAACAGCACGTTCACAGCGTTTCGACCTCCTGTGGGTGGGCAATCGTCTCCATAATGAGGCTGGAGCCGCCAAGCACTGTCAGGAAAATACCCGTCTCGAACACCATCGTAGAGGAGAGGTGAATGTCGGCAGGCAGGTTGAACTGCCTGACCAGCGTCGTCACCAGGAAGGGTTGGCCGAAAATCAGTGGCAGGGCAGCGTTCAGCACCGCCAGACCAATTCCCAGGCCGATCAGCCGCGCGGGATGCAGCCAGTGGAGGCGACGCTTGGCCTCCTCGTAGCCAAAGACCACATACCAGAGTGAGACGGCGATCCCGCTCACGACTCCGGCAGTAAAGCCATCGCCCGGCGCGACCCCACTGTACAAAATGTGCGACAACGCGATCAGCAGCGAAAAAGGCAGCGCCAGGATCGCAACGGCGCGCGTAAAGGGTGTATTCAGGCGCGAGGCCGCCAGACGTGTCCGTTCCGCTTCCAGTTTCGCGGCCTCCTGCGCGATCTGTGGATCTGCGGCTTCACTGTCGGCGGCGAAAACCGTGCTGCGCGGTATCAACCCCCGCGCCCGCAATTGACGCAGGACGCGCGCAGCAGCGAATTGCCAGGTCGTGCCCGGTTCCGGCGTGGAGAGCAGGGTCAGGACGCCGAGCGCTGCCATCCCAAAGACCGTAATCTCGATCACCGTGTCCATGCCCCGGAAATCGGTCACGATGGCTGCCACCACGTCCGTCGCGCCCACTTTCGGCAGCGCATTCGCAAGATGCCACGCCGTTACGGTATTGCGTGTGGGGCGGTTGATGACTGCCGCCAGCGAGAAGAGCGCGACTCCGACGCCAATTAACCCGGCAATGGCTGCGTCTCGCACTAGACCCCGTTTCGAGCCGCTCCACAGCCCGGCGATGGCTTGCTGGCGCTCCGGTGCGCTGATCTTGCCAAGCATAATGATAACCAGCACCGTGCCCAGCGTCTCGACCAGGAATTGCACCAGCGCCACGTCCGGTGCAGGTTCCAGCAGGAAGATTCCGCCCACGCTGTAGCCGGCGACGCCGAGCGACAGCGCCGCCAGCAAATGCCGCCGGAACAGAATGCTGGCAAGAGTCGCACCGAGGGCGAGGAAGAGGAGCACAGCCTTGAGCAAGTCCGTGCTGCTGTTCAACTGGACAGCGATCCGCTGGCCGCTGACGTGTGTCAGACCTGCGGTAGCCATGAGCGCGATGACGCTGCACAGGATGGCAATCAGGTACAGCCGCAGCTTGCCGCCCTGTGAACGCAGGATGAAATCTGCCGCAGTCTCCACTTTAGCCAGGATGAACTGATAAATCTCCGAGCCGCGCGGCCAGCGGGGCAGGCGCCAATTGAGCCAGCTTCGGCGGGTCTGGAAAACCATAACCCCCGATACAATGGCGACGAGGCTGAGGGCAAATGGCGTATTGATGCCGGTAAAGAGGCTCAATGAAGCGTGGCCGCCGTCAGCGCCCATGAAGGGGGCCAGGATAGGCACGACAAACCCATTCAGGTTCAACCCTGCCAACAACGAGCCGCCTGCCAGAAGCCCCGGCCCAACCAACATGCTTTGAGGCACAACATGCGGATGCGCCGTGCTGCTGTCGGCATCCCGATGCTGTGCAGCGTGCTCCGCAAAGAACACGTCCCAGACCAGCCGCAGTGCAAGTGTAACGGTGAACGCGGCGCTGAGGACGACCACCCCCAATGTCAGCACAGGCCAGGGGCCGTGTAGCATGGTTTCCAGCAGCGTTTCTTTGGCGACAAACCCCAGGAGTGGCGGTAGCCCAGCCATCGACAGCCCGGCGACCCCCGCAACCAGAGCCACGCCGGGCATTCGCCGTGCCAGCCCGCCGAGCGCGTCCAGGTTTCGCGTGCCGGTGGCATGATCGACCATGCCAACGATCAAAAATAATGCGCCTTTATAGAGCGCATGAGCCAGGATGCCGATCAGCGCGGCCTTCACCCCGGCAGCATCGGGTTGCCCAAGCAGGGCGACCAACGCGCCAAGCTGGCTGATCGTCGCATAGGCCAGGCAAGCCTTCAGATCACGCTGTCGCAGGGCCAGCAGCGCCCCCACAAGCAAGGTCGCCAATCCAACAACTGTCAGAAGAGTCTGCCAGAGCACCGTGTCGCCGAGGATTGGATACAGGCGTGCGAGCAGATATATCCCGGCCTTCACCATCGTCGCCGAATGCAGATAGGCGCTGGCCGGAGTCGGCGCGTGCATCGCATCCGGCAGCCAGAAGTGCAGAGGCCATTGGGCGCTCTTGCTGAAGCACCCGGCGAAGATGAGCAGAGCAATGGCACTGTACCAGGGATGATTTCTGAGCAATTCACCAGTGCTCAGGGCATGACCCAGTTCCATTGAACCGGAGGCCGTGCCGAGCAAGGCCAGGCCGACCAGGAGCGCCAACCCGCCCCCACCTGTCACGATCAAGGCTTGCAGCGCCCCGGCCCGCGCTGCCGGATCAGCGGATCGAAAGCTGATCAAAAAGAACGAGCTAATGCTGGTTACTTCCCAGCAAATAAACAGGACGAACAGATTGCCCGCCAGCACCAGACCAAGCATCCCGCCCATGAATATGAGCAGCAGCCGGTAAAAGCGGTTGAGTTCGTGCGCGTCCTCAAAATAGTGCCCGGCGTAAAGGATGACCACCGCGCCGATGCCCGTTACCAGCAGCGCGAACAGCAGCGAGAGCGCGTCGAGGTACAATGAGAGCGATAGGCCGAGCTGCGGAACCCAGGGCAGCTGTGCCTCGATGACACCCTTTGTGCTGATGGCTGGCAGGTAAGAAAGCAGGAAAACGAACAAGGCTGCGATCAGGCACGCTAATACCCACGACAGCACCGTTTTCCGCAGCCGCGCGCCAATCGTCGGCACGACCAGTGCCAGTGCGAAGGGGGTGGCGTTTACAAACGCGATGTACATAGCATCTTCACAGCGTATCTTCACAGCGCATTGGTTGACCAGCCCGCGAGTCTAGCGTCGGGGAGTGCCGGGGAAAATCGGATAAGGTGTACTAAATCGCTGTGAAAATCTTGTGAGGATTCGCGCCCCTGTGCGATTTATCCTGGAAACGACGATTCAATTTGCTCACCGTTTCGCGGAGAAGGTGGCGCTGAATACACAGACCGACGTTGAAGTGGCGGCGAGACCGGCCTTGCCTACGCCGGTTTTTCCGCGCCACCAGGCTGATCCCGCCGAATCTGTTCTTTCAGCCGCTTAAAGAGATCGCTGTCCACGATCTCCTTGAGCTGGCTGTCCAGCTTCTGCCGGTCAATCTGGATAACCAGTTCCTGTACCTGGTGCTGCGCCTCATCCAGGTCAGCTTTCACCTTCTCGAACAGCCGCGCATTCTCAATGGCAATCGCCGCCTGACTGGCAAAGGTCGTCAGCATCGGCAAGTGATCCTGGTTGAACACGGCATCCCTCATGCGGTTGTCGATGTACAGCACGCCGATGGACTGCCCGCGCAAGACCAGCGGGACACACACAATCGAGCGCAGCGTGTTCATGACCACACTTTCTGCGGCGGAGAAGCGGCTGTCCATCTGCGCGTTGGTCGTCAAGACAGGCTTGCCGGTTTCATAGGCTGTGTTCATGATGCTCCGGCTGAAGCTGACTTCCTCTTTACTGAGATTGGCCCCATCCCAGTTGCGCGCGGCCCGGATTTTTAGCTGGTTTTCGCTCTTTTCCCAGAGCATCAGGTAAGCCCGTTCGGCCCCGGTCAGGTCGATGATGGTGTCCATCACCTCTTCCAGCACCCGATCCAGTTCCAGCGACGAGGTGATGAGCGCCGAGGTGTGCACCAGCTTTTGGAACTGGTGCAGCTTGCCAGTCACCTGCTGCGCATTCTTTTCGGTTTCCTTCAAGTTGCTGCGCAGCCCATCCATCAGGCTCTTGTGATCTACCGGCAACTTGACGCCATATTTTTTCAGGCCCCGGATGATCTGCTCCAGCGCCGTATCCAGCGAGTCGGCCTTGCTGGCCGCTTCTGCGATGATTTTCAGGAAAGCATCGGTGTTCAGATCGGTCTGATCGGTCATATGCGTCCACCTTAACGGAAATTCCGGGCGTTTTGTTGTGGTTTCCTCACGTCCGTTCTGGTTGGTCGGGGTAGCCCGCCTGCAATGATACAACGAATACGAGTAAATCACGAACCGATGTCTATCAGTCTATCAGCGGCGAGAAAAATCAGGCATAATGGCGTGACCGGCGCTTTTGGGGAGGGCACTCCATTGGATACAAAATTACAGGAACTGAAAAGGCATTTGCAAGAGGTCAGCGACCTGGATTCGGCGGCGGCGCTGTTGAACTGGGATCAAACCACCTACATGCCACCCGGCGGCGCAGCGGCGCGGGGCCGGCAGATCGCCTTGCTCGCGCAGCTTTCGCACGAAAAGCTGACCGATCCAGCCGTCGGTAAGCTGCTGGACGATCTTCGTTCTTACGAAGAGAGCCTGCCTTACGACTCCGACGATGCCAGCCTGATTCGCGTTGCCCGGCGCAACTTCCAGCGGGCCGTAAAGGTTCCAGCCTCGTTCATGGCGGCGCTGTCCGCGCACATGGCCGAGTCTTACGAGGCGTGGGCCAAAGCGCGGCCTCAGAACGACTTTGCTTCCGTGCGCCCCTACCTGGAAAAGACGCTTGACCTGAGCCGCCAACTGGCAAACTACTTCCCCGGCTATGAACACATTGCCGACCCGTTGATCGATTACCTGGACTATGGCATGAAAGCCTCGACGATCCGGGCTATCTTTTCGGAACTGCGCAGCCAGCTTGTGCCGCTGGTGGAGGCCATCACCAGCCAGCCGCCCGCCGACGATAGCTGCCTGCACCGGACGTTCCCGGAAGCGCAGCAGATCGCCTTTGGCACAGACGTGATCCGCTGCCTGGGTTACGACTTCGAGCGCGGGCGCCTGGACAAAACGCATCACCCGTTCATGACCAAGTTTTCGCTTGGCGACGTGCGCATCACCACCCGCGTGGACGAGCAAGACCTGGGCAACTGCCTGTTCAGTATGGTTCACGAGGCGGGCCACGCCATGTACGAACAGGGCATCCGCATGGAACTGGAAGCGACGCCGCTGGCGGGCGGCACATCGTCGGGTGTCCACGAGAGCCAGTCCCGGCTCTGGGAAAACATCGTGGGGCGCGGGCGCGGCTTCTGGGAGCACTTCTACCCGAAGTTGCAGGCCGCTTTCCCCGATCAGCTTGGCAGCGTGCCGCTGGACACGTTTTACCGGGCCATCAACAAAGTGCAGCGCTCGTTGATTCGCACGGAAGCGGACGAAGTGACCTACAACCTGCATGTGATGCTGCGTTTCGACTTCGAGTTGATGATGCTGGAAGGAACGCTGGCCGTCCGCGACCTGCCCGATGCCTGGCACGCCCGCTACAAGGCCGACCTGGGCCTGCGCGCGTCCGACGACAAAGACGGCGTGCTGCAAGACGTTCACTGGTATGGCGGCTACATCGGTGGTGTATTCCAGGGCTACACGCTCGGCAATATCCTCAGCGCGCAGTTCTACGCTGCCGCTTTGAAAGCGCATCCAGAGATCCCGGCGCAGATCGCCCGAGGCGAATTCGGCACGCTGCGCGGCTGGCTGACTGAGCACGTATACCAGCATGGCAGCAAATTCACCGCTTCGGAACTGTTGGCGCGCGCGACGGGCGGGCCGCTCAACATCGAGCCGTATATCCACTACCTGCGCGAAAAGTACGGCGCACTGTACAAGCTGAATTGACCTCTGCTCCGACTTCTCCCAAATTGGCATCAATGCTATACTGCCCTCCATGCACAATCATGGGGGGCCAGATGAACAATCGCCTGACCAGCCGCACCGAGCGCCTAGCGGAAATTGAACGCATGCTGTTTCGCAGTGCACATGGAATGCGCGTGATGGAGATCGCCGAGGCGTGCGGCGTTGATCGGCGAACCATTTACCGTGACCTGGATCTGCTGAGTACCATCGGCGTCCCGATCTGGCAGGATGGCGGGCGCTATGGCATCATCCGCGACCAGTATCTGGCGACGGTGCGCCTGAACTTCAATGAGGCGGTGGCCCTGTTCATCGCGGCGCGGCTGCTCTCTCGCCACGCCGACCAGCAGAACCCGCACATCATTGCGGCGCTGACCAAGCTGGGCATGGCCTTTCCCGAACCGCTGGCCTCTCACGTGGCCTTTACGGCGGAATCGGCGCGCCAGCATCCTGTCAAACACGATTTTGTGCAGGTGCTTGAAACGGTCACGCAAGCCTGGGCGGATCGCCGCAAGTTGCGAGTGTGGTATAGCGCGCACAGCAGCGGCGAAACCCGGGCACGCGAATTTGCTCCTTACTTCGTCGAACCAACGCTGCAAGGCGGGTTGTATGCCATCGGTCACGACGACCTGAGCGGGGAGATTCGCACGCTCAAGCTCCAGCGAATGCAGAAAGTCCAGATGCTTGACGAGTTGTTTGACATTCCGCCGGACTTTGATGCCAACCAGTATTTTTCGACGGCGTGGGGCATTATGGGCGGGCGCGGCGAAGTCAAAGTTGTGCTGCACTTTGCCGAAGAGGCCGTCCCGCTCATCAAAGAGCGCCACTGGCACGTTTCGCAACACATCGAGGATTTGCCGGATGGTGGCTGTCGCTTAACGGTGTGGGTAACGGACTGGCGGGAAATGCGCCCCTGGATTCGTTCCTGGGGCAGCCTGGTCACGGTTGAGGAACCCCAGGCCCTGCGCGAAGAGATCGTGTCGGACGCACGGAAAGTTGCCGAGGCGTATCGCAAGCCGGAAAGGATAAGCGAGGCCAATTAATAGCTTCGCCGCGCATGAAAGGCCAATCGTGCCTACCGCGCCAGAACGCGGCAGGGCAGCGTCCCCACCGGCGCGATCTCGCCAAACAACACCCGCGCTACCGCCTCGACGGTGACAGGCCGGATGCCATACGCGCACAGGTAAGTTTCGACGGACGGGAACACCGTCAGATCGTAGGGCGTGCGCAGCGCCACGACAATGGGCGCTTTGCCATTCGTGTGCAGTCTATTGACCAGCGCCGCCTGTGCCGGGTCACGATCCGCGCTGACCGTTCCGACGATCACGATGTCGGCTGCCAGTGCGGCCTGTGCCACCTCGGCAATCTGCGACTCGGAAGCGCCACGCCGGAATTGAAGCAACTGCACGTTGCGATGGCGCTGCCGGATAGCCTCCGCCAGCAGAATTTGTCCATCGGCGGACGTATCGGCAGGCGTCAGGTTTTCCGGGTAGGGCGTAATCACTACAATGGCTGTCTCCGGTTTCGCGTGGAGTGGCAGTCTGCCTGCATCGCAGACCAGCGTGATGGAACGATCCGCGATCTCCTGCGCAATGCGCCGATGCTCCGCGCAACCGATCACGTCCAGCGGCGGCTGCGTGGCCGGGATTTTTGACTGCGCTGACCGGATGCGACGCACTGCCTCCGGGTTTTCGCGCCCGCGCAGGGCATCGGCCAGTGCCAGTTGATCGGGCAGATGGGCCAGCAGCGCGAGATCGACGCCCGCCTGCAATGCCGCTTCGACGCTCTGTCGATAACCCAGATGCGTAACGGCCTGCATGTCCATCGCATCGGTCATCACCAGTTCACCGAAACCGAATTCCTGCCGAAGCAGCCTGAGCACGGCAGGCGACACCGAAGCCACGTTTTGATCGTCGAGAGCCGTTGCCAGTACGTGCCCGACCATAATCGCCGCCGTCCCAGCCCGGATAGCAGCCTGAAAGGGCGACATTTCCACTTCGCGCAGGCGTTGTATGTCGTGCGCCACAACGGGCACAGCGTAGTGGGAATCGACGGCGGTGTCGCCCAGGCCGGGAAAGTGTTTGGCCGTTGCCAGTGCGCCCGCCCGTTGCAAGCCCCGGATCAGCGCCGCGCCCAGTTGCGCCACAAGCTGCGGATCGTCGCCAAAGGAGCGCGTTCCCAACGCGACGTTCGCCGGGTTGACACTCACGTCCATCGACGGCACGAAATCCAGGTTGATACCCATCGCCAGGAGTTCACGGCCCAGCACCTCGCCCGCCTGCTCCGCCAGTTCCGGTGAGCGCGTTGCGCCGAGCGCCATGTTGCCCGGCAGTTCCGTCGCACCCTCGCAGATGGCGATCAACTGACCGCCTTCTTGGTCGATACCGATGAGAGGCGGTAACTGACCGCCCTGTTCGGCAGCGCTGCGCAGCGAGGCGGTGAGTTCCCGCACCTGGGCGGGCGATTGCACGTTCCAGTGCCGGAACAGGCAAAACGCGGCGATCTCGCCACGCCGCACGGCGTCGAGCACTGCACCCGGCGCGGCGAGACCTTCAAAGCTGTGCATGAGTTGGCGCATGGGTGACCTGATTTCAGGGAACGATGTACAGCGAAGCAGACTGCGCGGGCAGATCAAGGGAACCGGAGGCCAGGTCGGCTGATCCGATCTTTTCCGCCTTGTGATCCAGATCAAGACGCCACAGTTCGGCCTGTCCTGGCGATTTGATTCCCGATAAGGTGACAGTTTTTGGCTCAACTGCCGCGTTGACGACCAACAGTGTCAACGTCCCGTCAGAGCGCCGCGCCGCCGTGATCGTCACATCTGCATCCGTTGATTCCGTCGCCAGCAGTTCTGTGCCCAACTGCTGGTACAGCTTGTAAATGTAATAGGTCGGGCGCACATCGTACCGCGATAGCAGCCCGAACCCGCCAATATCTGAGTACGTAATCAGGGCGAAAAAGGCAACGATGTCCACCTGCTGCCGGATCAGGCGACCCAGCACGTCTGCCCACCAGATCGCGTTATAGTACGAGTCCAGCGAGGCTTCGCCACCGACGGCATTGCTCCAATGCGAGTTGACTTCCGTGACGGCAACGGGCAGATCGCGCGCGGTGGTTTCCTTGATGACCTTGCGCAGATCTGGAATGATCGTGTCCCACTCGCGGGCACTATCTTTCAACTGGGCAATGGTCGTGGCGGGCTGATTTGTGCCTTTGGGGAACGGGTAGCGGTGGATGGAGACAATGCGCACCAGATCACCATTCACCTGAAGGAAAGTCCGCAGCCAATCGTGCGCTTTCTGGGAGTCGGGATCGGTGACACTGAGCGGCGGGTACTGGCTGACGTCCGGGCCAACCAGGATGATCTTGGGATCGACGGCCAGCATGGCCTGGGCCATTGCCCGCCAGTCCCGGTTATACTGCTCGACGGTATAATCACGGTACAGATTTGGCTCGTTGCCTATGCTCCAATAGCGCACGTCGTAGTGCTTCTCGACGTTGGTGTAATGCACTAATTGAGCCGCCTTTTCGGGCGTCCCACCCTTGAGGCGGACGCTGATGCTCGGCTCGGCGTGGAGCAGGCGGGCGAAGGTCATGAACGGATCGATGTGATAGGGCTTCAGGTCATTCTCGTCGCCCCAGTTGCCCGCCGGGAAGCGCAGATACGTAACCGCCGATGCTTTGGCCTGTGGGAGCATGTCTGGCTCGACCATGCTCCAGGGGCCGTAGTTTGCGCCGTAAACGTAAGGGCTGATCGAGCCTAGCGGCTGGTCGGCCTTTACGATGAGTTTCGGATTTTGGGCTGCTACTTCGCCAGCGCCGAGCACGGCGCAGAGGAGCAGCGTGACACACAAAAACGCTCGCCCCAGCTTCACTTTTCGACCCCGGTAATCACCACACCGCGCATGAAGACCCGTTGCGCAGCGAAGAAGATGACAAGCGGCAGGAGCATCGCCATAAGCGACGTGGCCTGAATCAAGTCCGGACGGGGGCCATACTGGAAGCTGAAGACCTGTACGCCCACCGAGATCGGCTGTAAGTCGGGCTTGCTGCCCAGGTACACCAGCGGGCCGAAGAAGTCGTTCCAGGCAAAAATGAAGTGGAACACCGCCACCGAGATGATCGCGGGCCACGACTGCGGGATGATGACCCTGGTCAGGATCTGGAATGGCCCGGCCCCGTCGATCATGGCCGCCTCGTCCAGGTCCTTGGGCAGTGTCATGAAATATTGACGCAGCAGGAACACATTATAGGCATTGGCAAAGAAGTGTGGCACGATCAACGGCAGCCACGTTCCAATCCAGCCGATGAGCCGAAAGAAGGCATAGGTCGGGATGAGCGTCACCTGCGAGGGCAGGATGATAGTGCCGATCAGCACGATGAACAGGATGTTCTTGCCAGGGATCGGGAAACGGGCAAACGCATAGGCCACGCAGATTGACGACAGCAGCGTTCCGATCATGCCCACGACGGCGATGACCAGCGTATTTCGGAAAAGGAGCGGGAAATTGATCTTGTCCCAGGCTTCGGCGAAGTTTTCCCAGCGGGCGCTGAAGACCAGGACAGGCTCCAGGCTGCGGTAGTTGCCTTTCCATTCGATCTCGCCGGCGTCCGGATTGGCCGGATCGACGAAAGTGCTCTTAGCGCGCGTCCCCTTGACCAGCGCCATTTCCTTGACTTCACCCGATTCCTGCGGAACTTTGTAGATAGGGATGTCCTGCCCCTTGTAGTTGAACGTCTTGGGCTTGGTCGGGTAAATCGGTTCTTCCTGAGTCGTGGAAAGATTCTGTGTATCCCGCAGGGCGGTCATCAGCATATTGCCGAGCGGCATCAGGTAGATGACCAGGCCAAAGAAGACCAGCAGCGAGAGCAGCGCCCGGATCGTAAACTTGCGGAGCTGATATCCATAAAAAGGAGAGGTGTTGACAGGGCGTGAAAGGGTTGTCATGACATCACTCTCCACTGGTGTAATACACCCAACGGCGTGAGCTGGCGAACAAGGCAATGGTCATTGCCAGCGCGACGATGAAGATCAACCACGCCAGCGTCGCGGCATAGGCCAGGTCGTTGTATTCAAAGGCTGTGCGGTATAGAAACAGGTTGATGAAATTCGTCGCCGGGTTGGAGCGCAGCGTATTCGACAATACAAAGGCTGGTACGAAATACTGCATCAGGCCGATGACCGTCAGCACCAGGTTATAGAAAATGACCGGCGTGATCAGCGGCAGCGTGACGTGCAACCATGCCTTGAAACGGCTGGCCCCGTCCACTTTGGCGGCTTCGTACAGTTCGGTGGGGACGCCCTGCATCGCGGCCATCATGGTCAGCATGGCATTCCCGACACCCCACAGGCCAAGCATAATCAGGCCCGTGTTCAGGTAAGGCGTATCGAACAACCAGTCCGGCGGGTTGGCAATGCCGATCAGACGCAGAATGCGATCCAGCCAGCCAGTCTGCCCATTCAGAAAGGCTCGCCATACGAAGATGCTGGAGATGGCCGGAACGATGTACGGCATATAGAAGAACAGACGAAAGAAGGGCTTGCCGATCAGAATCTTTGAGGTCAGCAAGGTCGCCAGCAGCAGCGGGAAGCCCAGCGAAACCGGCAGTGAGAGCAAACCAAACCGGATCGTGACGCCCAGCGACTCGAGGGTGAGCGGGTCAGTAAACAGCTTGTGCCAGTTCGACAGCCCGACGAAGGTCATGTCCTGGCCGATCTTGAAGCTGGTCAGGGTGAACAGAAACGAAGCGACAATAGGCAGAGCGGTGAAGACCAGGAAACCGAAGATCCAGGGGGAAAGAAAGACCCATCCCCACATGCGCTGCTGCTGCTCAAGTGTTCGCTGGCGCGCCTTTGGACTGGCTATTTCCGAGGTCAGGGTGGCAGATTGTGTGGTCATAAACAGGCCATCCTCAATTTTTAAGCGGCGTTAGGCAGGAGCAGCCTCCTTTGCCAGGAGGCTGCCTTCAGTGTACTACAGTCCGAGGCGTCGGAGCCTGAGCTACTTCTTGGCCTGATCAACCAGTGCTTGCAGGTCAGCCTGGAGCTTGTCCAGTTCCTTGTCAACGTCCATGTTCTTACCGTTGTCGCCGAACAGCAGCGCGCGGAAGTCGTCGAGGCGTGTCTGGCCCTTGTTGTAGTTGGGATAACCGGACTCGTGGTGCGGAGCCTGCGCTTTGTCGATGCTGATCGTCACCACGTCCCAGTTCTGCACACTCGGATACAACTTGGCTTTGGCTTCGATGGCTGCCTTTTGCAGGTCGGGCCGGGCCGGGAACGCGCCGTAGGCATTCAGCAGGTCAATCGCTGCTTCGTTGTAGAAGTAAGAAAGGACAGTGAAGGCTTCCTGGGGGTGCTTGGTGTTCTTGTCGATGCGGAAGTTGTCCAGGTCAATGGGCGCAGAGACGACCCCCTTATATTCGGGCTGCACGCCCAGGTCCCACTTCGCCTTCAGGTCGGCCAGGCAGCAGGTGTACCACAGCATGGTGCGGGCCATCGCCAGCTTGCCGGACGCAAATTCGTTACCGTTCAGAATCTGGCTCTGCTGCTGGCTGTTGTTGGGGATGAAGTGATACTTCCACAGGCCATCCCACATCCAGTGCGTGCGGGCACGCCAGGCATCGGTGATCTGTACTTTGCCGTCCACGACGAGCGGCGCCGCGCCAAAGGTGTGCCACTCGTTGCGGGTGGTTCCCCATTGATCGTTGAAACCCCACTGTACGATCTTGGTTGGATCAAACTTGTCGCTGGTGGCGTCGTTGCCATTGGCATCGACGGTCAGGCGCTTGGCAATTTCGGCGACAGTATCATAGCTCCACGGGACTTCCTTGCCATCCAGCTTGTATTTCTCGCCAAACTTGGCGGGCGGGTAGGCCAGACCGGCATCGTCGAACAGGTCCTTGTTGTAGTAGAGCACGCCGGGGTAGATGGCCCACGGAATGCCGAGTAAGGCATTGCCGTCCCGGTAGGAGTCGACCAGGTTCTTTGGATAGGGCGACAGGTCAAACTTGGCCTTCTCGATCAGCGGGGTCAGGTCGAGCCACTCCCCCTCGAACTTCAGCGCGCCAGATACGCCCTGCGGCCCAACGATGTCGGGCGCATCGCCACCAGCGATCAAGGTGCCCAGCGCAGCCGGAGCCGCCTGGTTGTTGGCCGCGATATTGATCTTCAATTCGATGTCAGGGTGCGATGCGTTGAACTTCTCAACTACTTTGTTCTGGACATCGATCTGATCTTTGTTGGTGCCGGTTCCAAGCCCGACGAACCAGGTGATCGTCACTTTTTCGGCCTTCGCAACACGCAGGCCATTGGACATCATGAGTGCGGTGGTAAGCACCAAAGCCAGGAGGAGTAACTTGCGGACAGACTTATTCATCGTTGCCTCTCTTTAGTACAAATGTCTTTCGATCCAGAAGTCAGCGGAAACGGCGGATTAGGCGATCAGCTGTGGTGTGACATCACCCCCTTACGACGGTTCCTATCCCTTCAGCGGATTTTTGGCTCCGCAGGACTGCCGGATGACCAGTTCGGTCTCCAGCAGAATATGCTGCGGAGCTTGCACGCGACCCTGAATGAGATCGATGAGCAGCTTGGCTGCCGCCGCGCCTTTGCCCTGCACGGGTTGGCGTACTGTCGTCAGCGGCGGGAATGCCTGTGCTGCAACGTCAACGTCGTCGAAGCCGACCACGGCCAGATCGTGCGGCACGCGAATCCCGGCTTCGTGCGCTGCCTGCACTGCGCCCACAGCAATGGTGTCGCCAGCGGCGAAGATCGCGTCGGGTTTGCGCGGAAGCAGTTGGCGCATTGCGTCGTAGCCACTCTGCCGGCTGAAAAAGGCTGGAACAATCAAGTCCGGATCGACAGGCAGGCCGGCCTGAGTCAGGGCATTCTTGTACCCCCGCAAGCGATCCTGGGCATCAGCGATGCTCAGATTGCCGGTGATATGGGCGATTCGCCGCCGCCCCAGGCTGATCAGGTGATTGGTCGCCAGTTCAGCCGCCCGAATGTTATCCACCGACACGTAGCTGATTTTGTCGTCGTGTTCCAGTGGGCGGTCTATCATGACCAATGGGGTGTTCAGACTGAGCAACCGCTTGAACAGGGGATGATCGTGGGTGAGCGAGGCCGTGATGACGCCATCGACCAGCCGGTTGTTCGAGACGCTTTGCCGCAGCCGCTCCTCATCCTCCGTCAACTCGCCGAGCCACAGCAGCATGGCGTAGTCGTTCTGGCGTGCCATCTGGCTGGCCCCGGCCAGGATTTGTGTAAAGTAGTTGTTGTCTGTAAAGAAGATATTCTCGACAGTGGGAATGACGATCCCGATAATCTCCGTCCGCCGCGTTACCAGGGCACGTGCTGCCGGGTTGGGCGTGAAGTTCTCGCGGCGAATGACCTCCCAGACATGTTCCCGGGTCTTGGCGCTCACTTTCGGATCGTCATTAATGACGCGGGACACCGTAGATCGGGAAACGCCCGCTTTGCGTGCAATATCTTCCAGATTCATCGAAAATGATAAGTTTTCGTCTTAGAGGAGCGCTCCCACTTCGATTGAGAGCGCTCCCACTTCCATTTGATACCAGTGTAATCCCGATCTGCGAATTCTGTCAATAAGGATTTTTCATGTGGGCAAACGGCGTGGTGGAGTCAGGGTGGCGGCACAGGGGTGGCTATTCCCTCTCCGTCTGCGGAGAGGGAACAGAGACCATTCGAGGGCGAGGGGCATTCAATCCATTCCCCGCAGAGGGCTTGCTGCCGCGAGCGCCGCTGCCACCAGCACAATTGCGCCCGCGACGCCGAACAGCAGCCCGGCGTGCAGATCAACCATTACGCCCGCCAGGGCATAAGAGATGGGCGACAGACCCACCGACGCGAACATGACCAGGCTCATCACGCGCCCGATCATGCTGGAGTCGGTGTGAGCCTGCAACCAGGCGATGGCAAGCACGTTGACGAAACCGCTGCCCATGCCCATGATCGCGATCACCAGCGAAGCGCTCCAGACGTTGGGCACGATGCCGAGCAGCGCCAACCCGACGCCGAGCACGCTGACGACGCCAAGCAGGATTGGCCCACGACGGCGCGGCGTTTTGATCGACCCGGCGGCCAGCACGCCAAGTAGCGCCCCACCCCCCCACGCCGACAGCATAATGCCAAGCGCCTGCGATCCACCTGTGAAGCGGTGGTCGGCCAGCGAGGCCAGCCCCACGTTAAATGGGCCAATAAACGAAAAGTCGATGGCCGCTACGACCAGCAACATGACGCGGATAATCGGATCGCCCCAGGCATAGCGCATCCCGGCTACAATATCTGCGAGTAACTGCCGCGCACCTTTCCCTGTATTCTGCTCTGTGCTATCCGGCGTTGCGGGTTTGGCTTCGGCAAAACGCGGACGAAAGCCCCGCATCAGACCAAGCATGACTGCCGCGAAAACAAAGGAAACCGCGTTCAGGGCGAAGGCAATGGCTGTTCCCGCCGCCGCAATGAGATAACCCGATGCGGCAGGGCCGATCAACATGGTAAGCTGCGTCGTGCCGTGCAGCAAAGCATTGCTCGCGCCCAGGTTGTCTGGTTCAACCAGCGAGGGCACTATCGCATTGATGGCCGGGTAGAAGAATGCATCGACCAGCCCAAAGATGGCTGCCAGCACGTACAGATGCCAGAGCTGCACCTGCTCCAACGCGACCAGTCCCGCCAGCACGCCGACCAGCACACCGCGCAGCGCGTTTGAGACCAACATCAAGGTTCGCGGCGACATCCGGTCACTCACTGCGCCGCCCACCAGCATGAAGATCAGGCGTGGAATGGCCGATACCATAAGAACGGTTCCCAGGGCCAGTCCTGAACCGGTGAGTTGCAGTGTCAACCACGACAGCGCAACATAATGGAACTGGTCGCCCAACAGCGACACACTTTCCCCGATCCACATCAGGCGGAAATTGCGCACCGTGAGCGGCTGCAAGATACCCCTCTGGCGCGCGCGTGGTTGTGCCTGTGCACTGTCGGCGGGTGATGAGACGATCCCGCCCAGGTCGGCCTGTGCTTCAGCATCCATGACGATTGTCTCCTCAATTGAAGTCCAAACTGCGCCTTTTCAATCAAGTGGGGGCTGGAATTGAACAGCTACAAGGTTGACATAAATTCCGTCAATCAGGACCTTAATTCTGTTAATTCCTGACCCGACTGATCCTCTATACGCCTGGAAGGGTTGTAGGGTTGCGGGGAGTTTGGGGTATTAATTCCTGATACGCGCAGGCGGCCAGAAGAGGACTGGCAGATGACGTGCATAATGCAGCAGCGGCAGATCGTCCCAGGTTTGTGTCATGATCCAGGGCATTAGCGGGCACGGCCAGGGGCGGTGCTCGACGCTCCTGGCGATACTGTCCAGAGTCTGGTCGGCGCGGTCTGTCATGTTTTGGGCGTTTCTGTCGGGGTCGAACGCTGACTGGCCCGCTGCCTGGCAACGACCTGTTCGGCGCGCACAATGTAATGCGCGATCAGCCGGGCCTGTGCTCTCGCTAAGATACGCTGTGTTGCGTCCTGCCGCTGCAAGGCTCGGTTCAGCCGGATTTGCTCCTCATTCGGGATGCCCAATGCCGCCGCAAACAACCCTAACACCCGGAGCACAAACAGTGCGCTGGAAAATGCGACCAGATACACGAAGATCGAGTAAGCGATCACCGAACTCGCATCCTCCGGCGCGAGGTTTTTTTGTGAGAGAAGCGCGTTCAGCAGAGTATCGGTGGCGGATCGGGTCGTGATTCCGCTCAGGGCCAGGACGACGGCGACAGCAGCGGCTAACGCGGCGATGGCGATGGACATACAACACCTCCGGGACCACCCTCTGCAAAGTCTCACCCTGGCCCCTCTCCGCAAGCAGAAAGGGAAGTCACCGCGACCGGTTCCCCCTCTCCACGTTGTGGAGAGGGGGTCAGGGGGTGAGGTCAATCACTCATGATTTCCGCAAAGATCGTATCATAGATCGGGGCCATGAGCGACCAATCGAAACGGGCCACGTGTTCCCGCAGCGCAGGCGGCGCATGGGCGCCGAGTGCGCGCCTGAGCGCTGCCTCGACCTCGCCCTCGTTGTAGAGACATAAATCGTGATACTCGGTGGGCACCAGGTCGGGGTAATTCAGCCGCCGGGGCATGATCGGCAGACAGCCGCAGTAAATGGCCTCGCACATACTGACGCCGAAAAAGTCCTGGTAGGCACAGCTTACCGCGATGGTGGCGCGCCACAGCAGCCGGGCGTAGGCCGCGTAATCCTCTGCATAGCCGAAATGGATCAGCCTGGGGCCAAGCCGCTCGCGCGCCTGCTCGAATTCTTCCGCTTTCTGGCGGGGGTTTTCCCCCGCCAGAATGACCTTAAACGCCAGCCTTTGCTCGTTCAACCTATCCAGGGCGTTCAGAAAGGCCACCGGATTCTTGTCGTACTCCCACCGGTGATTCCAGAGGATGATCGGCTCGTCGGCGGCTGGCTTCGGCCCGTAGGCATCCAGCCGCCGCAGGTCAAGGCCGAGCGGCAGTACCCGCGATTTATCCCGGATCAGGCCGACAGTATGCAGTTCGTTGTAATCAGGGTAGTGCTTGAGCAGGCGCGGCAGTTCGTCCAGGAATGCCCAACGGTGGTACGCACTGTTGAAGAACACCGCGTCCGCAGCCAATGCACTGGCATAGTTAATGAATCCCAGTTTCAGATCGTGCTTCTGGCGCGGCCCCGGCGGGTACGAAAGCTGGTTCTCGTGGAAATAGATAGCAGTAGGGGTGCGCGCCGTTTTGGCCCGCGTCAACGCCAGGAACGTTGTCAGGTCGAGCATGTCCGAGGCAATGATCAGATCGGGCGCGAGCGCCGACTCTATGAACAGCCGGGCCAGCGTCACCGCGCCACCCTGCATTCGCCACTGCCACCACTGCCCCGGCAGGCTCAGGATTTCGACGTGGTGTGCGCTGTGGCGTTGATAGCCGCGCATCCAGGCCGCATGCGATCCGGTGTCGTAGGGTTCAAGAAACAGGATAGACGCCATCAATCTATCGACAAGATGTGACGTACTCCCCAGGCGTAAACGCCGGGGCTTCTAGGGTTCAAGGGACTGGCCCTAACGATGCAGCACACCGAAGTGCGTCTTAGCACATCTAGCCCAGCGTGCTAAGGCCCTAGCACGTTTGAAGTCGAAAGGAAACATTTACCTTGAATATTTTCCACTCTAGAGGATTTTCTAGAGCAACCGCCAATATTCGGTTGTTAAGGAGCGCCCATACCGGACTTTTACCTCTCGTGTATGGCGAGCTAGAGCTTACCACAGGCGCAGAGGAAAGCAAGCCATTCGTAGCTTCAGGGCACGTGCAAAATCGTTGACCTCACCCCCTGACCCCCTCTCCAACTGGCGAGGGGGAACCGGACGGCGCGCCCTGTCAGTCTTGACGCCTCTCTCTGCCTGCGGAGAGGAGCTGGGAGTGAGGTTCCTCCCGCGTCTTCCCTTGACTTTGCATGCGCCCTGTTCGTAGCTTATATCCCCAGGCGTCAACTCCGGCGTTTTTTAGCGCTTTCGATAAAGGACGTAAAAACGCCGTAAAGTGTAAACCACTTCACACTTTCCGAGGGAATGCAGACGTAATCTAGAGCCGAAACGACGGTTATTGTCATGTTGGAAAGGAAAACCACCATGAAATACCGATGGATAGTTCTTGGCGCAATGTTGGCTTTCAGCCTGAGTTTGGCGTTCAGCGTAGTGCCAGCCCATGCTGTCAGCGGCTCGTTCACTACGCTCACTTTTCCCGGCGCATCCGCGACAGATTGTGGAAAATGGGAGTTGTCAGGAGGCACAGTCAGCCTCAATTCCAACGAAGATGCCCAGGTAGATGTTACAGATGGCAACGGAACGAAAGTCGGAGTGAAGGCGGTCTTTGGACAAGCCAATCCCAACCCGATCACCGATATAACGGAGAATTTCTTTCTCTTCCCCGTGCCGAAGAAGAATCCGATCCACGCAGTATTTCAAGGGCCCGGCGGCGTTAAGCTTGCCGACCTCACCGCAGACGATCCTTGCCTGCCATCATCGGGCGTGTCGTCAGGCGGATCGGGCGGAGCAGGTGGATCGAGCGCTCCGGTTGTGACCTTCTTCAGTACGGCTGATCATCGTGTCGATCCGCGCCCTGGGGATCGGCTGGACGTGCACTGCATCGACCCTGACATCCTGCACATTGTTGCCATCGATTCCAGTCTGGCCGCCGGTTACGCCCGCTTCAAGTTGGCAGACCTCTTAGCCGCAGGGCAGGCTGGACTGTCGAAGCCACTGTTGAGCTACGTCACCAACGCGCCAGCCGATGGCGGAGTCATCTCCGCTTCCGCGACCCGCTCCGGTGGGCAAACCTACTTCTACATCGCCTGGAACGGCGGCAAGTACAACGCGACGGGACAGGGTGATTTCACGAAGGCGTTCGCCAGCCCGAACGATAACTGCGCATTCTAGTCAGCGCCAGCCCTTATCCCCCAGCCCCTTCCTCGCCGGAGTCAGGCCCCTCGCCTGCGGGAGAGGGGTACGGGGTGAGGGCCACCCAACCAAAAAGGCCAGAGATCATGCCGATCCCTGGCCTTCGATATTCTGCTACGCTAACCTGCTTAACGCATCTGGGCAGCCAACGCCTGCAAATTGCTGCGCACGCTGGCGTCCACCACCTTGTCCCCAGAGCGCAGGATCAACCCGCCCAGGATCGACGGATCGACCTTGTAGGTGATTTCCTTTGCGCCGGTCTGCGCCGCAAGCTGCTTTTTCTCCGCGTCGGTCAGCGGCAGTGCGCTCGTCACCTCGACAGCCGCGCCGGGACTTTCGATACTCACGGCAGGCTTGGCAAAGAAATCCGCGATTATAGCCTGCGACCTCTGCTGGTCAAGCGACTGCTGGATCACACGCTCGGCGGCGGCGATGGCAAGCTGCGCCACCTGCGAACGAACCTCGCCGAGCAGCGCGTTGCGCTCCTCTTCGGCGTCGGCACGCGCCCGGATGCGAATATTCTCGGCTTCGCGCTGCGCGTCGGCCAGGACAGCCCTGGCCTGCTCCTCGCCGCGTGCCCGGCCTTCTTCGACCAGTTTGTTCGCTTCGGCACGGCGCTGGTCGATCAATTTCTGCGCCTCGCGTTCGGCGTTGGCGCGGGCCTGTTCAGCCGCGCGCGCATCTTCCAACCCTTTGGCAATGGTTTCGCGGCGCCCTTCCAGGAACCTGATCAGCGGCCTCCAGGCCAGAGCCGTGAGCGCCACAAACAAGATCAGGAAGTTGAAGATCTGTGCCAGCAGGAAACCGCCATTAATCCCTAATCCTTCCAATGCAACCTCCTTGCCGTCACAGAACGAACAGGACGATCAGAGCGACGACCAGGCAGTAGATAGCAATCGTTTCTGCGAAGACGATGCCCAGGATCATGTTGGTCTGGATCAGGCCCGCCGCATCAGGGTTGCGGCCCATCGCCTGCAGCGCGCCGTTCACAACTGAGCCGATACCCACGCCTGCGCCGAGTGCGCCAACCATTGCCAGGCCCGCGCCCACTGCTTTCAAAGCAGTGATGAAACTTGCTCCATCCATGTAGGGATTTCCTCCTAAGGTCGAGAATGATTGAGAGTACATAGAGACGTGAGTCTCAAGGCACGTCTAACCAGTTACGCGGCATGAGCCGCCTCGTGTTCGCCCTCGTGTTCCTCATCGCCATGATGGGCGAAGACGGCCTGCGAAGCGTACATGACGGTCAGGATGGCGAAGACGTAAGCCTGAATCGCGCCGACGAACACTTCCAGCCCGTAGAAGATGATGGGCAGCACGCCAGCCACCAGGAACGTCATCACGGCCAGCAAGATACCCCCGGCAAACAGGTTGCCCAGAAGACGGAAACTCAGCGAGATCAAGCGTGACAGTTCCGAGATGATGTCCACCAGGCCAACGATGAAATCCATGACGCCCATCGGCTTTTTGGCGAGATTGCCCAGCGCCGGGATGTTGATGAATTTGTAGAAGTAGGGCAGCCCAAGCGCCTGAATGCCCCAGATTTGCACCGCAATAAACACGATGATCGCCAGGCCCAGCGTCATGTTCAGGTCGGTTGCCAGTGGTCGGAAATACGGGACAATGTTGAACAGATCAGGATTGCCCTTTTCCTGCGCAGCAGTCTTGCTCCCCGGGCTGTACCCCGGCTGGCTGACCAGGGTATCGACGGCCTGCGCGCCTTCCTTCGTGGCAGGCGGGGTGCCGGAGGGCGTGTGTTCTTTGCCACCCCCTGTCGACTCGCCGCTCACCGCCGCGCCGGGCAGCTTGGGAGCTACCAGGTTGGGGTGGGCCTGTTCGCAGGCGTGCAGGTCTGTTTCCGTGACCTTTGTGCCTGCGCGATCCTTCAGGCTCGCGCCATCAACTCTCAGCAGTGCGCCATTGGTCGGGTAGCCCGGTTGGCCCGCCTCGGCGCACACCATGATGCCCACCGTCTCGACGCCGGGAATCAGCTTGATCCAGTTGGCAGTCAGGATAAACAGGAAGACGGTCAGGGCCAGCGGCAGCACCCGGCGCGTGTGCTCCCCCAGCACGTTGCGCGCCTGGTTGTACCAGAACTCGACCAGCACCTCCATGAAGTTGGTGAAACCGCGCGGGACAAACCTGCTCGGCAACTGGCCGGTGACTGCGCGGCTCACGACCCAGCCCATCAACAGCACAACAATGTCGATGAGGATCATGGATGTGAAGCTGTTTGTCAGGGGGATGCCCAGGCCCAGGAAGTTACTGTTCAGCACTTCCGGTTTCAGCGTGATCTGCGGCAGCCCGACGCCCAACCCTGCGCGCGGCAGCCCGAAAAATGGCAGCCACACACAGAAGACGGCAGTGACGACGACCAGGATGCCAAAGAGGATAAAGCCGCGCCTCGTTGCGCTCATGTATTCCTCCTTGATAGGCTGGTTGTTAGACGGGTCAATTTGCTCAAGAAGTAACCTCCTCGGTGCGAGCCGTATTCACTTGTCAGCGACATCTGGCTTATAGCGGGTGACTAGGTTGAGTTATCCTTTTTTGGTTTATCCGGAGGAATCATCCGGGCAATCAACCGTTGCGTGACTCGCAAGGTCACGAACAAAGCAATCGGTACGCTCCCCGCGACGCAGATCAGGGCAAAGATGCGCCGCGTCCCCAAAAGCTGGTCAAGCCACAAACCGAATAGCAGGGCTGCCACCGCCAGGATAACGGTCAAGCATCCGGCCTGTCCGGCGATCCCCAGCGCGGCGTACATGCGATTCGGGTTATTCGGTTCCATGCTCGTTGTTTGAGTATTCTGTCACAAGCGTACCGGATGCCCCTCACTTTGTCAAGACAGTGCCCAGACCGGCTTGTGGCTCCAAAACGCCCAGAATCACTCTTCAAAAGAGGTGCTCTTTTTACACCTTGCTGCGCAGCGTAAAAAGGTAACATAAAACTTCTGCCAAGATCAAGAAGTGTTTGGATTCAGCGGATCAAATGGTCTTCACGGCGTATAATCAATCGCTGACGCCGGTACGGTATAGGTAAGTGTTCGTTGACTAGCCCTCATCCCTTGATCCCTTCTCCCACCGGGAGAAGGGAATTTAACCCCTCGCCTGTGGGAGAGGGGTTGGGGGTGAGGGCCAGATTGGAGAGAAGCGCATGACCATTGAAACGGACAGGGACATCATCGGCCTGATGAACGCGGGCAGAGTCGTCGGTCTGGCGCTGCGTGCCATGCAGGCGGCGGTGCGCCCCGGCATGACCGCCCGCGACGGCTGGACGGCAAAGACGCGCGATGGCAAGCCTGTCGCCAGTTTTGAACATACCGTCGTGATCACCGACGACAAACCGCTTCTATTGACGGCAGTTTAGCCGCAAAGGATTGAGGCATGGCCGAATATCGCAATCCATTTGTCCATGCGCTGCTGACCGATCTGTACGAACTGACCATGATGGCCGCCTATTTCAAGACCGGCCAGCATCGCCGTCAGTGTGTCTTTGAATACTTCTACCGGCAGGCGCCCTTCGGCGGCCTGTATGCTGTACACGTTGGCTTGCACGCGGTCATCGACTACCTGTTGAACTTGAGATTCACCGAGGAACACATTGCCTACCTGCGTTCGCTAGGTATCTTTGAGGAAGCCTTCCTGGATCACTTGCGCACGTTCCGCTTCACCGGGTCGCTGGAATCCGTCCGCGAAGGCGAAGTATTGCTCCCGCATATCTACGGAATGCGCGTGACGGCCCCGCTCGAAGAAGCCCAGTTGATCGAGACAGCCCTGCTCAATCTGGTCAATTTCCCGACACTCATCGCCACCAAAGCCTCGCACGTCAAGTTCAACGCCGAGGACAAAACGGTCATGGAGTTCGGGCTGCGGCGCGCCCAGGGCGTGGATGGCGGCCTGACGGCTTCGCTGGCAGCCTACATCGGCGGCTGCGACTCGACCAGCAACGTTGCGGCAGGCTTTTACTTCGGCATTCCGGTGGCAGGCACGCATGCCCACAGCTATGTCATGTTCTTCCCGGACGAGCTGACGGCGTTCGAGAACTATGCGCGTATCTTTCCGCGTTCGGCGCTGTTCCTGGTGGACACCTACGATATGTACAACGGCCTGAAACACGCGATCCAGGTGGCGAAAGAGATGGAGGCCATGGGCCAGCAGGCCATCGGGGTACGCCTGGATTCGGGCGACCTGGTTTACTGGTCGATTGTGGCCCATTTCATGTTTGAGGCGGCTGGCCTGGACAAAATGCGGATCGTCCTCAGCAACGATCTGAACGAGCGTAAAATCGCGCTGATCCACAACGAGATCCGCCGCAGCGTGCGCGATGAGGGTTATCTCCGCGAGGTCAGCTTACAGGTTGGTTTCGACGTGCCGAAAGTCTCTGCCGAGACAATCATTGACCGGTTGGTTTTTGGCGTGGGCACAGACCTGGCGACGGGCGGCGACCAGGCGGCGTTGGGCGGGGTCTACAAGCTGGTTGCGATCAGCGCCAACCCGTCAGGCGACCATGATGGGCACTGGGAGCCGAAGGTCAAACTCTCGGCGCAGCCGGAGAAGGTGACGAACCCCGGCCTCAAGCGCGTGGTGAGGTTGCTGCGCAACGGCTTCATTTCCGGCGACATCATTGCCATGCCGGACGAAGTAATTGAGCCGGGAATGCGCTTTGTCGGCATCAACCCGACCAACCCCAGCCAGCAGAAGGTCTACCGGGACTTCGACACGGTGGAGGCGCTGCACATACCGATCTTTGTGGATGGAAGGCTGGTTTACGAACGGCCATCGCTGGCCGAGGTAAAAGCCTATGCCCGTTCTCGGCTGCGCATGATCCGTCTGGAAAGCCGTCGCCTGGAACATCCGCACATCTTGAAGGTCAGCCTGACCGAGAAATACTGGGCCTACAAGCAGGCAGTCATCGATCAGGCCAGGCAAAACGG
>JAJPHV010000136.1 GCA_021325095.1 Chloroflexota bacterium | reverse complement strand
TTCCACAGGATGGCGGGGCGCAGCGGATGCCCGTTCTCGTCGAGCGAGGTCAGGCCGTGCATCTGGCCCGTCAGCCCGATGGCGGCGACCTGATCGGCGGGCACTTTTTGGAGAACGTCGCGCAGGGCGTGGCTGGTCGCCGCCCACCAGTTTTCCGGGTCTTGCTCCGACCACAGCGGGCGCGGCGTCGAAAGCTCGTGCGGGTAGCTCTGGCTGGCGATGACCGCGCCGCGCGCGTCGATCACCAACGCTTTGGAGGCAGTGGTGCTGACATCGATCCCGATGAAATAGTCCGCCATAAAGCTCATCCTTGCTGGCAAGCATTAAGTCATCGCGTAGAGTGTAAGCAGGAGCGCCGTGCGTGGCAAATTCACCCATGCCAGCGGCAAAGTCAACCTATTAAGATGTGCACAGTCCAGCTCAAGGTTATGAATCTTTTATGAATAAAGCATTGCAGAATCTGCCCGCGACGGAGCTCAATCGACGGGCACGCGTGCCATGAATGTATCCGATAGCCGTGCTCAGTGAATAAAAAGAATAAAAATAGGAATAAATCCGGCATCTGGCGCCCTTACGTATTTACGAATCGGGCGAATTTACCAGTGTGTGTGGACTTCCACACGGTTTGCAACACCATAGTACAATGAAGGCACTGAATTGTCTTCCTCGGAGTCGAAATCCATGCAAGAATTAACTGTAGACGATTATTACACCAGGGGCCTGGGACGGGTAAAAGCGGGCGACCTGGATGGAGCAATTGCCGACTTTACCGAGGTCGTTCGTCTCGATCCGCAACACGTCGAAGTCCTGATTGAGCGCAGCCTGGCCTACATCAGCCGGGGTCAGTTCGAGCCTGCCATTGTGGACTGCACCCAGGCTATTCGCCTGAACCCCAAAGGCGCGGCGGGCTACTACACACGCGGGCTGGCGCGTGCCTTCAACGGAGATCGCAAGGGCGCCGTGAAAGACTTCACCGAGGCCATCAAAATCAGCCCCAATTACGCCGACGCTTACGTGGGTCGGGGCAGCGCCCGCGAGGAAACGGGCGATCATGAAGGGGCGCTGGCCGACTTTAGCCAGGCGATCAGCCTTGATCCGGAACATGCCGATGCCTATGCCTCCCGGGGTTTTGCCTACCTGCGGCAGGGCAACGCGGACGGCGCAGCCGCCGATTTCCGCGAAGCGCTGCGGCTCAACCCGGCCCACCCGCAGGCCGACTTGATGCGGACGGCGGCGGGCAATGTCGAGGTTCGCCCGGCCAATGGGAATGGCCGCGCTTCACCAACGCCGTTGACAGCCCAGGATTATTTCGAGCGCGGGTTCGCGGCCATCCAACAGGGGGATAAGGAGACGGCGATTGAAGCCTTCCGGCAGGCGCTTGAACTTGACCCGAATCACCCTGACGCGCTTATCATGCGCGAGACGCTGCGCCACGTCAGTCACCCGGAATTACCGGGCCTCGATCCGGCGATGGTAAAGCCCACCGTCAAGATGAAACGTTCCGAATTGAAGGGCGCAAAGCCACCGGCTGCCGTGCCGCAGGCGACGCCTGCGCCAGAACCGAGTGTGTCGTCGCCGCAGGCAGCCCTTGCTCCCGCCCCGACGCCCGCCGAAGTGCCACCCACACCCAGGCCGCCCACTACCCCCAGACAGTATGTGGAGCGGGGAGCCAGCCGCTTCGAGATTGGGGACACGAGCGGCGCGCTGGCCGATTTCACGGAGGCTATCCGGCTCGATCCGCGCTACGCCGATGCGTATGTCAATCGGGGTGCGGTTCACCATCATGAAGGCGATGCGGAGCGGGCGGTGGAGGACTTCAAGCGCGCGCTTCAACTCAACCCCGACCATCCTGACGCGGCCATGATGAACGAACTGATCGAAGAGGCCACCCGGCCCAAGCCAGCGCCCGTACAGGACGCCAGGCCGGGCTGGACGGAATTCGAGGTGGCTACTGACGCTCTGAGCAACAACGATCCCCGGCGCGCCATCACGCTCTTGAATGAGGCCATCAAGCTCAACCCAAAGGAGCAGGCATTTTACACAGCGCGCGGCATGGCTTACCAGGAAAAGGGCGACCTCACCAGCGCCATTGCCGATTTTGACAGGGCGATCCGGCTCAACCCCAAACTGGCGGCTAGCTATCTGGATCGCGGCAAGGCCCGCTTCTTGAAGGAAGACACCCGAGGGGCCATTAGCGATTTCAATGAGGCCATTCGGCTGGAGCCGGGCAATGCCGAAGCGTACCTGAGCCGGGGCAAGGCATACCACGAAAGAAACGATTACCGGAACGCCATTGCCGACTTCACCAAAGTGATCAACCTGGCCGGGCAGCACGCCGAAGCCTTTGCGCGGCGTGGCCTGGCGCGGCTGGCGCAGAAAGATATGGAAGGGGCCGTGACCGACTGCGAGATTGCGCTCCAGATCTCGCCCGCGCAGGTCGAAGCTACCGAGCTTCAGCTTGCCATCGAGAAGTTCCGGGCCAGCAAGCGCCGTAAGCACTAAAAGCCGCTGCGAAAAATGCGAATGACCCGGGCCAAAGACACCGCCCCCAACCCGAATGAGTGGGCCAAAGGCGGCGTCAAACGCGGCCCGCCACCGGGCGCGGCTCTCTGCCGAACCCGATAGATTCATGGTTGGAATCGTTTGCCTTAGCGGTGATCAACAGTCGGATTGAAGTCAGGTAGGCGCGGATCGCCCGGTGCTATAATAGGGCCGAAAATCAAGCGAAAGTGCCTACTGTGGACAAGCCGCTGACAGGAAATGCAATCGCCTATCGCTGGGCACTCGACGAAACCGGCTACCCGGTTCCTATCGATGCAGCGCAGCGCGGGCGACGTTATTTTTGTCCCCTGTGCCGGGGGGCGATGGTTGCGCGCCTGGGCGAGGTGTTGCAGCACCATTTCGGCCACGAGCTTGATACCGGCTGCACACCTGAAGCCGTCACCAGAGCGGCGCTCCGGCGCTGGATCGTGATCCAGCTTCGCCAGGCGCTGGAAACGCAGCAGGCCATCAAGGTGCGCTGGACGTGCTGGAAGTGCCACAACGTCCATACGGCCAATCTGCTGGAAGGCGTGAGCCAGGTGGCCGAGGGCTACGACTGGGACAACCATTACGCTGACGTGGCAGTGATGGATACGGCAGGCAATGTGCGCGCCGTGATCCTGGTCCAAGACGAGCAGATTCCCACGCCCGACACGCTCCAATTCTTTGCCCGCGAGGAGATTTTCGTCATTACCATCCCGGCCAGTGTCACGCCCACCGGGTCGAATTTCAGCGCGCTGATCGCGCAGGGGCAGTTAGTCGGAGGGCCTTGTCCCGTGTTGCAGAAGGCGTCGAACGTCATCCAGGAGCCGGATGCGATTCGCCAGGCACTGCGCGATGTTGTTGCCCGCTGGCCGGGGTACTTCTACGGGCCGCTGGAAACGCTTGACGGGCTGGCGAACGTGGTGCGCATGGGCAACCATGCGCTGTGGTTGCCTGTCGAACGCTGGCGAGAGATTATCGGGGGCACCCGCAACCCGCTCGCGCCGGGCATTCAAATCCTGGTGCAGACCTGGCCGCATACCGACGGCGGCGTGATCTGGCTGTACCACGCGACGGTACGGGATACAGGGGCCGTCGGGGTACGGCGCTACGGGCCGGGCCAGACGCCAATGGCGTACATCGATGCTCGCTTTCGCCACCGTCACACAACGGCGCTTGACCTGGTGCGTTATTTCGTGACGCAGTGAAGCCGGGACTGAACGCTGGGGGCGAGCACCGGGGCAAACCGATTGGCTGCGTCTGCACCGTTTTGGCTGCCAATGCGTAAACGGCGATGAGATACACGTGTTATCCGAAAAGGAAGCGTAGATCGTGGAACAGGCAACCGCAATGGTGGAGCATGAGGTGACCCGGCGCACCGGATGGTTCCGACCCTTCTGCCTGGCTGTGCTGGTGCTGTTGCTGGTCAATACGTGCGTGGTCGGCGGTGCAATTGTCCTGCTGGTGCGGCAGGTCATCACGCTGCCGCCGGGCCTGATTGCGGCCTTCACGGGCGCGCAGTCGCCCGTTATCGTGCAGGCCACGACCGTCCTGGAAAAAGTTCAGGCAATGTCGCAGCTTACGACCACCCGCTTCAACTATTCGAGCCTTGTCACGAGCCAGCGCGAACTGCCCGGCATCCTGGCCGGCTTGTACGGCGATAAGCTGGTCATGGTCGCTGTGGGTCACGTCACGGCGGGGATCGACCTCCGGCAGCTTACGGCGGAGAGTGTGACTCGTCAGGGCGATACGATGACCATCCGTCTGCCACCGCCGCAGTTGTTGGACTGCTTCCTGGACGAGCAGGCATCCTACGTCGTGTCGCGCGATACGGGGCTGTTTGCGCGGCCCGCGCCCAACCTGGACGTGTCAGCCCGGCGCTACGCCGTCGGGCAGTTCCGTGATATGGCACTCCACGACGACATTTTTGCGCAGGTGCAGACCAACGCGCAGGTTGCCATTACTAACTTTGTGTCGGGTCTGGGCGTCAGGCAGGTGAATGTGCTCACGACACCGCGCGATCCCGATTCGCCACTGCCCGATAGCTGCAAGTAGCGGCTGTGAAAACAATTCCGGCCCGAAACGGTTTCGCGGAAGTGAATGGAACCCGGCTGTACTACGAAGCAGCGGGCGAGGGCCAGGCCCTCGTCCTGATTCACGGCTTCGCCCTGGATACCCGCGTCTGGGACGATCAGTTCGATGTCTTTGCGCAGCAATATCGGGTCATTCGCCTGGATTTGCGCGGCTACGGCAGGTCGGCGCTGCCGGCGGCGGAAAATTACCGCCACGTGGACGATCTAAAGGCGCTGCTGGACTATCTCGATTTACAGCTCGGTTTACCGGGCGCAACCCTGATTGGCCTGTCGATGGGCGGCGGCGTTGCCATCGACTATGCCCTGACCTATCCTGAAACAGTGCGCGCGCTCGTCCTGGTCGATTCCACACTGGGCGGTTTTCGCTGGGCGATCAATTGGAGTGTCAAGGCACGAGAAGTAGGATTGGAAAGCGCGCGGAAACGCTGGCTGGCCCATCCCATTTTTGCCGCCTCCTTCGAGCAGCCTGAAGTCGCCGCGCGCATGGCGCAGATCGTCGAGGATTATTCCGGCTGGCACTGGCTGAACCGCGATCCTGATCGCGGCATGGCAACCGCCATCGAACGACTGACCGAAATTCACGTGCCGGCGCTGGTCATCGTCGGGGAGCGCGATCTACCCGATTTCCAGGCCATAGCCGATATACTTGTGCAGGGCATCCCCCGGGCGCACAAGAAGGTGCTGCGCGGTTCGGGCCACCTGCCGAATATGGAGTCACCGCTCGCGTTCAACGACTGCGTGTTGAATTTCCTCGCCACGCTCTAGAATTTGTGGCGGTGAAGTGGAACCCTTCGAGGGGGCAATGCTTCGTGCAGCGCGGAGGACGGCAGAAGCAGCCAGCAGCGCGATCACACCCGCGACGCCCACCTGGAGAATCGTGCCCAACAAGCTCATCACAAATTGCAGCACGATCAGGGCAGCAGCGGCGGCCAGGATCAAGGCGACCAGCGTAAAAAGGATACGGTTCATCTTTCCTTCGTTAAAACACTCATGTTTGAAGGCGATGACGGGCCCATTCACAATCATTATCGTCAAGCCACTCAAGTATAGCGGATGATGCCTTGCCACTGATGAGAAAAAGGTAGGATGGAACGGTTTCCCCTCTACTGGCGGCTGGTCAAATTCGGCTTCCGGCTGCTCTACAACGAAATGGCCTGGACGTATGACATCGTGAGCTACGTCGTCAGCCTGGGCGAGTGGCGAAGCTGGCAGCGGGCCGCGCTCAAACATCTCAATGTGTCGCCCGGCGCGTGCGTCCTCGAACTGGCGCACGGTACGGCCAATCTACAGATCGATCTGCGGACGGCGGGGCTGGACTCCGTCGCCATTGACCTCAGCCCGTACATGGGGCGCATCGCACGCCGCAAACTGCACCGCCAGCGGATCGTGCCCCGGCTTGTGCAGGCCGCGGCCCAGGCCCTTCCTTTTCGAGATGCTTGTTTCCCGGCAGTGGTTTCGACTTTCCCGACAGACTTCATCATCGATCCGGCAACGCTGGCCGAAGTCTACCGCGTGCTGAGGCCGGGCGGGCGGCTGGTGTTTGTTCCCAATGGCGTCCTAACCGGGGGCGGACTGGCGCGGCAGGGGTTGGAGGCGGCCTACCGTATCACCGGGCAGCGCGGCCCCTGGCCTGTCCGCGTCGAGGAACGGTTCAGCGCTGCCGGGTTCAGGTTGTCGTCGGTGAACGAGCCGTGCCGGATCAGCGTGGCGCAGGTCGTTATCGCTGAAAAGCCGGGTTGACTGGCAAAACCGTATCGCGCGTGCGCCAGACGTGTTATATTGGACAACTTCTGCCCTAACAATCTGGATGGGAGCAACTCTATGGGCTTAATGGATGGAAAAACCGCCCTGGTTTTCGGCGTGGCAAACCAGCGCTCGATTGCCTGGGGGATTACGGAAGCACTGCACCGCGAGGGCGCCAAGATCGGTCTGAGCTACGCGGGCGAAGTTTTGAAGAAGCGCGTGCTGCCGCTGGCCGAAAGTATCGGCTCGGATTTTGTCGAGCCGTGCGACGTAACCAAAGATGAAGAACTGGACAGTTTGTTCGCCAAAGCCAGAGAACGTTTCGGCAAGATCGATGCCCTCATCCATGCGGTTGCTTTCGCCAATCAGGAAGACCTGAAAGACCAGTTCGTGACGACCAGCCGCGCCGGTTTTCATCTGGCGATGGACATCAGCGTGTACAGCCTGGTGGCGATGGCGCAGCGCGCCAAGGCGCTCATGACGACAGGTGGCAGCATCATCACCATGACTTACTACGGTTCGGAGAAGGTGATGCCCCATTACAACGTGATGGGCGTGGCAAAAGCGGCCCTGGAAGCCAGCGTGCGCTACCTGGCCTCCGACCTGGGCGAGCTTGGCATCCGCGTCAACGCCATTTCGGCAGGCGCCATCAAGACGCTGGCGGCGGCGGGCATCGCCGGATTCCGGGACATGCTGCGCTTCAGCGAGCAGGCCGCGCCGCTCAAGCGCAACGTGTCCATTGAGGACGTGGGCAACACTGCGCTCTGGCTGTGCTCGGATTTGGCGAGCGCCATCACGGGCGAAACGATCTACGTAGACGCGGGCATCAACATCATGGGCATTTCGCTGGCGATGCTCGGTAAGGAACCTGCCAGGGAGGAAAGCGCGGGGTAAGCCATTGACTTGACCCCCTCACGCTCCCTCCCCCACCCGCCTGAGAAGTACCGGCGGTTGGCCGGCCGCGCATCGCCTCCCCGCTCTACTGAAGTGTTTCAGACCCCGCACTTGACATTGAC
The DNA here is from genome assembly GCA_021325095.1 of Chloroflexota bacterium. Taxonomy (GTDB): domain Bacteria; phylum Chloroflexota; class Anaerolineae; order Aggregatilineales; family UBA2796; genus JAJPHV01. The sequence goes on along the minus strand of JAJPHV010000136.1, from coordinate 42,580 downwards.
CTCACCCCCTGACCCCTTCTCAGCAAGCAGAGAGGGGGGGAACCGAGAGGCGAAGGCTCCCCTCTCCACGCTGGTGGAGAGGGGTTGGGGGTGAGGCGAACGGATTTCCAACCTCGAAAGTGTCGGTGCATGAAACTGGGGTGTAGAGGGGTCGGGATGAGGTTCTTTATCCCAGCGCCTCGATGATCTGGTCGATGCGGGCCGTTGCGTCCGCAACCTGTTGTGTAATGCTCTCCTGCCGTCGCTCGATCTGCTCGATCCGATCCTGCGCCACCTCAAGCTGGCTCAGGATTCGGTTGCGGAAGGCGGCCTCCTGCCCGGATGGATTGAGCGCGCTCAGGTTGGCGCGGAGCTGCTCCTGCTTTTCGTATATGGCCTTGCGTTCGTTCGCCAGTTCCTCTCTTTCGGCCTGTAATCGCTGGATCAGCGCAAACTGATCGAGCATCTCCGAGAGACTTTCCAGAGTAGCCCTGTCCAGCCAGCGCTGCTCCATGTAGTTCTGGAGGCGCTTGTAGTCGAGTTCGCGCAGTTCTTGCCTGCGCTGCACGCGCCAGCGTTCCTTGCGGATAAATTCGACCTTGCTCCGCGCCGGAGCGTTGACGCGCCAGCGGCGATGTTCGGCGGTTTCCACGTCTGCCGGGCGCGTCTCGAACAGTTCGCGCTTCCCATCGACTGGGGCCTCGATGGTGATGGTTAGCAGGCGAGAGGTGGTGTTCTCGATCACATAGGTCACGCTTTCAATCGTGTAATGCTCCTCGACGCAATAACCCTGATCGATCACGAGACCGGCCAGCCCTGTCGTGCTTTCTTCACGTTCGATGATCCTGACGCCGAGTTCGACGGCGAAGGGCAAATAGACCTCGTTGCCGTCTTTGATGAACGGAACAACCGCCTCGCCCCTGTAATCGCCATCCTCAACCACTGTCACCGGGCCGCGTTCCAGCGTCAATCCGGTAGTGTTCACAAAACGCAGGGCCGCAACCGGATGATCGGGCAACTTCTGCCTGTTGTACAGCAGTTCGCGGCTGTACTTGATGTCGCTGCTGATGATCGGCACGAGCGCCGATTCGCCGCGCTTAACGGACACGGGCGCGGTCACTTCATACTGGAAGAACTCGCCCGTGTCGCGTGTCACGGCGGGTGCAGCCATCGATGCCAACCAATCAGGCACGTCTTCCAACGCGTCGAAGTGCCGCGCGGCCTTTTTGAAAGACGCCGCGCGGCCAGGAAATGGACCGGCGGGCGAAGTTGCCGTCCTCATGCCACTAACGCCCTCGTCTTCCTCGGCTTGCGGCGGAGCCATAAAAAAATCATACTCAATCGGCCCCGGCGCGATGCGCGCTTCGTCCTGCACCGTCGGGCGTTGTGGAATCCGTGAGGCGTACAACTCGTAGACGAATGAGATCGGCTGTCCCGCCACGAGCGTGACCCGAACGTCCTCCAAATCTTCCTCAAGCCGGTTGTCAAACAGGCCCCAGCCCTGCAAGAGGGCTTTGCCCATTTCGCTGTCCGGTGCGGATTCCGCCACCAGGCGGTAGCTGACGCGCCAGGTCGGACTCGGCACCACGTAGTGGATCACCAAGTCGTGCTCACCCTCGCTCAAGCGCACGCTGACCGAGCGCCGGGTATCTTCGGCCATGCTGGTGTCCAGGAAGTAGCTAAGGTCGTGCTCAGATTGTGCATCGTGGACACGCAGCGCCCGCAGCGCGTCCAGCCGAAAGACACGTACCTGTCCATCCTCGGCCAGCGCCGAAACCAGCACTGCCGCTACCGGATCGCCCGCCAACATTCCCCTCTCTGGTTCGCCCGCCACCTGATCCAGCCCGATCACGCGCCCGGTGATCGTTTCCAGCGTGCCTGGCGTGGCCTCGATGGTCAGCGCCACTCGTCGTCCGCGCAGGTCACGCAGCAGGTCGCGTAGGCTGGCCCGGTCAGAGAGCCGGATCGAACTGCTGCTCAGGCGCGCCTTTGTATCCATCGGCGTCGGGTAGTGGATGCCCAGCACCATGCCGCCTGAGCGATCAAACACGGCCAGGCTTTTCAGCACGTCGTTGATTTCGTCGTGGTGGAAGGTCAGCGCCACATTTTCACCACTGACCAGCCCTTGCCGGACGAAAAAGCCCACGCCATGCTTATACAGCACCATCTCACGGACAGGCAGTTCGTTCATGTTCGACGCTCCCTATCAGCCTGTGGTAGCGGCTAAAACTCGCCCGTCAGGAAACTGGCGATGATGACCAGGGCGAAAATGCCCATCGGCAAAAACATATTGCCCGGAACGCCGCGCCCGCCCTGAATGCCCCAGAACCCGGCGAAAAGCATGACTGCGCCGCCGATCCACGTGATCGGGTTGACGCGCCAGCGGCGCTGCCACTGGTAGACTGCCGCGCCCACAAGGACACCGCCGCCAATCAACGATACAGTGGCCGCCGGAATGGGATACAGCAGCGTGATGATGAACAGCACAATGATCGCCCCGAACGACACCATCTCAACGGTGCGTTCTTCCTGCCGCCGTTCACGCCGGTAACGTCCACTTCGCCCATAGCCGTAGGGTCGATCATACCCATCGTACTCGCGTGAGTAACGCCGTCTAGCCATCTTTGCCCCCTCGCTTCCATGAATATAGAACAACCGAGCGAATTATAGCCGATGTTGCCCTAAAGTGCGGTATGATTACCCGGCGCTTTGTCCTCATTGTACAGGGAGTAGTGATCTTTCACATGCCCACCGAGACTCAGACCTTACGGCTGGCCCTGATCGGCTTTGGCACTGTCGGCCAGGGGTTGGCTGAGATTTTGCACAACAGCGCGGCAATGCTCGCTGCACAGCACAATTTCCGTGCGGCCATCGTTGCCGTGTCCGACCTGCTCAAAGGCGCGCTGTACCATCCAGATGGCCTGGACATCGCCCCGCTGCTGGAAGCCGGGCGCGCTGGCAAGCTGGCTCAGTATCCCGAACAGCCTGGACTGGTGCGTGGCCTGGACGCGCTGGCGACCATTCAGCAAAGCAATGCCGACACGATCATCGAGGTCAGCTACACCGATCTCAAGACGGGTGAACCCGCGCTGTCTCACGTCCGGGCCGCGTTCGATGCAGGCAAGAACGTCATCGTCACCAACAAAGGGCCGGTAGCGCTGGCCTATAAGGAACTGGCCGCGCGTGCCGCCTTGAAGGGCCTGTACTTCGGCTACGAAGGAACGGTTATGAGCGGGACGCCCGCGCTGCGGCTGGCGCGGACGGCGCTGGCAGGCTGCGCGATCAGCGAAGTGCGCGGCATCTTCAACGGCACGACCAACTACATTCTGACCCGGATGGAGAGCGGCGCGACCTACACCGACGCATTGGCCGAAGCGCAGCGCATGGGCTACGCCGAGGCCGATCCGACGGGCGACGTGGAGGGTTTCGACGCAGCGGGCAAGGTGGTCATTGTTGCCAACGTCATCCTGGGTACATCGCTGCGCATGGACGACGTGGATCGGACAGGGATTACCGCGCTGACGCCCGCCGACATCGACGCCGCGCGGGCCGCTGGTGAGCGCTGGAAACTGGTGGCGCGTGCCCGCCGCACGCCAGAAGGCATCACGGCCTCGGTGAAACCGGAACGCCTGCCACGGTCCGATCCACTGGCAGCGGTAGGCGGCGTCACCAACGCCATCACCTACGAAACGGATATGCTTGGGGCGGTGACGCTGGTTGGGCCGGGCGCAGGCCGCCGCGAAACCGGCTTCGCCATCCTGTCCGATCTGCTGGAACTGGCTAAACTCCGCACCGAGGGTTGAGCGGGAGTGCTGCCCGGTTCTGCTCCCTCGGCAGCCTCCTGTGGGCAGGAGGGAAATGCCTTCCAGAATGCCCTGCCCGGCTCCACATGATTGCCATTCCCTGCCCTGTCCGGCCTTCTCTGTGAGGCAGACGGTGAGAGGCGGGGAGTCAGCCTTTTTCAGCGCCATCATCGTTCCAGAACACGCCTCGTGCGTTTGCTGGCTTCGATCATCGGAGTAGACTACTATAGAGAGGTGCAGCACGTCAGACCCAATATAAATAAGACCATCGCCAGGCTATGGCCGATAATTCGCTCACGACATCCTTCAACCTAGATGAGTTGCTCACGCCCATTGTCGAATATGCGCGCACGCTGATTCCGTTCGACAGCGGGGGGATCATCATTTACGACCCGGAATCTGGCCTGTTAGCGCCGCGCCTGTACCTGCGCCCGACGCCGGATGCGCCGCTGCCCAGGCTGATGGCCGTCGGTGACGGCGTGATCGGGGCGGTAGCCCAAACGCGCCAGCCGCTCATGATCGGCGACGTGACCGCTGAAGCGCACTACGTCCCTTACGAAACGCTGACCCGCTCCGAATTGGCCGTGCCGATCATGTTGAACGGCCAACTGCTCGGCGTATTCAACGTCGAGAGCAACCAGGCCGCCGCCTATACAGAGGAGCACCTCGGGGCGCTCGAAAGTGTTGCCCGCCAGGCCGCACCCATCATCCACACGGCGCAGATGTACCAGACTCTTTCGGAGCGATACGCCCAACTGGACAATGCCAACAAGGAACTGCTGCTCCGTGACGAGATCAGCCGTCTGGCGACCTCCGATTCCCCCGTGGATGCCCTGCCTAGTATGGCTGAGAAACTGGCGCAGCTTGTCGGCGCGGATGCCTGCGCGCTGCTGCTCTGGGATAGCGCCGAGCGCAAGGCACGGACGCTTGCTGCTTACCGGATCGAGATTCGGGATTACATCGGCGGCCAGTTGTCGGCGCTTCATGCCCTGACGGGCGAGGTTGTGGAAACCAGCCAGCCGCGCGTGCTGAACCGCCCAAAGGGTGAGGACGACAGGCCGTCTATCCTGGTCGAATACGGGGCACGAGCCATCATGCTGCTGCCGCTGACGGCGCGTGGGCGGGCCATAGGCGCGGCATTGCTGGCGAACCTGCGTACCGACAAGCCCTATACGCAGGCCCAGGTGGACAAATGCGCTGCCGCCCTGCACGCCATTGCGCTGGCTATTGACACCCATTTGTTGCTCCGAGATACCCAGGCCCGCCTGTCAGAGACCTCCGTGCTCCTGGAAATTGCAGCCATCGCCGCCAGCAGCCTTGAGCTTGACGATCTGCTCCGGCAGGTGCTCAAACTCAGCCAGCAGATGTTTGGCGTGACCTGCGGCGTGTTCTTGCTCTATGATCGCTCCACCAATACCCTCGTCCCGCGCGAGGGGGCCTGGTTTGGCTTCAGGCACGATCTGGACGGGGTGCGCTACCCAGTGGCCGACCCGGGCAGCCATACCGCGATTGTCTTTACGTCGGGCAGCCCCTATTACACCAACGACCTGTCCACGAACCGCCTCGAATACGGCCAGCTTGATCTGGACCTGCGCAACGTCCTGTTGGCGCCGCTGCGCGTGCAGGATGAGCCGATAGGCGTATTCCTGGTCGCCAACAAGCCCGGCGCGTTCAGCCGCAACGACGCCCACCTCCTGAGCGCGATGGGCAGCCACGTCGCTGCGGCCATTCGCAACGCCGAACTGCTGGCGAATACCCGCGAGCGGCTGCGAGAAACCGAAGCCTTGCAGCAAATCGCGGCCATCACCAGTTCGACCCTCGATCTGGACGAAATTCTGGAACGGGCGGTGCGCGAAGCTGCTGAATTGCTGGATGCGGAAGGTGCATTCCTGATGATGCCGGACAATAGTGGCACGATGCTGGTTCCACACGAGCGTTCGCTGTATGGAGGTGCCAGGGAGTTGCACCTCGGCCCACTCGCGCTGGAGTCGGCCAGCCACATCGCCTTTGTCTATAACACGGGCCAGCCGTATGTCAGCAACGATCCGCCGAGCGATCCTCACATGGAGCGCCGCAACATCATTACCTACCCGCTGAACACCCGCAATCGCACCCTGGGCACGATCAGCCTGATCAATCGTCGCACGGGCGAGTTCGAGGAAATGCACGTTGAACTGACCCGCGCCATCGCCTCGCAGATTGCGACCAGCACCGAAAATGCGCAGTTGTTCGCCGCGGAGCGGGCACGCGCCGATCTGATGTCGCTGATCAACCAGATCAGCCAGGAATTGACGGCCACGCTGGACCAGCTCGGCCTGATGCGCAAGGTCGTCAATGCCATCCACGATCTGCTCGGTTATGAGACGGTCACGATTGTGCTGCTGGATGAAAGCAGCCTCAACGTCGTGGTGGAGGCGTCTGTCTCCTCTGTGCCTGGCATCAAAATCCCGGAGGGCTTCACGTTCTCGATCAACAACGGCATTATCGGGCGCGTTCTGCGCACCGGCGAGACACAGTTTGTGGTGGACACCCGTGAGGATGGCGATTTCTTTTTGCCAATCGACGTGGCGCTGTCGGGCAGTGCCCTGGCCGTGCCGCTGCGTGCCGGGACGCGCCTCCTGGGTGCGATTGAAGCGGTGTCGATGCGCCCCAACGCCTTCCAGAAGACTGACCAGATGGCAATGGAAACGCTCTCGGCGCAGGTGTCCATCGTCATCGAGAACGCGCGGCTGTGGAACCAGGCGCAGCGCCGCCTGCTCGAACAGAGCATTGTCCACCAGATCGGCCAGGATTTAACTTCGATCCTGGATTACAGTGAACTGGTCAACGCAGTGGTGCAGCACATGACGCGCGCCCTGGATACGTCGTTGTGTCTGCTCACCACTTACGATGTGGAAACCGGGCAGCTTACCATTGACGCCGAATATCGCACGTCCGACATGCCCAAAGATGTGCTGCCGCCGTTCCTGGGCCGCCCGCTCGATCCTTCGCTGCAAAGCAGCATCTTGCGCGCTATTCAGACCCGCCGCCAGATTATCCTGTATGCAGAGGGCGCTGATCCCGAACAGCAGCAACGGGCGGGCGCAGGCATTCAGGCCCAGTTGACGCTGCCCATGATCGCCGGAGATCGGGTGGTCGGCTGCGTGTTGTGGATGGAAACACGTGGCCCGCGCGAGTTCGTGAGCAGCGACGTGCGGCTGGCCCAGACCCTGGCGACGCAGGCTGCCATTGCCATCGAGAATGCGCGGCTGTTCCGGCAGGCGCAACGCCAGGCCCGCGAGCAAACCCTGCTGCGCCGGATCGCCGTCGGCCTGACCGTGATGCCCGATATGGAATCCCTGCTGCGCCAGCTTGCCTATGAAACCTCCCAGGCGCTCGAAGTTGATAACGCCGTGATCGCGCTGCGCGATGAGACCGGGCAGTACCCGGTGCGGGCCAGTTACTTGCTGACGCGCACCGAAACGGCCACCGCACTGGGCGCAGCCCAGAGCCGCCCGGGGCTGGCTGCGTTGTTCCAATCGATAGAACAGGGGCTGACGGTGCAATTCAGTGCAGCCACCTTCAATGCAGACACACAGCCTGGCGACCCGACGGCGCGCGAACTGATGACCCTGGTCGGCGGCCAGCCGGTGAGCCTGGTTCTGACGCCTATCACGCGGCGCGGCGAGACCATTGGCGTGATCGAGGTCTCCGTCGATTCGGCGTCACGCCTCTTTGACCGCCAGGAGATTCAGCTTCTGGAGGCCATTGCCAACCAGGGGGCGATTGCCATTGATAACGTCAGTCTGTACGAGCGCGAGCAGCGCCGCCTGCGCCAGTTGGAAAAGTTGCAAGCCAGCAGCCGCAGCATTGCCGGGCAGTTGAAGACCGAGGTACTGCTGAACAGTATCGTTCAGGAGGCCGCCGCCATCTTCGATGTGCCTGCCGTCAGCCTGATGACACGCCAGGGCGGTGAGTACTACGTCAACCGGGCCTCGGTGGGTCTGTCGGAAAGGTACATGCGTGAGCGGCGCGTGCGCGTCCGCGACCACCAGGACGTGATCGCCCGTCCGTTCTTGCAGATCGAGATTCGTGAGACTGATCAGGCGCAGCAAGAACTCATCCGGCAAGAAGGGTTGACCGGGGTTCTGTCGGTGGTGCTCATCAAGAGTGGTCAGCAGCTTGGCATCCTGAATCTGTACAGCAAAAGCACGCCACGTACCTTCACCGACGAAGAGCGCGATCTGGCCCAGCTTTTCGCCAGCCAGGCCGCCACCGCCTACGAAAACGCGCTGCTGTTTGAGGCGCTTCAGGAGCGGGCTGTCGAACTGGCGAAAGCCAACAAGCTGAAAAGCGAGTTTCTGGCCCGTGTCAGCCATGAACTGCGCACGCCCATGAACAGCATCAACGGCTACAGCGAAATGCTGCTGCGCATGATCTATGGCGACCTGAACGAGAAGCAGGTGGATCGCATCGAGCGCATCCTGCGCAACGGGCGTAACCTGCTGGCGATCATCGACGACCTGCTGGACATCTCCAAAATCGACGCGGGCAAGATGGAGTTGCAGCTTAAACCTGTCAATCTGCGGGAAGAACTGGCCGCCACGATCTACAACCTGGAAAGCCAGGTGGCGGCACAGGGGCTGTACCTCAAGCTCGAAGCGCCGGAGACATTGCCGCTGGTCAGAGCAGACGCCATGCGCCTCAAACAGGTGGTCACCAACCTGCTCGGCAACGCCATCAAGTTCACCAAACAGGGGGGCATCACGGTGCGCGTTCAGGTCGTGAACGATGAAGGGGTCAATACCGTCTGGACTTCAGTGATCGATACGGGCATCGGCATCAAGCGCGAGGATCAGCAGATCATCTTCGACGAGTTCCGGCAGGCCGATGGCTCCACGACGCGCGAGTATGGCGGCACGGGGCTCGGCCTGGCAATCACCCGCAAACTGGTGGAGATGATGTCCGGGCGCATCTGGGTCGAGAGCGAGGTCGGCAAGGGCAGCACGTTCACCTTTGTCCTTCCGGCAGTCACCGAAAAGCCGAGGGCGGACAGGACGACGTAAGCCTGAACTGCTGGCGGCTTTCCAGCACCTGTGCCTCGGTCAAGCCATTGGCGGAGAAGCGGGGCATTGCGTGCCCGGTTGATGGCTGGGCGTAGGCAGGTGGTACGATCTTCACCATTACCACGATCATCAATTTCGCGTTAGGATTTGCGGGTGGTATTGTCATCGTACAAGTGATAACGGTTCGTTCTTTTGCAGCTTTCCAGGCCGCGTAGATCGTCCTGCAAGCGCTCATCTCTATCGTGATCGCGCCTGTGCTGCCCATCGGCGCGACACCGGCCTACTACGACGCGCGGGTTCGCCTGGAAGGGTCGGATATTACGCTGCAAGCGGTGGGCAGGCCAGGCGCCCGGCCCTCGGGCATGGAGTCGCCGCCCGCAAGCCTGCGGCTGGTGGGCAGGGACGACATCAACACCCTGATTTTGACAGTGGCTGGCTTTATGCTGTGGCTGCTGGCAGCGGCGGCCATACGTGTCTTTCTCAACAATTTTTGGGGATGAACACCCGCTTTTGGACGAGAGCAAAGACTGATGATCCGGATGGTACATTTTGCCGACGTACACATCGGCATGGAGAACTACGGGCGCACCGACCCCGAAACCGGCCTCAGCACCCGCGTGGTCGATTTTTTGCGCCGCATGGACGAGATGATCGACTATGCCCGCCAGCGCGACGTAGACCTGATCATCTTCGCCGGGGACGCTTTCAAGAACCGCCAGCCCAACCCGACCTTTCAGCGTGAATTCGCCTGGCGCGTGCGCGATATGTCGGAGATGTGCCCGGTGGTGCTGCTGGTCGGCAACCACGACCTGCCGACCACACTGGCCCGTGCCTCGGCCATCGAAATCTACGACACGCTGGCCGTGCCGAATGTACTGGTCGGCGACGACTACGAACTGCACATGATCCAGACCCGGAGCGGCCCGGTGCAGGTTGCCACCGCGCCCTACCCGATCCGCAGCCGTATCTTGGATGGCGTGCAGACGCACGGCCTGAGCATCGCCGAAGTTGATGCGCTGATGCAGGAAAACATCCAACTGCTGCTACGTTCGCTGGCCCGCGATGCCTCGAAGTCGAGTGTGCCGCGTGTGCTGACCGGGCATTTCACCGTAACCGGGGCGCTGTTTGGCAGTGAACGCAATGTCATGGTCGGGCGCGACGTGGCCGTGCTGCTCAGTGAGTTGGCCGACCCGACCTGGGATTACGTGGCGCTCGGCCACATCCACAAGCACCAGAACATGACCGTCAAAATGCACAATGCCCCGCCCGTCGTCTACAGCGGCAGCATGGAGCGGATCGACTTTGGTGAGGAAGGGGATGAGAAGGGCTTTTGCTGGGTCGAACTGGAACGCGGGCACACGCATTGGGAGTTTGTGCCGGTGAGCGCCCGCCCCTTCGTGACGCTGCGCGTGGATGTCCGCCGCGATGCCGACCCGATGCAGAAGGTGTTCGATGTGATCCAGAAGCACGCTCTGGAAGAAGCCATCGTGCGCATGATCATCCAGGCCGACGTGGATAACGAGTCGCGGCTGCAAGACACCGCCATCTACGAGGCGCTGCGGGCGGCGAAGGTCAGCATGGTGGCCGCTGTGCAGAAGGATGTGGAGCGGCCTCTGCGCGCCCGGCTAGGAGCCAGCCCGGAGGGATTGTCCTCGCTCGAACTCCTGGAGCGTTACTTGCAGAGCAAGGACATCGGGCCGGAACGGATCGCGCTGCTGCTCGAACGCGCCGAGGCGTTCTTCGCGGCGGAGGGGTAAAGCGTATAGAGGACATGATTTGCACCGCGACTGCGAGGTGGGCCTGGTGGAATGTACCGTAGTTTATAGATTGTTGAACGATGACCACCTACCGCATTCCCGCCACGACCACACGCATTGAACACCAGGTCAGCCGTTCGCGCTTCATTGCCACGCTGGCAAACGCGCCCACCGTCGAAGCGGCCCGCCAGTTCATTGCGTCCATCCGTACCGAAATGCCGGACGCGACGCATCACGTCTACGCCTTCAAGGTGGGCTTTGGCGCCAGCGTGACCGAGGGACTATCGGACGACGGCGAGCCAGCCGGAACCTCCGGCCCGCCAGTGCTGGCCGTGCTGCGCGGGGCGAATATTGGCGACGCCGTGCTGGTCGTGACGCGCTACTTCGGCGGAATCAAGCTCGGCACGGGCGGACTCGTCCGCGCTTATAGTGATGCGGCCCGTGCCGTGATCGCCGCCACGCCCACCGAGGAGAAGGTCGAGCGCCGCCATCTGGGCCTGACCTTACCCTACTCACTTTATGAGCGGGTCAAGCTCATCGCGGCGGCGCACGGCGCAACCATTGACGACGAGGCATTCGAGGCCGAGATCACGCTGTACCTCACGCTGCCCCTGACCGCCATCGAGCCGTTCACCGCCGCGATCCGTGAACTTGGCGCGGGTCGCCTCACGCCGACCCTGCTGGATTGAATAAATCGCCCGGTTCCGCTCTCTGCGCAGCGGAGAAGGGGCCAAGGGGTGAGGTCAACCCCTAAAGATACATGTGTTCCAGCGGAACGCCTTCTGTGCTGAACTCGTATTGCAGCGGGACACCCGTCGGGATATTCAGCTCCACGACGGCTTCTTCGGAAAGATTGTCCAGCCGCATGACCAGCGAGCGCAGGCTGTTGCCATGTGCCACTACCAGGATGTTTCGTCCGGCTTTCAGTTCAGGCAGGATGTGTTTTTCCCAGTAGGGCAGCGTGCGGGCCGCCGTATCCGCCAGGCTTTCGCCGTTGGGCGGGCGTACCGAGTAGCTACGCCGCCAGAGCTTGACCTGTGCATCGCCAAATTTGGCGGCGGTTTCGGCCTTGTTCAGCCCTTGCAGATCACCGTAGTGCCGCTCGTTGAGGGCCTGATCGCGCTCCACGGGCAAGTCAGTCTGCCCGGTAACTTCCAGAATGATCGCCAGCGTCTTGATGGCACGCTGCAAAACCGACGTAAACCCCTTGTCGAAGCGCATCCCGCGCAGCTTTTCACCCGCTGATCGCGCTTCTTCGATGCCGCGTTCACTCAGCGGCACATCGACCCAGCCCGTGAAGCGATTCTCAAGATTCCACTGCGACTCGCCATGGCGGACTAAAACCAGCGTTGACACTCTCCCGCTCTCCTTAGCCTTGATCGACCAGTTGATAGATTTTGCCTGCACCGTAGTCCGTCAGGTATACCTCGCCCGCTTCATCCTCGCCAAAAGAGCTGACGGGGAAGCCCGTCGCCAGCACCTCGGTCTTTTCCCAATTTTCCTGGCTGCTGGGCTGCGCCGCCCAGACCCGCGCGCCACAAAAGTCACTGAAGAAGTACGTGCCAACAAAGCGCGGGAAAGCTTTGCCTCGATAGACGAAGCCACCCGTCACCGAGCAGCCCTGGTCGTGGCCGTATTCGATCACGGGCAGCACCAGGCCCTGCTGGTTGCAGTCGTTCCCGCTGGGGTAGCAGTGCAGCCCTTCCATGATGTTCCAGCCGTAATTCTGACCGCCGGGGGTTCCGGCACGTTGTACATCGATTTCCTCGTAAGCATTCTGGCCCACGTCGGCGATATACAGATCGCCGGTGGCGCGGTCAAAGGAGAAACGCCAGGGATTGCGCAGACCATAGGCCCACACCTCCGGGCGTCCCTGCTTGTTCGTGGCGAACGGGTTGTCGGCGGGTATGCCGTAGGGATCGCCGTTATCCACGTCCAGGCGAAGGATTTTGGCGAGCAGCACCCCCTTGTTCTGCCCGTTGCGGTTGGGGTCGCCGCCGCTGCCACCATCGCCCAGTCCGGCGTACAGGAAGCCATCCGGCCCAAAGGCCAGTTCACCGCCATTGTGATTGGGGTAAGTGCGATGCTGCACGGTGAGCAGGATTTTGGCGCTGTTCGGGTCGGCTACATCGGGATTGGAGGAGACTTTGTAGCGGGCAATAATGATGTCGCCCAGGCGATTGGTGTAATAAACAAAAAACAGTCCGTTATCTTTGTACTTGGGGTGAAAAGCCAGCCCGAGCAGCCCACGCTCATTTTCTTGCGATCTGACCAGCGGTGTGATGTCGAGGAAGGGTTTATCATTGACTTTGCCATCACGCACGATGCGAATCGTGCCTGGCTTTTCGACCACGAAAATCCGCCCGCTGCCATCGCCTGCATTCGTGATGTCCGTCGGCAGGTGGAACCCCTCCGCTACTTCCTTCAAACCCACCTTGAGCGCGCCGGGCGGAACGGGCGTCCCACCTTGTGCCAGCGACTGGCGCCCGGCAGGCACACCGAAACCAACCAACCCCACCAACAGCCAGATCAACACACTGATGCCACCGGAAATACGCATAACCGTCTCCTGAATCGATCAACTGAACGTCTAGAATGTCCTCACGAGTTGAGGGAATGCTCCTGGCAGGCGGAATCGGAAGTCAACTGATCAGGAGCAAAAGATAGTGTGGCATAAAAAGGACGGGTTTGCCAGCAATTTGAGCGGCTTCACGGGTGAGCAAGCGCAATTCACAATTCCCAGGGATTCGCTTGTCTTGCTGATCGGGGTATACCCTCAGCCATAAAATCGGGTATGATTCGTCTGTCTGTGTAATCTTTGTTGACAGACAAAAATTGATTCGTCTGGAGTTTTCCCATGTCGACAAGCGAACTTCCGAGGTCCGGCGACACGCAGTCTGAAGTGCTTGTCTGCCGTACTTGCGGCCTGACGTACAGCCTGGGAGAGACGGTGTGTTCGCGCTGTGGCAGCAGTCTCACCGAAGAGCACGAAACTTTCAACGTCGATTTTGAACCCATAGCGGAAGAGCAACTGCGCCGCCAACAAGGCAATGCCTTCCTGCCCGAACAAAACGCACTGTCCCTCATCGTCGATGGACAGCCCATTACCGTGCCCAAGTCGGAGAGCATCATAATCGGACGCACCAGCACCGGGGACGACATCGCACAGCCAGACATTGATCTGACCCCATTCAAGGCTGCTCAACGAGGGGTGTCGCGTTATCACGCCAACATCAAACGGAAAGGTAACATGCTTTATATCGCCGATCTGCGCAGCCGCAACGGAACCTGGCTCAACGGCAAGCGGCTGGTCGGTTCTGAGGAGCGCCTGCTGCGCGATGGCGATGCAGTGCGGTTGGGGAAGCTCGTTGCAGTGATCCGCTTTCGCTGACACACCAGGATGTTTCCGGGCGAGAAAGCTCGTGAATTTTTCGTGAAAATCCGATCCGTTCGAGCCGTTGTGCCGTACACTGAGATCGTTTATTCTGTCTGTTGGCTACGCCGGGGCAACCCTTTATTCTGCCGCCCCTGTGTAGCCTTTTTGTTGCCTGAACAACGGCGTGTATACGCGTCGGCTGTCAGGCCGGTCAGCGCCTGACCTCTCGCGCATTCGGCGGATCGCCAGCCCTGCGCAAGCGCCAGTAACGGCGCGGCTTGCACCAGACCACTGTCGTCTCCGTTAATCGCTCAAACTCTGCCAGTACGTCCTCGATGATAGCCGGATTGCCGTTCGGGTTGATGTACAGGAACCGTTTGCCGAAGTGATGCGCGATGTGGTTTATGGCGTGCTTGTGGCTCAATTTCCCCCACTCGTACACCTCCTCCTGCATCCACAGCGCCACGCGCAGCACTGTGATGCCGGGATCGGTCTGGGGCAGGGGTATTGCTAAGGGTTTATCGAGCCGGTCAGGCTCCTGCTTGTCGTCGGGCATATGCAACCCTCACCCCGTCGCGGCCTGACTGAAGGGGCCAATTAAGGCGATGGCACATCTTCCCCATTCGGCTCTCCACGAAGGAGAGTAGCCGGATAAGACCAACCCTACATCTTGCTTGCCTCGTTCTTGAACAACAGTGTATGCACCACGCCCGCTATCGCGCCGCCGCCGAAAATGCCGATCAGGTAGAAGACCACGTCACGCAGATCGCCGGACACGAGGCCAGGGCCAAGCGTCCGGGCCGGGTTGAGCGACGCGCCTGTCAGCGGCCCACCGAACAGGATCGAGGCCGCCAGTGTGAAGCCAATGGCGAGGGCCGCGACGTTCCCGGCCTTCCCATAGACCGCAGCCTGATATACGGCGCTTGCCAGGAAGAAAGTCAGAATCGCCTCGATGATCATGGCTTGTACACCGCTGATGCCGGGCGCAGTCACAGTCTGGCCCAGGTTGGCAGCGGCAGGGAAGATGAAACGCAGCACGAGTGCCGCGATGATCCCGCCCGCAAACTGCGCGACCCAGTACACGACGGCGCGTGTCACGTCGATCTGGCGACCTACCAGCAGAGCCAGCGTGATCGCCGGGTTGACGTGCGCCCCGGAGATGTGGCCGTAAATCGAAACGATGGCGGCCAACATCAGGCCGTGTGCCAGCGCCGCGACGACGACATTCACTGCTGCCGGTGGGTTCTGGTTGAGAATCGTGACGGCTCCTGCGCCCACGAACACCAGCATAAACGTGCCGATCAGTTCGGCAATGCCATCTCGTACCAGGCGGTTATCCATGCCGCGTTCCTTTGTGAAAATGGCTGCGCCACACGCAAAATCTGAGGATAATTGTACAGGGGATAGCCGTTATCGAAAATATGGGCTTGACTCAGACCACCTGTTCGGCCTATAATCCGGTAAGGAAATCGAACGTATGGTCGGCAACTTCCGACCGGAGTGTGACTATGGACTACAATTCGTTATCAGATAGGCAGCGCGCCATCCTGAAATTCATCCAGAAAAAGGTGAAGGAACGCGGTTACCCACCCACCGTGCGCGAGATTGGCGAGGCTGTCAAGATTAACTCGACCTCCGTCGTCAATTACAACCTGAACAAGCTGGTTAAAGAGGGCTTTATTAACCGCTCCAAGAAGGTTTCGCGCGGCATTGCCTTGCACCAGCCTGTCGTGGTTGACGACAATGTGGTGCCCGTGCCGCTGGTCGGGCAGATCGTGGCAGGCGAACCGGCCCTGCTGCCCGGCGACGACCTGACCTTCTCCGAAGCCGAATCGCCCATTCCTGTGCCGAAGATGCTGCTCGGCAGCAACGACCCTTCACAGGTGTTTGCACTGACGGTCAACGGCCAGTCGATGATCGATGCCATGATCAACGAAGGCGACATCGTGATCCTGAAGAAGCAGAACGTGGCGCGCAACGGCGAGATGGTCGCCGTCTGGCTCAACGAGCGCGGCGAAACGACCCTCAAGCACTTCTATGACGAGGGGGAGCGCGTGCGGCTGCAACCCGCCAACCCGACGATGGGGCCGATCTACGTCGATAAGGATAAGGTCGAAATCCAGGGGAAGGTGCTGGCCGTCCTGCGCCGTGTGAATTAACCCACAGGCGGCCATCCCTTCTCACCGGAAGGGACTGACCTCAAACTAAAACTGTGCGAGCAGCGTCTCGCAATCCATCTCGGCCAGCGAATTCAGCCGTAGTGTAGCTTCTGGTAATGCCATGCGCGCGGACAGCGGGTTGGGGACGGCGATGCAGCGCATTCCTGCCGCCAATGCCGCACTGATCCCGGCTGGCGAATCCTCGATGGCGATGCAGTGTTTGACTGGTACTCCCAGGCAGTCCGCTGCGCTCAGATAGAGGTCGGGCGCGGGCTTGCCACGTTTCACGTCACCCCGTGTTCGGATGCAATCGAAAAGATGCGAGAGGTGATGCTGACGCAGCCAGCGATCTACCCATTCGCGGTAGGCACTGGACGCGATTGCCAGCTTGATCCCTCGTTGAGAAGCCGCCTCGATCAGTTCCCTCACGCCGGGTAAGACGGGCAGCCGAGCACAGTGTTCGACGTAGCGCCGGAATTGATCCTCGCGCTGCGCCTCGTTGAGAACCGTTCCCGTGATCTGCTCGAAATACCTGGCGGGGTGAAAAGCATCCTCTTCGTTGTAGCCAATGCGCTTTGCCCATAATTCGGGCGAAATGTCCAGGCCATGTGCCCGGTAGAATGCCTGCCAGACTTCCAGTTCGGCGGTTTCCGTATCGATGATGACTCCGTCGAAATCGAAGATGATTGCCTCGACTGCCATGTAATACTTCTAGACTCCTCCGTGATGAAACTAGCGCATTATACCCTGATTGCTGGTTGAAGTCGTTCACACAGCCCCGTTTCGGTGCACAGGCTGGCGCAAAGCGCCGGGGCGTTGTAAAATGATTTTGATACGGTTTCCTTTTGAGAGAGGATAATCCAATGGACGCACCGCGTGACGAATTGGAACGAGGAGCCGCCAACCCGCAGGAGGCGGCCAAGCACGTCGCCGAGCAAGTCCAGCAGACCGTGAACAAAGCCAAAGAAGAGGTACAGCAGGCCGTCGGGCAGGTTGGCGAGAACGTCCAACAAACCGTTGCTCAGGTGAGCACCGAGGCTTTCCGCACGGTGAATGAAGCGACCCGTACCATGCGCGAAACCGCCTACACGGTCAAAGAAGCTGCGTCCAACTCACTGCTCAATGCCGCCGAAAACATCCGGCGCGAAGCCGTCAAGGGCGGCAACGAAGAGGTGATCCGCCAGGCCCACCGTCTGGCGCGGAGTATGGAGAAAGCTGCCGTCTACCTGGACAGCCACACCTTTGACCAGATCGGCGAGGCTGCTGCCGAAACGGTTAAGGAAAACCCCTGGCAGTCGTTGGGCATCGCCTTCATTATCGGGCTGATCATCGGCCTGTTGTTCAGCAGCGGGCGCGACTGAGCGGTCATTGAGCGGCAACTGACCCGGCGATCAGAGCCGGGTAGCTGCGTTCGACACCGGACTCTATGGTCAAACTAAGCATCCTTTATCGTCAGCCAAGTGACGAAGCGGCTTTTGAATCGCGTTACAACCAGAACCTGGCGCTGATGGAGAAACTGCCCGGCATCCACCGGCGGCAGGCGTGCGTTGTGCTGGGCAGCCCGGCAGGCAAATCGCCGTACTCCCGCATTCTGGAACTTTATTTTGAGGATTATCAGGCGCTTGATCGGGCGCTGCTCTCACCCGAAGGGCGGGCGGCGGGCAGTGACCTGATGCAGTTCGCCCGCGATTCCGAATTGATATTCGCGGAAGTCTTCGAGGAATAACCCAGGAGTCGCACTCATCTTGCTCACGCGCACGCCAGACGATTTGCAGGCTTACCTGACCGCGCACAACATTCCGGCGGAAATCATCCATCTAGCGGCAGAGACGCCCACCGTTCCCGCAGCGGCGGATGCGCTTCAGGTCTCGGTGGATCAGATCGTTAAGACGGTCATCTTCCTGATCGACGGGCGACCCTACGCCGTGCTCGCCAGCGGTGTGCGGCGTATCGATCCGCGCAAGCTCGCACAGCGCTTCGGCGTCAGCCGCAAAAAAGTGCGTCTGGTTGACAGCGAAACGGTCATTGCCCTTACCGGCTATGCGCCGGGCACGGTTCCACCCTTCGATCACCGCCAGACGCTCACGCCCATCATGGACCCCGCAGTGTGCGCGCAAGAGACGGTGTACGCTGGCGGCGGCGGAATCGCCGCTATGCTGCGCATTCGCAGTGCCGATCTGCTGCGGCTGACCAATGCGGAACTGCTGAGGGTCCTCGAAGGAACACAGGCCGATGGCTCAGTCGCCCAATCGTGATCCCGCTGAACTGACCTTCTGGGAGCGGTACAAGCGCCCGATCTTTATCGCTGCGCTGTTTGTCGTCATCTTCATCAGCGCGCGGCTCACCATCCGGCCCATCAACAATATCGATTATGGCGTCCATGTCAGGGCGCTCCAGGCGCTGCGGATGGGGCAAAACCCTTACGATGTCGGCGGTTATTTCCTGCCACCGTGGGACGGCTTGCTGCTTGCCCCGCTCGCCTACGAACCGCTTGAAACCTGGTTATCGCTGGGGGTTGCCCTCCTTGTGGCTGCGACACTCGACATCGGCAGCCCGTCAGGATTGCTGTTGCTGCTACATCCTGTTTTTGTCACATTGATCGCGTCGTCCAATCCGGAATGGCTGTTCGTTGGCTCCGGCTTGTGGCTGTTATACCGTGCCCCCAGGGGATGGGGACGCGGCCTGGCCTGGTTGTTGCTCACCGGGAAGCCACAAACCACTGCCATCATGCTTGCCTTCGATGGTCTGGATGCGCTGCGGCAACGCGATTGGAAGGCAATCGGCTTATCGGCAGTTGTTGCGTTGGGATCAGTGGCGTTATACCCACAGGTTTTTCGAGCCTTTACGACAGCCGTTGGTTCCACCCGAACCACCTGGTCGCCTACAGTTGTATCCAATTGGGGCATTCTGGCGGCCATATTGGTCACAATGCTGATCGTCGCTATTCGTTGGCATCGCCGTGAAGATCGGAAGACTCTCGGTCTTCTGTTAGCTCCGGTGTGGTCACCTTATATGGTGCAGTACAACTACATGGCAACCATCTTCACCATGCGCCGAGCCGGGTGGCTGCGCAATATCGTCTATCTGGCCGCCAGTATTGGGCTGGCCGCGCTGTTCTGGCGTGATTATCACGTTGCGGAGCAAATTGGCGTCCTGGGTATGGTGTTGTTGGCTGCCATCATGGCTCCGGCGCAACCCCAGGCAATGCCCGAAGGCGAAAGCAGCAAGCAAATGGACCAACCTGCGCTCCAATCCGCAGCATAAACCTGTGCGGGTCAGCGCCTACTCCCGCGCCATCGACAGTTGACTGCCGTCGATCTGCGGCACGGCCAGGCCAAGCGCGTCAAAGCCCAGTGCTA
Organism: Chloroflexota bacterium; assembly: GCA_021325095.1. Lineage (GTDB taxonomy): Bacteria > Chloroflexota > Anaerolineae > Aggregatilineales > UBA2796 > JAJPHV01. Next base: position 23,102 of record JAJPHV010000136.1, on the reverse strand, counting down.
CTGCCCCAATTACAGGCGGCACATGCAGCCGCCGCACGCACGCCTTGGGGCAGACCGCCGTGATCTGCCTGGTCGTCGCCTCCAGGAGGAGCGGGCCGCGCCCGTTTATCACGCCACCGGACAGGATCACGTCTACGTCCAGGTCGGTCATGTCCAGGCGGCGCAGCATTGCCAGCGCGGCGATTGCGATTTCGTCCGCCTGCCGGAGCACAATGGCGCGCGCAACGGCATCTCCCGCTTCGGCAGCCTCGAACACCAGCGGAGCCAGCCCCGCCACGTCACGGTGGTGGATTTTGCGATCTGCGATCCGGTAGGCCAGCGTCTTCAGATCGGGCACGTCGAACGCCCTCAGGAGCATCTCGGTCAGCATGGTTGGCTGGCCGCGCCCGTCCTCTGCCCGGTAGGCTGCGCCGAACATGGCCTCCCCAATGGACGTGCCACCGCCCCAGTCGCCCGTCAGCGGGCCGAGCGAATACAGCCGGGCCTGCCGGCCATCGGGCGCGATGCCACAGGCGTTGAATCCCGTCCCGCAGATGACCGCCACACCAAAAGGTCTTGACGACCCGGCCCGCAGCGGCGCAAACGAGTCGTTGTAGCAGATGACACGCGCCGCGAGGTTCCGCGCACACAGGCCTTCGGTCAGGCGCTGTTCGTCCATGTCCGAATCGCACGCGCCGAGGCAGTATACGGCTATATCGGCGCGCTGCCCGTTGAGCGCCTGTCGCGTGGCGTCCGCCAGCACATCCAACGCATTGGGTAGGCCGAGCGAATGATAATTGGAGGGGCCGCCGGTTCCGCTGCCAAGGATGTTGCCCCGTTCGTCAACAGCCAGGGCGTGCGTCTTTGTCCCGCCGCCGTCGATGCCGACCACGATCATACACTGCACCTCACGCAAACTGCGGCAGATATTGGCGGTTGGCCTCCAGAATGTCATTCAGCAGCGCGCAGGCCGTATCCCAGGAGGGCACGAGGGGATGGGCCATCAGCGCCAGCCGCGCCGTATCCAGGTCGCCGCTGACCGCTGCTTGGATGGTCAATTCTTCGTAAGCCTTCACCGCCTGGATCAGCCCGCGAATCTGCGGCGGCAGGTGGCCCATCGACTGCGGCGTTGCGCCGTGCGCGTCGATGACCGCCGGGACTTCGACCACGCTTTCCTCCGGTAGGTCAGGCAAGGCCTGCCCGTTTCGCACGTTAACGATGTGCACTTCCTTGAGGTTATTGGCGATGGCGCGGATCAGCGATACTGCCGCCGTCGAGTAGCGTGCCCCGCCCCGTTGGTTGAGCAGTTCCGGCTTTGTCCGCAGCTTGGGATCGCTGTACATTTGCAGCAGTTCGGCTTCGACCTTCATCAGGTACTCGGCGCGAGTCTCCTCGGCGCGCAGCGTTTCCTCGACGGCGTGGTTGTGGTGGACGTAGTATTTCAGGTAGTAGTTGGGAACCATGCCAATCGCCCTGAGCCAGGTCGGATCGAACACCTTGTTGCCCCAGTCCAGAACCTGCCGCGTCACGTCTTTGCCGTCCAGGTACACCGTCCGCGCAAAACTCAGGTGATTCAGCCCGACGTAATCCAGCGTCACGCGGTTGGGCGCAGCGCCGAGCCAATCTGCGACGTTGTGCAGCATATTGATCGGCACGTTGCACAGCCCCATTGCCCGGATGCGGGAGTGGCGCAGCACGGCCTCCGTCACCAGGCCGGACGGATTGGTGAAATTGATCAAGAAAGCATCCGGCGCGCGCTGCTCCATCGTCCGGGCGATTTCCAATACCTGCGGAACCGTGCGCAGCGCTTTTGCAAAGCCACCCGGCCCGGTTGTTTCTTGCCCGATCACGCCGTATTTGAGCGGGATGTGCTCGTCCTGCGCGCGCGCCGCCATCCCGCCGACCCGGAACTGCGTCAGGACAAAGTCCGCGCCCTCAATGGCGGCGTCACGGTCGGTGGTCAGCGCGACCTCGATCCCGGTTCCGTCCAACATGCGCCGGGCCAGGCCGCCTACCAGTTCCAGGCGCTCCGGTGCAATATCCATAAGCGTCAACCGCCGCACGGGGAGCGTATCACGGTGAATGATGAAACCCTCGACCAGTTCGGGCGTATAGGTGCTGCCACCACCGATCACGGTGATGTTCAAGTCGGCCATGCGGTGTCTCTCGACCTCCATGAACTAACAAGCTGTGCGAGCAAACTGATTGGAAAGTGTACCCTACTGCCTCCGCAGCGTACAGCGCTTGCAACTTTTTTCACCAGAGTCCCGTATACGGGGTCAGGTGCATAGAACACAGAAAAGGAACATTCAATGTTTGAAGAATTGGGCCGCACACTCGATAACCTGGTTCGCCACGTCACCGGTGGTGGCAAGACTACCCAGATCGATCTCAGGACGGAGCCTGTGTCCGTGCCCTATCCGGGCAGCGCTCCTGTCAAACTTCGCCTGGAAATCGGCATTGGCAAGCTGACTCTGGCGCCGGGCGGTGAAATGCTGGTGGACGGCACGGTGACATATAACATCGCGGAATGGAAGCCGGAAGTCAGCGTCGAAGGCGGCAAAGTCTTGATCAAGCAAGGGCAGGGCTGGCCGCTCTGGCCGGTCTGGGGCAACATGAAAAACGAGTGGGATTTCAAACTCGGTACAAGCAACGCTTACGAACTGAGCGTGGCGAAAGGCGTAGCGGAAGGAATGCTGGCACTGGGCGGCGTGCCGCTGACTGCCGCGATCATCGACATCGGCGCAGGCAAGACCACCATCAGCTTTGATCGTCCCAACCCGCAGCGCGCCGAGCAGGTCGAGTTCAAGACAGGCGCGGGCGAAATGATCGCCAGCGGCCTGCTCAACGCCAACGCGGCCAGGGTCAACGTCAAAGGTGGCACGGGCAAGGTCGAACTGGATTTCAATGGCGAAACCTTGAGCCAGGACGTGTTCGGCGACATTGATCTGGGCGTCGGCGAGGCAGTCATCACCGTCAAACCGGGTATCCCGGTGCGAGTGTCCATGTCGCAGGGTTTGGGCAACATCAAGGTCATTGGCAGTTTCAAACCCGCAGGCGAACACACCTACGAGACGCCGGATTTTAACACCGCCACTGAGCCAAAACTGACCCTGAAGATCGGGACAGGCATCGGCAGTGTCCGGGTCAGCAACGGCTAGGCTGCGGCGTAGTGTGACACAGAACCTCACCCCCTGGCCCCGCCGAAACGGAGTTTCGGGCCTCCGCTGCGCAGCGAGGGGGAACCACCGGTCCAGACTCCCCTCTCCACAAGGTGGAGAGGGGTTGGGGGTGAGGTAAACTACTGCCCCTCACAGCCTTGTCTAAACGGTATTGGCCCTGGGAGAGGCTGCCTGTTCCCGGGGCAGCCAGACCTCCACCAGCGTCCCACCTTGCGGTGCGTTGGAAAGCTGCATTTGTCCGCCGTGCTGATCCAGGATGGTGTTCGCAACGAACAACCCCAGGCCAAGACCGCGCATAAAGCCCCGATCCAGCTTGGTGGTGTAGCCAGGTTCGAGCGCGTGTGCCAGCGCCTCGGCAGTCAGGCCAGCGCCGTTGTCCTGGATAGTCACCTTCCAGCGGTTGCCATCGGCGCTCAAGGTGACCTCGATCTGAGGCGACGGTGGGTTCGTGTGCAGAACAGCCTCAATAGCATTGTCCAGTAGCGCATCGAAGGCCCGCACGAGCTGGAAAAAACCACCCCGCACAGGCGCACTTTCAGGCAGAACCAGACGCATCATACTGGCCGGGATTGCGTAATCTTGTTGAGATTTTCCGGCAGCATGGCGGATGATCTGAGCCAGGTCAAGCTGTTCCCCGTCTTTGCGCTCTGCGCCTGGGAAGTCACGCAGCGCCATGGCAATCCGTTCAATCGAATGCACGCCGCGTTCCAGGCTTTCCATGTGTTTGGCGAACCGCGTCGGGTCATTGCGGTAGTGTGTCAGCAGGTTCATGCTCAGGCGGATCACGGTCAGGGCATTTCCCAATTCGTGCCTCAGCCCTTCTACAAGCTGGCCCAACAAGGCGGCTGCGGAGGTGCGGTTCAGTCTTTCTTGCGCCTCCTGGAGGGCCTTAAGACTGGCGAGTAATTCTTCCGAACGTTGAGCCAACATCGTATCTGAGTCCTGTTTGCTTCGTAGCAGCTTCGTTGTTTGGGCAGCGTGGATGATGGTGAGAACCAGATGGTCCACATTAGCCGGCTTCGGCACGTATTCGTACACTTCTGCGGTTGCTGGCGGCGTGTCCGCGCTTACCAGTGCGACACACTGAAGCGCCGCATCAGTATTGCGAATCATCCGTATCACATCCAGGCCATCCGGAGCCTCGAGGTCAACTAACACGGCGAGGGTGGTTCGTTCTGCGATCTGCTGGAGGATGTCCTGCCTGGTCAAAGCGACAACCAGGCTGTATGCCTGCGCATCAAGTTGGGCTTTCAAGAGACTGTGGAGAGCCGGATCATCGAAGGTAGCCAGAATGATGCTTGGTTGGTCTATCATTTAGCACCTGTGATGCCTTAGCTCTGGGTTGTATTGCTTGCATCGATGTACAGTTCTCGTTGTATTGTCGCATCGGGTATACCGAGTGCTGGTCTCAATGATTTCCATCTTAGCACGAAGGGGGCGTTGCGCTGTGAAACTTTCATCAAGAGTTTATGAACCACATATTGGGGATTTCTGGCTGAATCAGGGCTAAAATGACGCAGAAAATCTATAATAAATATCCTGCTGCCCAAATTTCCAGTAAGATTCTTACTGTTCCGGTTCAACCTGCGTTTGAGGGTGACACGGCCACAATCTGAGGATTATGCTTTTTTCACGTCGCCAAAGCTCAAAAAGGTAAAGAGGAGTGGCGCTGGTAGCCATACCCGGACGGGCCATTGTCCTGAGCCGCCAGATGGATTAGACTCTGTTGGCGGCCTGGGAATCCAGAAAACGCAACCCTTCTATTGGAGTGCCTCTTAATCCGTCGTCAATTATTGAGGTTGTAAGTTGCCAGATGGGGTACAAAGCGCAGATCGATCTCAACCTGTATCACGATCTGCTGGTGCGAATCTTGCGGGACATCGTCCGGCAGCCTTCGCTGTCCCGGCGGCAGATTAACCTGCTGCTTCAATCATCTCTGAAAGGGCGCGACGTATGCTTCGGCTACGACGATCTGATTCTGGCGTACCGTACTTTTGCTGGTTCCGACGGCCTGCCGCCCTTCGACCCGGCAGTTGTCGAGCGGCTGCGGCTCAAGCCCGTGCGAACCAGTTCCGGCGTGGCAACCGTCACGGTGCTGACCAAGCCCTTCCCCTGCCCTGGCGAATGCATCTTCTGCCCCAACGACGTGCGGATGCCCAAGAGCTATCTCTCGAAGGAGCCGGGCGCGCAGCGCGCGGAGCAAAACAGCTTCGACCCGTACTTGCAGACCTATTCGCGCCTGACCACGATCTACAATACGGGCCACCCCACCGACAAGATCGAGATCATCATCCTGGGCGGCACGTGGTCGTTCTACCCCGAAACATATCAAATCTGGTTCGTCAAGCGCATTTTCGACGCCCTGCACGACTTCGGCAGTGGCGTGGATCGCACGGGAGAGGTGCTGGACGCGCTGCGATCCACCTCTCAGCTTTGCCCCGAACACAACGTCACGCACGTCTCAGTGGACGGCCTCCACTTTGAGCGGACGTACAACCAGGTGGTGCAGTCTGTCTACAGGCAGGAGATGGCCCGTTCGCGGGAACAGGCCGCTGCCATTGCAGCAGGCGAACGGCTCCGCACCATCGCCGACGAATACGCCACCTGGGACGAACTCGAAGCCGCGCACCGCGACAACGAGCAGGCAGCCTGTCGCTGTGTCGGGCTGGTGGTTGAGACGCGGCCCGATCACATCAGTGTGGACGAAATGCTGCGAATCCGTCGCCTGGGCTGCACGAAGGTGCAGATCGGCTTCCAGAGCTTGAACGACGAGGTGCTGCGCCTGAACAAGCGCGGCCACACAGTGGCGGCCACGCGGCGGGCCGTGAAGCTGCTGCGCCAGGCCGGGTTCAAAATTCACGCCCACTGGATGCCCAACCTGTACGGCTCGTCGCCCGCCGCCGATGTGGCCGACTACCAGCGCATGTTTGACGATCCGGACTTCCGGCCCGACGAACTGAAGGTTTATCCCTGCTCGCTGATCGAAAGTGCCGAACTGATGCAGCGCTACCAGGATGGTTCCTGGCAGCCCTATACGCAGGCACAGTTGATGGACGTGCTGTGCGCGTGTTTCCTGCACACGCCCGAATACTGCCGCCTGACGCGCGTGATCCGCGACATTCCCGGCACAGACATCGTGGTCGGCAACAAAGCCACCAACTTCCGGCAGATGGTCGAGGATCGGCTGGCGAAACACGGCACACCCAGCCGTGACATCCGTGCCCGCGAGATTCGCCAGCGCACCGTCACGCTCGATGACCTGCAACTCGACGAACTGTGGTATGAGTCCAGTTGCAGCGACGAAGTGTTCCTGCAATACATTACGGCAGATCGGGCCATCGCGGGCTTTTTGCGGCTGTCGCTCCCCAACCAGCCGCCCATCATCCAGGAATTGGAGGGCGCGGCCATGATCCGCGAAGTGCATGTCTACGGGCAGGCGCTGGAACTGGGCGAGTCCGCGCCGGGCAGATCGCAGCATCTCGGTCTGGGGACACGCCTGATCGAACGCGCTGCCGAGATCGCCGCCGGACGCGGCTACGAGCGCCTGGCCGTCATCTCGGCGGTGGGCACGCGCGCCTACTACCGCAAGCGCGGCTTCGCGGACGGGGCGCTGTACCAGTTCCGCGCCCTGCGATAACGGCAGACAAACCGATTCAACGCGGCCCTGTGGTATATTTCCGCAACATGAACTCTCTCCGAGCACGGCACGGTGGCCTGGGCATTGCTGTTCTGATCCTGTTGGGGCTGTGGCTGGTCGTGCAGTGGCCGCGCGGCGGCCTGTGGTACGACGAAGCGCTGACCACCTACGTCGCCACCGATTCATGGGCGACACTGTGGCACTGGTGCACCCAGGTCGATATTCAAGTGCCGTTTCACTATGTCGTGCTCAGGTTGTGGGCGGTGCTGCTGGGCGATAGCGAATTTGCGCTGCGGCTGCTTTCCGCTTTTTGCGCGCTGCTGGCTGTTGCCGCTACCATCGCCGTCGGGCGGCTGCTCACCCGTCGCCGCAGCCTGGGCCTGGTGGCCGGGATTCTGCTCGGCGCGATGCCCGGGCTGCTCTGGATCGCCTACGAGGTACGCGCCTATGCCCTGGGGTTGGCCCTCTACGCCTGGGCGACGGCCTTCCTATGCGTTCTGATCCGGGACTGGCCGCGTGGCAAACGGTGCTGGTGGCTGGTGCTCGGCTACACTGCGCTGATGCTCGCGGCGCTGTACACGCATTACACGGCGCTGGCCGGGTTCGCCGCGCACGTGGCGATTCTGGTGGTCTTGACGGTGCGGGGGTTATTGACCTCACTCCCCACCCCCCTCTCCAACTGGAGAAGGGGAGCCAGACTGCCATCGCACACCGCCGGTATGTCCCCCTCTCCGCAAGCAGAGAGGGGGCCGGGGGGTGAGGTTCGGCTGCTCATTGTCCTCGTGTTCCTGGTCGGTGCTGGCTTTGCGCCCTGGCTGCCGACGTTGCTGGCGCGCGGTACGGCGGATCGCAGCTACTACACGGGTTCGCCCATTCTGTCGGAGCGGGCGGTGACGGTCATACTGGGTTTCAAGCTGCTGGAACGCGACGATGCGCCCGCTATCGCGCAGCCATTCGTGATCGGCTATACGGTGCTGATCGGGATCGGCGCGCTGGTCGGCTGGCGCGGGCCGCGCTGGCGAGCGGCCCTGGTGGGCCTGATGATCACGCTCTGGCCGGTGGCGATTATCGCGGCGCTGGTCTACTTCAAACCCAAACTGGCCGGGCGCTACGCCTGGCCTGCCTGGATAGGCTTTGATCTGCTGGCGGGGCTGTGCATCACCATGCTGGCGCGCTGGTGGCGTCCGCTGGCCGCTGCGGCCCTGATCGCCATCGTTGCTCTGCCCTGGGCAAGCGGTGAGCGCGGTCACCCGCCGAACAGCGATTTTCGCGGCGCGTATGCCTACCTGTGCGAGCACGGCACGCCCGACGACGTGATCGCGCTGCGAGACGGGACGCTGTTCGTCGCCAACCGCTACTACGGACGGCGTTCCCCCTGTAATGGCGAACGGCACACCGTCGAACTGCCCCGTGCGCTTATGACCAACGTGGATGTCGCCCTGACGCTGCCCGAAGCGCAGGCCGCCATGTCGGACATTCTGGCACAGCGTCCACCCAACGTCTGGGTCGTTTCCTGGCAGGGCGACATCATGGACCCGCAGGGATTGGCCTACGCCCTGCTCGACGGAACCGGGCAGCACACGCTGGTTAGCCGGATGTTTGGCGACGTGCGGCTGGATCGCTACGAGAACCCGCAGCCGATCACAAGCGATCCGCTCCGGCTGGCCCAGGCGATGAATGTCGTCCCTGTGCCGGGTGGCCCGGTACTGCAAGCGGCCCGCCTGTTTGCTCCGGCGGTAGCGCGCGCCGGGGATACGCTTGTCCTGCACACGTGGTGGCAGCGCGGCCAGACGCTCCAACCCGATCTGCGGGTGAGCGCACGCATCACGACGCTTGACGGTGGTTGGACGTATGCGCAGGTCGATCAGCCGCCCGCCGGCTGGAAGTACGTCGATGACCGCTGGCAGAACGGCGTTCCGGCGTTGGGACGTTACGAACTGACCGTCGGCCCGGACGTGCCGCCCGGCAAGGTGGCGGTGCGCTACGTGCTGTACGACGCAGCCGGGCGCTGGCAGCCCATCATCCTGACCATCGGCGAGGTCGAAGTCGCGCGCTGAAAGCCTTCACGGGGCACTTCAAATGCGGTAAAATACCGCTTATGAGCGCTGGCTATTCCGGTACGCCCCTGATCAAAAAACTCGGCATCAAGCCGGGTTTTAAGATCGCCATCCTGAACCCGCCCGCCCACTACAGGCAGCTTATCGGTGAACTGCCGGAAAGTGTCACCATTGTCGATGGTCTGAACGGCCCGCTCGACTTCATAAGCTTCTTCACCCGGCAGTCGGCAGAACTGGCCGACCAGTTCCCGGCGTTGAAGCAGGCGCTTGCCAGCAACGGAATGCTCTGGATTTCGTGGCCGAAGAAGTCCGCCAAAGTCGCCACCGACCTGACCGAGAACGTCGTCCGGGACATCGGGTTGAGGAACAGGCTGGTGGATGTCAAAGTGGCGGCTGTCGATGAATCGTGGTCAGGTCTGAAGTTTGTGTACCGGGTTGAGGATAGGAAGTAAATCAGTTGGAAGCGGCGAGTCTGGAAGCAGTCAAGAAGATCAATCTCTACGACCTGAGCCTGGAGGAACTCACAGCGCTGGTTGTGGGTTGGGGGCAGCCTGCCTACCGTGCCCGCCAGGTCGCGGAGTGGCTCTACAAGCACAAAGTCAGCAGCGTCGAGCAGATGACGAACCTGCCCAGGGCGCTGCGCGACAGGCTGGCGGCTGAGACTCGCATCGGCGCGCTGGAACGGGTCGGCGAACAGCTTTCGACGGACGGGCAGACGGTGAAGCGCCTGTTTCGCCTGCCCGACGACCAGTTGATCGAAAGCGTGCTGATGGAGTACGACGATGGGCGGCGTACTGCCTGTATCTCGACTCAGGCGGGCTGCGCAATGGGCTGCGTGTTCTGCGCGACGGGGCAAATGGGCTTCTCGCGCCACCTGACCAGCGGCGAGATCGTGGAGCAGGTCGTGACCTTTGCGCGCCAGTTGGAGCAGGCAGGGGATCGCCTGAGCAACGTTGTGCTGATGGGCATGGGCGAGCCGCTGCACAACTACGAGAACACCCTCAAGGCCATTCGCCGCCTCAGCGATCCAGCGGAGCTGGGCATCGGGCAGCGGCACATCACCCTGAGCACTGTCGGGCTGGTTCCAGCCATTCGCCGCTTTGCCGACGAGGGTTTGCAGGCGGGGCTGGCTGTCAGCCTGCACGCCGCCACTGACGAGGAACGCTCGAAGCTGCTGCCCGTCAACCGCCGCTACCCGATCCTCGAAGTGATGGATGCTGTGCGTTATTACGTCGCCAGAACAGGCCGCCGCGTCACCTTTGAATGGGCGCTCATTCGTGGTGAGAACGACACACTTGAGCAGGCCCGCCGCCTTGGGCAGCTTTTGACCGGGCTGCTGTGCCACGTGAACCTGATCCCGCTCAACCCGACGGGCGGCTACGGCGGTGCGCCCTCCGACCCGGAGCGAGTCGCGGCTTTCCAGGCCGAGTTGAAGCGGCACCGCGTCAGCAGCACCGTCCGCGTCCGGCGCGGCATCGATATTCAAGCGGGCTGCGGCCAGTTGAAGGCCGAGATCGCGCGCCATAGTCGCAGTAAGCGCCAGCCCGAAGGCATGGTCGATGCGCCGTGAAGCCCGGTCACGCCGAACCCCATCCCCTCTCCGTAAGCAGAGAGGGGAGTCGTCCACCTGCGCGCTGTGCGGGCGGCAGGTCAGCCGCTTGTCGAAGCACCACGTCGTCCCGAAGTCCGAAGGTGGCTGGCTGACCGAGTGGCTGTGTTCCGCCTGTCATCGAACGGTGCACAGCTTCTTCACCAACCGGACGCTGGCGCAAGAAAAATCCTCGATTGAAGCCCTGCGCCAGGACCCGGACATCCAGCGCTATCTGGCCTGGGTTCGCAAGCAGCCGGATCGCGCCATCCCGGTGCGTTCCAGCACGAGACGGCGCTAAGTTTGTTTTCTACCTATCAGGAGTGTGGTGGTGTCGAGCGCTATTAAGATCGCGGCTTCGATCCTGGCGGCGGACTTCACCCGCCTGGGCGAGGAGGTCCGGCAGGCGGAGGCGGGCGGAACCGACCTGTTCCACCTGGACATCATGGATGGCCTGTTTGTCCCGAATATCTCCTTCGGGCCAATGGTCGTGGAGGCGGTGCGTGGCATCACGCGGCTGCCGCTGGACGTTCACCTGATGATCGAACAGCCGGAACGTTACCTGACCGTCTTTGCGCGCGCCGGTGCAGACATGATCAACGTTCACGTCGAGACGTGCCCGCACCTGCACCGCACCCTCTACCAGATCAAGGAACTCAACCTCAAAGCCGGGGTCGCCATCAACCCGCACACGCCCTTTGAGATGATCCGGGACATCCTGCCAGACGTGGATCGGGTGCTGGTCATGAGCGTCGATCCGGGCTTTGGCGGTCAGAAGTTCATCCAGAGTGTGCTGCCCAAGATCGAGCAGATCGCGCGCGCCGCCAGAGGGCTGGATCACCCCGTCGAGATCGGCATCGACGGTGGCGTGGACACCTCCACCACCCCGGCCATTGTGGCGAGCGGCGGCAATGTGCTGATCGCGGGTAGTTCGGTCTTTCGCGCGCCGGGGGGCATCGCGGCAGGCATTACGGCCCTGCGGGCGGTAGCTCGATCAGGGGCCGGATAAAACGCAAAAGCCAGCGTTACGCTGGCCTTCACGAGATCATTATCGTCAACCGGCAATTGCGCTGCGATCAGACCTTCGTGAGCGTCTTGATGCACTTCGCGCACAGATTCTTGCGAACCAGCTTACCCCCTTCAAAGACCTTGACGGTCTGAATATTGGGGTAGAAACGCCGCTTGGTGCGGCGCTTGGAGTGGCTCACATTGTTGCCAACCTGGGCAGTTTTGCCGCAGTGTTCGCATTGCGCCATGATTCCACCTGCCTTACTGCTGCCTGCGTACTGTCTTCGGGTTCAAACCGCGCACGATAGTACCATAGCCAGCGTCACTCGACAAGGGCCAGGTGCGCTGCTGCGCTGGCTTCGTTAACCGCAGCCTCCTGGTTATTACGGCGGTTGTTGTGGCAACATGTTTTTTCTCCGTTGGGAGAGCTGCCTTTCGCGGTACAATTCCCGTCCGCTCTGACCCAAACGGTCCGGCATCGAACGCTCCAAAGGTGAACTGTCCTCTATGTACGGTTACGTTCAGCTTCTGCGCGACAACCCGAACTATGCGCGGCTGTGGATTGCTCAGGCTGTCAGCCTGCTCGGTGACTGGTTCAACACCATTGCGCTGTCCACGCTGGTTGCGCGCTTTGCCAACCAATCAGGTCTGGCGATAGCGCTTCTGCTGCTGGCTCGGTTCCTGCCGCCGCTGCTGGTCGGGCCATTCGCGGGTGTCCTCGTGGATCGGCTCAACCGGAAGCGATTGCTGATCTTCAGCGATAGCCTGCGTGTGGTCGTCGTGCTGCTCTTCTTGCTGGCGACAGGGCCGGAGTGGTTGTGGTTGATCTACTTACTGACCGTAATCCAGTTCAGCCTGTCCGCGCTTTTTGAACCGGCGCGCTCGGCCATCATCCCGGCACTGGTGAAGCCGGACGATCTCGTCAGGGCCAACCTGCTCGGCAGCGCCACCTGGTCGGTCATGCTGGCGGCGGGCGCGGCGCTCGGCGGCCTGGTGGCGGCGCTGTTTGGCACGGCCATTGCGCTATGCATCGACGCCGCCAGTTTCGCCATCTCGGCCTTGCTGATCGCTTCTATCGAGTGGAAACCCACCTCCGGGCAAGCGGCCCAACCGTCGCCAGCCAGCCGCGAGGCAGCGCAGTTAGGTTTCCGGGATGGCCTCCGCTACATTGCCAAACACCCCGCCACCGGAGCCGTCTTGCTGGTCAAGCTGGGCGGCAGCGTGGGTAGCGTCGATGCGCTGATGGTTATCTATGCCACGCAGTTGTTTGTCCTGGGCGAAAACGGTACAGGCTCGCTTGGCATTCTCTACGCGGCCTTCGGCATCGGCGCGGTCATTGGCCCGCTCCTGCTGGATCGCTTCAACAACGGCACAGTCCATACCATGCGCCGCCTGATCGCGGTCGGCTATGCGTGCCTCACCTTCGGCTGGTTCCTGTTCAGTGGCGCGCCAACCCTGTTCCTGGTTGCGCTTGCTATTGCGGTCAAGGCCATCGGCAGTTCGATCTACTGGACGTACAGTTCGGTGATCATCCAGAAGGTCACGCCCGATCACTTCCTGGGGCGGCTGTTCTCGCTCGACCTGGCAGGCTTCCAGCTTTCGACGGTCATCAGCGTCCTGATCACCGGCTGGGTCATCGACCTGGTTGGCCCGGCGGGCGTGCGCAGGGTCGTGTTCGGCACGGGTATCGCCAGCCTGCTACCCCTCCTGCTCTGGATCGCGGCCCTGCCCTGGATCGAGCGGCAGGAGGCGGCAATCCCCGCACCGCAGTCTGCTTCCGATGTCACGTAACGGGGCCAGGGGACGCTCAGAAACGCGCAGACAGAACGCGGTCTCGTGACCGCCATCTTTTGGGTGCTGGTTAAGCCCATTCCAATCAAGCAACTGGAAGCGATTCGCCGCGCCGCACCGGGCACAGAGGTGTAACGAATCCGGTTCTCCCCAACCTCACCAAAGGCTTGACAATAAATTCGTCACTGTACTAACACTGGCGTGATCAATGCACGCGGAAGGTGGGTGCTGGAACCTGTCAACATGGAATCAAGTCGGGTACTAATACGAGAATGGCTATCCCATGCGGTTCTCTTTGTAACAAAGTTGTTAGACGAAGTTCGCCTGCGCCTATTTACAGTTTGACAAGTTTCTCTTAACCTAAATAGATGGATGGCTTGCATTGAGCAGAGGTCGGACGGAGGTGTAATCTTCCTTTCCCCTCAGCACTGATCTGATGCATCGGGTACCCATTGCCTTTTCAACGCCTTCATCGCTAGCGCCCCAGATCACGAATGCTAACGCGGTTAGCAAGCTACCAGCCTACTGGTGCACAGCGCGACATCGAGGCAATAATGATCAAGCGGCAGCAAGTTTCTATCGGCGCGGAGACTCTTCTTATTGAAGTTCAGAAATTATTACCCTTTCTGGGCACGGGCAGGGTCAACAGTGTTGCATACGACACGGCCTGGGTCGCCCGTCTTAAAAAGTATTACCCTGAGAATGGTTTTAACAGCAATCTGGAATGGTTAAGGCAGCACCAGCACGCAGACGGGAGTTGGGGCGCGGATGTGCCGCACCACCATGACCGGTTCATCAGCACGCTGGCCGCGATCATCGCCCTGCGAGAGGTAGGCTACGATGCTCAGGATGAAGCGCGTATCCGGCGTGGCGAGGCAGCGCTGTGGCGGCACTTCGCCCAGTTGAGTCAGGACGACAGCGATACAGTCGGCTTCCCGATCCTGTCTGTCGCGCTGACCGCCGAAGCCAAAGCGCTGGGCCTGCACGTGCCGCAGCCGCAAGTTCGCTATGCTGATGCTTATGAGAAACGTGTGCTTGCCTTTCTCAACCGGCGCGAGCGGCCCTGGCGTGCCAGCCCGCTGGGTTTTTCTATTGAAGGGCTGCGTTCGCACCTCACCGAAAGCGACGATGTCCTGGAAGCCAACGGCTCCGTTGGCACGTCACCGGCGGCGACGGCAGCCCTCCTCATGTCTCACCACCGACAACCGGCCCTGGCCTACTTGCATCAGGTCACACAGAAGCAAGGGGATGGTGGACTACCCGCGCTCTCGCCAATCGATACTTATGAGGCCATCTGGGCCATTAATCATCTGCGGTTAGCAGACGCCATCCAGCCCGATGAGCCTGCGGTGCGCCGAATCTTAGATTTCTTGTGGGAAATGTGGACTCTGGGCAGGGGTTTCAGCTTTTCATCATACTTTTCAGTGCCAGACCTGGACGATACTGCGGCAAACTTCGCCGTGTTGCGCTGGGGAGGCTACCCGGTTGACCCTGGCGTGTTTGCACCCTACGAAATGGACGATCAGTTCTGCTGTTTTCGTGGGGAAACCAATCCATCTATCAGTGCCCATCTGCGATTATTGCTTGCTCTGCGCATGTGCGAAGACTATCCCCACTACGAAAAATGGACTCGGAAAATCGTCAATGTCCTCCGGCGTCTAGAGGCCGGGAAATCTAGCTGGTGGGATAAGTGGAACGCCACACCGTATTACGTAAGTTGCATGGCAGTACGCGCTTTGCAGGGCATTGACGACGAGCTGGCTCAGGGCCGGATCAACTGGATTCTCCAGACACAAAATGCCGATGGAGGCTGGGGCTACTACGGAATATCAACACCGGAGGAGAGTGCCTACTGCCTGGATGCGCTACTGTTTGCGAGGTCCCACGTTCCGTATGAAAGGTTACCTCAGATCGATGCTGCCGCCAGTTATCTGAGCCAACATACTCATGACGCCGAGTATAGTTCTCTCTGGATAGGCAAGTCGCTTTACACGCCATTCTTCCTGGTCAAATCTGCAATCTTGGCCGCCTTGTATGCATACCTGAGTTATGGAGGCTGATAATGGACATTCACATGCAGCGGGTTTCATTGAGACACAATGTGATTGTTAATCCGATCAGGCATTGGCTAGAACCACGCTCAATGAATCGCGATGAGGCGTTTCGAGAACGCACAATTCGCGCGACAGTCAGCATTGTGCTGGTGCTTGCCAGTTTGACCTGGATCACGTCGGTCCTGGTCTTCAAGACGCAATGGACACTCGTTTCTTATCCAACGGTTGACACAATCGAGCTGATTTTAGCTATTTCTTCTGCCATCGCAGTTGCTCAAAGGCGCATCACGCTGTCGGGCTGGCTGCTTGTTGCAGTTGGGATCAGTACCGCCACCGGTATTGCCCTCATGGAAACGTACAGAACACTGCTCATCGTGCCGCTGTTCATGCTGACGGTTATAATGGCTGCGGTCCTTCTGCCCCAAAATATGATCCTGCTCATTGGTTTTGGTTCCACATTGCTCTTTGGGGGCATTGCTCTGAGCCAGGCGGGGCCGAACGATCCGCAAGTCACATCTCTGATCTTTGGTGGCTTCGTTTTGCTGCTCGCCGAGGCATTGTTCCTGCGGCTGCTCCGCATCGAGTTTGACCTGCGCCTGGCCGACATGCGCGACCTGATCAAGCAGGCAGAAGCAGCCAGGCAAGAGGCAGACAGGGCCAACAATGCCAAGTCGCAATTTCTGGCAAATATGTCCCATGAACTGCGCACGCCGCTGAACGCCATCATCGGCTATGTCGAGATCATGCTGGCCGGGATGGCGGGCACGTTCACCGAGAAGCAGACAGAGTTGCAGGGCTACGTTCACCAGAATGCCAAGCGTCTGCTGACGTTGATCAACGACATCCTGAATCTGGCAAAGATCGAGTCTGGAAGGCTGGAAGTCACGGCGATCCCGGCCTCGCCGCGCAAGATCATCAGCGACATCGTGACCAGCAACCAGAGTCTGGCCCAACAGAAGAACATCACGTTGCAGGCCAGTTTCGCGGAGGATATGCCAGAAGCCGTGTTGTGCGACGTGCAAAAGGTTCAGCAGATCGTGACCAATCTGATCAGCAATGCCGTCAAGTTTACACAACAAGGAGGTGTTGAAGTCTGGGTCGGCACTACCGACAAGAACAATTGGGCCATCAAGGTCATTGATACAGGAATCGGTATGCCCGCTGATGCTCCCACCTACATCTTCGAGAAATTCCGCCAGGTTGATAACACCGTGACCCGCGAGTATCACGGAACGGGCCTGGGTCTTGCCATCGTCAAATCGCTGGTGGAGGGCATGGGGGGCAGCATCAACGTCGAAACCGCTCTTGGCAAGGGTACCACGTTTATTGTGACCTTGCCCCGTGTGATTCAGCCAGGTGTACTCAACGTTCCGCAGAAGGTCACGGAACCCCTGGCGGCGTAATCATAGACCATATCGTTTTTCATCGAGCCAGGGCGCGATCTGTCGCCCGCTCAGTTGAGGAGTTGTGGTCATTGTCATGCATGCAATGGACAATCGCTGGTCATCGGCAAGTACGACAAGCTGGCATCGGCACTATCATCGCACACCTAACAGCGAAACGCCGTTGGTCAATGATAACAAAGCGATGATTGATTCCAGGAGGTAAAACGTGTCGAGCCGATCACCCATGTCCGTGTTGCTGGTCGATGATGATGCCGACACCCGGAATATCTTCCGTGTCGTGATGGCGCATCACAACCTCGATCTTACGGTTGCCGAAGATGCCGAAACGGCATTGGAATACCTGCAAACGCATTCACCGGATATCATCGTGCTGGATATCTTCATGCCAGGCACAGATGGCCCCCAGGCGTTGGCGCAGATCCGTCGCCTGGGACTTGCGCCCAAAAGCGTGATTGTGGCTACAACGGCCTTCCATACCCAACAAACCCCACGCGATGTCGAGGAGTGGGGCTTTAATGGCTATTTGCCCAAGCCGCTCAATTCGTCAAACCTGGTGCCTTCATTGGAGCGAATCTTCCAGGGATCGGCATCCTGAACGCTGACCGCTAATCCCTGGTACAGATCAGGAGATGGCTATGAATGATGTGTCGCAATGGAACGTACTCATCGTTGACGACGAACCCGACAATGTAGGTGTGGTTGAGTATGTCTTCCGCTTCTACAATGCCCGCGTGCGGACTGCCTCGACAGGCAGCCGTTGCCTCGAACTCCTCCAAGAAGAACTGCCGACTGTCTTGCTGCTGGACATTCAAATGCCATCTCTTTCCGGCGAAGATGTCCTGAAGTTGATCCGCGAAAACCCGGCCTGGAAACATCTCAAGGTCATTGCCCTGACTGCCCACGCGATGGAAGGGGATCGTGAGCGTTTCCTGGCCGCCGGCTTTGACGGCTACATCCCGAAGCCGGTCAGCCCTGTGACCCTGGTCAAAGATGTGCAAAGTGTAGTGGAACCCGTGCTGATATGAAAGTGCTGAAATGACGGCAGATTTTGCAGCCCGCATCCGTGAACGCTACCCCGAAGGGTTAACGGGGGTCTTCGCCATCGGTGGAACCCGTGTGGCCTACGTCCTGGAACACAATCGTGAGGCTGCCGACCCTGGCGCGATGAATTTCGCCGCCTATGCGGAATACCTTGAGGGATGCTACCAGGCGTTCGTCAAAATGTTTCTGGACCTAGGCGGCCAGAACGCGATTGTGACCGTGCTTTCGTACCTCAGTTTCCTGGAAGACGGTGGCCGGGGCAGCGAGTATGGGCCGCTCGTATCCAGGGAAGCCCTGCGCCTGATCGACGAGAGCTTCCAGGCATTCTACCGTGAAAACAATGTCGATCCGTACTTTGCCGGGATCGATACGCTGCTCGGCCTTCCGGTGCGTCCCGAATCGCGGGAAATGGCTGAACGTCTGGCCGAGTTTCAAAGCGGGTGGACTTATCGAGAGGGGGCGCGCAAAGTCATCTGGGAAGTGGCATCGATCCCGCTCTACACGTTCCGCAACCTGTTTCGAGACGAGGATATGTCGGCGCTCGATGCAGAACTGGCCTCGGTGGCCGACATGGGCCAGGCCAACCGGGTCTTGTACAAACACATCGCCCGCAAGGTGTATGGCACGGACGTGCCCATGCCGCACTTTTACCTGGGCACGAATAAGAGTGGCGATCTGAAGCTGCGCACACCCATGCCTTTGGCGCTGTCTGGCGGGGAATTCTTGCGGGTCTTTTACACGCCCTATCCGAGCCTGTATACGACGCCGGAAACGATGCGGCGTATCCTTGAAGACCTGGCCTTTGGCAAGCGACTGCGTTCCACCAAGACCGACTACAGCGGGATTTTTACTCCTGAGCTGGCGCGGGCGGAGTACGAACGGGTGCACACACTGAGCGGCGACCCGGAAACAACCGTCGGGCTGTCACGCCGGGTCACGGAATAGCAATGTCACGGAGTGATCGTACCCACCGATAGGGCCGCCTGTTGTGAAGTGGCTGGTAGCGGCTGGCGCGGTCAATGATCCAGCACTCTACCCCCAATACTTCGGCAAAGACGCCATCCGACCAGGGGTCATCGCCGATGAAGCAGGCGGCAGACGCATCCAGATCGGGCAGAACAGTCAGGATGTGATCCCAGAAGCCACGGTGCGGTTTGGGCGGGCAGGTGGCCGGCGTGAAGATCGCGTGGAAGTAGTGGGCAATGCCGAGATGAGAGGCCCAATGACGAGCGTGCTGGTTGTTGGAAGCAATGTAGATGGGCTGGCCCGCAGCGCGGAGGCGTTCCAGAAATACCAGCGCATCGTCGAACAGAGCCGGCTGGTAGTTCTGGTAAATGGCCTGTTCAAGCTCGCTCTGAAGCGAATGCGGCCAGCGCATCGTATCAAACAGTTCGTCCAGAATGGCCTGAGCGTCCCCGTCTAGATTGGCCCGTTCTTGGGCATGGAGGACAGCCTGAGCAAAGCGTTCAGCGTCACATTCTAAACGGTGGTCTTGAATCATCTGAGGGAAGGCATAATCCAACGCCCAGGTTATAGGGCCACTCGCCAGAGTGTCGTCGAAATCGATGAACCATCGCATACAACGGAGTATAGCACACGCATGGTCGCTATCAAGGTCAGTCACCTGAGCTATACGTATCCAGGTAAAGCAGCCACCGCCGCCAATTCCGATATTTCATTCGAGGTGCAGCGCGGCGAAATCTTCGGGTTACTTGGCCCGAATGGGGCCGGGAAAACCACGCTGATCAGCCAGATTCTGGGGCTGATCAAACCCCACACCGGGGCTATCTGGTTGGAGAACATCGACATCGTGCAGAACCCGGATGCTGCAAAGCGAATGGTCGGCTTTCTGCCGCAGACCGGGCTGCCAATGCGCTACGTCGAAGTCGAGCAGGCATTACGCTGGACGGGGCGGCTGCGCGGCCAGGCGGCCAGCGCTGCGCAGGCGCAGGCCGACACTCTGATCGAGCAGTTGGAGATGAGTGCCTATGCACGCAAGTACGTCAACAAGCTCAGTGGTGGAATGTTGCGCCTGGTCAACTTTGCCATGTCTCTGATGGGCGAGCCGCCGATCCTGATCCTGGATGAGCCGACCAACGAGCTTGATCCGCAAATGCGCCGCCGGGTGTGGGACATGATTGCGTGCCTCAACCGCGAGCGAGGCACAACCTGTATCCTGGTGACACACAACGTCCTGGAGGCCGAACGTGTCATCCAGCGTGTGGCGGTCATGAAAGCGGGCCGCATTGTGGCGCTCGGAACGCCGGGTGAACTCAAGCTGCGTTCCGGCGGGAAAGTGCGGCTTGAGTTCCGTCTGAAAGAAGGCGAGACACTCCGGGGTGACTCGCTGGCCTACCTCGGCGACGTAGAAGAATACGGGCCGGGAGCTTACCGCCTGTACCTGGCTTCGGAGGAAGCCGGGACGGCCACCGACAGGATTGTGAGGCAACTTGGCTTGGAGCGTCTGGAAGACTTCCGGCTGGCCCCGCCTTCACTGGAAGACGTCTATCTCGGCACCGTAGCGGGGTAACAGGCCATGCTTGCCCTTCAGCGCATGAAGTTCTGGGTGGACTTCAAGTATCTGTGGCTCGAACAGATGATGGAAATTCGGGTGGCCTGGTACTGGTATCTGCTGTTTTCGCTGGTCATTCCACTGGCGATGGTCTTTGGGTTTGCGCGTTTTGGACGCGGCCTGACCGATCAATCGAGCCTGATCTACATCATCAGCGGCTCGGCAATTTTCGCCGTCGTCAATGACGGCCTGTACGCGATGGCGATCCGGCTAGGGTCGATGAAGAAGGAAGGAATACTGGTGTATTACGCATCGCTGCCGATCAGCAGGGTGGCTTTTGCCGGGGCGATCATGTTCTCGCGCCTCGTAGTCTTGCTGCCAGGGATGCTGTGCCCGATCTTGCTTGGCTCGGCTATTTACGGGATCAAGCTGGAACTGAACCCCTGGATCGTCGTGCTGTTGCCACTCACGGCGCTGTCGATGTCGGTGATGGGCATGGTCATCGGGTTGGCCGTCGATAATCTGGAAATGACGAACTGGATCGTCACGTCGGTGTTGTTCCTGGTGGTGATGGCTGCGCCGGTCTTCATTCCCATCACGGCCCTTCCGCTGCCTCTCCAGTTCCTCAGCTACGCCTTCCCGCCGACGTATGCAGCCGATGCGCTGCGGCGCTTGCTGCTGGGCGACGTGAATCTGGCGTTCTACCTGGATATGGCGATGCTGGCGCTGATGGTGGTGGTCAGTTTCTTCGTTTTCAAACGCTGGTCATTCTGGCGGTTACGGTAACGTGCCCGCCTGAAAGGTACAGTGGGCCCGGGTTGGCACGCTGGCTTCGAGGGCGGACGTTGTAGAAAGGAAAGTGTGGCATTATCTCCACTGCCCGTTAAGCTGGAGATAGTCCCGATAACCTATGAACCTCAATGGCGAGAGACATCCGGTGCATTCTGCACTGATTGTCGATGACAACTGGTTTAACCGTGACATCTGCCGGATTGCCCTGAGCAGTGTTGGCTACCAGTTAACCGAAGCGGATAATGGGGCGGCGGCCCTCAACCTGCTGGCGGAACGCACATTCGATCTGATGGTTCTGGACCTGGATATGCCCGTGGTCGGCGGCCTGACGGTGCTTAACCGTGTGCGTTCGGAGGCCAGACACGACAAGATGCGGGTTATCGTCCTGACGGCCCACTCGCACATGGCGACGGGCGATGTGGACACCGAAGCCGATTTTGTGATGCACAAACCCATCAATATCGTTGAGTTTGCCGCATTCGCAGACCGGTTGAAGGATTCGTCCGTCCCGACCTGAAATCTCACGCGATGATCTCCCCACGCCGCCGATGTGCCTGTATAATCTGGCAGGTTGTATCGAGTTCAAGGTGGGAACAGTGGCGGAGAATGTGCAATCAATGCTGGCCGTCGATGAAGCGCTGGAGCGCATCCTGGCGGTCTTTTCGCGCCTGCCCGCCGAGCAGATTGACGTTGCGGACGGCCTGGGCCGTGTCCTGGCCGAAGACGTCCGCGCCACGCTTGACCTACCGCCGTTCGCCAACAGCAGTATGGATGGTTACGCCGTGCGCGCTGCTGATGTGCTCAACGCGCGCCGGGATGCGCCTGTCACCCTGACCGTCGTCGGAGACATTCCGGCGGGGAGCGCGCCACAGTTCACGATCAGCACAGGGCAGGCGGCGCGCATCATGACCGGTGCGCCGTTGCCCGCTGGCGCGGACGCCGTGATCCCCGTCGAGCACACAGACGATGCCCCGCAGAGCGGGAAATATACGGATCGCCTGGCAGCGCCTCCTCCGCCTCGCATAGCCATCTTTGAGCCGAGCCAGGCCGGTGCTTACGTGCGCCCGGTTGGCGAGGACGTGCAGGCCGGGCAGACCGTGCTGCGGGAAGGTCGCGTGCTGCGCGCCGCCGATCTGGGCGTACTGGTCGGGTTGGGCCTGCCGCGTATCCGGGTGGTGCGTCGTCCGCTGGTCGCCGTACTGTCCACTGGCGACGAACTGCTGGACGTACACGAACCCTTAGCGCCCGGCAAGATACGCGATACCAACGGCTACACGATCACGGCCCTGGTACAGGGCTTGGGCGCGCAGGCCATCCGCCTCGGCATTGCACGGGACACGGTGGAGGACGTGCGGGCACATTTGCAGCGGGCGCTGGACGCAAAGGCTGACCTGATCCTGAGCACAGCGGGCGTGTCCGTCGGCAGTTACGACGTGGTGAAAAATGTGGTCGAGTCGCTGGGAGCGCTCGGCTTCTGGAAAGTACGAATGCGGCCCGGCAAGCCACTGGCCTTCGGCCACCTGCAAAGCACGCCCTTCATGGGGCTGCCCGGCAACCCGGTGAGCGCGATGGTCTCCTTCGACGTGTTCGCAAGGCCGGCTATCCTGAAGATGGCCGGGCGATCCCTGTATACCGCCACCGCCGAGGCCGAGCTTGCCCACCCACTGCAAAGCGATGGCCGCCAGAGCTACATCCGCGTGACGTTGGAACAGCAGAACGGCAAACTGGTCGCGCGCAGCACGGGCAACCAGAGTTCGGGCGTGCTGACTTCGCTGGTCAATGCCGACGGGCTGCTCATCGTGCCGGAGGGCGTGACGGAAGTGCAGGCCGGAAGCCGTCTCGCGGTACGGCTGTTGACCGAGCACTTCATCCCCTGATGCGGCATCCATCGGGATGAGAATTAACGTAAAGGCATTATCGAGCTGAGATAGGAGTATTGGAAAGCGACGTGATCACTCTGTCAGCTAAAGCAGACAGCTTCATAGAAGAAGGTTCTGCTTTTAAGCAACAGCTTCTCAGGCTACGCATGAGCGACTGCGCTACGTTGACGCCTGA
>JAJPHV010000129.1 GCA_021325095.1 Chloroflexota bacterium | reverse complement strand
TGACGATTATAGAAACCCTCCAAGTAGGCAAACATGATGCTTCGAGCTTCCGCTCGGGTCGCAAAGGGATGGCGATATAGACATTCTGTCTTGAGTTTGCCCCAGAAGCTCTCCATCGGCGCATTATCGAAACAATTAGGTGCATCGTGCTCGATGACAAAGCCCAGGATCGAGTGGCTGATCCATAATGACAATTCACCGTGCGCATCCCCGGTTGGCGACATTTCGATGAGTTCGCCTTCGTCCAGTTCGTACCACTTGTCGTCGCCCGCATGGGAAAGCGCCCACAGGTCATCGGCGGTATAAAGTTTCTGCTGCACAGCCATCGTGATCGCTCCTGCTGGTTTCCATCGTTGAGTGTAACACATCGCGCCAAACACACGGATCGCCGCTAAAATAGAGGCGATCCGGGGCGTACCGTTCCGTTGCGCTGGAGATTGTCGAGCGTGCATCTGTTGAACGGACGGCAAACCCGGTGACTTTGGCTTAAACTGTACCGGCCATCATTTCCGAGGCAGACCACTTATGCCACGCACCATCATCAGAGGCGGGATCATCGTGACAGCCAGCGCATCGTACCGGGCCGACGTGCTGATCGACGGCGAGCAGATTCTCGGCACGGTCAAGGACGCGACGCTGATCCCCGGTGATCGGGTGATCGACGCCAGCGATTGCTACGTGCTGCCCGGCATCATCGACGTGCACACGCACATCAAGCTGGACACGGGCATCTACCAGACGGTAGACAACTGGGAGATCGGCACGACGACGGCAGCCTGGGGCGGCGTGACCACCGTGATCGACTTCGCCAATCAGTTGCCCGGCATGGGCTTCGAGGAAGCGATCCGCAAGCGTCAGGCCGAGGCGGCCAGCGCCGTGATCGACTACGGCCTGCACTGTTTCGTCACGTCGCTGCCCTACGGGCAGGAGAGTGAGCTACAAAAACTGCTCGAAATGGGCGTGATGAGCTACAAATTGTTCACTACGTACCGCCCCAACTATTACCTTGAGGACTCGACCATCTTGCGCGTCATGCAGGGCGCGGCTCGTTACGGCGGGCTGGTCATGGTTCACTGCGAAAACGACTCGATGGTGACGGAGGCCACGCAGGCATTGGTCGCGCAGGGCAAGACGGGGCTGGCCTATCATGGGCGGGCGCGCCCTGTGCTGGCCGAAGAGGAAGCGGTCAACCGCATCCTCTACCTGGCCGAGGCTACCGGCTGCAAAGTCTATATTGTCCACTGCTCATCGGCGCGCTCGGTGGAGCAGGTGCGGCGGGCCGTGCAGCGCGGCGTGCAGGCGTACTGCGAGACGTGCCCGCAGTATCTTTTGCTGGACGAATCCGAATACCTGGGTGACAGGCCGGAATATTTCATCCTGCAACCGCCTTTGCGCGCCAGAGAGCAAAATGACGCGCTGTGGAAGCAGGTATCGATGGGCACAATAGACGTGATCTCCACCGACCACTGCGACTACAGCCTGGCGCAGAAGCGACAGTCTGGCGACTTTACACGCACGCCAGGCGGTCTGCCCGGCCTGGAAACGCTGCTGCCGCTGATGTACACGCATAGCGTTGACAAGGCACGCCTGCCGCTGACCGGGTTGGTCAAGCTGCTGTGCGCGAACCCGGCCCGCATCTTTGGCCTGGATGATCGCAAGGGCGACATCCGTGCCGGGCTGGACGCCGACCTGGTGATCTACGACCCGAAGCCACGCACGCATCTGAAAGCCGACCACCTGCACAACATCGCCGGGTATTCGCCCTACGAGGGCCGCCGTTTGCGCGGCGCGGTGCGAACGGTGTTGTGTCGCGGCGAACTGGTTATCGAGAACCGGCAGTTTGTCGGCAAGGCAGGCTACGGCAAGTTCGTGGCGGGCCATGCGTAGCACATGAGGTGGTGGGCTGCGATCTTGTCCTGGCTGCGTCGACGGTTCATCCGCCTGAGTCCGACGGAACGGCGCTTGAAACGCCTCCGGGCAGTCTATCAGGCGGAGGTCGGGCTGCATTCGCGGCGTGTGCGCAATATTCTGCGTGGAGAGGTTGCGCCGGAATACTATCCGCATTATGATCGGCTGCTGCGTTTTGAACAGGTCACTGCTGACCTGCTGCGTAAGGACATTCGCCTCGCCATCCCTGATTTGCTTCCACACGTTTACGCCCTGACCGAGCGCGTTGCGCGCTTGATCGAGCAACTGCAACGTGGCGACCAATTGATGGCCCTGTATCCTGAAGGGTCGGTAGAACAGCAGATGGTAGCCGAGGCTCGGCTGCAACTGCTGGCGCGCATCGAGGAGGCGATGGCGTTGCAAGAGAGCATTCCGGCCCGGTTGTTGCAGCTTTCGGCGGCGTCCAGCGCCGGGCGGGATTTTGAGCGCGTGCGCGAGTCGCTGGCCGATCTGGATACGCGGCTAGAGGGCATGGTCGATAGTTACGCGCGTTTGGACGCACTTTATCATCTCAGCGATGTAAGCCACGCGGAGGAAAACAACTCATGACACCAAACCCGGATCATCAGGCGCTCGCCAACACTATCAAAGATCGTGTCAGCCAGCAACGTGAAATGCTGATCCAGTTCTTGCGCGACCTGTGCGCCATTCCCAGTTACGACAGCCAGATCGGGCCGGTGGGTGAGCGGGCCGCTGCCGAAATGCGCAAGCTCGGCTTTGACGAAGTGCGCTTCGACAAGATGGGCAACATCCTGGGCCGGATCGGGGATGGGCCGACCAGGCTGCTGTACGACAGCCACATCGACACGGTGGGCATCGGCAATCCCGACGAATGGCAGTGGGATCCTTTCCAGGGCAAAATCGAGAACGGCATATTCTATGCGCGCGGCGCGTGCGACGAAAAGGGCAGCACGCCCGGCATGATCTACGGGCTGGCGCTGGCCCGCGACCTGGGCTTGCTGGACGGCTACACAGCCTATTACTTTGGCAATATGGAGGAATGGTGCGACGGCATTGCACCGAATGCGCTGGTGGAAGCCGAAGGCATCCGGCCCGACTACGTGGTGGTCGGGGAGCCAACCCGGATGCGGGTCTACCGGGGGCACAAAGGCCGTGTCGAGATGCAAATCGTGGCGACGGGCAAGAGCGCGCACGCGGCCAGCAACCATCTCGGCGACAACGCCATCTACAAGCTGCTGCCGATCATTGACCGCATCGCCCGGATGGAGCCGGAACTGGGCGACGATCCTTTCCTGGGACACGGCAAGATCACCGTTACGGATATGAAGGTCGAGACGCCCTCGATCAATGCCGTGCCCAATGCCGCCACGATCTTCATTGATCGCCGCATGACCTTTGGCGAGACGGCGGACAGCGTGCTGGAACAGGTGCGGCGCGTGGTCGGGGATCGGCCTGACGTGAAGCTCGAGCTGCTCCGTTACGCCGAGCCGAGCTATACAGGTTTTGTGTTCCAGGTCGATAAGATTTTCCCGTCGTGGGCGCTGCCCGAAAATGACGGTTTTGTGCAGGCCGGGCAGAAAGTGTTGACGCTGCTCAACGGCAGTGCGCCAGCAACGGGCAAGTGGGACTTCTCGACCAATGGCACGTACTGGATGGGCAAGGCGGGCATTCCAAGCATCGGCTTCGGCCCCGGCGACGAAATCCACGCGCATACCGTGATCGATCAGGTCAATCTGAACGACATGGTGAACGCCACGTCGTTCTATGCGCTGCTGCCCGCAGTGCTGAAGGGGTAAGCGGTTAACCTCACCCCTGCCCCCTTGGAGAGCGGGAACAAGATGACGCTCGCCGGCATTGACGCCCCCTCTCCAGTTGGAGAGGGGTTGGGGGTGAGGTCACTCGCGGTAAAATCTCGCAATTCTATACCTTTCCTGACAGGAGCATCTCACATGCAAACCGACCTTCGTGGCCGCGATATGATCACCGAGCAAGAATGGACGATGGACGAACTGGACACCGTTTTTGACGTGGCCTGGGACCTGAAGCGCAAGCGCGCGCTGGGCGAACCCCACGCCCTGCTGCGCGACAAGGTGTTGGCGCTGTTGTTCTTTATCAGCAGCACGCGCACCCGCGCCAGCTTCGAGGCGGGCATGGCGCAGCTTGGCGGCCACGCGCAGTTCATCGAAAGCCGCACCACGCAAATCTCGCACGGCGACACCGCCAAAGAGATCGGGGAAATCCTGGGGCGGTACAACGATGGCATTGCCATCCGGCACTGCGATTTTGGCGAGGGCAACAAGTATCTGCGCGAAGTGGCCGCCGCCAGCCGCGTCCCCGTGCTGAACATGCAGTGCGACGTGTACCATCCCTTCCAGATTCTCGCCGATGCAATGACCATCATGGAGAAATTCGGGCGCAACCTGAAGGGCAGGAAGATCAACGTCAGTTGGGCCTATGCGGCCAGCTATCAGAAGCCGATCTCCGTCCCGCAAAGCCTGATCCTGCTCATGACGCGCTTCGGCATGAACGTCACGCTGACCCACCCGCCGGAGTACAAGCTCATGCCGGACATCCTGGCCCAGGCCCAGGAAAACGCCAAGCGAAGCGGCGGCAGCTTTGAGATCATCCACGACTTCAACGAGGGTTTCAAGGACGCGGACATCGTGTATCCCAAGAGCTGGGGCGCGCTGCTGACGACCACCGACGATGCCGAATCGGCGCGGATCGGCAAGAAGTACACCGACTGGATTTGCGACGCCCGGCGCATGAAGATGGCGAAGGAACACGCGATCTACATGCACTGCCTCCCGGCGGATCGCAACATCGAGGTGGCGGACGAGGTGATCGACGGCCCGCAGAGCGTGGTCTACGACGAGGCCGAAAATCGCCTGCACGTGCAGAAGGCGGTCATGGCGCTGACCATGCGTTCGTAGCAGGAATCTTCCTCGCCCCTGCTCACGCCATCGGTCAGAGAGGGGAGTCAAACTGCCTGTATCGGTGGTTAACTCCCCTTTCTGCTGGTTAGGAGGCGTTAGGACAGTCATGGGTCTTTGGGAATTTCCGGGGTGGCCGCCAGCCGTGGGGGTAAAGCGAGCAGCGGAGGCACGGATGGCAAAGCCGCAAATCTCAAAACCTCTGGATAGCGAGGATGTCAACGTCCTCAAGATCGAAGTCAGTCCGAATGAGGATCTGCATATCACCCTGGAAAGCAGTTTGAATTACGGCTATTGTCGCCGGTGCGGGCAAAAACTGACGAAGTTCCACGGTGACGATGCTTGGGTGAAAGTCCAGCATTTGCCGATTTTGGGCCGTGCCGTCTTCCTGCACTACCGAGCGAAGCGCTATGAGTGTCCGGATTGCGATGGCAAGCCAACGACGAGCCCACAATTGGCTTGGCATGAGCCAAACTGCCCGCCCAGCACAGCCTATGACGAATACTTGTTGCGATGCCTCATCAACAGCAGCGTGCAGGATGTGAGTACGAAGGAGCGGCTAGGCGATGAGGCCGTGGAAGGCGTCCTCGAACGCTGCCTGGCCCGGCAGGTGGACTGGACGCGGTATCGGCGCCTGGGGGTGGCCTGTGTGAAGGTCGGCTGCATACTGACGTTCACACCGCGTTCGAGCAACAGCGGCTCCTCGTTTTTAGCGTGAGCGAAATGGGCTTGCCAGTCCTCGCGTTCATATAGGCGTGTTAGTCGAGCAGTCAAGATGACCTGGGTGGCGAAGGCAGGTTCAACGTAGCGTGCAAAGATCGTACAGTTGCCTATCTGTGGGGTAACAACTTCATCAACCGTGAGTAAAGGGCGCTGGCGAAAGTTGGCCTTACCGGGTTCAGGATCAGCGTCAGCGGTGGTTGTTCCAGATGCTTTGCTGTAAAAGTCTGCTGTATCATGGTCACAGCCGCCGTACACAATCTGGGTTGCAAGCCCGGTGAACAACGCCTGCGTGCCTTCTGTGCCGTAGATCATGTGGAACTGCCCCTTCGTTTGTGCGCCGACCATGCCTTGTTCGACGTAGTTGTCGCGTTGTAATTTTGAAAAGTGTGGCACTGGGATGATTACAATATCGGTATCAATGCGAACTTCATGGGCAGGTTAGCTCTGCATCCTCAATCCCAAACTGAGTCCGCTCGGCATTGGTCAGATCCCGTACCAGCAAATTGCAGGCAGTGTCAATCAGATCATGATAATCGACTTCCCAAATCCGCGCCGTTTTGTCGCGTGAGCCGCTGATGAGCCGTTTGCCGTCAGGTGTGAACGCCACGCTGAAAACAATATCGGTATGCCCGATCAGCGTGCGCAATAACTGACCTGTATTGGTATCCCACAGCCGAACTGTGTCGTCACCGCTGGCCGTCGCCACCAGACGCCCATCGGGAGAGAAGATTGCACCATTCACGAAAGCAGTATGCCCCACAAATTGGCGGATTTCCTTGCCTGTCTTGACATCCCACAATCGCGCGACCTTATCGTCATCAGCCATTAGTATGGTCTGACCATCGGGCGAGAAGACTGCAGCGCGAACAGCGTCGGAATGTCCGTTAAATTCACGAAGTAGCTGCCCATTTTCAGCATCATACAGGCGGGCAACAGAATCGAAATCGGCGCAACTGACCAGGATCGTTTTGCTATCCGGCGAATAATGGATACACCCACCAGTTTTCACGAGCTTGATCGTGTACAAAGGTGGCGGGAGTTTTAAATCACCCTTTGGCAGCGCGGCTAAAATCTCTGGTAGCCTGGTCAAATCAATTATGAGCAGAAATGGATCGGTTCCCTGGTCGTCAAGTGCAGCGAATCGACGCCCATCCGGTGAAACGGCACCCAGCAGGCCGCCGGTGGCATATGTGTATAACTGCTTCAAGTCCGGGAATGACCAGAGATCCCAACTATCGCCGTTGCTGGTGAGTAATAATTTCCCGTCGAGCAGAAAAATGGGGGGATTGCCGTACTTGCCCTTGCCTGCAAGGGTTTTCATGAGTTTGCCAGTCTGTGAGTCCCAGGCCATCGATGTACTATCGGTGCTGGCGGTGACGAAATAAGCGCCGTCGGAAGAAACCGCCACACTGGTGACATCTCCGGTGTGTCCAACCAAAATTCGGCGGGAGGCCAATTCCGGCACATTCCACAACCGAGCCGAAGGCCCGTCGCCTCCTGTGACCAATTGTTTGCCATCCGGCGAAAAGCCCAGGCCATACAGCGGCCCATTCGCCCCGGTGAAGCGATACAGTTCGACGCCTGTTAACGCGTCCCAAAGCCGCGCGGTGCGGTCTACACTCCCGGTCAGAATCATCTTGCCGTCGGGAGAAAAGGCAGCACACCAGACCAGACTCGTATGCCCGACGAATCGACGAATTTCCTGCCCTGTTGTAATGTCCCACAGCCGGGCGGTGCTATCATTGCTGGCCGTCAGCAAATACCTTCCATCCGGCGACACCCCCATCGGATAGGCCGCGTCCGTATGTCCGACAAAGCGACGGAGTTGTTGCCCCGTTTGGAAATTCCACACAGCCACAACTGTGCGTTCGGGGTTCGTAAAAACGTAACGGTTATCAGGCGAAAACATCACTCGTATAGTATCACGTGAAGGACTATCGAAATGTCGTAACTCGACCCCGCTTTCGACATCATATAAGCTGACTGTACCATCTTTGTTTCCCCGCAGCAGGTACTTGCCGTCCAGAGACAGATCGACGACAACCGCCTCGTGCGCCGCGTCCTCAAAGTGGCGAATCTCCTTTTCGGATTGCGGATCGAACAGCCAGATCGTGTGGTTGTCGAAGACAATCAGTGCGTTGCCGTTTCGGGCCATCATTATGCCATTACCAGACGCCAGTTTAGAAATCTCAGTGTAGGAATGAAGGAGTCGGCCAGTTTGCGCGTCCCACAGGCGGGCAATGGTATCGCCCTGGGCGGGTAAGCCACCCGTCGTAAAGATCGACTTGCCATCCGGTAAAAATGAAGCGCCGCCAATGTTGCCCGCATCGCTTGCAAAAAACCTGACAGGCTGCGGCAGCAAGATCGCCTGTTGGAGTGCGCTATCAGCTTGCTGAGAATAACCCAAGCGCAGCGAACGTATCGCCAGCAGTACGGTCAACTCGGCATTGTCATTGGTTTGGAGTAAGCGATTGGCCTCGGCTGCCAGTCGCAGGCTATCCGCACGGCGCAGGTTGGCAGCGGATGAAGCAGCATAATTGATGGCAATCAGAGAAAGGGCAAGGGTCACCAACACTGCTGTGGCGAGAATCCCAGCCAGATAACGTAGGCGGTTCGCAGATTGACGCTGAGATTGAGCGGCCTTCCTCGCTGATTCTGCTGCCTGTTGAGCAAGCTCCAGTTCGTACGCCTGGCGGGATTGTTCTTCTTCCTCATGCTGTTGGCGTGCCTTGATGCTGGCCTCAAGATATTCGCGTTCCAGCGCATTCAAGGTGACCTCGCCTTCACCTGCCAACGCTTCAAACTGCATTAGCCGTCCGCCTGAAGCCAGGAAACTGGCCTCCCTGCCTGCGCTTACCCATTCCTGTGCAGCTACCAGCAAGCGTTGGTGAACGCGCAGCGATTCTCGGTTCGTATGGAGCCACTCCCGCAACCGTCCCCATTGGCGAATAAGGGCTTCATGGGCAATTTCGACGGTGGGGCCGCGTGTGACCGGGTCGTGGTCAAAGGTCAACAGTCGATACTGTCCAAAGGCCGACAGCACCTCGTCAACAACGCTGCCATCGGCAAGGGTTTCCAACTCAACACGGGATACCCGCCGGCGGGTATCTTCCGTGCCTTCACCAGGGGTGATAAGCCGGAGAAATATCTGGCGCACCGTTTGCTGTCCCAGGCTATCCAGCGTTTCAAAGAGTGAATCGGCGCGTCGAGCAAGTGCCCCAGAAATCCCGCCGCTTTGCTGGTAAACTCCCATCGTCAGGCGGCGATCTTCCCGACTTCCGTAAAGTTCGGATAAAGAGAATTGCAGTAGAGGTAGCGTTCCTGGTTGCTGACCGACATCACTGACGATTTGAGCGACCAAGCCTGTCTCAAGCTCCAGCCCAACCCGTTCTGCTGGGCCAACGATGGCTCGCTCTAACTCGCTTACCGTCATCGGGATGATCACCTCGGTGTGACTGCGCATCAGTTCAGCCAGCCGAGGATAGATCAGTGGTCGATCATAGAAATCTGCCCGCAACGTCAGCGCCACGCGCACTCTGCCGCGCGCATCTGTGACAGCAGCAAGAAGGTTATCGATAAAGCGCGTACGGATTTCCTCTTCGGCGGTGAGCGTGAACAATTCCTCGAACTGATCAACCACCAGCAGGAGTTCAGAATTTGGATCAGCGGGCAAAATGCGTTTAGCAACACGCGCCAGCCCACGCCGATCTTCGAACAACTGGCTCAACAAACCGGGCAGCGGACTGATGGAGACGCGCAAAAGCGCCGCTTCCAATTCTTCAAAAGGATGCGTGCCTGGCTGCATCTCGGTGATGAACCACTGCGACGAAGTGGGCAGCGCTCCTTTGCGTAGAGCGGGAATCAACCCGGCCTTTACCACACTAGATTTGCCGCTTCCACTTGGCCCGACCACAGCCAGAAAGCGTGCGCCGTCATCATTCGTATTCAATCGGGTCAGCAGTTGTTCAGTTAGCGTAGCACGCCCGAAAAAATCCGGGGCATCCGCTTCCTGGAAGGCTCGCAGCCCCTTGTACGGATTTACCAGTTCTGGTAGTTTCCGGGAAGTCACTCGCACTGCAGTGATGGTTCCTTCCGCTGGTATACCTGGCTCAACACGATCAGGCGACTGTCCAGTATCTCCAAGCCTCAACTGACGTGCGCGCTCAATCGCCTGATGCCGACTGTGGACATCCAGTTTGGTGTATATCTGGTTGATATACCACCGCACTGTGCCAACGGTCAGCACCAGCCTGGCTGCGATTTCTCGGTTCGATAACCCTTCGATGATCAGTTCGAGGATGCACAATTCACGTTCGGTCAGCGGTTCCGGTAAGGGCTGGGCAGGGCTGCGCTGCAAGTTTGGCAGACAGGCCCGGAACGCGGCGGCAAAGCGTAAGGCATTCGGGTAGCGATGATCCGGATTTTTCGCCGTGGCCGTCTGCAACACTTCATCAACAGTAGCTGGCAGGTCAGGGCGTCCAGGCCGCATTCGCGGGAGTGGTGTATTCAGATGGCAACTGATCAATTCGGCGGGCGTGGCGGCGTCAGCATAGGGTTTTTCACCTAACAGCAGTTCGTAAACGATGAGTCCCAGACTGTAAATATCGGTTTTGCCAGAAACGTCATCACCCTTGATCTGTTCAGGGGTGATATAAGCAGGTGAGCCAGCGACTGTTCCTTCCTGGGTTCTATTGAACCCTAGCTCTTGAGCAATCCCGAAATCGGCAAGGTAGGCATTGTTGTCTTCATCGAGCAAAATGTTGTCAGGTTTGACATCCCGATGCACGATATTTTCACGGTGCGCAACCGAGAGTGCTGATCCGATTTGCTCAAGCAACCGAGAAACATCCTCTAACGCCCATCTGCCCCGCTGAATGATTGTCCGCAGATTGCTCCGCAGCAATCGCATCACCAGGAACGCACCCTCTGGGTCTCGCCAATAATCATAGAGTGGAACGATATGCGGATGTTCGAGGCGGGCAATCACCTGGGCTTCGACCTCGAAACGACGAATGAAGTCCGGCTGGCTGGCATATTCTGGCAGGATAATTTTGATCGCTACCTCGCGCCCCACCGCTGTCTGATACGCCCGGTAGACCATTCCGAATCCGCCTGCGCCGATTCGTTCCCGTAGCTCATAACCCCTGACCACACGATTCAAGTAAGTGTCCATCGCCTGTTTTCTCAGTAAATCCATCGGTGTCTTCCATAGTCTAATGTTGATCCAGGTGGGCGATCAATGGCGTTGGACTGATTCCTATCAAAATCCTAGCAGTCTGTTAGGTGGACTTCCTGGTAGGTCGGCGCTTATAGTGCCTACATCGCAGGTGGGTAAAAGGAGATTATGTCATGCGTAGAATCACTCGAATCTTGCTTGGGATTGTCATTAGCTTAACCATTTTTGCCAGTTATTTGATGCACACAGCCTCGGCCCAGTCGTCGGAAACGGTACTGTCCCTATGGACGCGCCATCCCGACGACCAAATTCAGCCAGGACTCGACGCCTATAACGCACGGCTAAAAGCAGCGGGAAAGAACCTTCGCGTGGTGCATACGAGCGTCAATCACGATGAGTTTGTCGCCCGATTTACGGAAGCGGTGAAGGTGGGCAAAGCCCCTGATCTGGTTGCCTTCGACCTGGTCGATGGACCACGTTATAACGTCATGGGCGCGCTCCTGGATGTAACTGATCGGTTCAATCAGTTGGCCTATAAAGATACTTTAAACAAAGCCATGCTCCACCTGGGCACGTGGCAAGGTCGGGTCTATGCGCCGCCATTGGTGGCGATTGTTTCTGTGCTGTATTACAACCGAAAGCTGTTTCAGCACGTCGGACTTGATCCGAATAAGCCGCCTGCTACCTGGGATGAACTGCTGGCCGACGCCCAAAAACTGACTAGCGAGGGCAGCGCTGGGTTTGAACTGTGGTGCGGAAGCTATGATTGGCTGATGTTCTCATTTATGCCCTACGTGTGGGCCAACGGAGGCAAGTTCCTAAGCGACGATGGCAGCAAAGCCATGCTCGATGATCCTAAAACAGTTGAGACGGTGCAATTCTTCGCAGACATGGCGAACAAATACAAGGTCACTTCGCCCGCTGGCACACCGGAAGGCTGCACCGGCGACGGAACATTCCGTTTCGACAAGGGAACCATCGCGATGGTCCCGCGAGCCAGCGACGCATTTGGCTTTTACATTCAGGCAAACCCGCCTTCGGATTTGAAAATTCGTGGGACCGACCTGGGTGTGACCTTATTTCCTGGCAAGACTGTGGGCAGCCATTCTGCCTTCATTGGCGGCGATTTGATTGCCATCAGCGCCGGTTCAAAGTATCCCGACGAGGCATGGAACTTTATCCAATTCTTGCTTTCCGCCGAAGTTCAGAATGACAAAGGCTTTTTGCAAGCCGGATTCGTTCCGGTGAGGTCCGATCTGCTGGACAACCCGATTTATGCCGCTGATCCACGTTATAAGGTATTTGCCCAGGCGTTGGCGGATGGGTATGTCCCGTTCACCACCCGCTACCATGACCTGTACGCCCCCTTCCAGGTAGGGATGAAAGCCGCGCTGAACGGTGAGAAATCAGTGGCTGACGCGCTCCAGGCGGCCAATGCTGAAATGCAGAAGGTAATCGACGCCAAGTAACTGCTCCTGAGTAGTCATACGCTTAAATGCATTCATGGCTACTTACACGCCAATTAGACATCTGGCTTCTGATGGAGACGGTAGCGTATGGTCGCAGTTGGTCGTATTGTTCTGGTCTTAATCGTCGTCTTCGCAGCTTCCGCTGGCCTGGCCCGCTGGATTGGGGCCGCGCAGTTGGCATCGTTCCAGATCGTGTTTACCAATCCTGACGGCACACCGTGCGTGCAGCCCTGTCTATTTGGGGTGCGGCCCGGTGAAACATCGGTTAAGGATGCCTTTGACTTGCTTCGCGCATCCCTTCACCCGCCACTTTGAACCGAACCTCGAGGGCGATATTTTCCGCGCCGGGTCGTGGCGGGTCATCATTGTCTGGGGTTTGGGCATAGATCGCGTCTCGTCTATCGAGTTGGTGAGCAATGGGTCGTCAGCCCCGGAGTGGGCCTCGCTGGGCCAGGTTGTGAGTGTCCTAGGACCGCCCGAGCTGGTGAATGTAGACGAAACCTTCATCTACTCCTACTGCTTCGCGGGCCATGTGGTATTCGTCCATCGGCGCCGAATCCCTGGAGAGGTGAATATGAACGACTCCTTTGAGAGTGTAGAAGTCTCGTCCCCTACGCCGGGAGCAGTGCCCTGGCAGGGTTTCAGCAGCGTAGTTTATTAACGTGCAGCCATGTAGTACTCATCGCTGGTGGTGCTTGGCATGATTTCATCGTAATGAGGAGCGAACACAATATAGAGTCGCACCCAGTATTCTGGAGGGAGCAATAAGCTATGTCAACTGAGGAGAATAAGGCTAAATTTAGACGCGGCTACGAGGAACTGTTTAACCAGGGCAACCTCGCTATTGCCGATGAGCTGGTCAGGTCTGATTTCATCAATCACGAAATGCCACCTGGCATGGTTAATCGTGGTCCGGAGTCGTTGCGTCAGGTTGCCATGATGCTGCGGACGGCCTTTCCCGATCTTCACTTCATCATAGAGGAACTCGTGGCCGAGGGAGATACCGTCGTCGGACGAATGACGATGACTGGAACCCATCAGGGCGATTTCGTGGGCATTGCGCCGACTGGTCGCTCAGTTCGGCAGGCGCAGGTGCATTTCGTCCGATACCTGGATGGTAAAGCCATTGAACATCG
>JAJPHV010000134.1 GCA_021325095.1 Chloroflexota bacterium | reverse complement strand
TGCGCGACACTTGGACTCTCTCCTGTTGGGTTCACCGGAATTGTTTGCGCTTTTCAGTCTACCCAACAGGAGCTTTTCCTTCACTCTTTTTCAAATGGCTTCTTAGCATTGTTTAGCCCATCCCTTTAGCGTAAATCCAGTTATCCGGTGCATGTCCAAATCGAACACGACTTCGGAAAACTTACTGACCTAGACAAAAAGAGCTAAAGATAGCGGAATTGGTGACGAAAACAGGCCAGTATGACGTTTTTGCGGTGACGAAGACGCTCAATGGCTCTGCGTAAATGGCGGCGTAATTCGTCGGGTGAGCGTGTGCAAAGATTGGCGAGTTCAAGCGTTTGAGATAGTTCCAGAGGGCCTCAATCGGGTTGAGATCAGGCGCATAAGCGGGCAACGCAACCAACCACAAGCGACCAGCCGCCTCAGTGCGCAGGAAATCTTTGACGAGCTGGCTGCGGTGCGCGGGTAGGCCATCCCAGATGACCAGGACCTTACCGGCAATCTGGTGCAGTAGATGGCGCAGAAAGTAGACACAATCCTCACCTCGACAAGCGTGATCCAGTTGCCAGGTCAACCAGCGCCCATCGAGGGTCATACCACCCATCACTGACAGATGCTTAGGGTTCAAGGGCACGCTCAAGCGGGGCGTTTGCCCCCGCAGCGCCCAAGTCCGCACCCGCATGGGCAGTAGTCGAAAGCCGCTCTCATCCGCAAACACTAGGGTGTAGCCTGCCCGCTTGGCCTTTTTTTGAGCGCGATCCAGCCCTTGGTCTGCCCATCGCGGCTGGCCTGCTCGTTGCGCTGGCTGGTGACTTTGACGGGTTGTTGCAGCGTCAAGCCCAATGGCCGCAGCAAGCGTCCGACATGCCGCTCACTGTACTGCACCCCAAAGCGTTCTGCAATCACCTGCCTGACCCGCCCTGCCGTCCACACCTCCCCCTCAAAGCCCGCTGCCACCGCCCCAGCTTGCACTGCCTCCACCAACGTCGCCTTGTCGGCCTGGCTCAACCTGGAGGGCTTGCCAGGCGCCGCACGGTCTGCCAACTCGCCTAGCCGTCCCCGCACCATCCATTGACGGACCGCCCCTTCACTCACGCCCAGCGCTGCCGCAATGTCTTTCTGTTTCCAGCCTTCCTGCTTCAGCGCCCACGCCTGTTCACGCCTATATTCTCGCCAACCCTTGGCTTCTGTTTGCTCGCTCATCCCTCCATTCTATCAGCGTTTCTCCCCTTCTTTAGTTCTTACCGTCTGGGTCAGTAATATCAACAAACAGTACGTTACGGAACTCGTTGTGTCTCTGGCAAATCACCGATCACAACTACATGATGTCGTGCCCGTGATAAACCAACATAGATCACTTGGTCTCTTACATCCTGGCGTGCCTTATCAAGCTCAGTGAGGATGACGACCCCACTTTCCAGACCTTTGTATTTGAAAACCGAGCATACTCGAACGGCAAGTTCCATTTCGGTGTCCAGTTGCCATGTGAGGATAAAATTGCCCAGTTGCTCATCTTGCTTCCACTGACTGCGCTCTTCCGATGCGCCTGTCAATAACATAATGTCTTCAGTGCGCAGCCCGTCTTCATTCACCAGCCGATGGAGCAGTCTTTGTAACTCGCGTTTTGCTGCTTGAAACGTCACCGCAGGAATAATCTCGACAGGACGACCTTCCGGCCCCAGACACTCCGTTTCATATTGACGGAGGGTATAGCCGGACATTCGTGCGTGGATATGCTGCGTATTGCGGCAATTGTCACTCAACAGTAGTGGTTCGCTCTGCATCGGGATATTGCTCATTTGCTGATAAATTCGCTGGTTATCATCGAAGAATACGTAAAATACTCCATCCGCTGGGTCCTTGAGGAGGTCAGGCAACGGAATCCACCAGGTATCATCAAAATCCTGTGCTTCATCGACGATAATGGCGTCAAACAATTTGTCTGATCGTTGCGATTGCAGCAACTGGGCTGCATCCATTAACATATTGGGCGCTTCTTGATAGAAATCGCCTCCGGTTCGAGGCATACGCGCCCAGTTCGTTGCATGTCCAACCAGTCCGTGAAACGTGGTCACCACCAGATTCGGGTTGTGAAAATGCTGTTCCAGCCACTGCTTCAGATTTTGGTTGAAACACAAGAACAAGACACGATAGCCTGCATTGAGCAATTGTTGGGTCTTTTCCATTGCCAGCATCGTTTTTCCGGTTCCGGCTCCTCCGACAATCGCAGCCCGTTTGCGCTGGCGCAGAAGGCGCAGTACCAGAAACTGCTGTTGGGTGAGTTCTTCAATCTTACGGCGTTCGCGTTCAAAAATGTCGGCAATCTTCGGCTGCAATTGGCGTGTTGGCTCTAACAACTCGATCAAAGCATCAACTGCCGCTTTACCACCCATGCGCTGGTTGCTTGTGTCTGCACGAGCCGCCCAGTAATCGTAAATTTCGTACAACCGAGGTCGAAGATTAGACACATGACGTAGGTCAATGAAAATGTCTTGTGGACAATCTGGACGTATGTCCCGATCAACCCGCGAATCGGGCAAGGCTACTGCCGGGAAGATAGCGTAGGACAAGCGGGCAGTGCGCGGATCTTCGATAAGCCAGTCACGGAGGGCGCGGCGGTTTCGCTCGGCCTGTGCGCATGGGTCTTTGATGACACTTGTTTTCCCCACTCGGCTGGTGCTAAACCATTCTCCGCTTTTCAGAGCAACAGCGCCGCCCTTTACCTCTAAAACAAGAATTCCGCGTTGTGGGTGGGCGATCAAAAAGTCGGCCTCGCCAACAGAGCCGTGATGTTTCGCAAACCAGCGTACACTGTGGAAAATCTCAAACTCATCCGTCAATGCCTCGAATTGCTCATACAGTTGTAGTTCCGCGTCGCTTGTGCTGTCGTCCGCCCCCGCCCCACGATGAATATTGCCGCGATAGAAACTTTGTAAATAGCCGACAGTCAGGCGGTCTGCGCGAAAGCGTAACTCCCGTACTCCCAACGAAGTGATACGAAAAGTATCCTGCATTGAGTCGCCGTGTTGCTGGCGCTTCTCGACGAAGCCAGCTTTGACGAAATGCACATCACACCAGGCGACCCGGCTGACCAACGTAAGTTGGTTACCGCTCAGTTGCTGCGCCTCTTCCTGACTGATATTGAAATGCTTCGCCAGGCGGAATAGCAGTTCGCTGCGCTTATAACTGTGGCCGTCACCCAGAATACTCAGGAAGGGCAAGAGAAAATCATTCTGCGGTGGGATAGGCATTGTTACACTTCCCAGTCCTCGATCTGCAATCCTGGAACACGCCCGAACTCAAGTGTGTTATGGGTCACCACGATCAACCCATGAACCAACGCAATCGCGGCAATCTGCATATCGTAGGGGCCAATAGGCGTCCCAGCAGCTTCTAGCGCTGCGCGGATACGACCAAACTCGGCTGCCGCCGCGTCATCATAAGGAAGCGTTGCGTAAGGCTTCAAGAAACGCTGCTGCTTCGCCGCCGATTTCGCTGGCGATTGGCTCTTGGCCGCGCCATAGGCGAGAATGCTACAGACCACAATATCATGGGCGGGCACAGTCGGCAGTTTACGGCGAATACCTGCCGACCTCCCGTTGAGATAGCGAATGCGCGTATTCGTGTCCAGCGAATACTTCATTCGATCTCATCTCGCACGTCAGGTTGGAGCGGCTGATTCCATTCGAGCGGTTCATCAGCGAAACTACCGTAAGTTTCTTCAAAGTATCCGACTGGATAGCCCATATCGTCCAGGGGTTCGGTTTCGAGTGGCTGCATGACCAAAACGATCTCGACCTCACGATCTGCCAAATCAGTCGGAATCTCCAATTTGACCACACCATCCCGGTCTGCACGCGCCTTCAGCGTGATTGTTTGCATAGTACACCTCAGCTATTCTCGTCTTTTTGATTCTATCATCACTCCTGCATAGGATGCGCCACACTCGGATCGGCGGGGGCGGATCGGGCCGCTCGCTACGCCGCTTCATAGATGGCTGGCCGATAGCGCGGTTCAGGAATGGGCAAGCCTTTCTCGCGGGCGACTGCTAACCAGGCTTCTTTGGCGATCAGCACCTCGCGCAGGGCTTCTTCGGGCGTTGGGCCGTGCGCAGAGCAGTATTTCAGGTCGGGGATATCGGCAATATAGCACTCATCTTCCTCACTGTAGAAGATGTTGATATGATAGTCTTTCATTCCTCGTCGTCCTCCCCTGTTTCCGCTTCTTCTTCCAATGTCAAACGATATTCTTCGACCAGCTTCAAGAACTGGCGGACTTGATAGGGTTTTGCCTGATTGCCCGCATCCGGCTGCACAGAGAGCATATCGGGTGACGAGGGGTGTTTATAGATGTGATGGCTCCCGCTGACCCGTTCCAGCGCGAACCCGAAGGCTGCGAGCAGCGACGTGAACTCGTCGAACCGGATGTTCTTCGACCCAGACAGGATTTTCTTGAGCAGTTTCCGTTTCCTGACCATAAGTTTAGCGTCAATCTCTCGGTGGGTGCGCCACACTCGGATCGGCGGGCAGCGGCATGAGCCACCTTATTCACCTTCCGCCATCTCAAGCTACGGAACTCGATTGATATTGTACTCATGCCTTGCCTTCTGGTAAGCGCGTTTATCTGCCGCTGTATGAAGCCAAGATGATCCACCAGTTTGACCACCGCTGGGCCACCTACGACGGCCTGGAAACCCGCGATCTGACCCTGGCCGAGA
>JAJPHV010000066.1 GCA_021325095.1 Chloroflexota bacterium | reverse complement strand
GATTCGCTTCAGTCCGCCCGGATCGGGCGGTCAGGCGTTAACGTGGCCCGTCGGGGCGAGCGTAGCCTGAGAAGCTCCCCGGTTTACCGGGGAGAGTGATCACAAGTATACTGTTTTGGCGGCCCGGCTGCTAAAACGCGGGGGACAAACTGCTGAAACCGCAGGGCTGAGATTCTGAGGCTCCGGCGGCACTAGAAGCGGGACCTCAGTCTATCTACCATTCAGCCCGGCACGCAAGCACCGGGCTGAATCCTGCTACAGGATGCCTTCGGGCACTGGTTCGGCCCTGGGCGTGCCAAGCGCCTCCCGCAGAAACGCCTTCACGACGTGTGACGGCACGGCCACGCCCACGTTCGGCCCGGTCATCATGGCGTTGACGCCGACCAGCCGCCCGCGCACATCGACCAGCGGCCCACCCGAATTGCCGGGTCGGACTTTCAGGCTGACCACGACATAATCCTGTCCGGATGGCGGAAATTCCGGCCACTGCGAGCCGACGCCGATCACGATCCCGGCTGTGACCGCGCCCAGGACGCCCCAGGGATGGCCGACGGCAAAGACCCAGTGCCCCGGCTTAAGCTGGCGCGAGTCGCCCGGCTCGATGGTCGGCAGCCCGCTGGCCTCGACGGCCAGCGCCGCCAGATCGCGCGTCTCGTCCTGCGCCAGTACCCTCGCGGGGAGCATTCGTCCGTCGGGTAGGGTCACGTTAAGAGAATGCCTACCACTGATCACGTGCGCGTTGGTGACGATCAACCCGTCGGCGTGCCAGATCGTCCCTGCACCCGCGCCGCCGCGCCCGTTGCTGATCTGCACCAGGCTGCGTTTAACATTGTCCGCTACCGAGGCCATCTCGGCATTCAACTGTTGCAACAAGTCTGACACGGAAGCCTCCGTTCTTCCCTGCGCCTGATCCGGTGCATGACCGGACACGCACATCAGGCGCGTTCGCCGATGGTCACTTTCACTTCCTTGATCTCGCCGCCGCGCACCAGTCGCACCGTTACGGTGCTGCCCACACGATCACTGGTCAACAAACCCATCAGGTCGTCGATGTGCCGCAGCGGTTCGCCGTCGAGCGCAACCAGCGTATCCCCCAGCAGCAAGCCACCCTTATCGGCGGGGCTGTCCGGCTCCACCGAGGCGATGAGCAGGGCCGTTTCCTGGTTCAACTGCTGGCTGAGGGCGCTCGGCAGCCGTACAGGCTGCGCGCCGATGCCCAGATAACCCTGCTTAACGTGCCCGTGCGCCAGCACCGCATCGACTACGCGGCGCAGTGTCGAAACGGGGATGGTGATGTTGGCCCCGCGAAAACCGGACGTGTTCATCCCGATCACCTTGCCATCCACGCCGATCAGCGGCCCACCCGAAAAGCCGGGATACATGGACACGTCGGCCTGCAAGTAGCGATCCACCTTACCGGCCCCCGTGCGGAACGATTCGCCCAGGGCGCTGATGATGCCCAGCGTCGAAAGCACACTTTCGCCGGGCCGTCCGATGGCGAGGACAAGATGCCCGACACGGTAATCGCCACTGGCCTTGTCCAACGCCGTCAGGCTGCTGCCCTGCACGCGCAGCACAGCCACGTCCGTTGACGGGTCGCGCCCGACCAGAGTGGCGCTCACGCTCTGGCCGTTGGGCAGCCCGACGGTGATGTTGTCGTCACGCTCGACGACGTGATGCGCCGTAACGATCACGCCATCCGCCGACCAGACGATCCCGGTGGCGGGCAAACGCCGCCGCGCCTCGACACGAACGACCCCTGCGCCAGCGGCCTGCACAGTGTCGGCCAGCGCGTTCGATAGACTCTGTAAAACTTCAGCCATGATCAACTTCCTCTCGATCAGCCGGTTGTTACCTATGCTGACAAGGTTAGTCGGGAAGTAGATCGAATGCACCCATCTTTAGGGGGGCCGCTACCTGGAAAAAAGTCTAGGATCAAAGCGGCTTAGATAAGCCCTCACCCCCAACCCCTCTCCTGCAGAGCGAGGGGCTTTTCCCCTTCCCCTGGCGGGGGAAGGGGCCAGGGGATGAGGGCCGCAACAGGCTACTCGCCCTTAACGAAGAGGTATCGAGGCCAGGATCAAAGCTGCCAGGAGCGTTCCGTGAAGGTGGAAGTTCCGATGGCGCGTCGCTTTTTGTTACAGCATGAACGCATCCGAAGTGTTACAATCCGGCGTAATGTTAAACGCGAGTAGTCCCGCGAGGAGTAGACAATGCCTAACCTTGGCCCTGGCGAGTTGATTATCATACTGTTAATCGTGGTGGTGCTGTTTGGTGGCGGGCGCATCGCCCGGCTGGGTGGTGAACTTGGCACAGCCATGCGCGAGTTCCGGCGCGGCTTGAGTGGGGGCGAAGCGGAAGTGAATAACAAACCCGAAAAGGCGCCCGAAGAAGCACCCAAGCAGAGTTAAGCTCGACCCTCACCCTGTGCGCCTTGATCCAATTGAATAGCCGCCGGTGTCCAGTCCCTGGGGGAGGCAAAAGGTTAGTTTGCTTCCCCGTCCCCTTTTGTTGGAGTGGCCGCCGGTGGGCAGCTCGGCCAAAGATAGGACTTGACTGCCGGGGGTGCTATACTGGTAAAAGATTGACCCTCT
Source organism: Chloroflexota bacterium (assembly GCA_021325095.1). GTDB lineage: Bacteria > Chloroflexota > Anaerolineae > Aggregatilineales > UBA2796 > JAJPHV01. Next base: position 13,690 of record JAJPHV010000066.1, on the reverse strand, counting down.
ATTTTAGATAGGCCGATTTTATGTCCACGCAAACGGTTGAGGCTACCTCAGACCTGCAAACGCCCAATTTGCACGATCCGGCCCTGTATATCAACCGCGAACTGAGCTGGCTGGAATTCAACGAGCGCGTTCTGGCGGAAGCCCTTAACCCCGATCTGCCCATTTTGGAGCGCGTGCGCTTTCTGGCGATCTTCAGCAATAACCTGGACGAATTCTTTATGGTGCGCGTTTCCGGCCTCAAAGACCAGGTGACGGCGGGCGTGGTAGAAACGCCGCCAGACGGTCTATCGCCGCAGCAACAGCTTGCTGCCATCCGGGAGCGGGTGCTGCCTTTGCAGCGGGAGCAGCGCCGCTGTTTCTACGAGGATATTCTGCCCCGGCTGAACGAGCAGGGTATCTACGTCCATTCCTACGATGAGCTTTCAGAGGCACACCGCGCGGCCCTGCGCCGCTACTTCGAGGTCGAGGTCTTCCCGGTGCTCACGCCGCTGGCTGTCGATCCGGGTCGCCCGTTCCCGCACATTTCAAACCTCAGCCTGAGCCTTGCCATCATGATGAGTGACGAGGCAGGCGACGAGCGTTTTGCGCGCGTCAAAGTACCGAATGTCCTTTCGCGGCTTGTGCCGCTCAACGACGTGCTGCGCGTTTACGGCGATGGCGCTGAACCCAACGTCCTGCGCTTCGTGTGGTTAGAAGACGTGATCACGGCCAACCTGGATATGCTCTTCCCCGGTATGCGGATCATCTCGGCCAGTGCCTTCCGCATCACACGCAACAACGATACCGAGATCGCCGAGGAGGAAGCCTCTGACCTGCTCGAAACGATTGAGGAAAGTGTTCGCCAGCGGCGCTTCGGCCAGGTGGTACGGATGTCCGTCGTGGAAGAAATGCCGGAGCAAATCCGCACTATCCTGATGGAAAACCTCGAACTTCAGCCAGAGGATGTGTATACGCTGCGTGCCCCGCTCGGCATGAACGACCTGTTTGCGCTGGCGAACATCGACGTACCAACCCTGAAAGCGCCGTTGTATTTGCCGCAGCGCCCTGCCACCATCCCGCTCGGCGAGGACATTTTCACCGCGATTCGTCGCCAGGATATCTTGCTGCACCGCCCCTACGACTCGTTCCTGCCTGTCGTGGAGTTTTTCCAGCAGGCCGCTGAAGACCCGCAGGTGCTGGCGATCAAGACCACGCTGTACCGTACCGGGCGCAACTCGCCCATCGTCGAGGCGCTGCTCCGGGCGCAGGAGAACGACAAGCAGGTGGCTGTTCTGGTGGAATTGAAGGCCCGCTTCGACGAGGAAAACAACATCGGTTGGGCGCGCGCACTGGAAGGCAGTGGTGTCCACGTCGTGTATGGGCTGCTCGGCCTCAAGACGCACGCCAAGGTTGCGCTCGTGGTGCGCAAGGAAGCGGATGGGATGCGCCGCTACGTCCACCTGAGCACGGGCAACTACAATGCGATCACGGCCCGCATCTATACTGACCTGTGTCTGTTTACCTGCCGCGAGGACATTGCTGCCGACGCGACAGAACTATTCAACCGCCTGACAGGCTACGCCAGCCATACAAAATATCGCAAATTGCTGGTTGCGCCGGAACATTTGCGCTCCAAAATGGAGGCGCTGATCGAGCGCGAGATCGAGCACGCTCGCGCCGGGCGAGGCGGACACCTGATCTTCAAAATGAACGCCCTGGTGGACGCCAAGATGATCCGGCTGCTGTACAAAGCCTCTATCGCTGGGGTAAAGATCGACCTGCTGGTGCGCGGTATCTGCTGTTTGCGCCCCGGCATCCCCGGCGTCAGCGAGAACATCCGCGTCACCTGCCTGATCGGGCGCTTCCTGGAACACAGCCGCATCTATTATTTCCGCAATGCGGGCCAAACGGAGGTCTACCTGGGCAGCGCCGACCTGATGCCACGCAACCTGAACAACCGGGTCGAGGTGCTCTTTCCCGTCGAGTCGCCTGCTCTGAAAAGCCGCCTGATTGACGAGATACTGGCTATCGAGATGCGCGACAACGTGAAAGCCAGGGAACTCCTACCGGACGGCACATACCGCCAGTTGCGGCCTGGGCCGGGCGAGGAAGCCATCGACAGCCAGCGCTGGTTTATGGAGCACAGCCGGGAACATTGAAACAGGGCTGATCCCAATACCTTTTAGATAAGGATGTGAGGGGCTGTAGTTTGCCTCACCCCAACCCCTCTCCACCTTGTGGAGAGGGGAGTCTGGGCCGGTCGGTTTCCCCTCTCCGCTGCGCAGCGGAGAGGGGGTCAGGGGGTGAGGCAAATCGCCTTAACTTAAAGGTATTGGGGCTAATCCGGGATCAAGGGCTGGCTTTCAGGTTGACCGAGACTGCCTGCCCCGGATCGACGTGAATGTCCTGCTGGCCCACGCCTTTCTGATCGTTCACCAGGATGTTGTAAACCCCGGTGGGAACGGTCACCGGCGTGCCAACTTTCACCGCCACGCCATAGGGTGTCTGGCGCATCTGGTCGATGGTCAGGGCCAGCCGCTGCATTTCGACGGCTGAGGCGATGTAAACCATGACGTTGCCCTGAATGACCCTTCCCAGCGCGTCCATGTAATTGACGGTGATCGAGCCAAGCCGCGTCTGCAAGGTGGCGGTCTGGCCTTGCGTTACGTTCACCTCGTACCGCGCCGCAATCGGCGTGCGCACGCTGATCGCATAACTCCCCTCCGGCAGCGGCTGCGGGTCGCCATCACTGCGAAAAGTCACCAGCGGCGGGTTCGATTCTGTGCCAGCGGGGTAAACGGCGACGTTGACAGGCGCGGCTGTGGTGCCGTCCGGCGCGGTAACGTGCACCTGTACCGCGCCGCCGCCAAACAGATCATTGCGCAGCGGGACTGTCAACCGCTGCCCCGGCAGCAGGTTAAGTTCTACAGGCTGAATCTTGTCCGGCTTTTCTTCGCGGGCTGCGATCACCGTCCATTTTCCGGGGCTGATCAGGACGGGTGTATCGGGCAGAGCGCGGACGGTCTGACTGCCCTGGACGTTCAGGGCTGTGTAGGCCGTCGGTTTGCCATCGACGGTGGTAATGGCGAACACGATCTCGCTCAGGGTGATCGGGGCCTCGTTGAGCACGCCCGGCGCTAATTGCAGGTCGTTGACTTCATAGGGCTTCAGCAGATCGATGGTCAGCCGGTACGCGCCATCTGGTACGACGGACATCTGGTGCGAACGCAGCCGGAATGAGTCACCGGTCCTGGAGTTGACCAGCACCACCGGCAACGTGACCGGAGAAGCGTCGGGGCGGTACGTTTCCACGATGACCCGGCTCCACAGTACGGCGTCGGCAGGCGGCTTGCCCGGTGCGATGACCGTCCCCTGATCGGCGGCCAGGGCTACACTGCGGCCCTGCGCATTGGCGGTGGCTGCCCCGGCAACGACGCCGATTTGCAATTCCTGATTGGCGTCCAGGGCGACGAGTAGTTCGCCGCCCTTCGTCTCGACAATGCCATTCGGGCTGGTCAGACGGTACAGCGAGCGCCGATCTGTGAAGCCGATCACACGCTGGCTGACCTGCCCCGCCTTGAGGGCCAGGTCGATTTGCCCTTCACTGCCCGACGCGCCATAGTGTTCGATCTGAACAGTTGTCCCCGGTTCAAGGTCAACCTGTGTCCCGGCAAAGTTCAGCGTGCCGTCGCCGTCATCCATCTGAATCGTGTCGCCCGCATTCACCAGCGCCTCGCTCCCTGCTTCGACTTTATCCGGCTGCCCGTTGGCGCGGGTTATCTCGGCGCGGCCAGAGCGCACGGACAATTTCGCCGCCGCGTTCGGGTAGTCGGCGATTCGGGTCAGATAGATGAAGGCACTGCCTACCAGGAAAAGGCCGAAACACAAGAGCGCGATAATTCGGGTGCGATTCATCAATGCCGACCACAATCCTGAAATTGACGAGTTCACTTGCAGGCGATTATATCAGTTCTGACGAAAAACCGGGGCAGAGGAGATGACCCAGGGGGCAGATCGAATAGGATTTAGGGGCAATACCTTTTAGATAAGGCTGTGAGGGGCAGTAGTTTACCTCACCCCCAACCCCTCTCCACCTTGTGGAGAGGGGAGTCTGGACCGGCTGGTTCCCCCTCGCTGCGCAGCGGAGAGGGGGTCAGGGGGTGAGGTATATCGCTTTAACTTAAAGGTATTGGATGTAGGGAGCCACCTCGGTTAACTAGGGATAGGGTCGAGCGAGTTTGGCACAAGCATGGGTGGTGGTAAAGCGCCAATCGAATGTCTCGGCGATCCGTGCGATGCGCCACCTCTCCCCACTTTTCAAGAGAATGTGCGCCCGCGTGATATTCCGGGCATTCGCCTTCCCACGTCGGATAAATGCCTCGACCTTCCTTCGCTCGTCTTCACTCAGTTCAATCATGGCTATACTCCCTTTTTCGCCAAGTATAGCCTGATCCCTACAACCTACCCGGACTGCCCCCTAGCAATCAGGGTATCTATTGCGCTTTCGTGGCGGCAGCCGTAGCCGCCGGGGTGCTAGGCGCGCTGGGGGTGGCCGTCGGCACGGCTGTGGTAGCAGCTGCGGTGGCCTGCGCAGTGCCGGAGGTGGCCGGGGGCGTGCCGAGCGACTGTGAGGTCTGCGCGAAGCGGGCCAGCGCGATGTCTCGCGCAGCAACGAAGCCTGCCGTATCCGTGCCGACCAACCCCTGCTTGCTGAGGACAGCCAGTCCGTCGTCACCCAACAAGTACCAGACGAAGGCTTTGACTTCGGGCCGCGTGAAGGCATTCACGTTCAGGACGGCGTACAGCGTCTGCGAGAGTGGGTACGTGCCGTTCTTCAGGTTGGCCTCAGTAGGTTCAACACAGCCGCTTCCGGCGTTAATCGGCACGGCCTTAACGTTCGACTTTACGTCTTTGAACTCGGCAAACGTCATGTAGGTGATTGCACCCTCGACGTTCTGGACTCCAGCAGCGCGGTACAGAGCGTCGCTGTTTTCCGTCGTGTCCTTGCGGCGCACAGGCGCAACCGCCTTAACCGATTTGCTCAACAGGAAATCCGTTTCCCATGCGCCATCGCCCGGTGTCAGGATCAGCAGATCGGTGGCGGGGAAGTCGGCGCTCACGTCCGACCACTTCTTGACCTTGCCTTCGGACTCGACGCCAAAGAGCTTTGCCAGTTGATCGGTGGTCAGACATTGAGCCGCCTTGTTGTTGGGGTTCGCCACCACGACCACGCCCTCCGCCCCAAGTTGAAGGTTCAACATCTGGACGTTAGCCTTCTGGCAGGCGCTCGCCTCGTCGTTGGTCGCCAGGCGCGTCGTCCCGATCATGTCCACCTTGTTCGCGCACAGATCGCGGAAGCCTGCGTCGTTGCCGTAAGCTGCCGTCGTCAGTTTGATCTTGCTGTAGCGCGGTGAGAAGGCATCGCCCACCGCTTTCAGCGGCGGGTAGGCGGCTGCCGACCCGTCCACCGTGATGGTTCCTGCCGTGTCCGCCGGGATGTTCACACTCTGGATGCGGCTGAAGGTACGGCCTGTTTGCCTGGTATTCAGGTAGTTCTGAGCGCGGTCATAGGTCGTGTCGCTGGCGGCGATGAAGCCCACATTGGTGACCGGGGCGCGCCCTTCGCGGCTCAACAGGTAAGTCAGGAAGTCGGCGACGGGCTTGCGATCCAGGCTGGCCGCGTTGACGTACAGGTATAGCGACTCGGCGGCGGGGTAGCGCGCCGATTCCAGGCTTGGCACGTCAGCATCGACGCAGGTGTCCGTATCGGTCTGCTTCATTTTCAGCGCGCGCACGGCAAGCTGCTGGGCGGAAGTGGCGCTCTTGAAATCGGAGAGCGTCAGCAGGCCGACGCCGTTGGCATCGCTGCTGACCTGCTGCGCGACTTTGCTCGGCGACTCGACCACCTGGATGTCACTGCGCAGCTTGTCGCCCGGCACAATCGAATCGGCCAGCACGTAAGCCTGCGATTCAGGCGCAGTGGCGTAGATGGCGTTGATCGGGGCGTCAATCGTCGAATCGATGTCCTTCCAGGACTTGATGGTGCTGGAAGGACTGAGCAGCTTGTTCAACTGGTCGCTGCTCAGGCAGGTAGCCTTCGACGAATTGTTCACGGCCACGACCAGTGCGTCGTAGCCGATCAACAACTCGATAAAGTTGACGTTCTTCTCCTTGCAAGCTGCCGCTTCCGTATCGGTCACGGCGCGAACGGCCATATTGATGTCCAGTGTGCCCCCGCACAGCTTCTCAAAGCCGCCGCTCGTCCCGGAGACGGCCACGTCGATTTTCGTCTCGGGGTGGGCAGTCGTGTAATTCTGGCTGATGGCTTTCAGGATGGGCGAGACGATATTGGAACCGTCAATGCTGACGGCATTGGGGGTCTGCGCAAGCGAAAGTGTGGCGGCGTTCGGGGAAAGAGTCGCCAGCAAAATCAGCGCCGTGACAGTTAGCCCGATGATTCGCCGTAGAAGTTTCATACCGAGATTTCTCCTCTGGGGTTCGTTGTGCCGCAGAAATTGTACACAGCCGCCTTGAAAAGAAAAGACGCAGTGCCCAGTTGCGCTCGTTTCAATCTCAGCGCCCGATCAGGCGGCACAGTTGTGCGGGATTGCTGGCGTTGCAGGTGAGCAGCGCACCCGCGAGCACAAGCGTCACGACGCAGCAGGCCGCGATGCCCAGGAACAGGGCCACACAGCCCAACCACGCCAGGCGGTGATGGCCGGTATATTCGCCCAGCCCTTCCACCAGCAGCGACAGGGCCTCGAACCAGGTGGTGAAGCGCACCAGCGCGGGCACGACCACAAACACGCCAATGGCTGCCAGGCAGATCAGGCCCACCAGAAGGCCGACGGCGCGCAGATCGGTTGTCGAGGTCACAGGGCGGCTCCTGCTCAGGGAAGGCGCTGATCAAGAATGTACCTCAGCCCGGCAGCTTCTCCAATTGGGCTGGAGGCTGTGGGGAGTTTACCTCACCCCCAGCCCCCTCTCCGCATCGCAGAGAGGGGGATCGAGAAGATAGTGATATAGAGTTGGCTACCGTGTGGTCTCGGCAGCCTTCTGCTCGCTGGCCTGCATTTCCATCTGGATCAGTTCGCGGCGCAGCACCTTGCCTACCGTCGTCTTGGGCAGTTCCTTGACGAACTGGATGCGCGTCGGCACTTCGTAGCGGGCAAGCTGCTTCGAGGCAAAGTCGATGATGTCCTGCTCCGTTGCCTGCTGCCCGGCCTTCAGTACGACCCACGCCTTGAGCGCTTCCTGGCCGACCTTGTCAGGATCGGGGTGCGGAATGGCAGCAACGCCCACTTCCTGCACGGCGGGGTGCTCGGCAATCACCTTTTCCACGTTGTTCGGGTAGACGTTGAAGCCGCCGATGAGCGCCATGTCTTTCTTGCGATCCACGATGTAGAAATACCCGTCCTCGTCCATCCGTGCGATGTCCCCGGTGTACAGCCACTTTTTGCCATCCGGGCCGGGCCGCAGCGCATTGTTGGTTTCGGTGGGCAGGTTGTAGTAGCCGGACATCAGGTTGGGTGACCAGATCACCAGTTCGCCCACTTCGCCGACGGGCAGATCGGTCACCCCGTCATCCAGACTGACGATCCGGCATTCCACGTCCGGGATCGGCAGACCGATGCTGCCTGTACGGTTTTCGCCCAGGATGGGGTTGACGTGCGTTGCGGTGGGCGTCTCGCTCATCCCGTAGCCTTCGATCAGCTTGCCGCCTGTGATTTCCTCAAAACGGCGCTTGGTGACAGGCGGCAGCGGCGCAGACCCGCTGATGCAGACTTTGATCGAGCGCAGGTCGTATTTGCCTGCCGCCACGTCCGGGTTGTTGTTGATGGCGTTGTACATGGCCGGCACGCCGTCGAACAGGGTGGGCTTGAAGGTATGCAGCACTTCAAGCACTTCCTTGATGTCGCGTGGATTGGGAACCACCGCCAGCGCGGCGCCGGTGCGGGAGGCGTAGCACAACACGGCCACCATCCCGAACACGTGGAACAGCGGGATAGCGGCCATGTATGGCCCGCGTTTGGTGCTCTCGTCGGTCAGCCACGCCATTATTTGCAGGATGTTGCACACCAGCGCCTGGTGCGTCGCCATGGCCGCTTTCAGGCCGCCCGTCGTGCCACCTGTATATTGGAATATCGCCGTGTCGCTGGCAGAAACCTCGACGGTGGGCTTGCGGCCCGCATAGCGTTTCAACACGTCGCGCAAGTTGTGATCGCTTGCCTGCATTTCGATGCGGTGGCCGTCTTTTTTCTCTTTGGCAAGGGTAAACAGCAGCGCGGCCAGCGGTGGCAAATAATCTTTGATGTTGGTCACAATGACATTTTTGATTTCGGTGTCTTTTTGAATCTGCTTGACCGTATTGTAAAAGAGGCTGAGTGTGATGACTGTGTTGGCCCCGCAATCCTTAAACTGTTGCAGCATCTTCGGGCCAGGGAAAGTAGGGTTGGTGGCGCATACAATCGCACCTGCCTTGAGGATGCCGTAGAACGCGATCAAGAACTGCGCGCAGTTGGGCATGACGATTGCCACCCGATCCCCTTTTTTCACGCCCATGTCGCTCAACGCGACGGCCAGCGCATCCGACTGCGCGTCCAGGTCGCCGAAGCTGAGTTCGGCTTTCTGCCGTCCCACGATGGGGAGATGCGCCGAGCTGATGACCGCCGGGGCATTGGGTGTTCGCTGCGCGGTGTCTCGCAGGAACTGGAACAGGGGTTGACTCGGATAGGGTTGGAGGGTCGTCGGCACACCGGGATCGTATTTTTTTGTCCAGGGCTTGTCACGGTACGACATCTTCTGGGCCTCCTAAATTAAGTTTCTTTCCTGACACTAGTATAAAGCCAGATCGCTTCGCTCAAAATGGCTGCCTGCCTGTTACCGGCGTGGGAAAAGTCACATCCGCCCTTGCCCGACTCAAGGAGCCAGAACTGGTGCGACTGCCTGCGCGATAACGCGGTTGCCTGCTGCGTTCAAATACGGCGCAGCGGCATAGTAGACCTGCTGTGCGCGCTCGGCCTGCATTCGCAGAGGGGGATACAGGTCGATGCACTTCCAGCCACGCTCCTGGCAGGTTTGCAGCAACCGTAGCCGCGACTGTGAGAGTTGATCGAGCGCGGCGGGGTTAAACGGCGGGCTGGCACGGTTGCTGTACACTTCCTGTGGAGTCGGCAGCAGCAGCACGATCATCCTGGCGTGTAGATTATCCTGCACAAAGCGGTTGGCCTCATCCAGCGCTTGCAGCGTCAGGTTGAAGCCGTAACGCATGTCGGGGCGATCTGCGGCCAGCGTGTCGATGTCAGACGACAGGACCAGGGACACGCTGCCGTAATCAACGTGCGCCGTAGGGTCAGGCGGCGGCCAGCGATCCAGCGCGCAGATCAGGGCGTAGATGGCCGAATACTGGCCCAGTGTCGGGTGGCAGGCCGCCTGTGTTGCCTGGGGTGGCGGCTCAAGGCTTCCGGTGCGGCCCTGCCGCAGCGCCAGCCGGTACTCGGCTTGCAGATCGGCAACCGACCACTGCCACAGCACGATACGCGGTTTGAGCTGCGGCCCGCTTTGCCGGAGCAGCATCAGGCGTGCCGTGCTGCCCGTTTCTGGCTGGCCCAGGTTGGCAATGCTCAACGAACGTTCGGAGGCCACCTGGTTGATCCAACAATCCTTCGCCTCAGCCATGCAGAAAGTGTCTGCCCCGCCGAGTGCCATAACATCCAGAGGCAGGCGCAAGGTGGTGTCCCGGATACCAACACGCGATCCGGGCAGGCTGGCCGTCGAGACAGTAAAGGTTTGCCCGGACAGGCTGAAGCGCTCGTTCGACAGGCCGGGTCGCACGATGGCGCCGTAGTCCGGGTCAGGTTCCGCAAGGGCAGTGGTAGACAGTCGCCAGTCGGTGAAGGGCGTGAGCCGGGTCTGGGACAGGGTGCGCTGCATCCAGGCCGGAAGCTGCGCATAGTTTGCACGCAACCCAATCTCGCCGAGCACCAGCGCTGCGATAAGGATGCCTATCAGCACGCGCCGTCCCCGCGCGGTCAGCGCTGGCAGATGAGTCAGACCGTAGAGCGGATGCAGGATCGCGCCAGCCAGCAGCGCCGACAGGATCACGTTGAAGCGCGCATTCTGGAACCCCGACCAGCCCACCACGCGCCAGGTCGCTTCCCAAAGGGGGTAATCACGCGAGCCGACGTCCAGAATGTTGTGACTGACGGTGATGGCGAACCCCATGCACGGCAGCCACAGCCAGGCGCTCCCGACCATTGCCACCGCCATCAGCGGCACCGCCGGGTACAGGTAACGCTCGTGCATCTGCGTGGAGAACATGAAGAACGAAACGTGCAGCCCGGCAGCCAGCAAAAACTCGTCACGACGCTGAGGCAGAATAAGCGCTCGTAATGCGATCAGCCCGGCAGCCAGCGCGAACAGGGCGTAGCCCACGATCCGCACCGGGTAGGGGCCAATGTAGTAAGCCGTATCCGTCGGCTGGCCGAAGTCGCGCAGATTGAACTGCGAGGACAGCGACCAGAACCAGAAATTATGGGCATTGATTGAAATAAACGGGTACTTGCCCACGCTTTCCCGGTAGGGCCGCAGTGCAGCCTCGCCGCTTGCCAGGACGAAAGGGGCCAGGCCGACGGCCACGACCAGCGCAAAAATCGCTGCGCCGCGCAGCACCGAGCCGATCCCGAAGCGCCGCAAGCTCAGGACGACGATCAGCGGCAGCAAGGTAATGCCCTGGAACTTCACCAGGATGGTCAGCGCATACAGCAGCCACGCCGCACTGTTGGCTCGGCGGTGGAGGGCATAGACCGTGATCAGCAAAAAGAACGCAAACAGACCATCCGTCTGTCCCCACCAGACCGAGTCGGCGATCAGGCCGGGCGTGAAGGCGATGACGGCAGCGGCAAAACTCGGCCAGAGGAGAGCGGCCAGGCCGACGCCCGGCGCTGAAGCACCGGGCTGAATCAACGAAGCCCGCTTCAGCGGGCTAAAGGCGGACTTCGACTCCACCGACTGTACCGATTCAGATTTGCCCTTAGAGGTCGTACTACCCAAATCACCTCTCTCCAGTTGGAGAGGGGCTGAGGTCAACTCGCGCTGCGCAATGGCATAGACGACAATGACCAGCAGCAGATCGAAGATAAAGAGCGGGAACTTGATCGCCGTGCGGAAGCCAGCGTTGTCGCTGTCCAGGCTGCCGCCCATAAGTTCGTAGACTCTCGCGCTGATAGTGAGCAGCGTCACGCCGATGGGCGGGTGATCGACGGGAGCCGTCTTGACATTCGTGTACACGGCAAATAGGCCTTGCCGCGTCGCGCTGCGCGCCCAGTCTTCAAAGACCGTAATGTCGCTTGTCGAATAGCCCGTTCCGGCCAAAAGCGGAAGTCGCAGCCAGATCGCCAGCGCGAGGATGACCAGCAGAGGAAACCACCGCGCGTAACGTCCGGCAAGGATGTTGGGTAAACCCAAACGCTACTCTTTCTGCCTGTGCTCTTTCTACGTATTCTGTGTATGGTTCAGGCGGGGCATTGCAGACTGGCCCACGCCTCGCGCCAGGTGCGCTTGATGTTCGCCAGGATCGCCGCCGAGCTTTCGCCGGTTTGTGGACGCATTTCAAAGCCGACCCAGGGGCGCTTTCCAACGGGCGGGTTCTCACGCAGGTAGCCGACCTCGAACAGCGCCTGCAGGAATTCGACCAACTGCGGCACGTCGCTTTCGCCGCCCGGAAAGCCAAACCGGGGATGCAGATCGCCGTAAGCGGCACGGCCCGGCACTTTGACGCAGTTGCCGACGTGTGCATGAACCAGGTAATCCTTGAGCGTGGTCAATGCGGGCAGCGGCGATTCATCCAGGAGTGGCATATGGCCCATGTCGTACAGCAACCCAAAGTCGGGCAGGTCGGCTTTGACGATGGCGGCCAATGCTGCTGCCTCGTCCGCCGGGCCGATCAGCGCTTTCTTATCGATGGCCCGGTCAAACGTTTCGAGTGTGATCGCCACCCCATAGCGCTGCGCGAATGCACCCAGGTCGCACAGCGAGGTCATCAGTACCTCCCTGGCCGCTGCCCGATCTGCCTGGCCTGGATCAGCCCCCGACAGCACGACAAAACGCCCGGCCCCGATCTCCGCTGCCTGAACGACGTAAGGTTTGAGCGTTTCCAACGCCTGCTCGCGCACCTGCCCATCCAGGCTGTTCAGGTTGAGCTTGCCGCCCAGGATGATCGGCTGCGCGCCGAAGGCCACCTGCATATGCGACTGCTCGATCAGCCGGGCGCACTGTTCGCGCACGTGGGGGTCATTGATGCGCGTGATCTCGACGGCGGAGAAGAAATCGTCGGCTGCGATCTGTGCAATCGTCTCAAAAATAGGGCCATCGCCGCTGCCACATTCAGGGAAGGCCAGAAAGCGCACCAGGCTCAGGGTGCAGTAGCTGTCCCAATGTTTGTCCACTGCCTACCCCTGCGTGCTCCGCAGTTTGTCCCACACTTCGGGGTTGAGCAGATGCGGCGGGCGTTCACCGCGCAAAACCTGGATAGCCTGGGCGATGGCGGTGCGCCACAGCCGGTCTTTACCCGCGCCGGTGGCGCTGGCGACATGCGGAGTGGCGATCACGTTGTCGCGGTGCAGCAGCGGGTTTTCAAAGTCGGGCGGTTCGGGGTCGAACACATCCAGACCCACACCCGCCAGACGCCCCGAATCGAGGGCCTGGATAAGCGCCGATTCGTCGATCAATGCGCCGCGCGCCGTGTTGATCAGGAATGCGCCCGGCTTCATCCGGGCCAGGCTTCGCGCGTTGATCAGGTGCCGCGTTTCAGGCGTGGCAGGCAAATGCAGCGATACCACATCCGAGGTCGAGAGCAGCGCTTCCAGCGTCGGCACCAGCGTTACCCCTAGCTCGGCAGCGCGTTCGGCAGAAATGTAGGGGTCGTACACCACCACGTTCATGTCCATCGCCCGTGCAACCCTGGCGACCCGGCTGCCGATGCGCCCCATGCCCACCAGCCCAAGCTGCTGCCCGGCCAGTTCCAACCCTTGATTCTCGCCGAAAAAGTCGTGCTTCCGCCCGTCGCGCAGGCTGTTTTCATTACGCTTCAAGAACTTGGTGGCAGCCATGAGCAGCGCGATGGCATGTTCCGCCGTCGAGATGGTGGGGCCGTCCGGCGCATTACACACTGCCACGCCGCGCGCCGTCGCATCCGGCAGCGAGAGGTTGTCGATGCCAATGCCGGAACGGGCAATGACACGCAGCCCTGGAGCCTGATCCATCAGCGCGCCATCGTAGCGGACACGCGACCCGGCGATGATGGCCTGTGCGTCGGCCAGCCCCGCCAGCGGTTGATCGGAATCAGCACTGGTCGGGCCGATGGCAATGGCGAATCCTTCCAACATGGGCGCGTACACATCCGGCATCGGACGCTCAAACCAGATTCGATACACGGCAACCTCGCTTTAACGTGGTGGCAGTTCCAACGACCCGGCCAAACGTCCTAGAACATATCATCCATGCGGCATCTACGCAAGCCTTTGAGTCTTGGCCTCACCCCTGCCCCCTCACCAGCTGGCGAGGGGAAACCCGGTTGGCAATCGTGTTTGGCATTGGCTCCCCTACCCATAAAATTCGGCGCAGGGGACACCGGGTTTCAACCCGGCCCGGATGCGCCCCTCCTCCTTTCCGAGTAACCCTGGCGGGTAGAACGATGCGGGTAGAACGATTG